>ATWC01000001.1 GCA_000421045.1 Lachnospiraceae bacterium NK4A179
GAGGAATGAGTCTCGTAAAGAGCCGGATGCGGGAAATCTGCATGTCCGGAATTCTGTGAGGGGCAGAGGGAGCAATCCCCCTGTCTACTCGACCTCAGGCTCACCTCTCAAATATTCGCTCAGTGAAGTAAATAATGAAAAATCAGTATCTCTGATTACAGTTAGCGGTAAAGGTAAGGTTGAGATTGAACTTATACCGATCAAGCCTATGAGGAATATGAGACATTTAAAGGGAAAGATAAAAGACCTTTTAGATAAAGCAAGCGTTACCGCACCAGAGGATTTTATCTATGCAACACTTACTGATGAGGAAATTGTAAGCGATGCTATGGGAATATTCCAGCAGGTATATCCGAACACGGTAAAGATAGATTATGACAATTCTCATACAAGAGAAATAGAGCAGGTAGATATTTCCAAGATCGCCGAGAACAGATCATTTGCTGAATTGATCAGCGACTTTTACAGACAAATGTATAGTCGCGAAATTAGTGAAGAGGAAATGGATGTTATGAGAACCGTGGCGAGAGAGGCAGGTGTATTACATGAAGCCGATTAAATTGATCATGAGCGCATTTGGACCATATGCCGGAGAGATGCCTGCAATAGAGTTTTCTCAGTTTGAGGACAAAGGCTTGTTTTTGATATCAGGAGATACGGGAGCAGGAAAGACAACCATTTTCGATGCTATCTGTTTTGCATTGTATGGTGAAACCAGCGGAAGATTCAGAGATACAAAAAACCTCAGAAGTGAATATGCAAAAGAATCGACAGAGACCTATGTTGATTTTTACTTTACGCATCAGGGCAGAGACTATCATGTTTGGAGAAGACCTGAGTACGAGCGAAAGAAACAGCGTGGTACGGGAGTAACACCGATCAAAGAGAAAGCGATCTTCTATTCAGGGGATAGTACGCCAATAGAGGGAAAAACACAGGTTAATGAAGCTGTAAAAGAGCTCCTGCATATCGATGAAAAGCAATTTAAGCAGATTGCCATGATAGCACAGGGAGAGTTTTGGGCATTGCTTAATGCCAAGACCGATGACAGAACGAAGATACTGCGAACCATCTTTCAGACAAGCGGATACAACAATATTGAATATCGGTTGAAAGACCGCATGGATGCCAGCTATAAGTTAAAAGCGAAAACAGAGGACAGCATTGTGCAGTATTTTGCTGATGTGTCAGTGGATGCGGACGATGAACTGGCTGAGCAGTTATCTGATCTTCAATCTCGCGCAAAGAGATCCGGAAGTGCATGGAATCTAGAAGAAATCATCGATATGTTAAAGTCTGTGATCGATTCAGATAAAGAAAAACTTGAAGGTGCGGATTCTGAGCTTAAGGCTGTTGAAAAAGAGTACGACAAGAGCAAAGAAGCCCTTGTGACTGCCGAAACGAACAACGGATTCATTACAAAACTTGAAGGACTTAAAGAAAAAGAGAAGGAACTAAAGGAAAAGAAGAAAGAAATAGATGACAAGGAGGCTCTGCTGTCCAGACAGAAACTGGCAACCAGAGAGGTTAATCCTGTTTATTTGTCGTGGAAAGAAAAAGAGACATCTGTAAAGGGAATTGAATCTCAGATAGAAGAGAAAAAAGAAGCTGTAAAAACAGCATCAGATAAAGCAGATGAAGCTAAAGAAACATTGACAAAAGCAAAGAAAGAGCAACCAGAAGCAGATAAACTTCAAAAACTGATAGATAAGATTGAGGAAGAAGAGATAAAGTATCAGCAAAGAGATGAACTGGTCGGTGAAATCGAGAAGCTGGTAGAAGACGCGGAGGGATTCGCGGATGAAGAGAAGGCATTAGATGAAAGAGAGAAAGCTCTTAAGGATGAGATTAAGCAACTTAAGGAAACTATCAAGGCGCTTAAGGGTACTCCGGAAAAACTGACGGAAATTAAATCTTTATGTGAGAAGTATCAAGATCTGCTGGATAGCATAGATGTGATTATTGAAGAAAAAGTGCCTGAACGGGAAACTAAAAAGAAGGACTTGGAAAAAAAGCAGAAAGCTTATAAAGATGCATTTGATGCTTATGAAAAGGCAAATAAAGAAAGAATAGAAGCCGAGAGGATTCTTGATGACTGTCGTGCGGGAATATTGGCTGAGGGTCTGGAAGAAGGTCAGAAATGTCCTGTTTGCGGGTCAATACATCATCCAGAGCTTGCAAAGATTCCGGGTGAGGCGATTACCGAGGAGGCATTCAAAGAATTAAAAGACAAGGAAGATACTCTTCAAACTAAGAAGTCTAATGCGAATACTGCTGCTGAGACAGCAAAAACTTCGCTTGAAGAATACGAAGACCGGCTGCGAGTGGATATTCTTGATTGCTTGGAGGATAAACTGCTGGGCATAGAGGTCACCGGTAAAGGATTAGATGATCTGATAAAGGAAATAGATGATGCGCAGGGTATCGTAAAAGACAAAATCAAAGAGAATACCAAGCAACAGAATGCTTTGGAGAAAGAAAGTAAAGCTCTTACAAAAGCGGAAAAGGATATTGAAGATGCGCAATGCAGAAAAACTGAGACATTAACACGAGATAAGGAGGAGTTCTCAAAAAGGAAACAGAATACGGAGAAAGCCAAGGCAGAAAAAGAAGCGGTACTGAAAACACTGTCAAAGCTGAGCTATGATAGCTGGGAAATCGCAGAGGCTGAGAGAGATAAAGCCCTGACAAAGAAAAAGAGTATTCTGGACAGAATAGAGAAATCCGATGAAGAGAGCAAAAAGGCAGAAAAAACTCTTGCATCGGAAAAGTCCGCGTTAGATACGCTGGAGAAGTCTCTGACTAAAGAGAATAAAGAGGAAGAAGAAAGAAAGCAGAAGCTTGAAGTGGCAGTAAAGAAGCATCAATTTGACTCTGTTGAAGAGATGCTTGGATTTATTCTTACAGAGGAAGAAATCGCGGAGGCTGATGATGGGATCAGCAAATATAAGCAGGAAGTAACTACGAATAAGAGGCAGCTGGAAGATGCTGAGAAAGATGCTAAGGGTCGCAAACTTATTGATGTTGACAAGTTGAAGGAAAAGTGCGATTCACAGAATGAAGTAGTATCGAAAAAACGCGAGGTAAGCAATACCATAAAAAACAGGCTTAAAGGAAATGCGGAAAAGCTTGAGAAGATTTCATCACAGGAATCTGAATTGAAAAAAGCGAGAAAAGAAAACGGTATATGCACCATATTATACAATCTTGTAAAAGGCACGACCGGTAAAGGAAAGATCACGCTTGAACAGTATATTCAGGCAGCGGGTTTCGATGGAATCATTGCAGCAGCAAATAGACGACTTTTACCTATGAGTGACGGTCAGTATGAATTGTATCGTCAGGAAGACTCACTTGGAAAGAAGAGCAATACATTCCTTGATCTGGAAGTCCTTGATAACACAACCGGACACAGACGACCTGTTGGCAACCTGTCCGGCGGAGAGAGTTTTAAGGCTTCGCTAAGCCTTGCATTGGGATTATCTGACACCGTTTCGATGAACTTGGGAGGTGTTCAGATGGATGCACTGTTTGTTGATGAGGGATTCGGAACATTAGATCGTAAGTCTATTGAAAATGCAATGGATATCCTTATTAATCTGTCTGGCACCGGCAAGCTTGTGGGAATCATAAGCCACAGAGAAGAATTAATGGAGAATATCCCTCAGCAGATACGTGTAAAAAAGACTAAGGATGGAAGTAAGATGTCAATTGAAACCGAAATATAAAATCCGAAAAAGTTAGCACGGAAATCTATGGTGATGGTGTAGATATTTGGTTAAGAGACCAGAGCGACATTATCGGAGTTGTTTCTGATGGTAAGAAAACACAAAATAATAGCGAATGAGGAGGTGCCGAATATGTATGGAAATAATAGATCTATTGATGTAGACAAACTCAGAAATGATATGGAAAACGAATCCCTTGGGGCATTTTGGGGAGGTGGATTCGGAGGAGCGATTATGGAGGCATCAGATATCCGAAAGGCCTCTGATGAGGAGCTGATTAAAATAGCCAAAAGGCAAGGAAAAAATCTTGATGATTATCAAGGCTAAAAATATAAACAGGAGGACAAGAAAATGACTATCAGTAATATAATCGTAAAATCTTATGTAGAAGGATTTTCAGGAGTTTACATTTATTGTCCTAAAGAGAAAATGGATGAGGTTGCTTTGGTATTTGAAAGAATTTTTAAAGAAGCTTGGAATAAAGCCTTGGATGAAGCAGAAAAAGAATATGCTTATTTAGCAGAATTTCATGAAGATGAGGAAGATTATTCAGTTGTATCAGGTTGTTTTCCGGCTAGCGTTAAAAAGGAAGATGCTAGAATATATATCGACCTGCATCCTTTGGATATTACGATAAACGACGGGGTGATTGTAGAAAATGGTTATGGTGAGCATGCTCTTAAAGATACATTATCATCATTAAAGAAGAAATACCCTGAGATTTCCTATGAAGGGCTTGTTGCGTATTTTTGGTCTGATGAGTCTTGCGGCGATTGTGAAAATTATGAAATTTCTTCCGATAAAAATATAGATTATAGCTCAAAAATATATGATTTTGTCGGAGAGAAACTACGCAATGTTATAGAAAGTAAATGTAAATGGACCAGAAAAGAATTTTGGGAGCGGATGCGGGAAAGTATGGTAGCAGAAGAGGACTTTAATGAAGTAGTTACTGATTTTCATGCATATGGATTGGATGACTATATTGATCAGGTGCAAAATATCGATGATGTAATAGATGAGATTGATAAAATTGATGACAAAATCCGCGGAACCCATAGAAGTTTTCACCTGGAACTGACACTTATTGCGGAACAGGCAGATATCAAAAAGATGATTGAGATATTTGCTCATTATAGAGAAAATGGTGATCGGGATGCATATTTTGACTGGATCCATATTAATGGGAATCTTGTTGAGAGTGGAGTAGGTTTGGAAAAGGTTACAGATGAGCTGGTAGCGGCTTTTACTGTTGATGGAGAGGTGAAAATCAAAGCATGCGGACCTCATGGAAGCTATTGTGAGCTTAATGATGTCGGGTTGTTCAGAGAGATGGCAGAATCTGCACCCAACGCGAAGTTTGTAGCAAAAATATCAGGGCCTTGGTTTGATGGACGCCTGCCTGGCTATTTAAATTTCAAGTGTACCTTGGAAGGTGGAAAACTGAGAATAACTTCCTCCTTCGAGCGAGATGCAGATGAGGCATGGGAAAAAGATTTCATGGAAAAATTACCATTTAAAAAGTTCAAGAAATTGTTCAAAATATCCGGAGGGGATTTCGATATAGAAGACTATAAAAATTTTGTCAGTTGGGATTTTGATGATTTTTTTTGTGACGCCTACGATTTTGATGATTTTGTTTCTACAATAGAAGAATACGATGCTGAAATTGAATTAGATGAAGATAGATACAAAGAAATATTTGAGAAAAAACTTCCTGCATTAGGTTTGATCAGCCGGGAAAAGTTTGAAGTTGAATTTGATGGTGTGGAAATAAATGAATATGTGTATGATCCCATTGAAAAGACATACGAAGGTAAAGCGAAAGGGAATTATTCTTTAAAAAAAGGGAAAGAGTTGGCTATGGCATATCTGAACGGGAATGATGAAGTTGATGAAGATTCGTCGTTTGGGGAGGATTATCCGGAGGATGAAGATGAATAAATCTGAGATGCCGGATATGATGTATATCACGGAGGACTATCATGGAAATAAGATGTGAATACTGCGGAAGTATGCTGTCCGAAAACTTAAGCGAATGTCCAAACTGCGGCGCTCCTAACAAAGCTGTTGCGACGGCTTCTGATGCACCGCAGACTATCGAAGAATTATTAGATTTCTGTAGAAGACGACACATTCCTCTTGAAGCTGCACATTTCCATATAGGCGAAGATTACAGAGGTCCCAAAGCCTTCGGCATATATAAAGATGAAGACGGCTTATTTACCGTTTACAAAAACAAATCAGACGGTACAAGACTTATCAGATATCATGGCGCTGACGAAGATTATGCGGTAAACGAGATCTTTCAGAAAATGAGGGCTGAGATACTTGTACGACACAGAAGATAAAATATGCTCAATACACATAACAAAAAAATCATGACGATCGCTGTTGCTTCAATGCTTTTGCTTAGTGCATGCAGCGGCAAAAACGAAGATACTCAGACTGGGGCGGTCAGCGAAACTGAAACGGTCAATCTTTCCGTAAACGATCCGGTCAATGCTTCTGAAGCAGCTGAAAGCACCAGCGGATCTGCGGTTTTAACCGTTGCAGCGACAGCGACCCCTGAGCCAACTGCTACAGTCACACCGACTCCGTCTCCTTCACCAACAGTAACTCCTGCGGCAACTCCTACGCCGACTGTAACACCCACGCCGTCTCCGACGCCTACAGACGTACCGACTGCTACACCTGAACCTATAGCGAATGATACAACGGCTCCTATTTTTGTAAGCATAAAGAAAAATGCATATATACATGCCGGTGATGTTTATGATCCCGTAAAATGCATCGGATATATTGATGATAATGACAGAGATGTTAGTTTATCATGGAATGGCATACTTGACACTAATACGGTGGGGGATTATCCTCTCGAAGCTGTTGTGACCGATGATGCCGGTAATTCTTCGAGTGCGTCGATCTCTGTACACGTGCTTGCTCCGGGAACTGCTATACCTAAAACACCCGATAATGTGCCCAGGATGTCATTTGCGGATTTTATTTCCTGCTATAAAAATGAAAATACCATGACAGGTATAGATGTCTCCAAATGGCAGGGAAATATTGATTTTAATGCTGTCAGCGCTGCCGGATGCGAATTTGTGATAATGCGTATGGGTATTACCGGCAAAGATTATTCGCTTGATCCCTGTTTTGTATACAATTTTGAGAGTGCGGGTGCTGTGGGATTAAAACGCGGTGTGTATATCAGTACAGCTGATTATGATGCCGAGCTCATGCGTATACATACCGAACAGATGCTGAGTGACCTGAACGGTGCCGCACTTGATTTTCCGGTAGCATTTGATTGGGAGCACTGGTCGCAGATACAGGATTACGGAATGAATCTGAAGGATTTAAGGAATCTTTATACAGTATTCAAAGATGTATGTGAATCCCATGGATATCAGGCCATGATGTATTCGAGCATATCCAAATTAGATACTGTATGGACCATGGAAGAAAATTATACATTATGGCTTGCAAATTACACATCAAAAACAAATTATAAAGCAAGACCGTATATATTATGGCAAAAAGGTTACGGGAGCATACCGGGGATATCCGGAGATGTGGATCTGGATGTATATTATATACCTGTTCAAGGACAATAACTCTTCGTAAAACTTTCGTTTTGCGAAGAGTTGTATATAGCTTTATACAGTCCCCTGCACACAGATATCTGTTAAAAATCCATCCGATTTGATCAAATAATCAATTAGATATCAATATCCTCATCATCATTATCTTCATTGGATTTTTTCTTTTTGAGAATATCTTTGAATCCTTTTTTAGAAACGATCTTATCAACTTCTGCCTTAGGCAGTCTGACAAACCGGTCATTTTCATCAATATAATCGACCTGAATATATTTACGTGTATCTTGAGGCAGATTTTTGTTTTCGAGCCTGGCTGTAACAGCCGTACGGATCCATGCGTAAATTATCGCAAATAACGGAACGCCTACAAGCATTCCAACAGGCCCCCAGAGACCTCCGAAGAATGTTATCGCAAATATTACCCAGAAAGCAGATAATCCTGTGGATTGGCCGAGTATTGCGGGTCCTATGATATTTCCGTCAACCTGCTGCAGTATAAGTATCATAATGATAAAGTACAGTGCCTGCTTCGGATCGACCATCAATATCAGAAAAGCGCTGGGAATTGCTCCGATAAACGGTCCGAAATACGGTATAACATTCGTTACGCCGACTATCAGTGAAATAAGCGCCGCATAAGGGGTTCCTATAAGGGTCGTAAGTATAAAGCACAGTATTCCGATGATCAAAGAATCAACTATCTTACCGCCAAAGAATCCGAGAAATGTTTTATTAGTGAATCTGAGATTGTGGATAAATGCATTGGCATTTTCTTTCTTCAAAAATGCGTAGATGATCTTCTTGCCTCGTCCCAGGAAAAGTTCCTTACTGTTTATGATATAGATAGATATAAGCATTCCGAGGATGATATTGAACAGCGCTTTTATGAATGAAATAACACCTGTAGATAAACCTACAGCCCATTCCTGCGCACGACCTATCACATTTTCGGAGATCCAGTTATTTATCTGGTCATTATATTCTGTGAGGAATCTGTTCAGTTCTGTTTCAAGTCTCGGATATTTCACAAGCAATTCCCTGATCCAGTTAAGCAGATTATCGCGGTACTGAGGGAATTGTTTTGCGATGTTTTCTATACTGTCAATAATCTCGGGAATCACCAATGAGAAAAACAGGTAAAGGATTATTATCACGCATATGTATACAGTACAGATGGATATGACCCTGATATTTTTGTATACACGTTTTTTGCCTTTTTCATCCATTTCTTTTCCTGTTTTTTTGTCACGGAAAAGCTTTTTCTGTCTTTTTTCGGCAAGTATGAACTTTTCTACTCTGTTAACCAGCGGAATAAGAAGATAAGCAATTACAAAACCGTTTATTATCGGAGATATGATCTTAAAGAACTTCCCTATCAGGTCTACAACTCCCTTCAGATTAAAAAGAAGAAAGCCGAATAAGATTATGGCAGCTGCAGTAAGAAATGCAGTTATGCCCCAGTTCAGATATTTATTATCATTATTGAATTTCATGAAGGATTCCCCCGGTGAATTATGATTAATCAGTATAACACACTTATCTTGCCAATAAAAATAGTTAATGGTAAAATTTTTATGTCAACGAGGTGTATATGTCTGCGGAACTGACTTATCATAAAAAAATTGAAATAAAGAACAAAAAGAAACTGGCAGAACTTGAACAGAAGCTGCCGGCTTTTTGCGCCGTCTTTTTTGTGGGAATGGCTCAGCGCGGTGCCAGTTCAAGAACGCTTGTAGCATATGCTTATGATATGGATATCTTTTTCAATTACATCAATAAGCTTATCCTTGAAAAGCCGTATGACAGTCTCCGCAAGATACCTATGGAGATACTCGATAAGATAAAGAAATTCGATATCGAGAGATATTTGAGCTACCTTGAGTATTATGAAGATGAAGAAGGCCGCGAGCATATAAATGATGAATGCGGCAAGAAGCGTAAACTCTCCTCTCTCAGGAGTTTCTATAATTATTTTTATGAATCGGAACTTATAAAGACCAATCCGGCCTCTATAGTTCACGTTCCCAAGATACATGACAAAAATATCATAAGACTTGATCCGGATGAATCTGCAAAACTCCTTGATATCATAGAGAACGGTGATTCACAGAGTTCAAAACACGAGCAGACTTATCACAAAAAGAACAAGATACGTGATCTTGCTCTTATAACTCTTCTGCTTGGAACCGGTATCCGAGTTTCCGAATGTGTGGGTCTCAATCTTGAGGATGTGGATTTTGACAATGATGCCATAAAGATCACCCGCAAAGGCGGCAATGAGGCAACCGTATATTTTGGTGAAGAAGTTGAAGAAGCTCTTATGGAATACATGGATGAGCGTATGAAAGTGATCCCGAAACCCGGTAACGAAAATGCCCTATTCCTCTCTATGCAGGATAAGCGTATATCTGTCAGAGCCGTTGAAAATCTTGTAAAAAAATATGCTTCATATGTTACAACATTAAAGAAGATCACTCCACATAAGCTGCGTTCGACCTATGGTACAGAGCTCTATAAAGAAAGCGGTGATATTTATCTTGTCGCCAGTGTTCTGGGCCATAAGGATGTGAATACCACAAGAAAGCATTATGCAAATATGGACGAAGATCAGAAACGAAAAGCCGCAAATATGGTAAAATTGAGAAAAGGTTGAAAGTTCAGTCCTTAGCTTCTCTGGAATAATACGGAAGAACAAGTGTTTTTCCGGATGTTATCTTATCTTCATCTATACCGTTTATCTTGCAGACTTCATCGATATATTCGTTATCAGATTTAACCCTGGGTTCATTATATTCAAGTGCAAGTGCAGTGAGTGTATCACCGGGCTTTATCATAACAGATGTATAATACTTGTAAAAATCAGCACCCTCAGACACTCCTGCATCAGCCTTCCCTCCAAAAAAACCGGCTATTATGAGTGCAGTAGCTATCACAGCGGCAAGTGTGAGAATCATCCTTAAGATAAAACTGCTCTGTATATATGAGTAGCGTCTTCTGTGGGGCATGGTCCTTGCAACGGCCTGAGAATGACCGTTCCTCTGTCTTCTGTTTAAATAATCGCTTCTCTTCATATATCTTCCTCTGTTTATCATATCTTTATCCTCCCAAAAGGTACCGAACAAATGTTTATGTTTGTAGTTTACCGAACATCTGTTTTTATGTCAAGTACTTTTTCGAAAATATGTTCGGAAAATTTGTTCTGAAAATATGTTTGCTTTTTTCAAACTCATATGCTATAGTTTAAACAAGAGTACATATGTTCTTATTCTAATCATTCTAAGGAGACTTATATGGATCAGGAAAAATTATCTGCCAAACAGCAGGAAATCTATGATTTTATCAAAGACTGGACAATGAGAAAGAGCTATCCCCCTACTGTGCGTGATATCTGTGCAGGAGTTGATCTGAAATCCACATCCTCCGTACATGCCCACCTTGCCACACTTGAACGCAAGGGTTATATTCACAGAGATCCTACAAAGACAAGAGCTATAGAGATAATTGATGATCAGTATCAGATGATGAAGCGCGAAGAACTTGCTTCGATCCCGGTTGTAGGCAGAGTTGCAGCAGGTGCGCCTATCCTTGCGACAGAGAATATCGAAAGCTATTTCCCTCTGCCCGCTTCGATAACGCCCAACTCTGAATGTTTCATATTGAATGTTAAAGGTGAAAGTATGATCAATGCCGGCATCTTTGACGGTGATATGGTATTTGTGAAACAGTGCAATACCGCCGAGAATGGTGATATTGTTGTTGCCATGATCGAGGATTCGGCAACGGTAAAGACTTTCTATAAAGAGAACGGTCACATCCGACTTCAGCCTGAAAATGACACAATGGAGCCTATCATTGTAGACAGCTGTGTAATACTCGGAAAAGTATTCGGTGTCTTCAGGTTAATGTAATTCGGATGTTCTTTATTCCTGTCTGAAGGTGATACTGCCTTCGACAGGATCCATTTTATCTATTATGGCCAGAGAATGCAGGTTTATCCCCTGCTCTCTGAGCTTCTGACCACCATTCTGGAACCCTTTTTCGATAGCGATCCCAACACCTTCGATCGTTGCGCCGGCTTCATTTATCAGTTCGATAAGGCCGTTTATCGCACACCCGTTAGCAAGGAAATCATCAATGACAAGAACGTGATCCTCCGGTGACAGGTATTTCTTGGATACTATAACATCATAGATCTTCTTATGAGTGAAAGATTCTATCTTCGTTGAATATACGCTTCCATCCAGATTGATCGACTGAGATTTCTTAGCAAATACCACAGGCACATCAAAATACTGCGCTGCTATGGCAGCGATAGCAATTCCGGAAGCTTCTATCGTAAGGATCTTGTTTATCGGGCGGTCTCCGAACAATCTTTTGAATTCCTTACCCATCTCATTGAAAAGTTCAATGTCCATCTGATGATTCAAAAAAGAATCAACCTTAAGCACATTGCCTTCTTTAACAAGTCCGTCTTTACTTATACGCTCTTCAAGCAGTTTCATACGTACCTCTTTTCGAATAAGATAAAATCAACAATAAAGGCGATCACACAGCCTTTATTAAATTATATGATTCCCATCAATCGCAGGAAAAAGAAAATCAAAACAAGAACTATGATAATACTGCTCACCCCTGCTATACGGAGACTTGAATCTGAAGAATCGTTCAACTTGTCATGGGGATCTATCAGAGGATTATTACTGAATAAAGTCTTGTATATTTTCGGATTGATGATCATCAATATAGCACATATTAAATAAAAGATACATGCGATTAAAAGAATAATTAATTTCATTTTTCACTCACTCTATGATATATTAGCTCTTTATTCTTTTATAATTATCTATTATATAATTCCCATCATTTTCAGGATAAGGAAGCATAAAGCGATCAATATGACAATAGAGATCACAGCTGCCGTACGGATCTTTGAATCTGAAGCATCGCTCCACTTGCCACTGGGATCTGTCGCAGGATTATTCCTGATAAAATTCCTGTATGCTTCCGGATTGACGATCATCACTATCGCCATAATAAATGCAACGAGGATCGCAATAAAAAGAATAATAAGTCTCATTTTTCCCTCAGTAATATGTCAGATCTTTATTGGATCATTTCATTCTATCTTTCTTCCCTGAAATATGGAAGTCCAAGTGCTGCAGGGGGCTGTTTATCCCTGCTGTTCTTAAGGCTGGTGATTATAAGTACTATGACTGTCACCGCATAAGGAAGCATCTTGAACAGCTCCTGAGAGCTTCTGGTAAGTCCGGGGATATAAAGGAACATCCAAAACAGTATTCCGAAGAGATAAGCGCCCCAGATGGCATTTTTACTCTTCCAAGTAGTGAAGATAACAAGAGCAACCGCAAGCCAGCCGAGATTCTCGATCGATCCGTCATTAGCCCACGTTCCCTTAATATAATCCATTACATAATATGCACCGCCAAATCCCGATATCCCGGCACCTATGCATATTGCAAGATATTTGTTCCTGTTAACATTAATGCCTGCAGCATCTGCCGCAGCAGGATTTTCACCGACAGTCCGCAGATTCAGTCCGCGTCTTGTATGATTCATAAAGAAATGTGTAAGTACTGCAATTATTATCGCGAGATAAACCATGAAACCATACGAGAAGAATAATTTACCGATAACCGGTATGCCGGAAAGCATCGAAGTTTTTCTGAATGCCGCACTTGTCACAGGAACAGCTACCTGTTCAAATCTCCCAGCAAGAGTATTGAGGGAGCCTCCGAAAAAGTTTGCCACTCCGGAACCGAATATTGTAAGCGTAAGACCGGTAACATTCTGGTTTGCTTTTAATGTAATTGTCAAAAAGGCATATACAAGACCGCCTAAAGCTGATGCTGCAAATGATGAAACTAATGCAAGCAAAACACATACTACAGGAGAAGGATCTTTTGTGCTGCCTTCGTATATGAATACACTTGCAAGTGAAGCAATGCCGCCCAGATACATAATACCGGGGACTCCGAGATTAAGATTGCCGGCCTTTTCAGTGATGATCTCACCTATGCATCCAAACATTATAACAGTACCAAATACAACCGCTGCCTGGAAAAGACTTATCAGACTCTGCATCAGACACCTCCCTTTTCTTTCTTTCTGAATACCAGTCTGTAATTGATAAAGAATTCACTTGCCAGTATAAAGAAAAGAATGATACCGATTATCATATCGGAAGCATAATCGTTCAGCTTACATTTCGAAGCGATCTCTGTAGCGCCGCTGTTTAAGAAAGCGATCAACAGCGAAATAAGAAGCATTGTAGCGGAATCAAACTTGGCAAGCCAGGCTACTATTATTGCAGTAAAACCTCTGCCGCCGGCCGTTGAAGTTGAGATCGTATGTGAAGCTCCGCTGACAGCCATGAAACCTGCAATTCCGCATATAGCTCCGGAAAGAAGCATTGTCCTTATCATGATGCGGCTGACATTCATTCCGGCATATCTTGCAGTATTCTCGGAATTTCCTACCACACTTATCTCAAAACCGTGTTTTGTATATCTGAGATAAATGAACATAAAGATTGCAAAAACAAGAGTAAGTGCGACGTTAATGAAATATTTCTGTCCAAATACTTCAGGAAACCATCCGGCCTGATTTGCCGAATTAATTATACCGACAGTATTTGACCCCTTAGGATTTTCCCAATGTGCCACGAAGAAAGATGTAAGCTGTATGGCAACATAGTTCATCATAAGTGTGAACAGTGTTTCGTTTGTATTGAATCTGGCTTTGAAAATGGCAGGAAGCAAAGCCCATGCAGCTCCGCCTGCAGCACTTAAAACAAACATGAGGGGAAGCAGTACGTGAGCCGGACATGCGGAAAGATATATCATACATCCGGCTGAAATGATACCTCCGATAAGGATCTGACCTTCAGCACCAATATTCCAGAATTTCATCTTGAATGCAGGTGCAAGTCCTATGGCGATCAGCGCAAGCATCATCATCTCACGGACTGTTGCCCATGTACGTCTGGCATTTCCAAAAGCACCTTCAAACATGATCGTATATACACTGACAGGATCATAAGATGTGATCGCATTTATAAGAAAACCGCAGACAACAAGCGCGATCAATACAAAACAGATGCGAACTACTACGCGTTTTGAAAAAGGCATCCCTTCCTGTTTGACAACCCGGACAAAAGGAGCCTTTTCTGTCTTTATTTCAGTGCTCATCCTGCTTCCTTTCCGAACCGGTCATCATAAGTCCGATCTCCTCTTTTGTTATTTTTCGTCCGTCTGTGATGCCTGCACATTTACCTGCATTAAGCACAAGTATTCGGTCACAGAGTTCAAGCATCACATCCAGATCTTCACCAACGAATATTATCGCAGTTCCCTTTTTCTTCTGTTCATTCAAAAGCTTGTATATTGTATAAGAGGTGTTAATATCCAGTCCGCGCACGGCATATGCGGTCATAAGCACTGTAGGGTCAGCCGATATTTCACGTCCCACAAGGACTTTCTGAACATTACCTCCTGAAAGCCTTCTTACAGGAGTCTGCAGACCGGGTGTCACCACATCAAGCTCTTTCTTTATCCTTGCAGCAAGTTCGCCCGGTTTCCTTCTGTTTGTAAAGAACAGCTTGCCTGAGTCATAATCCTTGAGCATCATATTATCTGTCATACCCATGGAACCTACAAGACCCATACCGAGTCTGTCTTCCGGGACAAAAGAAAGATGAACGCCCATATTTCGTATTGCTCTGGGTGTTTTTCCTATCAGTTCCGTTGCTTCATCTTCGGAATCACGGAAATACTTTATGCTGGATCCTGAAACAGCAGGCTGAAGCCCTGCGATCGCTTCGAGAAGTTCCTTCTGTCCGCAGCCTGAGATTCCGGCAATCCCGAATATCTCACCGCTGTACAGATCAAAAGAAATATTTTTAAGATGATCCCTGCCTTCTGCATCCTTGCAGCACAGGTCTTTTACCGACAATCTGAGCTTTTTGTCTTTTATTTCAGGGCGTTCTATATTAAGAGTAACTTTCTCACCCATCATCATTTCCGTAAGCTTGCTCTCGTCAGCTTTGGCGGTTTCAATGCAGCCTACGTACGCGCCTTTTCTGAGGATAGCTACCCTGTCGCTTATCTCAAGCACCTCGTGAAGCTTGTGAGTGATGATGATAACGGTTTTTCCGTCTTTTTTCATGTTTTTGATCACGGAAAAGAGACGTTCTGTTTCCTGAGGAGTAAGAACCGCCGTAGGCTCATCAAGTATCAGTACATTAGCACCCCTATATAAGGTTTTTATTATCTCGAGCGTTTGTTTTTCGGAAACGCTCATGTCATATACTTTTTTGTCCGGATCTATTTCGAAACCATATCTGTCGCATATGGTCTTAAGTTCCTGATTAATCTTCTTACGATCGAGAGGCTTGGAAGGATCTATTCCAAGGATAAGATTCTCTGAAGCCGAAAACACGTCTACAAGTTTAAAATGCTGATGAACCATGCCTATGCCCAGTGCATATGCATCTTTGGGTGATCTTATGCAGACTTCCTTACCGTCTGCAAATATCTGTCCCTCATCAGGGAAATAAATACCGGAAAGCATATTCATGAGTGATGTTTTGCCGCTGCCGTTCTCGCCAAGCAGCGCAAGGATCTCACCCTTGTATATATCAAGGCTAACATGATCGTTTGCACATACGCTGCCGAAGTATTTACTTAAATTCTTTATACTTAATGCTGTAGAACTCATAAACACCCTAAAATAGTAAAATACAGCCGGGAAAATCTTCCCGGCTGTCCGTCAATGTTTCAATTATTCACTGATAAGCTCAGTAATGCCGTCTATTCTAAGATAGAATGAAGGAGCAGCTCTAAGTTCTGATTCATGGAAGTAACCGTCTGAAACAGCTTCCTCATCATCGTTTTCAAAATCGCCGTCCATATCTACCATTGCGGTTGTGACAGGCTGACCGCCTACAGTAAACTTGGAAGTATCAAATACATGAAGGCTTCCATCCTTAATAGCTGCGATCGCAGAATCAACAGCCTCCTGAGTCCCCTCAGCACATGAAGGACCAAGTGTTGTGATGGCAACTGCGCCGTCAGCATAGCCCTTTGACCAGTCTGTAGGTATCTTCTCTCCTGCAAGAACTGCATTGAAAGCCTCAGTATAATAAACTGACCAGTTATTTGTAGCAGATGTGAGAGCAGCTGTAGGAGCTACATTTAACATATCAACGTTATAACCTACTGAATAAGCAACTTTTCCTGAATCAAGTGCTGCCTGGACCGCAGTAGGTGCACCTGTTGAATCAGCGTGCTGACCGATGATGACACATCCGTCGGACATAAGTGAATTTGCAGCCTCGCCTTCAGCTGCGATATCAAACCATGAATTGGTGTAGATGACTTCCATTGAAACCTTTTCATAAACTGACTTGGCTCCGAGATAGAACGCAGTATATCCGGAAACAACCTCTGCATAAGGATAAGCACCAACATAGCCTATCTTTACATTGCCGTCGCTATCCATGTTTTCTGCAGCGATCTTGCCATCGTCAACAAGCTCTTTGATCTTCATGCCTGCAACGATACCTGAAACATATCTTGCTTCATATACATTTGTAAAAGCGTTTGAGAAATTAGCCAGGCCGCTCATTGCAGCAGTATCACCGGTCATTGCAACGAACTGTACATCAGGCTCCTCTCCTGCAGCCTGCTGCATAAATGACTGATGGCCGTAGCTGTTCGAGAAGATAGCTGTGCAGCCCTGATCGACCAGATCGATAGCGGCATCATAGCAGCTCTCATCCTCGGGTATTGAATACTTCCAGATGATGTTTTCTTCAGGTATACCTACTGCGGCAGCAGCTTTCTTTATGCCATCGATATGAGCATATGTATAGCCTTCGTTCTCATCACCGACAAGAATTGCACCGATCTTTACAGCGCTTGCATCCTTCTTGGGAGCAATTTCCTCATTTTCTTCG
Source organism: Lachnospiraceae bacterium NK4A179 (assembly GCA_000421045.1). Taxonomy (GTDB): domain Bacteria; phylum Bacillota; class Clostridia; order Lachnospirales; family Lachnospiraceae; genus NK4A136. The sequence continues at coordinate 17,310 of ATWC01000001.1, forward strand.
CTTACTTCACTTCCGGTATCCTGCTGGGCTGCATCATCTGTCTGAACAGGAGCAGCCGGCTCGGAAGTACATCCGCACATTGAAACTGCAGTCACAGCAGCAAGCATAAGTGACAAAAATCTCTTTTTCATAATTTCCTCCTAGTAAAAGGTAAACTGATGTTTTTGCATCAACATGAGTAAGAATATACCTAAAAACATCCGCTGTAAATCAGCACATTGCACAAAAACCGATCAGATAAGTGTCCTTACAACCTTCGGTTTGAATCCTGTGGTCTCAAGAGCTGAAAGTATCAGTTCCTTGTGTTCTGTACCGAAAGCTTCGATCGTTATGCGGAGCTCAACAGCAGATTTTCTGTTTGTAGTAACAAACTGATTGTGTTCAAGCTTGATAACGTTTCCGTTCTTTTCAGCAATTACACCTGCAACCCTCTGCAGTTCACCCGGCTTATCCGGAAGAAGTACAGAAACAGTAAATATCCTGTTACGGAAAATGAGTCCCTGCTGAACAACAGATGACATTGTGATGACATCCATATTACCGCCGGACAGGATAGAAACGATCTTCTTTCCTCTGATATCGAGCTGCTTAAGTGCTGCAACGGTAAGAAGTCCTGAATTCTCAACTATCATCTTATGATTCTCGACCATATCAAGGAAGGATACGATAAGATCCTCATCTTCTACGGTGATGATATCATCGATATTCTGCTGGATATAAGGGAATATCTTGCTTCCGGGGGTCTTAACCGCTGTACCGTCAGCGATAGTATCTACAGAATCAAGAGTAACAACATGTCCTTCCTTTAATGAAGCCTTCATGCAGGCAGCTCCGGCAGGTTCTACACCTATCACTTTGATATTGGGCTTTAAGAGCTTGGCAAGAGTTGAAACACCGCATGCCAGTCCGCCACCTCCGATGGGAACAAGGATGACATCTACAAGAGGAAGTTCCTTGATTATCTCCATAGCGATGGTACCCTGACCTGTTGCAACAGTCAGATCATCGAAAGGATGGATGAAAGTAAGCTTCTTTTCCTTGGCTATCTCATAAGCTTTTGCGCATGCCTCATCATAAACATCGCCCCAAAGAACGACCTCAGCGCCGAAGCTCTTTGTACGGTTAACCTTTATAAGCGGTGTTGTGGTAGGCATAACGATAGTTGCTTTCATGCCTTTTTTCTTTGCTGCATAGGCAACACCCTGGGCATGGTTTCCGGCAGATGCGGTGATCACACCGTGTGATCTTTCCTCTTCCGTAAGTGTGCTTGATTTGTAATAAGCTCCTCTAACCTTGTATGCCCCGGTAAACTGCATATTTTCGGGTTTCAGATAAACCTTGTTGCCTGTAAGATTTGAAAGATATTCACTATATATAAGCTTGGTCTCAAGTGTGACTTCCTTAACTCGCTCTGAGGCTTCCTCAAATTTTTCAAGTGTAAGCATCTTCTCACTCATTTTATTCCTGCTCCTTTATTTCTTCGTCTTCACCATCATCACTTCTGTCAAACAGTGCTCTTACATATGAATCAGGATCAAACTTCTGAAGATCCTCAATATGTTCGCCTACTCCAATATATTTTACGGGTATGTGCAGTTTAGCCTGTATGGCAATAGCGATGCCTCCCTTTGCAGTACCGTCCATCTTTGTAAGTACGATACCGGTAAGAGAGCTAACCTCGTTAAAATCTTCAGCCTGTCTTAACGCATTCTGTCCTGTGGTGGCATCAAGGACGATCAGATTCTCTCTGTGAGCTTCGGGATATTCCCTGTCGATGACTTTGTTCATCTTAGCAAGCTCGTTCATGAGATTCTTTTTATTGTTGAGTCGTCCTGCTGTATCCACAAGAAGGATGTCTGTGCCCCGGGCTTTTGCTGCCTGAACGGCATCAAAGAGCACACTGGAAGGATCTGCCCCTTCCCTTCCTCCAATAATTGGAACGCCTGCCCGGTCTGACCAGATCTTAAGCTGTTCACCGGCCGCGGCTCTGAAAGTATCTGCAGCAGCAAGCATAACGCTCTTTCCTTCAGCCTTAAAGGATGCGGCAAGTTTTCCTATCGAAGTAGTTTTTCCTACTCCGTTTACACCTGTCACGAACACTATGCTCTTGTCTGTTTCAAGTTTATATGCATCCTCCGGAAGTGCCATCGCCGCTTTGATATCCTCAATAAGCAGCTCTCTGCATTCAGGGGGTTTTACGATCTTCTGTTCCTTTACATGTTTCTTGAGATTATCAAGGATCATCGTCGAAGTTTCGACTCCGATATCACCCATGATCATGATCTCTTCAAGACTGTCATAAAAATCATCATCGATTTCTTCAGCGCCATTAAAGACTATATCAAGATTGTAAACGAAATTATCACGAGACTTCTTAAGTCCCTGCTTAAGACGTGCAAAGAAACCCGGCTTTTTAGCGGGTTTCTCTTCTTCTGCTTTTTCTTCTTCTTTTTCAGCTTCAGTATCTTCAGACCGGGAAACCTCAGATCCGGATCCGGAATCTGAAACTTCTGTTTCTGCAGATTCTGAAGGATCCTTTTCAGGGCTTTCAGGGGCTTTGGCTAACGCTTCCGTAACCTCAGCAACTGTAGATTCAGGAGCAGATACATCATTATCGGATGATTCATTATCCGAAACTTCAGTATTTGCAACTTCCGTTTCAGAAGCTTCTGTTTCTGACTCTAAAGCTTCTGAACTTTCAAGCTCTGATACTTTGTTCTCTTCAGTATTATCTTCTTTTTTCTTAAATAATTTTGAAAACCAAGCCATTATGTATTATTCCTAATTCTCAAGCTGTTCATCAATAAGGTTGACAGATACGAGTGTTGAAATACCCTTCTCCTGCATCGTGATACCGTAGAGTCTGTCTGCCTTTTCCATAGTTCCTCGTCTGTGCGTGATGACGATAAACTGTGTATGTTCGGTAAGTTTGTGCAGGTAGCCTGCATAACGGCCGACGTTACTTTCATCAAGAGCAGCCTCTATCTCATCAAGCAGACAGAAAGGTGAAGGCTTTAAGTTCTGTATTGCAAAGAGCAAAGCTATAGCAGTAAGAGCCTTCTCACCACCGGAGAGCTGCATCATGTTCTGCAGTTTCTTTCCGGGCGGTTCTGCGTTGATAAGTACACCGGCTTCAAGGATATCCGCATCTTCCTGGAGACTGAGTGAAACCTTACCGCCCCCGAACATTACCTTGAATACCTTATCAAATTCCTTGCCTATCTCTTCAAACTTTTCAGTGAAGATGGAACGCATCTGATTATCAAGTTCTTCGATTATACCCTTAAGCTCATCGGCTGCTTTTATCAGATCATCATGCTGAGTCTTTAAGAATGTATATCTTTCGTTCTGCTCCTGATATTCCTTGATGGCGCCCACATTGACATCACCGAGTTTCTTGATCGCATCCTTCAGGGCATCCTTGTCCTGTCTTATGGTCTGCAGATCTGTAAGTTCAGGATCTTTGAGTTCCTCGGCATCTCTCATCGTAAGTTCATATTCAGCCCACATATAATTTGCGAGAGACTCAAGTTCTTCGACTATACGTTTCTTCTGATCGGAGAGACGGTAAACTTCCTTATCCAGGTCATTCATCCTGTTGCTTATGGCTTCACGTCTGTCCATAAAACCCTTGTTCTTCTCGGCAAGAGCTTCTCTCTTTTCGGTAAGGTCGGTAAACTTCTGCTGTATATCATTCTCTGTAGTATAGGAGGCTTCGATAGTCTTCTTAACTTCCTCGATATTTTGCTGTCTGTCGGAAATGTTCTCTTCCGCTTCTTTTATGGAAGCTTCAGCTTCAGCCTTCTCTTTCTTTCTGGCTTCAAGTTCTGCAGTTATACGGTCAAAATTCGACTGTTCGAATTCCTGCTTCTGCAGAGCTTTTTCAAGTTCGACTTCCTTCTCGGTTACTTTTGCGTTCTGAGTAAGCTCATCTTCACGCTTTACTTCGAGCTGTTCCTGAAGGCCTTCGATCTCCTTGGTTAATTCATCTTCCCTGATCTGGGAATCCTTTAAATATTCATCAAGAGTCTTTTCGTTTTCTTTGATATCGATAACCTGCTTCTCGATCTCTTCCTGCTCATTGTTAAGACCGTCAACGCCCTTCTTGGTCTCGTCGATCTTTTCCTGAGCCTTCTGGACATTCAGTTTTGCAGTATTCATCTTAATGAACTGAGCGTTTATCTTGGTCTTTATATCCTCATTCTCGACACGCAGGCGGTTTCTCTCGTTCTTGATAGTTTCGATCTCTGAAAGTATACCGTCTATCTTCTTAAGTGATGCTTTTACTTTGGCATCGAGTTCTTCCATCTCACGTCTTCTGCCGAGAAGATTGGAATTATTCTTAAATCGACCACCGCTTATTGCACCACCGGGAACAAGAAGCTCTCCGTCAAGTGTTACCATTCTGATACCGTAGCGGTATTTTCGTGCTATGGCGAGCGCATTATCCATGTTGTCTACCACAAGGATACGACCAAGCATACTCTTGGCTACATCGCTGTATTTTTCCTCGGTAACAACTATGCTGTCAGCAAGGCCTATAGCACCTACTTCATTGAGTGAATCCGGATTCTTGAATTTTTCCGGATCCTTTATGGATGTAAGAGGAAGAAATGTGGCTCTGCCACCTTTGATCTCCTTCAGATAGGTGATCATTTTCTTCGCTGTCTCTTCATCTTCCGTAACAATATTCTGGATATTTCCGCCGAGAGCTGTTTCTATTGCAATCTCGTATTTCTTTTCAGTTTTGATGATATCGGCAACAACACCGATTATCCCTGAGATACCATCCTTTTCCTTCTTATCCATTACAGCTTTAACCGATCCGCCGTATCCTTCGTAACGCTCGGTAATGTTTGAAATGGCATCAAGACGGCTCTTGTCCTCGTGGTAGATGACCTGTGTATCACGGAGTTCCTTATCTTTGGCTGAGAGCTCATCATGTATCTCGTCCAGACGTTCCTCTGCCTTCTTCTGATTGAAGTTCAGTTCCTCGAGTTCTTTATTTATTCGATCAAACTCGTCCTGAAGGCTTGCTATGATACTGTTTTGTTCCTCTTCGTTAGACTTTGCCGAAATAAGACGGGAAGCGAGCTCGGCCTTGCGCACCCTGGTATTTTCGAGCATAGTGTCATAACGTTCCTTTTTGGAACGCGTCTCGGTACGCTCATTAAGAATATTGATGATCTCTGATTTGTTGTGCTCGATCTTTTGGTTGAGCTCTTCGATAGCAGCCTGGATAAGATCAAGAGCGGCTTTTTCCTTATCACGCTCCTGCTTGATGGCATCTGTATCGGCATCAGCATTTTCTTTTCCCTTACCGGTTTCCTCGATCTCTTTCTCGCGATCAGTGATCTCGGTATTCAGCGTCTCGATACGCTTGCGGAAATGCTCGATCGCTGTTTCTGAAGAATGAATCTGCTCCTGGAAGACATTTATCTCACCTTGGAGTTTAAGTCTTGCCGATCCTGTACTGCTTAAGGAATTTCTTGTTTCTTCGATTTCAGTGTCGATATCAGCAAGATTCTTTACGATCTCATCATATTCAGCACGGACTTTTTCAAAGTTTTCTTTTTCGTTATTGAGATCTCTGTTGGCGATCTCAAGCTTTTCGTCTGTCTGCTTTTTTACATCTTCCTTGCGCTCGCTCTCAAGCAGGAAGAAATTTACATCCAGCTTCTTTAATTCTTCTCTGTATTTAAGGAATTCTCTTGCCTTTTCGGACTGTTTCTCAAGAGGACCGATAGTCCTCTCAAGCTCTGAAAGGATATCATTTACCCTGATACGGTTCTGCTCCGCATTTTCGAGTTTCTTTAATGTAGTATCCTTGCGCTTTTTAAACTTAACTATTCCGGCAGCTTCATCAAAAAGCTCTCGGCGCTCCTCAGGCTTGCCGGAAAGGATCCTGTCTATCTGGCCCTGTCCGATTATGGAATAGCCTTCCTTACCTATACCTGTATCATAAAAGAGTTCATTCACATCCTTAAGACGGCATACATTGCCGTTAAGGAGATATTCGCTTTCACCTGAACGGAAAAGCTTTCTGGTAACGGTTACCTCATCATATTCGGTCTGAAGTGAATGATCGGAATTGTCGAGTGTGATGGACACAGAAGCATAACCCATGGCAGGACGAGTCTCTGTACCCGAAAAGATGACATCCTGCATGGATGCCCCTCTGAGCTGTTTTATTCTCTGTTCGCCAAGAACCCATCTTACGGCGTCGGCAACGTTTGATTTACCGGAACCGTTAGGTCCGACTATGGCCGTGATACCCTCATGAAATTCAAAGCGTATCTTATTGGCAAATGATTTGAAACCATGAACTTCTATACTTTTTAAATACATTTATCTACTCTCCAGCGCAGCGGCCGCCGCCATTTTCTCGGCGGTCTTTCTGTTCCGGCCTTTTCCTTCTGAAATCTTTTCGTTATCTATGTAAAGCTCAACCAGAAATTCTTTATCATGTTCAGGTCCGGTCTCGCTTATGAGTCTGTATTCAATATGATGCGTATTTCCTTCAGATTGCACCTTTTCCTGTAATGCGGTCTTTGGATCCTGCATAGCCAGATGCGAAGGCACATCATTCAGTACATATTTGTAGATCAAAGCCTTGGCTGTATCCATTCCTCCGTCAAGGTAAAGTGCACCGATCAAGGCTTCAAAGGCGTCTGATGTGACAGACGGCTTTTGCCGTCCCCCGCCAAGTTCCTCACCTTTACCGAGAAAAAGCAGATCGCCCAATCCCAAACATCCTGCAGATTGTGCAAGAGCCGTTTCACAAACAAGTGAAGCCCTGAGCGTTGACATCTTACCTTCCGGCAGTTCCGGATAATTTGAGAATATGTATTCGGAACTTACAAGCTCGAGCACTGCATCCCCAAGATATTCAAGCCGTTCATTACACGGCATTTTCTTTATCTTCTGTTCATGCGTGAACGAACTGTGAGTCAATGCTTCTGTCAAAAGCGAAGTATTCCTGAAAGTATATTCAAGCTTCTTTTCAAGGATACCCGGGGAATTCTTCAGATCATTCATCTTTGCCTTCCCGCATCATTGCCTCTCTTAACACCTTAAGTGCATCGCCAACGGTTATGATACCGTCAACACCGGAAATATCGGTCGTAACACCGAGCTCTTCCTCTGCACATTTAAGTATCTGTGCTATATCTATTGAATCTGCTCCAAGCTCCTTCTCAAAAGTCACGCTTACAGAAATCTCCTTACTGTAAACTTTGAGGACTTTCTCAACGGCTCTTTTCAGCACTTCGTATTCATTCATTTATGCTCATATCTCCGTTATATTTCGTAATGGCAATAACTTCAATATTATAATAAATAGGACATAAAAAAACAAGCGCGCCCGTTACCGGACGCGCCGAAATTCATCATGATCACGGCATAAAAAGAAGATTATTCGCCTACAGCGATGATCTCTTTTTTGTTATATGCACCGCAGGCCTTGCATACACGATGCGGCATCATAAGAGCTCCGCACTTGCTGCACTTAACAAGATTAACAGTAGCCATTTTCCAGTTTGCTCTTCTCTTGTCACGTCTAGCCTTGGATGATTTATTCTTGGGACAAATAGACATCTTTTAACACCTCCCGTCCTTAAAAATCGCACTTCCGCTATTATACGCTTCCGTCTTGTTTTTTGTCAACCTCTTTTTGAGCGGCTTCCCACTCTTTTAATTTTTTCTTATCACCGTTTGCTATAACGATGATTATCACAACTAAGATGAGGATTATGAGTACGGCGCCACATCCGATCAATACGCAAAATACCACAACTCCGGCACGCAGCTCCTCGTCTTCATCATCCGCATCGTCATTGTCTGTATCATTATCATCCGGAGTGTTTCCGAATTCATCTATATCATCGTCATCCTCTGTATCGGTAATGGACTGATCAGTGTCTTCATCCTCATCATCCTGGGGAGTACCATCAGAATTATCAAACCTGGACTTTTTATCAAGAGAATTATCGAGATCATCTTCCGAATACTCTGCATGCCCCTTCTCCTGAAGTCCGAGTGATGAACGCACATCATCCGCATACAGATCAAAACGGGGAACCGTGATAGGATTGTTAACACCGGCTGCTCTCAGGGTATCCTGAAATCCATCCTGGAATTCTTCTTTTACAAGGTTCAGATAAGTATCAATAGCCGCATCTCTGTCTGTGATTATGTCATGGAACAGCTCATAAACCGCAGCTACGGATACAGAATAACTTACATAATATAAAGGAGACTGGAAGGTATGAGGTATATCAACCCATTCATAGAGCTGATCGGTATTAAGATACCCGTAATCTCCAAGGTAATAGCTGTTGTAAGAATCAAGTACTCCGTACTTTTCGCAGCACTGATAGTAAAGCTCGTTGAGTTCATCTACGGTCAGTCCGTCCGTATCCGCATATACAAGCTGCTGGAATTCATCCTCCTTGACGCCTTCTATAGCAGCATATGCCAGATTGAACTGGCTGTAAACCTTCATGGCATCGGCATATTTGCCGTAAATATCGTCCCCGTAATCCATAAACAGGAGCTCAAGACCCTGTGAATGTATCTCGGCAAGGTCGAGGTCAGATGCATCATAATACCATGTATCTGCTGTCTGATAATACATCTCATTATAATGTCCGAACTCATGGATAAGCGTCTGCATATCGGAAAGTGTACCATCGGCACAGTTATACAAAAATGGTGCATTATATCCGTTTATACCGGTCGTAAATCCACCGGGGGCTTTATGATCACTCACCGATATATCATACAGATCGTGATCTATCATATACTGATATGAAACGAGCATATCTTTAGATATCTCAGGAAGATGATCCTTCAGTTTCTGCAGGCACTCATCCTCAGAGATCTTTTCCTTAAACATCGCATCGGTGTCATCTTTATAATCATTTCGCAGGATATTCTTGAGCTCGGAAGCCAGGGGTACCATATTATCGATCACGCTTTTTCTGTAACGGCCAAGCTGATCGGGATCATAATCCCTGTCATAAACCTTATCATATGCATATTCGGTGTAATTGGAATAACCATAGCTCTTAGCTAACTCGTTTCTGACTTCTACAAGCTCTATAAATAATTCAGCTTTTTCCTGATTGCTCTGCTTGATAACATCAGCCAGACCGTTAAGATATTCGTCATATCCTATCGTTCCGCTTGCGATAGCATCTTCGATGGAATCAGCATCATAGTCCTTGCCGTTAATAGTTGTCGTATATTTTTTTAGACTCAGATCATCATATTTAAGGCTTAAGTCCGTCTGCTTCTTGGAGAGTTCCTTCTGCTCATCTGTCATGGGCTCATATTCGAGTATCTCATTCCAGTCATCGTCATCATCCACATGTTTCTTCAGAGCATCTGCACAGGGGCTTTCGGCAACGAGTTTATAATTCTGCATTACCTGGTCGAAGACATTATCCGAAAGCTCATTGTAATACTTTACTTCATCGTCATATTTGTCATCATCCGCATAAAGATTGGAATAAAGATTGGCGATACCGTAGTTCTTGTGCAGTTCATTACAGTAATCTTCCATTTTTACGATGACTTCTATAGTCTGGTCGGAATTGGCTTCATCAGCGCAAAGGGTATCAAGACCGTCAACGATGGCCTTAAACTCAGCCTCATCCATACGGCGGTATTCATAATCTTTAAAATTCAGGTCCGAATGTTCAGCCCTGTCAACAAGGATCCCGTCATGGGAACCGGCAGCAAAAGCGCTTATATCACCGGATGAAAGTAAGATAGTTGTTACAGATATGATAGAAACAGCCTTGGCTGCAACTGTTTTTATATAATGTTTCATAATATCCTCTCATATGTTAACATACACAAAATCACCGATATCGATTTTAGCAAAAATAACGTTTTTTGTCATAATAGTTTTGGAGGCGTCCAAATGAAAATATGTGGCATAGTTGCCGAATATAATCCTTTTCATAACGGTCATGCTCTGCTTCTTGAGTATGCAAAGAAAGAACTGGGTGCAGATAAAGTGATCATAATCATGAGCGGAGATCATGTACAACGCGGTGAACCTGCCATGTTTGATAAATATGCACGTACCGAAATGGCGCTTAAGGAAGGTGCCGATCTTGTTCTTGAACTCACTGTTCCTTTTGCGACAGGTTCCGCCGGGTATTTTGCATCCGGTGCGGTTTCTGCGCTCTTACATACCGGTGTACTTGATATGCTTCTCTTTGGTTCCGAAACCGGTGATATTGAGATACTCAGGCAGAAAGCCGGAGCAGGTGCTGACATGGCAGAGATAAGTGCCATTCCGCCGCTTCCAAATGACATACTTGGGATCGAATATCTCAAAGCGCTGCAGGCTCTGAAGGGTGATCATGTTAAAGCGTATACTTTAAAACGTGAGGGTGCTGCTTATCTGGACACTGTTCCTCAAAACGGAAGTGCCAGCGCTGCCGCGATCAGAAAGATAATCCTCGAAGACAGAGATCTGTCAGAATTAACTGATTATATTCCGGAGTCCTGTCTCGAGATACTTAAAGATACCCTTGTAGAAAAGCGGCCTTTATCCATGATCGATTACTCTCAGATGTTATTCTATGCCCTGATGATCCGTCGCGAGGAGGGGTATTCTGAATATTTTGATATCTATGACGATCTTTCCGACAAGATGCTAAAACACCTGCCCGAATACGAAAGCATTGCCGATTTTGCAACAAAGCTTAAGTCGCGGGACATAGCTTACACTCATATCTGCAGAGCAATGCTCCATCTTATCCTCGGTATAAAGAAAGATGATGTACGAACACTGATAAACGATTATGAACGCTGTGCATATCTTAAGCCGCTCGGATTCAAAAAATCATCCGATGATCTGCTTAAAGCTATCAAGAACAATTCCGACAGGCCTTTTATCTCAAAAGCTGCTGACGCTTCATCCATACTTGACGGTAAAGCTTTTGAGCTCTTTAAGAAGGATATATTCGCTTCCGACTTATATGAAAAAGAAGCCGCACGTAAAGGCGGCTTCATATCAGAATACAGAAAAAGTCTTGTTGTAATATAGATATCAGTTTTTAAAACTATGTACAGGTGCAGGTATGCGCCCTTTTCTGCTTATAAAGGCCTCACAGCTGTAACTGTTCACCGGCATCACGGGAGCCCTTCCAAGGAGGCCGCCGAATTCAACGCTATCTCCGACTTTTTTACCAACGGCAGGTATTATCCTGACGGCTGTGGTTTTCTGATTTACCATTCCTATAGCCATCTCATCAGCGATTATTCCGGATATCGTAGATGCACTTGTATCCCCGGGGATTGCTATCATATCAAGTCCGACCGAACATACACAGGTCATGGCTTCAAGTTTCTCTATAGTAAGCGCGCCCGCTGCAGCTGCGTTTATCATTCCCTGGTCCTCACTGACAGGAATAAATGCACCGCTTAAGCCGCCTACATATGAAGACGCCATTATACCGCCCTTCTTAACCTGATCGTTAAGCATTGCAAGGGCAGCAGTAGTTCCCGGAGCACCTGCCATCTCAAGTCCGCACTCACAGAGAATATCAGCCACGGAATCGCCTATGGCCGGAGTGGGTGCCAGAGAAAGGTCGATGATCCCAAACGGAACGCCAAGCATCTCGGAAGCTTCTTTTGCAACAAGCTGTCCGACTCTCGTGATCTTGAAAGCAGTTTTCTTGATAGTTTCGCAGAGCACTTCAAAGTTCTCGCCTCTGACAGATTCAAGTGCTGTCTTTACAACACCGGGGCCGCTTACGCCAACATTTATCACGGCATCTGCTTCAGTCACTCCGTGAAAAGCGCCTGCCATGAACGGATTATCATCCGGAGCATTACAGAAGACTACAAGCTTTGCACAGCCAAGTGAGTCATTTTCCTTTGTAAGCTCGGCAGTTTCTTTAACCATCTGGCCCATCAGTCTCACGGCATCCATATTGATACCGGTCTTGGTTGAACCCAGATTGATGGAACTGCAGACTCTGTCTGTTGTTTTCAAAGCCTCGGGGATCGATCTTATAAGCAGCTCGTCGGCATGTGTCATGCCTTTGGAAACAAGAGCTGAATATCCTCCGAGGAAATTAACGCCCACTTTCTTTGCTGCATCATCAAGAGCCCTTGCGATCTTTACAAAATCACCGGTCTCTTTGCATGCGGCAGCTCCGATGAGTGCAATAGGAGTCACGGATATACGCTTGTTAACGATGGGGATGGCATATTTTTTTTCTATTTCCTGTCCTGTCTTAACAAGATCCTTTGCAACAGTAGCGATCTTTGTATAGATCTTGTCGCAGAGTCTGTCCACATCCGTATCTATGCAGTCAAGAAGGCTTATGCCCAGCGTTATAGTGCGGACATCAAGATTTTCCTTCTCGATCATTTTATTGGTTTCTACTACTTCACTTATATTTATCATGTTATATCTCCGCTGATCATTTTAGATCCTGTGCATGGAATCAAATATCTCTTCACGCTGGCATTTAACCTGCACGCCTATCTCCTCACCGATCTGCACAAGTTCATCGGATACGGTATCGAAAGGTTTATCTGCCCCGGAAAGATCAACGATCATCATCATGTTAAAATAATCCTGAACGATAGTCTGTGATATGTCGCATATGTTGATACGGTTATTCGCAAGATAAGTGCATACCTTGGCGATGATACCTACAGTATCTTTTCCGACAACGGTTATTATAGTCTTCTTCATAGTTTCCTCCGTACTTTGAATATATTACAGTTCTATTATCATTCCCGGTCTGTCACGGTGTGATATATCTATAGGAAAATCATTACCGTGAAAATCCGTATCGCCCATTTCTATCTCAAGCCTTACCGATTCATAAGCAAGCTCCGGCAGATTGTTCTCGGCACTTAAGTGGCTTAAGAATATATGCTGCATCTTCTCTCCGAGTATATCGGATAAAAGCCTTCCGCAGGCTTCATTCGAAAGATGTCCTCTTTTTCCGAGTATTCTTTTCTTTAGCTGATATGGATAAGGCCCCGTTTCAAGCATCCGTATATCATGATTGGCTTCTATGTATACTGCGGAAAGCCCCTTAAGAGCCTGTTCTATCACTTCGTTATATTCGCCAAGATCCGTAACAACAGCTGTCTTTACTCCTTCGTTTTTAAAACGATAAGCGACCGGATCCGCAGCGTCATGAGATATACTCATCGCATTGATCTCTATATCGCGTATGGTAAAACGCTCATCATTTCTTATGGGATGAAAGAGTGACATGTCTACTTTCTTGGTATCACCTGAAGCCTTGATCGCTTCTATGGTGCCTTCGGTAGCATATACCGGAACATTATACTTCCTGAGGAATACCCCGAGACCGCCGATATGATCACTATGCTCATGTGTTATAAGAAGTGCATTAATATCGTCTCCGCACAGATCAAGAGTGCGAAGGCCCTCTTCTATGCGTTTCTTGCTTATCCCTGCATCAACAAGGATATGTGTGGTATCACTGCCTACATAGATCGAATTGCCGCTGCTTCCGCTGGCAATGCTCATCATTCTCATTTATCAATTCTCCCAGCGGATCTCAATGCTGTCACCTGAAGAAATGGGTTCCATATACTGAGCGGGACGACCGTTCAGATCCGTTATCAGTCTGGTTCCCTTTGGTGTCTTTAAGTCAAACTCTATATGATCAAACACGTCAACATAAACATAACTGCTTTTGCCTTCAAGTTTTATATCATTGCCGTTCACATTAACGATTATCGAACGCACAAGCTTATTGACTTCTTCGGTCTTATTGTCTGACTCGGTCAGACGGCTGCCTGTACTCTCAGATTCATCATCCGCATCATCTTCATCCGGTAATGATTCATGATCAGGCTCACTGTTTTCATTATCAGTATCTTCGTTATCATTTATTTCTTCCGATGACGCTGACTCCTCTTTCAGCCCCCATTTGATACTGAAGTTTTCATACACCTTAGTATCTTCATCGGCCTTTTCATTATTGACCATCACCGCTTCATCGTCTTTAGTCTTTACATCCATGAATTCACGGACTTCCTTTACCGTGTAATAGTCACGCATGACGATGTCATCATCTTCTTCTATCTCATAATAAGCATTTTTTATTTCACCATTTACTTCGGCAAATCTCGGAAGAAGGATACGGCTGCCGTTTACGGTAACATTGATCACCTGTTTGAATTCAGGAAGATCTCCGATCGTTAAATGTGCTTCTTCCCCTGCAGTCGACTCTTCTACTCTGATCACATCATTTGATCTGATCGGAGTATGCATATCAGCAGGCTCACCGTTAAGAGTGATAACTGCCGGATCTCCGGGAGTTCCGCGTTTCATGGCAGCCTTACCGTTTATGCGGTAATTAAGAGCTTTTCCTCTTTTAGGAAAAAGTCCGTCATTAGGAAAATCGGCATGCATGGCCGCATCCACTATACCAAGGTTTCCGCTGTCATAAAGTTTGATGCGTTCATCATTGAAAGAAACGTATATAAAGCTTGAACTCTGTTCATAGTAATTAAGGCATATACCAACAGGTGTAACAAGCATCGAATCCTTGTGTACATCCTCCTTGTATACGATGTGCCCCATTACCTCTTCACCGCGCACCGCAACACGTTCAGCGACTATGCCAAGATGTTCGGAAAGCTTTTGGGTATAGCCCTCGATCTTTCCGCCGCCTCCAACAACAAAAACAGCGCTTACTGACTTACCGCCGTTAAGTTCTCTGAAACGTTCGGCAACAAGAGATGCTTCTTCATCTATCTTTGCTTCAAGCAGCTCAAGAACCGATTCTCTGCTGACTTTCTGAGGAAGCCCCATTATATCATTGTATTCAACAGTATCATTTTCTGAGATACCGATCTTTATCTTTTCGGCAGTATTGAAATCTACAAGATATGCAGAGGCGATCATTTCCGTAAACGCATCACCTGCCATAGGTATCATACCGTAAGCTTCAATACATCCGTCCTTTGTTATGCAGATATCACTTGTACCGGCCCCCACATCAACAAGTCCGATATTCAGCATCCTGTAATTCTCGGGTATAGCTACCGAGATAGCTGCGATGGGCTCGAGAGTCATGTTCACAACACGAAGCCCTGCAAGTTCCACTGATTTGTAAAGACCGTCTACTACATCATCAGGAAGGAAGGTTGCTATCATGTCACAGCCGGTTGATGATGCCTTGTGATTCTCAAGATTACCTATCTGATAGCCGTTCAGATAATACCTTATCACGGAATTTCCGACACAATAGAATTTGATACCGCCGTTATCTTCAGACAGGAATTTCTCGTATGCTTTTTCAACACCCATGGCGGTAAGCTCTGCAACATCTTCGATACTTATCGTCTTATCCTGTTCGTATTCCCTGGTAACGGAAACAACCTCGGTCTTAAGGACACGACCTGCAGCTGCGATACATACATCCGTAAGCTTAATGCTAAGCTTTTCTTCAAGTTTCTTTTTGACGTCAGTTATCGTATTGCTCACGGCATTGATATCATGTATCTGTCCGTCAAGCATGGCTCTTGTCGTATGTTCCTGCGACTCCTGCGCGAGCACTATAAAAGAATCGCCTTCACGGAAACCAACAGTACCGACTATGCTGCGGGTTCCTATATCAAGGCCAAATACAAGTTTTCCCTGCTCTTTATATTCAGAAGCAGGAACACGTTTTTCTTCATTAAGTTCAGTATTCGCTGATCTTTTTCCCATAATGCCAGTTTATCCCGATACCCTGTCTTTTAAAAGTGCATCTATCTGATCTGATGTATGTTCAACACTGCCGCTGTTATCCACGGTATATCTGCAGTTTTTTCTGAAAACTTCCTCCGGAAGCTGTGAAGAAAAGATGTTGTTTATCTTTTCATCCGTATATCCGCGGGAAGATTTAAGCCTTTGTCTTCTTATATCTTCCGGAACATATATATACCAGAGTTCATCAAGTATCTCATCATAATGCTCCTCAATGAGGAGAGCTGCTTCAAGAGCAAAGATCCCGGTTCCTTTTGCCCGTTCTCTTTCCATAGCATCGATGATGTATACACGTACCGCCGGATGTATGATCGCATTAGCAGCCTTAAGTTTATCTTCATCGGAAAAGATCAGGGACGCAAACTTAAATTTGTCTATATGACCGTCTTTTGCCAATATCCCATTTCCGAATGTATCCAAAAGTTTATTATAACAATCCTCCCCCGGCTCTTCAAGGAGATGGGCAGCCTCGTCAGCCTTAAGCACAAAGGCTCCGTAGCGATTTTGAAGTATATCCATGATAAGGGATTTTCCGGCCCCGACTCCGCCTGTTATTCCGATCGTAAGCATTATTTCGCCTCGTACCAGTCTTTGCCTGTGTGAGCATCAGCTATAAGTTTTACGGGAAGATCTGCAGCATTTTCCATTTCTTCTCTGAGAATAGCCACAACTTTGCTTTCCTCATCGGACGAAGTCTCAATAAGCAGTTCGTCATGGATCTGAAGTATGAGTCTGCTCTTCAGTCCTTCTTTTACAAGCCTGTCATATACACGTATCATCGCGATCTTTATTACATCTGCAGCAGTTCCCTGAATGGGCGCATTCATCGCAACACGTTCTCCAAATGCTCTCTGCATAAAATTAGAACTCTTAAGTTCGGGTATGGGTCTTCTTCTTCCGAACATTGTCACGGAATAGCCATTTTCTTTTGCATAAGCCTTGCATCCGTCAAGATATGCTTTGATGCCGGGATAAGTCGCAAAATATTCCTTTATATACCCTTCAGCTTCCTTTCGTGAGATAGAAAGTCCTTCTGACAGACCGAAAGTTGATATGCCGTATACTATGCCGAAATTTACTGCCTTTGCATTACGTCTCTGAATATCGGTAACTTCTTCAAACGGAACATGAAAAACCTTCGAAGCCGTGATCCTGTGGATGTCGTCTCCGGACCTGTAAGCTTCAATAAGATTTTCATCACCTGCAAGAGATGCAAGGATACGCAGTTCTATCTGGGAATAATCCGCATCGGCAAATATATAACCTTCCGCAGGAGTAAATACCTTTCTTATTTTTCTTCCGAGTTCATACCTCATAGGTATATTCTGAAGATTAGGTTCCGTGGAGGAAAGGCGTCCTGTAGCTGTAACGCACTGATTAAGAGATGTATGGATCCTTCCATCTTCCTTTATAAAAGCAGTCAGTCCGTCGGCATAAGTTGATTTTAGTTTTGTATATGTACGGTATTCAAGTATATCGCTTACAAATGGATGATCGGCGGCAAGTTTTTCGAGCACATCGGCAGCAGTCGAATATCCGGTCTTTGTCTTCTTGCCTCCCGGTATCCCCATCTTTTCAAAAAGGATAACACCAAGCTGTTTGGGTGAATTGATGTTGAATTCTTCTCCGGCAGCAGCCCATATATTCTGTTCAAGCTGTTTTATAGTCACATCCAGTTCTGCGCTATAGGAATTAAGAGCATCTCTGTCAGCCCTGATGCCGGCTTCTTCGGTTTTGAAAAGCACAAACGAAAGAGGCATCTCCATTTCAAAAAAGAGTTTATCCATTTCTTCGTTTTTAAGCTTTTCCATGAGCACATCTGAAAGCGCATAAAGTGCGGCAGCTTCTCCTGCTGCAAAAGCTTCAAAACGTTCGCGGGATGAAGACAGCGCCGAAGCAAAGCTCTCCTTCTTAAAAACTTCCTCATAATGATTGATAAGAAGAGAAAGATAACTCTCCGATGCATCGGGAATGTTATAACTTCCCTTAAGAGGGTTTAAGAGATATTCCGCTATCATAAGATCACAGAATCCTTTGCATCCTTCGCCGGAAGAAATGCTGTGATCATCCTTATCATGCAGATAATGGTAAAGCTTCTTCACGTCATATGTATAAATGCAGCAACCATTGGAAACTAGTATCCTGATAAGATCAGCACATTCTTTCCCATCGGAAACATATACATCCTTATCGGTGCAGATTGCCGCAAAGAATGTATTATCATCGATCGGATAAAATGAAAGTGACACTTTTGATAAGCCGGCAGCATTTAACTCAGACAGCGGATGAACTGTAAACTCCATATCCGCAGCAGCATTTGCCGCCTTTTGCTTATCAAATTTTGAATAAAAGCTCTTAAGTTCAAGCTTTCTGCACAGAGTATAAGCTTCTTCCGTATAGAAAACAGGAAGAGGTGCATCCTCCGGATGAACATCAAGCTCGCAATCAGTTTTTATAGTTGCCAGGAACAAGCTCAGATCCGCTAACTCCCTGTTTTCTCTGAGGCTTTCTCTGATCGAATTCTTTTTAATTTCTTCTATATGCTCATATATGGAATCGATGGAGCCATATTCATGCATAAGTTCAAGAGCAGTTTTCTCTCCAACCTTCGGTACACCGGGAATATTATCCGCAGTATCTCCCATAAGTGCTTTCAGCTGAATGAACTGATCGGGCGTAAGTCCATACAAAGCCTGCACATCCGATGCATGATAATCTTCAATCTCGGTTCCGCCCTTCTTGGTCTTAGGTATGCGGATTTTTATATGATCAGAAGCGATCTGAAGAAGGTCACGATCACCCGAAACCAATGAAACTTCAAAGCCTTTTTTCTCAGCTTCCTTTGCAAGTGTTCCGAGCAGATCGTCTGCCTCAAGCCCCTCTTTTGAAACAACCTTTACATTCATCGCAGCAAGCATCTGCTTTATAAGAGGCACCTGCTCGCGCAGTTCTTCCGGCATGGGTTTTCTGGTCCCTTTGTAAGCAGAATACTTAAGATGCCTGAAAGTGGGCGCATGTTCATCAAAGGTGACGATCAGATTATCAGGCTTGTCTTCATCGACGATCCTGAACATGATATTAAGAAAGCCGTATACGGCACCGGTATGAGTCCCTTCAGAATTGGTAAGATCAGGCACCCCGTAGAACGCCCTGTTTAAAATACTGTGTCCGTCTATAAGAACTAGTTTTTTCATAATAACATCTCCCGGATCATACGGTGAATCCCATAAGGATAAATAACGCAAGAATTAAAAAAGCAAAAGCGGAAAGGACTATCTGAATGACACGGACAGCCTTTTCTCTTTTGCATCTGCTTTTGATAAGCTTTATCTTATCTTCATATTCAGGAAAGTAGGAAGCTTTCTTATCCAGTTTCCTGATGCCGCTTATCATGACGTACATGGACTTAAGATCCGCACTGCAGGCGCTGCAGTTTGCTACATGCCGAAGAAGCTTTTCAGTCTGTCTGAAATCAAGCTCATCATCAAACAGATCAATAAACTGAGCCCTGTAATCTCTGCAGTCCATGATACCTCCATTTAAAGTGCCGGCGGCGGGACTTGAACCCGCACGCACATTCGTGCAGCAGATTTTGAGTCTGCGTCGTCTGCCATTCCGACACGCCGGCCAACAGAAATGATGATACCATAAGCCTGCCAAACGGGCAAGACGCGTTTACTTTAAACCGGCTGCATGCTATAATCCATAAGTCCGAATGACAGAAATAATCAGAATTTTGAGGGGATCGATCAATGAACGATGAAATAAAGATCAACAAAAAGAAATTTGCTATTGAACTGACGATCGCTTTAGTGATGATCGGTTTTATAGTTATTGCCATGATTATCAAAGGCTCACAAGAAAAAGCTGAGAATGAACTGGCAGATAGTGCTAAGAATCACAGCGTTTCAATAAATAATGATGAGCTTTATAATAACGTCCCCCCTGTCCCTCCTGCTGAATATATTAATTCATTGAATGAGTCTGATCTGAAAGCTGCTCTTTCCGAGAATTCAATGATAAAACTGGAGACTGATAGCGGCATTGCAGTATATGTAAATAATTACAGGGATACCGAAAGGTTCAAGGCAGCAGTATCATTTAACGAATCCGAAATAGACAAGATAATCTACAGTGAGGTACTTTCCGGTTATTGCACCGAGGAAGAAGCCAACCATGATG
Organism: Lachnospiraceae bacterium NK4A179; assembly: GCA_000421045.1. GTDB lineage: Bacteria > Bacillota > Clostridia > Lachnospirales > Lachnospiraceae > NK4A136. The sequence continues at coordinate 37,264 of ATWC01000001.1, forward strand.
TAGCTGCCAAAAATGATGTAGTCAGTATAAACTATGCCGGAACTATAGACGGAACAGCTTTTGACGGCGGAACCGACGAAGGTGTACTGCTTACGATCGGAGAAGGTCATTATATTGAAGGCTTTGAGGAAGGCATCATCGGCATGAAGGTCGGAGAAACAAAAGATGTTCCCGTTACTTTCCCTGAGAATTATGGTGCAGCGGAACTGGCCGGTAAAAATGCCGTATTTAAGATCACTTTAAACGAGATCACAGGTACCAAGAATTATCCGGAAGAATTAACCGATAAGATAGCTGATGAAGCTACGGGTGGCCGATATAAGACTGCCGAAGAACTAAGACAATACTATAAAGATCAATATATAGGAAAACTCGTCGATCAGTTTATACAGGGTACAGCCTGTGTATCAGATATACCTGAGGATGACGTTATCAAAATATATGATCAGCAAGTGAAATATTATGCGACTCAGGCGGAAAACCAGGGAGTTAGTGTTGCTACACTCCTCTCCTTTTACGGACAAACTGTTGATCAATTAAAGAATGAGCTCATGCAAAATGCAGCAAACGAAGTAAGGCTTGGTCTGCTCTATGAAGCAATGGCAAAGGATCTTGAGATCACCATAGAGGATAATGATTATGATAAACTTGCTAAAGATAACGGCTATGATGATATAGAGTCATTATATAATGCTGTAGGAATAGATCCGGAATATGCCGCAAAATTCATATTGCGTGATAAAGTCAACAAAGAACTTTTCAGTATGGCAAATTAAGTCTGCTGATTTTTATAAAGAAGAAAATATAGAGAAAACGCATATGCGGATTTCTCATTGTGGAGGAAAAAACATGAAAAAGAAAACTATCGCACTTATACTTGCTGCAATGATGAGCAGCATCGCTCTTACTGCCTGTGGCAAGCCTGCCGTTGATACGTCATCTGATCTAGCAGTGATCAAGGATAAAGGTAAGATGGTAATAGGCATAACTGAGTACCAGCCTATGAATTATTACGACGAAAACGGTGAACTTACAGGTTTTGATACTGAATTTGCCAAAATGGCATGTGCAAAATTAGGCGTAGAGCCTGTATTCCAGATAATAGACTGGGATACTAAAGAGACCGAATTAAAGAGCGGCAATATTGACTGTATATGGAACGGACTTACCGTAACAGAAGACAGAAAAGCCAATATGGATTTTACAGAGGCTTACCTCACAAATAAACAGTGTGTTGTGATCAACTCTGCTAATTCAGACACTTATACCGATATTGCTTCACTTTCATCTGCTATGATTCAGGCTGAAGCCGGTTCTGCAGGTGAGACTGCTATAAAATCTGCTCCTGAACTGGCATCATCAACATACACAGGAGCCGCTTCTCAGGCAGATGCACTTCTTGCACTTAAGGCAGGCAACTGTGACGCTATTGTTATCGACTATACCATGGCAAATGCCAGCTGTGGCACCGGTGATTATGCAGATCTGTGCATAGTTAAGGATATAGAGATGGCCGGCGAGCTGTATGCTATAGGATTCAGGACCGGTTCTGATGTAACACCTGAAATGAATACCATTATAAAAGGAATGCAGGATGACGGTTCACTCAGATCTCTTGCAGAAAAGTATGAATTAACAGAACTCTACGACGCAACAGTCAAATAAATTACCTGTATGAATCTTATTGATGTAACCTTAAAACTTATGGACGGCTTTCTGGTAACGCTTGCGTTATTCTTTCTTACGCTCCTGTTAGCATTACCGCTTGCGCTTATTTTTGCCGTCCTTTCACGTTCGTCATTCCGCCCGGTTAAGCTCATTATGAGAGCTTTCATATATATCATAAGAGGGACGCCTCTGCTCCTTCAGCTTATGATAGTCGTGTATATGCCGGGTATAGTGTTCGGCAACCCTCTTACAAAATGGGCTGTATTTGGCGGAAATGTCGATCTGTCTTACTTCTGTGGCGCGCTTTTTGCTTTCGTGATCAATTATGCATGTTATTTTGCTGAAATATTCAGAGGCGGTATAGAGAATATCCCCAAGGGTCAGTATGAAGCCTGTGCCGTGCTTGGAATGAGCAGAAGTCAGACTTTTTTCAGAGTCATACTCTTACAGGTCATCAGAAACATACTTGCTCCGATGAGCAATGAGATAGTAACACTGGTAAAGGATACTGCACTTGCAAGAACCGTAGCGGTTACCGAAATGTTCTTTGCAGCCAGCGAGCTCCTCAGGGTGAATTTTATCATATGGCCCCTTTTCTACACCGGAGTGTTCTATCTTGGCTTCTCTGCCCTTGTTACCGCAGTCTTTAATGCTGCCGAAAAGAAACTTTCAAGATATTGGAAATAGGATGATATTATCATGGCACTGCTTGAAGTAAAGGATATAAAGAAAAAATTTGATAACACCGAGGTCCTTAAAGGGATCGATCTTTCTCTTGAAAAAGGCGAGGTGCTTTCGATAATAGGGTCTTCCGGAAGCGGAAAGACTACTCTTCTGCGCTGCCTCAATTTTCTTGAGCTTGCTGATCATGGCACCATAACAGTCGATAACAAGCTCATATATGACGGAGATGATCCTTCTTTCAGAGACGATAAGCTTATCCGCAAAAACAGACTTAATTTCGGTCTTGTATTCCAGCAATTCAATCTTTTCCCTCAGTACAGCGTCAGGGATAATCTTACGCTGGCCGCAATGCTCACGGCATCAGCTGAAGAAAAAAAGGACAAAAAGAAGCTTAAGGACAAGCTTAACGATCAGGCCGATGAGCTGTTAAAGCGTATAGGTCTTTATGAGAAAAAAGACAATTACCCATGTGAGCTTTCAGGCGGCCAGCAGCAGCGTGTTGCCATAGCCAGAGCACTTATGCTTACACCGGATATACTTTGCTTTGACGAGCCCACCAGCGCCCTTGATCCCGAACTCACCAAAGAAGTCCTCAAGGTTATCAAAGACCTTAAGAACTCAAACAACACTATGATAGTCGTTACACATGAAATGGATTTCGCAAAGAACGTCTCCGATAAGATAATCTTTATGTCCGGAGGCCGTATAGAAGAATACGGAACGCCTTCGGAGATATTTGACAACCCGAAGAGTCCCGTACTCAGATCATTCTTAAATAATGCACTAGAAAGCTGATACTTATATCATTCTGTATATTCAGCCTTCACATATCCTGTCTTACCCTTATAATCGATTCCGATCCAGCCATTCTTTTCCTTAATACTTACAGTATATTTCTCTCCTACAAAGGCCGAGCCAAGCACTTCCGAATCGGTTGAAGCGCTGGTACGTACTTTAACAGTCTCTTTGATCCTTACTTTATCCGAACTGTCTGATGTATTATTTGTAGCTTCGGTAGTTTGTGTTGTATCGTTAGAAGCGTTTTCCTCGCCGGTTACCTTAAGAAATTCCGACTTGATGTAACCTATCTCACCCTTAAAATCTACTTTACTCCATCCGTTGCTCTTCTGCTCATAGCATACCATGGAGCTTCCTTCGTCAGCCTGGCCAAGTTTATCGGCATTTTCGCTGTCAGATCTTCTGACGTTGACCTTGGTATTGGTTACTACAATAAAGCTCTCCTGAACCGCATCTTCGGAAACTGCGTTTTCGGAGTTGCTGCTGACCGCGGGTCCCTCATTTGATGAAAGCGCAGACCTTGCAAGGATCTCTCCTACTGAGTTCCTGATCAGTTCGTTAAGAGAATTCATATAAGCTGCAAAATCAGAATCTGAATCGAGTATATTGTTATACTCTTTTTCAACAGAATCTCTGAGTGCGACCACATCGTCCTGCGCAGATACTTCTTTAATATAATTGGCAGCTGTTTCTTCAAGAGCACCGGTGAAAACATAATATCCTTTTTCATCAGAACAGATAAGAAGTGCCAGAAGGCCGGGAGCTGTCTTTTCCCAATCCTTTAACTTAAGCTCGTAAGTCACAAAAGCAAGATATGAGTTTTCATAAGGGCCGGGTTTTGTATAAACATTTATATTCCTGTATTCTTCTACATAGATCTTTTTGGCCTCGATCTTGGCAGATTCCCTGTCGCTTAAAGGGCCGCGGATTGAATTTGATGATACAAGATCACTCTCTTCTCTGGCCGCAAAATAGTTCATCACAAGTGAATTTACTTCAGGGTACTCATTCTGCTTAAGCGACTCATTTGTAACAGGGATAGCAGCATCGATCGATACCGCTGTATCTTCGGATACAATATCTTCTGATACTGCGACCGTACCGCTTCCGCCATTGCCTTTACGTCCGGAGATAACTATACCAATGATTATGATCAAAACTGCAACGACAGCACAGGCTGCTATTATCACGCCTGTTCCGGGAGCTTTAAAGCCTTTCTTATCTTCGTCCATTACGATTCTCCTATATAAAAAATAATAAGTCTCATCAGATGACCAGTGCACCCGACAGGAGTCGAACCTGCATTAAAGGCGTCGGAGGCCTTCGTTCTATCCACTAGACTACGGGTGCTAAAACTCCATCCCGGAAGCAGACCTCCGGGATGGCAATAACTTATGTATATTAACATAACTGGTTTTGGTTGTCAAAGCTCTGCGGATGCACTGTTTACGCACTTTTCCAGTCTTGTGACCTCATGTTTTTCGGCATCATAACGGTAGACCGAATAGCTTAAAATCTCTTCCGGAGCAACCTGAGTATCATTGACCGCCTTCACCATTTCATAAAGCTCTGAGGCAGGCATTTCAATGTCCGAAAATACAATAAGCTCATGAACAGATGACGGGAGTATATAAAAGCTTCCGCCGCATATCTTTTCGCACTCTTCAAGCGCTTCATTATTAAGTATCACAGATGCACCATAATATTGCGTGCTGTTTGTCACAACATATAACTCCCTGCTTGCATCACTTGTGCAGCCCAGATCGACCATATCATCTGAAAGTTCTTCCAGCCATTCCTCGCCCGCACATTTCTCATAACCTTTCATTTTCCTTAAATCATTCTTGAACACATCTTTAAGAACATTCCTCATGCTCCTGATACTTCTGGGCAGAAGTTTTTCCTGATTAGCATACGCGATCGTATACAGAGTCTGAGTGTCAGTCTTCCAGTTCTTCATATGCTGTTTCGTTATAAGTATAGATGCATTCCCGCAGAAACTGTCGGGTAACAGATAATAGAACACGACCGCCATATCCAGATAAGGAAGAGACGGAATATCCTTAAGCAGCTCTTTATTAAGTGATGCATTTATCAGCTTGAAGACAATACGTTCTTTGGCTTTTTTAAAATCCGTGAACGCATCAATATCAAACTCCTTCATTTCCGTTTTTTCAGCTGTAAGTTCGATCAGCTTCTCGATAACGGAAGAAAATGTCATGCCCTCCTCATAGCATCTGTAAAGATCTTCCAGATATACGGTAGGAACGGGATTTTTTTTATGACGGTTAACAAGTATCCCCGTCCTGGATATCCCATTATTCTTTATTACATGGTTAAGCTCAACTGATGCACTTTCTCCATAGTAATCTGAAAGAGCTTTTTTTACTTTGGTACAAAAATCATCATATTTCATTATATATCCTCCAAAAAACAACAAAAAAACAGCAGGCAGGAAATGATATTCCACTTCCGACCTGCTGTTAATTATCAACAGCAAATTGCAGTTAAATGATCATCTGATCATTATACTCTGCTTAAATACTCACCTGTTCTGGTGTCGATCTTTATCTTATCACCTGTATTAACGAAAAGAGGTACTGATACCTGAGCTCCTGTCTCTACTGTAGCAGGCTTAGATGCACCTGTAGCTGTATCACCCTTGAAGCCGGGCTCTGTATCAGAAATCTCGAGCTCTACAAACAGAGGAGGCTCGATCGAGAATACGTTGCCATTGTGCGAGCAAACCTTAACCATTTCGTTTTCCTTAACGAACTTTAATGCATCGCCAACGATATCCTTGCTGAGTGCAACCTGCTCATATGACTCTGTGTCCATGAAATTGAAGAGATCACCGTCAGCATAAAGATACTGCATATCTTTTCTGTCAATATGTGCCTGAGGGAATTTCTCTGTAGGACGGAATGTTCTCTCGACTACACCACCGTTCTTTATATCCTTGAGCTTGGTACGTACGAATGCAGCACCCTTGCCCGGTTTAACATGCTGGAACTCAACGATCTGATAGACGTTAGCGTCAATCTCGATAGTCATGCCGTTTCTGAAATCACCTGCTGAAAGCATAAAATTATCCTCCTGGATCTTTGTTCTCCGAAATAATACCCGATTAGTTTACTATATATGTTTTTTAATTTCAAGATTTTTTTATAAGTTTTATCATATGATCTACGGCTTCTGTATAGCCCTTTAAGCCCAGACCTTTGATCTGCTCATTGCATACAGGAGCTGTTACGGAGATCTTTCTGAATTCCTCTCTGGAATCAATATCGGAAATATGTATCTCTATCTTCGGGATGTCGTAACTTGCAAGAGCATCTCTTATCGCATAGCTGTAATGCGTATAAGCACCCGGATTGATAATGATACCTTCCGTACCGTCAGAATAAGCATCCTGTATCCTGTCTATTATCGCTCCCTCATGATTTGACTGGAACACTTCGATATTGGTTCCTGTCTCTTCAGCTTTCTTTGCGATCATATCAAGAAGAAAATCATAATCCTCATTTCCATAGACCGCTTTTTCTCTTATTCCAAGAAAATTAATATTTGGTCCGTTGATTATAAGCAGTTTCATATTTTATCCTCTGTGCATTTCCATATATGTCAGTATCTCATAAGCAGCTTCTTCATTGCTTATATCATCAGCAGGTATCACAGCATCGGCTCCGGACATATAAAACGGATCACGTATATCAAGCATGCTGCGTATCTTATTTAACCTGCCCTCTTCTGTCTCTCCCGCAAGAAGAGGTCTGGAGCTGTCACCGGAAAGTCTTATTGCTACGGTTTCAGGCCTTACTTTAAGATAGAACACAGTTCCAAGGTCTTTTAAGAGCTTTCTGTTCTCTTCTCTTACAGGCATGCCTCCGCCGCATGAGATCACGCCACTGAAACCTTCATCCAAAAGTTTTTTCAAAAGCTCAGTCTCCATAGCTCTGAAAGCTTCTTCGCCATCAGTTTCGAATATCTCACTGATCTTCCTGCCGGTGTCAGTTTCTATCCTTTTGTCTGTGTCTATAAAAACCTGATCTGTCTTATGGGCTAAAAGCACTCCTGTACTGGTCTTGCCCGCTCCCATATATCCTGTGAGAATAATATTATCTTTCATTAGTAAACAAGCACGGTGGATCCCACCGGAACGTAATCATGAATAAACTTGGCGTCATTTATATCAAGTCTTATGCATCCGTGCGAAAGGCACCTGCCAAGACGTCCGTCCTTTATCTTGAATGTTCCCGGTCTGTAAAGAACAGAATGAAAAAGGTAATCTCCCCTGATGAAACCTGAATAATAATAACAGGTATAATCGGAAGTGCCGAATGAGTATCCCTTAGTACCTATCGAATAAATACCCGAGGGCGTACTGTGATTCTTACCTGTAGTGCAGAGGTTAGAAAGTACACAATTATATTTACTGCCGTCATAAACATATACCCTGGCAATATTACTGTATTTGTCAACAGCAACCACACATCCTGTTGCGCTTCCGAGTAATGATACCTTGTAATCCATTATGGCGCATGCCTCTGCAAAAGGATTCAGCGGATCTATTACTGCATCTGCAGGCAAAGGAGTCTTGGATGCAGGTACTGTTATAAGCTTCGGATCAATGGGCTGTTGCATCACTGGCACAGCGGTGACCGAACTTAAAGGAACGACAGCTCCTTCGAGTTCTGCGGTTGCAGAGCCTATCATAGAAAGCGTTCCACCGTTCATAATATATACATGTATCTTATAAGTACCGGCTTCATTTCTGTGATCTGCTGAATTCAGCACATATGTATAACTGCCGTCCGGCTGAAGTACTCCGTTAGCCTGTTTGATATCATCCTGTCCGCCTGCTTCAGTCCAGGTAAAGAAAACCGGAACCGTTCCCTCCGGAACACCTGTTACTTTAACAGAGGCACTGCTTCCTGTTCCTTCCACGCTGATATCGGCTGCATAAACCTTCCCGCTTAAAGCAAGTCCAATAATGACACAGCATAAGACAGCGATCGATCTGAAAATCTTCATAAATATAACCCCGCTTTTAATGTTTTTATCCTCGAAAAATAACCGGACTCTGTTATTCTATCATACTATGTATATTCATAGCAGTCCCTGCATTTTTTCGATGATAAGAGCTGCCGTCTCATCCGAAACTGTCACATCATTCCAGATCTCAAAAGACCTTATTCCCTGGAATATGAGCATCTTAAGGCCGTTCATGGTCTTTCCTCCCGCTGCCTTAACCCGCTTCATGAATTCAGTTTCCGAAGGATTGAAGATCATATCAACTCCGCACGAAACTCTTTCATAAAAAGCGTCATCATCTATTGCCGTCTTTGAGACTTCAGGAAACATCCCAAGGCTTGTACACTGCAGAGCTATCCACTTCTTACCGCCGCCGATCCTGTCCATAGCTGAAAGGAAATCTTCATCATATTGATGAACGGTAATCTTGCTGCCATGAGCCTTTTCAAATCGTTCTGCAAGCTCTCTGGCCTTTGAACCGGTCCTGTTAAGTATCATTATGTTTGATGCCTCTGACTTTACAGCTACGTAGAGGACCGCATTAGCAACACCACCGGCACCAATAAGTACAACATTAGCGTCTTTAAGACTGATTCCCTCATTATCAAGGGCTTTTAAAAGTCCGGGCATATCCGTATTGAAACCAACAGTTCCGGCTTCGGTATATTTTACGGTATTAACGGCACCTATAAGCGATGCATCCTGATCGACCGAATCAAGATAAGACATGATATCTTTTTTATATGGAACAGTGACATTAAACCCGACAGCATTCATAGCCATACCGCCTTTTATTATAAAGGGCAGATTTTCAGGCAATGAATCAAAAGCAAGATATGCCATATTGATCCCGGTCAGTTCGCAGAGTCTTCCATGAAGAAATGGAGAAAGAGAATGACCTACAGGGTGTCCGATCAGTCCGGCAAGTCTGGTTTTAGTATCAATGTTTACGTGATTTTGCATGTGCTTCCCTCCTTCTCTTTCTGAAATAACTGTGCAGTACCGGGAATTCAAGAACTCTCTTAAAATGAATATGAGGAGGCTCTTTATAAAACAGCCTTCCAACGAGAACACTCTTCATACCTGCTCTGTTGGCTCCCCAGATATCCGTGAAAAGCTGGTCCCCTATGCATATTATCTGATCACACGGAAGATCCATCAGCTCTTTAGCTTTGGTATAGCCTGTTCCGCGGGGCTTAAGTGCCTTATATACATAAGGACATTCAAGCTTATCGGCAAAGCTCTTAACACGCGGCTCTTCATTGTTTGAAACGATCATAGTCCTGAAGCCGTATTCCTTTAAGGATTTAAGGAATCTGTATGCACGTCGGTCAGCAGGCAGATCATGACCCACAAGAGTGTTGTCGATATCAAATATCACCCCCCTGAAACCTTCATCCCAGAGCTTCTTAAAATCTATCGAATATGTGTTTTTTGCAGCATAAGTCGGATAGAATCCTTCAAACAGTCTCATTTTTTCTTATCCCTGCACTTTCAAGCAGTTTCTTTGTGTACGGATGTTTAGGGTTACGATACAGTTCTGACGGAATACCGGTTTCCGCAATTTTCCCGTCTTTAAGTATCATTATCCGGTCACAGAAATTATACATGGTTCTCAGATCATGTGAAATAAAAAGAACCGTAAATCCTTTTTCATCCTGAAGCCTGCCCATAAGATCCAGCACCTGTGCCTGCACAGTAACATCAAGCGCAGAAACGGGTTCATCGGCAATTATAAATTCAGGCTCCTGCATGAGCGCTGTACCTATGCATATTCTCTGACGCTGCCCTCCCGAGAGTTCGGAAGGCTTACGGATCATAAATTCATCACTTAACCCGACCTCTTTAAGCATTGAGCTTACTCGATCGCGTCTTTCTGTACGAGAAAGTGAAGTCTTAAGCTTCAAAGGTTCTTCCATTATCCACGAAATCTTCTTCGCAGGATTCAGCGAGCTGTACGGATCCTGAAATATCATCTGCGGAGATTTGGTTTTTGTCTCTATTGTTCCGGAGGCAAGCGGTACTATCCCAAGTAAAGCCTTGGCAAGGGTTGATTTTCCTGATCCGGACTCACCTGCAAGCCCTAATATCTCACCTTTGTATATGTCTATATCAAGATCTTCAAGAACTGTCTTTATCGATCTTTTACCGTCGGTATAATTGGTAAATCTTACGGTTATACCTTTTCCCTCAATGAGTTTTTCTTTTTCCATTCAAAGCCTCACTTCCGGAATGGCGGCTATCAGCCTCTTGGTATATTCTTCCTTAGGAGATTCAAATATCATATCCGTATCCCCTTTCTCAACTATCACACCATTCTGCATTACCATTACATTATGACTGATCTGTCTTATAAGACTCAGATCATGTGAGATAAACAGAACCGCTACTTTTGAAAGCTCATTTATCTTAAGAAGCAGTTTAATTATCTCTGCCTGCACTGTCACATCCAGTGCCGTTGTCGGCTCATCGGCAATAAGAAGCTTGGGCTCCGACACCATTGCCGCCGCAATCATAACCCTCTGTCTCATACCTCCTGAAAGCTCATGCGGATAAGCATCATAGACTCTTGCCGGGTCATCCATCTCAACGTTTTCAAGCCATTTTAAAGCGACCTTTTTTCTGTCACCGTCTGACATATCCTTATGATGGATAAAAAGAGATTCTTCAACCTGTTTCCCAATCTTCATCGTAGGATTAAGTGCAGTCATCGGCTCCTGAAAAATAACAGATATCTCATCACCCTGAAGTCCCCTTAGTTCACTTCTGGGTATCTTAAGAAGATCCTTTCTTTCAAAAAAGATGCTGCCGAAGGTCTTAAGCTTCTTTCTGGGCAGCAGTCCGGCGATAGCCATTGCGGTCATGGATTTTCCCGACCCGGATTCTCCTACTATCCCGAGTATCTCGCCCTTATCAAGCGAAAAATCAACATCCTTTACAACCTTTTCAGGGCTGTCATGATCATGAAATTCAATTGTAAGATCCTTTACTTCAAGCAGCATATTATGAATTCTCCGATATTCCTTCAGAAAGGAGTGAAAAGCCAAGCACCATAATGATGATCATAAGTCCCGGGAATAAAGCATACCAAGGCGCGGTGAATATATAGCTCTGTGCCTCTGAAAGCATCCTTCCAAGTGATGCATTAGGCGGCTGAACACCGATACCAAGATAGCTTAAGCCGGCTTCAGCAAGCACTGCATTATTAAAACCGATCATAACTGAACTCATGAGCACAGGAAGGATATTGGGCAGAATATGTACAAATATGATACGCAGATCCCCTGCTCCCATTAGTTTCGCACTCTGTACATAATCAAGAGCAGCCTGTTTTTTATATTCAGACCTTACTATTCGCGCAAAGCTTGGTATAAAAGCTATACCGAGAGCTATAGTAACATTAAATGATGAAGGCCCTAAAAGCGATATTATCACAAGAGCTAACAGGACACTCGGAAAAGCAAAAAGAGCATCATTAACTCTCATCAATACATGATCCAGGCGGCCACCGTAATATCCACAGCCTGCACCTATCACAATACCTGCAAAAGTTCCGATAAAAACAGTTGTCAGCGCGATAAAGAATGTATTCCTTATCCCCTCAAGCACTCTGCTGAATATATCACGGCCATAATTATCACATCCAAAGATATGAGCAAAAGAAGGCGATGCGAATTTAAGAGATGCATTCATTTCAGTCGAACCGTAGGGAGTATGGAACACGGCAATAAATGCTGCAAGAAAAATTATCCCGCAGATCACAAGTCCGCAGACAAAATTAAAGCCGTGATATTTTTTGAAAAATCTTTTGACAAACGACTTAATCTTCATCAGTTCTCTTCATCCTCGGATCGATACGTTTATACAGTATGTCAACAATAAGGCTCATCACACATACAACAAAAGCGATAAGAACAATAACCGCTTCAACAACCGGATAATCCCTGTTGGAAATGGATGTGAGCAGTATACGTCCAAGCCCGGGGATACCGAACACCTGCTCCACAACTATGGAGCCGGCTATCATATCAGCCACAGCCATCCCCCAGAAGGTTACAAGCGGTATCATCGCATTCTTCAGCACATGTCTGTACATGACCTGCATGGTAGAATTGCCTCTGCTGTAAGCGGTGCGTACGTATTCCTTATCCGCCTCTTCCAGTATCGAAGCTCTTAGGAGCTTTACAGACATGGCGCATTTAGGCACAGCTATCGCAACTGACGGCATGATCAGATAAGCGATGAATCCAGGGAAATCTTTGGAATATGAGATATAGCCCCCCGGTTTAAACCAATGCAGCACCATACCGAAAACATAAGTAAGAAGTATTCCCAGGAAAAATGACGGTACTGCCATAAACACCTGATCCGCAACATAAAAAGTCCTGTCCAGCGTTCTTTTGGCATATTTAGCCATAAGAACAGCTGTCGGGACGGAAATCAGGATAGTAAAGACCATCGACAGCACAGTAAGCGTTATCGTGATCGGTAATTTGTCGCCTATCATAGCAATGACAGGTCTGTTATAAGAAAGAGAAATTCCGAAATTGCCTTTAAAGCATTCAACGAGCCATGACAGATACCGTACTATAAATGGCCTGTCTAACCCCATTTCATGCCGCAGAGCAGCAAGCGCCTCCGGTGTGGCATCCGTACCGAGCTTTGAGAGAGCCGGATCACCCGGTATTATCTCAAAGGCTGCATATACCAGGAATGACACACCGATAAGCGTTGCCAGCAGATATAGGATTTTCTTTATATAATACTTCATTCTGTGACAAGACTTAAGCTTGCAAAATCCTGTGCATATAAAGGATAGAACTTATATCCCGTTATCTTCTTGTTGATAGCCACATAGCAGGGAAGATCCTGGATATAGGCACTTGCCGCCTCTTTTGAAAGTATTTCCAGGCACTGTTTGTAGCTTGCTGTCTGAGCTGCATCATCTGTTGTTGAAAGAGCTGCTGTTAAAGCTGCATCATACTCAGGACTTGAGAAGTTCACAAAATTATTGTGAGCATCAGACTTATAACGGTCAAGCAGAGCACGTGCTGTAAGAGGTGAAGCATCAACACCTATAACAGTTGCCTCATAATTTCTCTCACTGTAGGTTTCGGACAGCCATGTATCCCACTCAACAAGATTGATCTTGGCTGTAACACCTATCTTCTTCATTTCCTCAACTATAACCTCTGCTGTGGCAACATGCGGCTGATAGTTTGAAGGAACCGTAATAGAGAACTCAAAACCGTTCTCATAACCAGCTTCTTTAAGAAGAGACTTAGCCTTTTCAATATCAGTATTGTATGTATCGTTAAGGCTTTCATCGTAATACTTTCCAAAAGCGGGGAACATAGCAGAACCGATCTCGGTTCCATCACCGCCCGAAACGTAATCCATTATCTCCTGCGGATCGATCGCATAGCAGATAGCCTGTCTTACCTTCGGATCTGAAAACGGCTCGTATTTATTGTTTAAGTAAAGGGCCTGAACAAGGTTCATGGTTCCTTTTTCGATATTGAAATCACTGCCTTCAAGTTCTTTTACCTGGGTATCGGTTATCCTGCAGAACATATCAGCGGAGCCGCCCTTTAATTCCATTACGATCGAATCAGCATTAGAGATTATCTTAAGTGTAATGTTCTTAATATGAGCTTTTTCGCCCCAATAATCATCAAATGATTCAAGCTCAACAGACTCCTGGGGAGTATGTGAAACGAACTTGTACGGACCTGTACCGATAACCGAAGTCTCCGGATCGGCATTTGATGCAGGTATTATCGCATCTGTCATATATGAAAGGAAATCTGCATCAGGTTCGGTGAGCTTTACTGTAACTGTTTTGTCATCAGTTTTTTCTACCGAAGCGATGTTTGCTAAAGCACCTTCAAGAGGCTCGCCTGTTTCCTTGCCTGCAAGACGGTTAAGCGAATAAACGACATCATCTGCCGTTACTGTGCTTCCGTCATGGAACTTAACGCCCTGTCTTAACGAAAATGTATAAGTCAGGCCGTCTGCGTCTGCTTCGTATTTCTCTGCGAGTGCGGGGATAAGTTCACCGTTTTCATTGTACTTGAGAAGTCCCTCATAGACGTTAAAAAGAATCTCCCTGGTACCTGCCGCATTAACTTTATGCGGGTCAAGTCCGTCATCGAGATCCTGAGGGATACCGATGGTGATGTGACTTGCCGGAGTCTCCGCCGCCTTGTCGCCTGTGCATGCGCCCAGTGCAACAGTCATTGTCGCGAGCAATACCGCAAACATTACTCTTGCTTTTTTCATTGCTACTACCTCCAAATATGAAATTGTTTGTCTGCGCATAAAAAGCGCCTTGTCGGTCACCGTAGGCATCTGCCTTTAATATCCGACAAGGCGTATTGTATTATGTGAACTGCATAATTGCAAGCAATAAATTGCTCAATTCAATTCATACTTTGGTTTTTTCAGTCTGTTTTCAAACAGTTCAGGCGGCATGGGCTTATCAAAATAATACCCCTGTACCTGTTTGCATCCGATCTTGTCAAGAAGTTTAACCTGCTCGATAGTTTCAGCACCTTCTGCTATGGTACTCATATTGAATTCTTCGGCGAGTCCTAAAACATGTTTCATGAGAACAAGTTTACGTTCATAGTTTTCGCCATCCGTATCCAGAAATGACTTATCTATTTTTAGTTCATCAAAATGGATATCCCTGATCATGCTCAAAGAAGAATATCCTATGCCGAAATCGTCAACTGAAACTCGAAATCCCATTTTCTTTAAATTTTCAACAGTTTCCTTCAGTCGCTTCTGATCTTGTTCCGAAGTCGTCTCCGTAAACTCAATGATTATATTTTCCGGATCCAGGTCGTACTTTTTCACAATCGAAAGTATATCTTGGGCAAGCGCACAATTCGAAAGATGTTTTCTCGAAAAATTAACAGATACGGGAACTATAGAATAACCTTCAGCTTTCCATCTTGCCAGATCAGAACATACGGTCTTTAGCATAGCGAAATCTATCTCACATATTCTCTTACTTCTTTCGAATACCGGAATGAAGGCAGCCGGCGGAATTAGCTCATCATCCCTTTTCCATCTGCAGAGAGCCTCTGCACCCGAAAGCAGTCCGGTCGCAAGCGAGACCTTAGGCTGGTAATACGCTATGAACTCGCCTTTACCAAGAGCCTCTTCAAAATGAGCTTCCATGCTCTTTGAATGTTCGGAGAGCTTAATGGTCTCTTCATCATAAAAAAGAAAAGAAGTACGCTTGGCATACCTTGCGATCAGCATTGTCTGACTGCAATGATCTATCAGGGCATCGCTGGTAGTTTCTTTTGTATCGATCATATATATGCCTGCACATGCAGACATTCTTACAACATCCCGGGGACGGTCTCCATATCTGATATCTACGCCCTTTATCAACTCTGTGAATTTTTCTACATGTTCCTTTCTGATAAGGGCTCCAAAATTATCTCCACCGATCCTCCATAAGCATTCAGGCGGCGTGATTATCTTTTCAAATTCGGCACAATACAGCTGCATTACGCCTGTTGTAATATCCCTCCCGAGATTTTCATTTATTTCTGTCATATTCCGGAAGTTCATGAAAACAGATGCATAATTATCAATGCATTTCTGATTGATAAGCTGACGCATAACTCTTTCGCCATACACAATATTATGCATACCAAAGGTTATATCATGATAGGTAAGATAATCCAGACGTTCATAGATCTTTAAAATGCCTTTGCGCAGACTCAGAATATGAATAAATGCACTTACGGCCTTCATATCCTCAATAGTCCACATCGTATCCTTTACAGGAAATGCTCTATAGGTGAATGATCCGCCGATAACGCGGGGATTGGTTGATGTGATCGCAAGCTCGCCTTTTTCTTTTCCGCAGTCATAAAAAACATACTGGCTGAACTCCCGGCCTTCCACTTCATCGGAAGCACTGGCATATTCAACAATATCTACCACTGCAATATTGAGAGCATCAGCCGCTTTTCTGATAACAGCTTTTTCGCCCGGCTCATCATTAGGCGGCAGTTTGATCAGTTCTTCAAGAAAATCAAAAACAGTATCTTTCCAGTCCATACGTAACCCCATCCTTAGTATGAAAACATAATAGATACAATACAATGATATTCTATCAGTTAAAAAAAATTATTTCAATCAGAGGCAGTCTGATCACTCTGTGTAATGCGAATAGATATATGCATGATCAGATCTGCAATTTCTCGCAGAATCTGACATGGCA
The DNA here is from genome assembly GCA_000421045.1 of Lachnospiraceae bacterium NK4A179. GTDB lineage: Bacteria > Bacillota > Clostridia > Lachnospirales > Lachnospiraceae > NK4A136. Next base: position 53,696 of record ATWC01000001.1, read on the forward strand.
GTACAAAGAATATAAAGCTTTCCGCTGTTACTTTCAAAGCAGCTCACCGCACAGTTTTTGGACTCATTTACAAAACCGGTTTTGGCAGCCAGGCACACTCCGGGCATCTCCCTGTCCTCTATCCTTCGTAAAAATATGTTTGATAGATTGAGCCCGTCCGGATGTTCAGTCCTCTTTGCCGTAGTATATTTATGTTGAGACAGCGCCTTGTAGCATATATCTTTTTCAAGTGCGGCCTTCATGATCATACTCATATCAACTACAGTACAATAATTATCTTCATCAAAAATGCCCACCGGATTGGTAAAATGAGCAGTGTCACTGATCCCAAGTCGTGCACAGTAAGCATTCATGGCCATCACAAAGTTTTCCGTGGTACCGGCACTCTTCTGCGCAAGTGCAAGACACGCATCAGCTCCGGAAGGAAGTATGGTTCCATAGAACAGCTCTTCAACAGGAACGTTTTCGCTGATGGAATAATTAACAGCCGAACAGTCATTGGAGAAAGTATAATTGGCAATCTCCTGAGTTATCGAAAAATTGCCGGAAAGAGTCGGAAGCAGTTCACAGGCAGTGTATACACTGAGCACTTTTGTCATTGATGCCGGGTATATCCGGTCATTTTCATTTCTGTAGGCAACAATATGACCGTCCTGCATATCTATAAGCACAGCATAGCGACTGATCAGATCTTCCTCACCAATATATTTTGCCCTTGCGTCTTTTGTGACTTCATAGCCTTCATAGAATCGTTCAGCAAGAGGAGAACTGACTGTTCTGGGACAGGCCTCTGTCAGTTTGTTATTTGATACCGCATCTGCCCCATTTTCCGAAACAGGATTATTAAAGCAAAGATCGACCGATATCGTCATATCATCCGATACAGTACCGGCATCTTCATTTTCATTTTTGAAAATACTAATGAACAGAACTATCAGTCCGATCAATATAACTGCAGCCGGAGCGATGATGATCCAAATTCCGTATTTATTTCTTCTGTGTTTGTTTCTTCTTTTTCTGTGCATATCCAAATATATCAGATTCTATTTATTTAGTTTCTTAAGCAGACGGTTCATATCTTCCTGCTCGGATGCTATAAGAAGTTCCTCACCTTTTTTAAGACGTGCATCGGGATCAACTCTGGCATTAAGACGATCACCGCTCTTAACCGCTATAACATTGGCCCCGTAACCTGCACGGAGATTCAGCTGTTTCAAGGTCTTCCCCACCCACTCTGCAGGCGGAAGAATGTTTACGATCACGATATCATCATTAAAAGAAAAATAATCTATAACATTTCCCGAAAGGACTTTTCTTGCTGTTCGGACAGCGCTGTCCTCTTCTGAATAAATGACCTCATCCGCACCGACTTTAAGGAATATATCTCCCATACGATGGCTTGATGCCTTCGCAAGTATCCTTGGAACACCCAGTTCCTTGGCGATCATTATGCACATAATGCTTGATTCCAGACATGACGCCATTGAAACAATGACAGCATCCATATTTTCTATACCGATTCCCTTTATCGCTTCCGGGGAACTTAGATCAGCCGACATCGCATAAGACACTTTATCCGAATAATGATTAACCTGCTCTTTATCCGCATCTGCTATAAGCACATCTGCGCCCAGATCTACCAGCTCATCTACAAGCCTTGATCCAAATATTCCTAATCCAAGTACTGCTACTGATTTTTTCATAGTATGTCCTCCACGAAGAGAAATCCGCGTATGCGTTCTCTCAAAACACTACCCTACATAAAATTTTCCGTCTGCATAACTTATCTCATTTTTTGCGACATTTCCTGATGAGAAGAAAAACGCCATTGATATCGGCCCTATCCTGCCCAGATACATTGCTATTATCACGATCACCCTTCCGGCAGTACCAAGCCCCGGTGTCAGAGCCCTTGTAAGCCCGACCGTTGCTGTAGCACTGAATATCTCATACAAAGCATCCGTTGCATCCACATGCTCCACTGCCATCAGGAGCACGGAAAGAAACAATGTAACCGCAAGCGATATGGTAAATATAGCAGAAGCTTTTCTGATCATCTCCCGATCTAGTGTCCTGCCCCAGAGCACAGCCTCATCACGTTTACCGATATAACAAAATGCATTGATCAAAAGCACCGCAACCGTTACAGTCTTAACTCCGCCTGCCATACCCATAGGAGAACCGCCTATGAACATATAAACACAGCCTGCTGTAGCCGTAGCATCGGTAAGCTTTTCCTGAGGCACCGCGGCAAAGCCTGCGGTTCTGAAAGTAATGGACTGAAAAATGCTGTTCATGATCTTTGATGAAACAGAAAGATTTCCAAAAGTATCCGGATTGTTCCACTCCGTCGCTCCAACGATCGCTGCTCCGCTTATTATAAGAAAAGCAGTACAGAAAAGAACCAGCCTTGTATGTTCTCTTAAATGCCTTATGAACCTTATCTTACGGTTCTTTATTGTCATAGCTATGGAATCTGCTATATCAAACCATACTATATAACCAAGTCCGCCTGCGATGATCAGAAGCATTGTAGTTATCATTATGAGCGGATCATCATGATAATTGATAAGGCTAGAAGGCCCAAGTATATCTATACCCGCATTACAGAAAGCAGAGACAGAGTGAAAAACAGCATACCACCATCCTCTTGCCCTTCCAAACTGTGGAACAAACCTGATCGAATAAAGAACTGCGCCCGTCATTTCCACAAGCATGACGCCTGCAGCCACCCTGCACATAAACCTGACAGTGCCGCGCACAGTATCAAGATTAAAAGAATCCATTATAAGAACTCTGGCCTTTAAGGAAATCTTTGACCCCCATGCCACAAGCATCATTGATGCGACCATGACTAATCCCAGACCGCCAACCTGTATCAGAAGAAGAATGATAACCTTTCCAAACAGCGACCAGTGAGCATATGTATCAACAACAACCAGTCCGGTTACACATACGGATGTCACTGCCGTAAAAAGAGCGGTGAGATAATCCGTTTCATAGCCTTTTGCCGTAGAGACCGGTAAATATAAAAGCAGACTTCCCAGTAATATCAGTCCCAGAAAACCGACAGGGATCAACTGCGCAGAAGTAATGTGCAGTTTCTTCCGATCATTATTGCTTGTTTTTTTCATTTATATATTTCCGTCCGTTGATCAAGTATAAAAATGTTATTGATGATCTCATCGGCTTCAGTCTCAGATACCGTGCCTTTACCATCAAAAAATATTTCTCCGTTGTCTGTTTGTTTCGGAGACATTATCCCCTTTACACAGACCTGTGCGATATGATTTACACACACGTGACAGTCATACAGATCCTTCAATCTGCCTGCATCACCCCAGTCAGGCTCGTCCGGTTCATGAAGTTCCTTTTTCAAAAACTCATGGATTATTCGGGCCGCCTGACTTCGGATAAGCGGTTTATCAGCCGAAAGCTCATCCATTGCTTCGGCAAAACCGTGCATCCTTGCAAAATGTAATTTTTCTGCTTCCGATGCATAACTGCCGTTATAAGCATTCAAAAGCCTGCATATAAAACTACCTGTATTTATCTCATTCATGAGGCGTGATCTTGTATGTTACATTCCCGCAGCCTTCAAGACCGTTCACTCCAAACACACCGGATGTATTTTCAGTAACTTCCTCTGTCCAGAGATCCTTAAGCTCAAAACTGACCGCTTTACTGAACTTTTCGCAATCCGGCATTTTTTTGCCTATATATCCCACAATATCAGAGACACTTACACTGACAGACTGACCGCTTGCCTCCTCGCTTAAGTTAAAAAACGAAAGTGCCACGCTTCCGTCAGAAAGAGGTTTTGCAAGCACATCTATTCTTTCATTGTCTCTGGTATAAACCTGATCAGGCCTGCCGGTCCCTATGCCTGTTGAAAAGATCCTCTTGGCCTGGATTCCCAGACTGTCGCGGTTAAGATCGATTATATCTTTATTCGCAATGATACTGTAAAACTCATCGCCCTTTTCAACTCTGCGCAGATCAAGCCCCAGCATGAGCGGAGCATTCATCATTGCCCACATGGTAAAATGAGTCCTGCTCATCACGGGTGTCATACCGTTCATGCCTACCATAAGCATATCAGGATCGTTCCATCCTTTATCGAGCCCCGAAAACTCATCCATGATCACGCACTTATTATATTGGGAAGTAACCGAAGGTGTATAATCATCCTTCCACGTACCCGTTCCGGGATCTCCGTCAGCACCTACTTTAAATGTGATATCGTTCAGTATCCTCCAGGAATCGCTGACCTTATATGCCCAATTCTGCGGCTGTGTTTTGCCCCATTCGCATACAGAAAGTATCACATCCTTTTCCGGAGCAGCCGCCTTAAGTCCCTCCAGCATTGCTGCATACGAATTAAGAGTATTTTCCTGCCTCCTGTGGTTCATAAGACGCAGTATATTTTTACCTTTAGAAAGCTTTAACTTTATAGGTTCAGAAACCGCAAATTCTTCAGGACCTTCAGTCTCCGGCAACAGATCATCAAAGAAAAGTGCAGACTCCGGGGCACTGCCAACTGCGACCTGAAGCCACTGTCCGATCCCCTCTTCTTTCCCGGAAGCATATTCAACACTTAACTCATATTCACCGTTTTCGGGAACATCCAATTCAAAAACAAGTTCACTGCTCCTGTCTCCTACCGGTGTGAACTCAGGACCCGTTCCATCGAATGTACCTATATAAGATACATATGTATCATTCTTTACAGCCCGTTCCCCTGTGATCTTGCCTTCTTTTACGGCAGAAAGGCTTTTTTCAAAGCCACTGCCTTTGATCTGAATACTCTTTATCAAAGGTGCATATACAAATCTGGCATTTGCCGCATCGGAAAAAGTGGCATTATCCCAAAGATAATAGCAATTGTCCACTTTCAGAAAATCCACACCCCATTCGATATAGGACGCAGCATCAGTCATCTCATGACCACAGGTTCCAACAGCTGCTCCTGCACAAAGATTAGTACCTATATCATTGTACATGCCAAATTTCAGGCCTTTGCCGTGAATATAGTCAGAAAGAGCCTTGAAACCTGACGGAAATTTAACTTCCTCATTTGTTATCTTTCCGTCTACACGTTCAGGCTTATAGCATCCGTCATCGAGTACCACATATTCATATCCGAGCTTATCAAGGCCCAGCTCGACTATCTTATCAGCCATAGCTTTTGTAAGCGCCTCTGTATTACCGCTGCCAAAAGCATTCCAGCTGTTCCACCCCATAGGTGGCAGATGGCCTTTCTTTTTTCCCAAGAGAACACTTCCATCAGCAAACGAATCAAATTGATAATCTTTGCCCTTAAGTGCACCGGGACTATTTGGAGTCATCTCATCTAATTCTTTTCCCATAATTTAAACCTGTTTTCTCCGGAAATGCAGTTTAATGAAAATTCAGAACCCTGTCGTAATCATAACCCCTGTCAGGAGTGAATGTACGTTTGTTAAGCTCAAAATAAACAACACCATTCTTATTTACATCAAATGAAGCGCTTATCTTTCCATCCTTACCGTCAACTATTTCGCTCTTTATCAAAGGATTTGCACATGATCTTAAAAGGGCTGTCTGAGCTTCATCAAGATACTGAGGTTCTCCAAGATCATGCCATACTTTAAGGGGATTGCAGCATTCCTCATCGACAGTCTTTGTTATCAAAGTATACTGATCTGCATCAGCACTCATTTCAAAGCTACGTGAGAGCTTATCTTCTTTATAGTTCCAGAGTATACCCGCAAAACCATCATCAGTCTTAACGATAACAGCTGTATCATCCTTAAGGAGGCAACGCTGACCCTTGTTCTTAAGCTGCTTATAGAAAGAGAATGTCCAAAATGTAGGCTTGGGTATGCAGCCGTTAGCAACCATACCGAACCCGCCATGGAACGGTGTGAACGGAACGCCCTGCTCTTCAAAAACATCTCCGAAGGTCCAGTAAGAATATGATTCATTCATATCCCCGAGACGTGAAAGCTGACCGGCTAAATATGCAGCATTCAGATTAGTATCATGAATAACACCCTTCGGGGTATATGATGTGCTGAACTCTGTAATATGTATAGGGAATCCCCTGAACTCATCAAACTCGTCAATAATGTCTCTTGTACTCTGAAGATTACTTATCCTCATATCGGAATCCTCAAGAAGAGAATAGTCATAATGTCCGACTCTTTCGGGAAATTCTACAGTATAGTGATGACGGGTGATAAAATCCGGCTTGAGTTTACTATCCCTGCAGAACTCAAGGAAAGATCTGATCCATCTTGCATCATCAACACCGCAAATAGCAGGACCACCCACTTTGAAATGCTGATCATATGCCTTTATGGCAAGAAATGTTTCTTTAAAGAGTTTGAAATACTCATCCATATCTGCCTTATACCAGAAACCGGGCAGATTAGGCTCATTCCAGACTTCGATATTCCAATCAAGCACCTCTTCTCCGTAACGAGCTCTGAGATGCTTAAGAAGAAAAACAACCATATCCGTCCACATGGAATAATCCTTAGGCGGTGTGGTATTGCCCTTCCAGTAAAAGATCGTCTGCTCGCCGCTTGCAAGCTTTGAAGGCATGAAACCAAGCTCTATAAAAGGTCTGATATTCAGCTTTAAATAACTGTCAAAGATCCTGTCTATATATGTATAGTTATATTCAACTTTTGTCTGACCGTCTTCTTCATATTCGTGATATATGGATACATCATCCGAGAATAAACCATGACCACGGATATTCTTAAAACCGATCTCCTCCTGAACCATTTTGAGCTGCTCAAGATATTCAGCAGTCAGAGCAAGTCCGAGTCTTCCTGTACCAACACAGAAATCAACATTATTATTGAATAAAACATCAGCGTCATTTTTCACAGCAGTCTTATTAGTCATGTTTTTTCCTCTTCCTTTACCTGTATTTTTTCATCTATCAAATAATTAGCCTTATCGGCATCCGATAAGGCTAATAATACTAAATCTTCAGGCAAAAGAAAACCAACAACAGTTTTTACAGAGTATTTTGCACAGGCCAGATATATACGCCTCTGTTTTCCAAGAACCACATCATACGATCCGTAGCATCTTTGGCAGACTCTGCAGACCCGCTTGACGGATATCTGTCATAATGCTGAGAAAGAAGCGGCATATATGTTCCAATATATCTATCCATATATTCCCCCGTTCTTTCCGGAGCAAAAGTCTCATTTGACAGGTCCAGCATTTTTTCCTTAAAAGCAGCCCTGAACTCCTGATTAGTCATTAAATAAGCAAAGCATTTTACAATAATATAGTGAGAATCCGTGTTGAGCAATCCGCCATCTTCCTTTATATGTCCGCCCATGCCCTCTTTCAGGAAATCTTTTTCCGGATAATCAAGACTTGCTTCCAGATCATACATAAGGAAGCGCCAGCGTCCATCCCCATATTCCGTATCATCCGGAGTATGAGCTCTCCACATTGAACAGTTTCTGTCAGGCCAGTCCTGATTGTTGAGCCATATCTCTTCTGCATAGTATTCTACTGCCGATTCAGGATCGACCAGCTTGCAGAATTCATCATAATCCTCTTTTTTCTTAAGAGACTCGTGAGTGTCAAGGAACTCGTATATATCTATAAGTTCAGGATTTTTAACGAGAGAATCGGTTGTTCCCGGTTCGGAATTTTCATCAACCTTATCTTCCTTTATTTCACACAGATCGATATTATCCTTATCTATACCGTATACGGATTCCAGATAATGTTCGGTAAAATCCGTCTGAAGGATATACACTCCCCAATACTCGCCATTGAGATAAACAACACAGGGGCGCGATTTCTGTCTTGTTACAGCTCCGTTTTCCTGTTCATTTAACATATCCTGCAGAAAAGGATCCTCAAATTTCTCCTCTCCAGCACTTACGCCTGATCTCAGATTAAGTGTATGAAAACACTCTACTGTCTGACCATTTGTATCTTTGAGTCCGTTTCCGAACAGCTCTCCCCTGAAATATTTGTCACCGTAGTCTTTTCTGGCATAAAGTCTGAAATTCTTCTGTAAAGAAGACCTTGAGATACCGCCCTGTATCCTTATACCGCAGTCCTGTGAAAACAGTTCACTGCAGCTGCCATCGCCCGAAACATTAAGCATTATGGCAGTAGCTTTGCGTTCCCAGTCTCTTCCGTGCTGATTATAATTCGCATCCCATTTATAAGAATAAAAGCTTTCAGGTAAATATCCTTCATTTAACGCATCATTCCAGAAATTTTCAAATATCTGACCTTTAACATATATCCCCTTTACGGGATCGAAAAGATCATCATAATCCATTGTTATGGATAAAACTGCCAGATCCTCATTTGAAGCCGCAGTACTCTCTGAAAGACCTTCAATATGATCATTCATATCACCAACAAAATAAACGCCCTGTGATGATGCAGTTGCCTCTTCGTTAGTAAATGCCGCCGCTCTGATCACGGTACACTTATCTACAGCTTCATCTGAGGGAGCATCAAAGCCGCTTACATATCTGCAAACTGTCTCGTCAAGCTCACTTCCATCAAAAGATATAAGATCAGGCAAAACAGCTGAAACAACATTATGTCTGTCCTTTGAATCCGTTATCTTCACCGGATCGGCATACTTAATCCTTGTTTTGCTGCAAGCCGGATCACTTCCATCAAGCGTATAGTAGATCGTATCGGCGCCATCACAGGAAATTGAAAGTTCAAACTCCTCCTTATAGCATCCGGAGGGTGCTGACATTATGATGACCTGATCCTCAGGAGCCACATAAAGATTATTATCAGAAACCGGTTCATCACCAACCTGCGCGGTCTCTTCCGATTGCACCAAGCTGTCATTCTTTTTACTGTAAAGGGCACACAGTCCGCAAAAAGCTATCAGGATAACACCTGAAATAGCAAGTAGTGTATAATAAGTACGTTTCTTCATAGCTTATGAGTTACCTCCAACTAACTCCATCCAACAAATCGGTATTATAGCAGAAGAATTATTAAAAAAACATTAAATCTTTCTTAATTTTCAGGAGAAGCATAATGACGCTCAAACGACTTAACATTAAAAATATAGAATGGCTTATTTCAGGTATTTTAAGCGTTATTGTCATATTAATTATCTTCGGCCTTATGAATATCCTTCCCTGGCAGGAGAATTCGATATTTTCCGGTGACCTCAGGGAACAGTGCATTCCTTTTACAAAGATGTTTTTAAGAAAACTATTTTCCGGCAGCAGCCTTATATATTCAAATGAATACGGAATGGGCGGCAACACCTCACTTCTCTACGCCTTTTATTCACTTAGTCTGTTCAATATTCCTTATATTTTCATTCAAAATATTTATGTCGCCACACTGATAATGTATATCATGAGATTTTTCTGTGCTTCGGCATTCTTTTCCCTTTTTGGCAAACAGGTACTGAAATCCGAAGGTAAATGGAATATATTTTTCTCGGTTATCTATTCATTAAGCCCCTGCGCCTTTTCTTTAACAAAAATGCCGCCTTTGCTGGAAGGTTTTATTTATCTTCCTCTTATACTTATGCTTACTGATCGTTATATAAAAACCGGAAAAAAGGCCCTGCTTACCATGTTTTTTGCTCTGCTCTTTATATCACAGTTCTACTGTGGATTTGTAGTGGCCCTTACCGCGACAGGATTTACCGTATGCGAACTTATAATAAAAAAGGACAGCATCAAAGATAAAACTGTTTTAAAATCTTTCTGCGGCTTTGCATTAAGCGGAATAACTGCAGCACTCATTTCCGGTATATTATTACTGCCTGCCGGCTACTATGCTCTGTTTCTCAACGGCTCCGGCCCCCAAGATGGAATAAGCTTATATTCCATGCCATTAGCATGGTTTTATCCTTTGCTTCCCGGCCGGACAATGGAACATAATTCAATGATCCCGTACCTGTATTGCGGTATCATAACTTTGCCTTTGATCGTTCTTTATTTTTCGGATAAAACAATAAGGAAGAAAGAACGTATCGCAGCTTTCACATCTCTGGTTTTAGTCTATTTAAGCTTTTTTGTCAGACCGTTATACAACTTTATGCATCTTTTCAATGAACCCAATGCGTACACGCACAGGCATACATATGTGTGCGTATTTATTCTGTGTGCGATCGCTCTTAAAGAACTCCATTTGGGAAACTGGAACAGAAAAAAGCTCATACTTTCTTCGATCGGTATGATGATCTTTGAAATCCTCCTGTGGCTGCTTTTTGTTATCACTCCCTACGGAAACAGTATCGGTATAGAAGGGATAGGTTTATATGGTTTATGTATAGGCCTTATCCTTTACCCAATTCTTATCACAGCCATAAAAAGCAAAAGCAGCAGGATACTTACAGTGATCCTCTTTATCATTCTGTTGACCGAAAATGTTATTTACGATAAAGAAATGATAAGATCAAATCTTTTCATAAATATGGATCAAGTCAACTTTGAAGATATTCATACAAGACATAATATAGATGAGATCAGATCATCAGAAGGATACGCTCATCAAAGGATCAAATATAATGATCAGTTTCTATTTAATGCTGCTCCTATGTATGGATTTGAATCCTACGGTTATTTTTCTTCGGTTTTTTCACCCGCACATCAAAAAGTACTAAGTAAATTAGGACTTTTTTCAAATGGTTTCGAGCAGACAAATAAAGGCAGTACTCCAATATTTGATCTTCTATCCGGAGTTGGATATCAGGTTACACAAGAGGATTTTGAAAAAGGCGGAAATGACATAATTACTGTCAATGATAAGACTCTGCCCATAGGATATTCAGTCAGTGGTGATCCCTACTCGATCTCGCTTCCTGAACAGGATCCGTTTAATGCCCTGAACACCCTTATAAATGATTTTACGGGTTCCGGAACAAATCCGTTTAAATCATACGGAAATAATATGAACCTTGAATGGTATGATCTGGATGCCTACGCTGAAGGAGAGAATTATAAATTTATCCCCAAAGGTGAAACGCCCTGTCTTAGGGTCTCTGTGCCTCATATAGAAGGCAGGAATGCATATTTTTACCTGGTATATAATATAGAGGATGGTAATGATGTCAAACCGGTAAATACTTATATCGTACCCGGTGAGCATATTGGCGATAATGATATAGTTGACCTTAAATTTATTAAGAAGGCTGACGGAGCGTTTACATTAACCGACGCTACCCGTTTTGCTTATCTTGACCCTGATGCTCTTGATGAAACATGGAATATACTTTCAGAAGGTGCGCTTCACATAAACAATATGTCAGACGGACATATTGAAGGATCTGTTGATGTATCCGAGGGACAAAATTATCTGTTCTTCTCGATCACATATGAGAAAGGCTGGGAAGCTTATGTTGATGGCCAAAAAGCAGATGTGATCCCTCTTGTTGAGGGTGCTTTTACAGGTGTCAGAGTTACTCCCGGACATCACGATATAGTCCTCGATTATAAAGCGCCCATGAAAAATGCCGGCTGCATTTCTTTCTTTGCCGGCATTATTCTCCTTATATTATTTGTTATTAAAGACAGGTCGATCGATAAAGCTGAAAAAAGCAAATCTTAAGTCAGTTATTCACCTGCTATACGGACTTTATAACTGTCATTTATTTGACCGTTAACGTAGAGCGTCTTTTCTTGATCAGACCATCTGAGTTCGGTTAATTTATAATCGCCCTTTTCATAGGTATATCCGTCACCGGCATCCTCATATAGAGTAAAGCAGCCATCAGCACCCGGATAAACCGTTATAGTAACAGGTCCTGTCTGTTCTTCCGTTGAACATGCAAAATCGGTTTCGGGGATTATTGATCCAGCCTTTACAAATACAGGAATATGATCAAGGGGGGCATCAGCATTTATACACTGTCCGCCTTCATAATACTTTTCAGTATAGAGATCATACCAGCCCGTATTCTCCGGAAGAATGACTTTTCTAAATGTTGAAACATCCTTTATACTTTCGCCCTTTTGACCGTGACCTTTATGTTCAAAAAACATAGGCTCGGTAACCGGACAGATCATCAACTCATCTCCGAACATATATTGGTCAAAGACAGTTCTTAATCCCTCATCATCCGGAAACATAAATGATAACGGTCTCATAATAAGCCTGTCTTTAAGCCATACCATGCCCGCAAGCGAATAAATATACGGCATTAACCTGTATCTTAGATGATTGGTCTTAACAAGCGCGTCATAAAACGGAGCCTCAGGTCTGTCAAAATTCCAAAGTTCACGTCTTACATCCGTACCATGACCACGGAATACCGGAAGAAAAGCCCCCCATTCATACCATCTTGTAAACAGCTCGCAATAAGCAGGGTCCTCCGCTCCCAGATCGTAATCGCCTTTCCAATACCACTGCTCTCCTCTCTTTACAAAGAAAGCTCCAATATCAACTGTCCAGTACGGAAATCCGCTTGCACAGAAATTAAGCCCCGCAGCGATCTGTTTTCTTAAAGTATCCCAGGTGGCTTCTATATCACCCGACCAGAGAATAATGCCAAATTTCTGTCCGCCGGTATAAGTATTCCTTGTTAGATTGATGACACGTTTTTCGTTTGGTTTATCTCTATAATAAGATCTCTGTCCTTCATAGATGCCCTGAGCATGATAATATCCGAATGTATTGGTCTTTTCAGCAGGGATATGATCTGCTACGATCCGACAGTAATCTTCATACATCCGGCTGTTTTCAGGACGGACCATATAATTCCATTCAGGCGTAACAGGCTCACTGTTGTCACACCACCAAGCATCTACGCCATGACAGAAAAGCCCCTGTGTCAGCTGTTCCCAATATGTCTCTCTTGCTTCCTGCATGAAAGCATTATAAATATGTACTCCCGGAAGGAACTCACCTTTCGATTCGAATTCCTTGCCGTTTACGGTATCAGCTTCTGTATTTGGCCATACCGATATCATAAAATGCACATGACTGTCATGAAGATCCGAGATCATAGCAGAGGGATCAGGAAAACGATCCGCATCAAAAGTTTTCTGCCCCCACTGACCCTCAGGCCATGAAAACCAGTCAAGCACAACACAATCCAAACCTATATCACGTTTTCTGTACTCTTCTGCAACGCTTATGATCTCTGCCTGAGTCTCATATCTTTCCTGACTCTGAATATAACCGAAAGCCCATTTGGGAAGCATCACAGCCTTCCCTGTAAGCGATCTGTAAAGCCCGATAACACCATCAGGTGTGCCTCCGTTCATAAAGAAGAAATCCATCTGAGGGTCAGCTTCTGTATAAAAATATGTGCCGTCTTCATTGTCATTAAATACTGCCGGACTGCCGGTATTAAAGAGAATACCGTATCCTTTTGTACTGACAAACATAGGAATAGCGATCTTCCTGTTTGCCTGATGAAGATATATGCGTTTTCCTCTCAGTGAAGAAAAGCCTTCTTCATGCTGTCCCAGTCCATATAAATCCTCAGCTTCATCTAAACAAAAATGATATCTTGTATGATAAGCGGTTCCTGTCTGGATCCTGGCAGCATCTCTTATCAGTTCCTTTTTTCCGTCTGCAGTATCGATCTGTGTTTTAACTGCAGATCCTTCATCTATACGATATACAGGAAACTCATCCAGTTCCTTTGAAGTTTCTTTTTTCTCGGCGAAAAGGATTTTTCCGTTTTTATCCAAATAACTTATACTGCAGGTATTGCAGTCAATATGCAGATCCAGCTCTCCAAGACTGACATTGATAAAAGTATCATTTTGCGAAAATGTCCATTTATCATATTCACCTAAAGGGAGTATCCCACAATTCTCATTTTCAAAAAAAGCTGATCGTTCTGTATAAGTGACCCTGACACATCTTTCAGAAAGCGGCTGAAGCCTCAGCATACCTTCCTTAGTTTTCAGGAAAAGTAAAGCATCTTTTCTTTCAACATCAGTTATCATCATACTTTTTTCTGATTGACACGTAAGCATACTATCACCTCTTCAGCACATGAATCCATTTCTTTGACTTGAATCTGCCCATACACCATATAGCTTTAAGTATATTATCAATGTTAAGGAAAAAGTAGGTCCAAAATGCATTCAAATGTAATACAAGTCCCGCTAAAGCTCCAAGAGGAACAGATGCTGCCCACAGAAAGGCTACATCTCCTACCATAAGGAACTTTGTATCGCCGCCGCCTCTGAGCACGCCTTTGGTCAGAACAGAACATATCATCCTGAAGATTATCATGAAGCTTATGGAATTCATCAAAGAATCCGCTATAAGCTGCGTTTCTTCACCTATATTGAAGGATGCGATAACAGGAACCTTTATGGCATAGATCACAAAACCTGAGATGATACCTATCATGACAGATAATGATAATAAAGTCTTGCCCTCTTCATAGGCACGTTCCTTATCACCTCTTCCAAGCGTAAATCCGATCATTGAGCTGGAGGCAAACATTACACCGGAAGTGAATACATTGACCATCTGCTGGGTTACGCTGGTGATCGAAAAAGCAGCAACAAATTCCTTGCTTATATGTCCCATGACTATAGCAACCATATTATTTCCAAGACCAAGAAGTGTATCGCTTATAAGTACAGGGATCGCATATCTGAAATATGGTGCCAGATAATCGCGGAATTTTGTATTGAAGAGATTTTTTATCCTGTAATTCATGTTCTTATCAAAGAAGAACACGTAACCACCGATAAACAGGAACTCGGCCGCTCTTGCTATAAGCGTGCCTAATGCAGCACCTTCAAGCTCAAGCCTCGGGAAGCCCAGATGACCGAATATAAGAACCCAGTTGAAAAATATATTTGTAATAAAGCCTATTATAGAACTTATAAGAGGTATGACCGTCTTTCCGACTGTTCTTAACACCTGTGTTAATGTAAGTGACACCCCATGAAGAAGAAAACAGAAACAGAGATATTTGTAATAAACTATGCAATCCTTCACTATCGATTCATCATCCGTATATATCCTCATTATCGGGCCGGGGATAATAAGAGTAAGGACAGTAAATACAGTTCCGATGGCTAACGTAAGATAAAGCATTATAGTCAGAGACTTGTGGATACCTTCCTGATCCTGACGTCCCCAAGCCTGGGCTGTCATAACAGCCGCACCTCCGCCAAGACCCATACACATGATCTGATAAAGACTGAAAAACTGATTCGACAGATTGGTCGCCGAAAGATAACCTTCACCGAAATTTCCGAGCATGAGAGTATCGAGTAGATTGATGCCGATAGTGATACTGCTCTGTAAAATGATAGGTACAGCAATACTCAATAATTTCTTATAAAATCGTTTGTCACGTATGAAAAATCTGTTCATAAAAGCACTCCTTCACATGCACCGCGGTCTATTATATCACACACAAAGTTCAGATCAGGCAGTGCTGGAAAAAAGGGATATCCGAAAGTATAATTAAACAAAGTGATAAAAACATGAGGATCAGCCTATATGAAGGGTAAGATGAAACTCGAAAAATTAAACATCAAAGATGTGGAAATGCTTCCCGGACAATTTCTGGAACGCATGAATGTAAACGCCCGCTATCTCCTTGAGCTAGACACAGACTGTCTTCTTCAGAATTATTATCTTGAAGCAGGTATGACTTTACCGGGAATGCAATCCGTAAGCAAGCCTGACGAAGTAAATATGCACTGGGGCTGGGAGGCTCCCTCCTGCCAGCTGCGTGGTCATTTCCTCGGTCATTGGATGAGTGCCGCTGCAAAACTGACTGCAGGCGTAAAGGTTAATGACGACCAGTCAGGATGGCAGAACGGGAGAAATGATGATGACCGCGTTCCCGGAAGAACAGACCTTTTAAGTCTCAGAGCAAAGCTTATCGATATAGTTTCCGGTCTGCGTTTTTGCCAGAAAAAGAACGGTGGCAAATGGGTTGGCCCCATTCCCGAGAAATATTTTGACATTCTTATGACAGATGATTATATATGGTCTCCCCAGTACACCATGCATAAACTGCTTATGGGTCTCGTCGACACATATATCTATACCGGTTCAGATGCTGCTCTTGAAATTGCTGATAATCTTGCCGACTGGTACGTTGAATGGGTTAAAAAATGTCAGGATATCAATCCTGCAGCCGTATACAGCGGCGAACAGGCAGGTATGCTGGAAATATGGGTTAAGCTCCTTGAGATAAAAGGAACAGATAAATATAAATTCCTTGTAAAGTCCTATATGGATAACTCACTCTTTGAGAAGCTTGATAAAACAGACGATGCACTAGCCGATCTGCACGCTAATGCCAGCATCCCCATCATGCACGGTGCAGCCGTTATGTATATGGAAACCGGTGAAAACATATGGAAAGAGCGTCTACTCAGATTCTGGGACCAGGCAGTCACTACCCGCGGTATGCTTGCAACAACAGGCGCCAATGCCGGTGAATTCTGGATACCTAAGATGCAGATAGGCGCTTATATCGGAAACCGCGACCAGGAATTCTGCACAGTCTACAATATGGTCAGAACTGCCGATTATCTTTACAGGATCACCGGCGAGACCAGATTTGCTGACTATATAGAAAGAGCCCTGTATAACGGCTTCCTTGCTCAACAGAACCGTAATACAGGCATGCCCACCTACTTCCTTCCTCTCATTCCCGGAAGTAAAAAGGTCTGGGGAAGCAAGAGACATGATTTCTGGTGCTGCACAGGAACCATGGTTCAAAGTCAGACACTCTATCCCGAGCTCATATATTACAAAGAAGATAAAAGCATCATAGTCAGCCAGTATATTCCTTCTTCTGCGGTATTTTTGATCGATGATGTTGAGGTCAAGCTGACACAGCGTCTCAATATGAAGAATTACGATAATCAGGTACTATTTGATGAAAAGAATGTTGGCGGAAAGATCTCCAGATGGAGTCTGAAATTCAGGATCGAAACAAGTAAGCCCGTTACTTTCGATCTTAAGCTGCGTATTCCTGTATGGAGCGAGGATGTAAGGCTTGAAGGCGCTGATATCTCACAAAAAGCAGACGGATATATGACAGTCACCAAAGAATGGAAAGATGATGAAATGACCGTTGAATTCGGAAGTTCACCTGTACTCGAGCCACTTCCCGATGAACCCGACAGAGCTGCGATCGTTGACGGTCCCATCGTTCTTGCAGCCCTTGCAGATAATGATCCGGGGCTTAAGATAAAAGATGACTTAAAACATACTCTTGTAAGGAAAACCGAACATACATATGATACTTTTGTCTGGAAACAAAATAATTATATGACGAGAGGACAGGACAAAAACTACAATCTGATCCCTCTGTTCGATGTCACAGATGAAGCATATACCGTATATCTTTCGGTAGATAATACTTAATCCTGTTAAAATACGGAAGTAAGTGAGGAAATCACCCTGCGATAACAAAAGTGGCTGTGAAAAAATGAGATAATCATTTTTTCACAGCCCATTTAATATTCTTACCGATCAGTCAGATCAGCCAACAAGCTTATTCATATTATCTGAGATACTCTGTATCAGATCAACAGACTTTCTGATCTCAGATGCATTATCCCTGGTGGTGGAAAGCGTCTCTGTTGTCGTAGCCGAGAATTCTTCACTTACAGCCAAAAGAGTTGCTGTAGAATCAGTAACCTGATCATTGGCCTTGGTTACCTTTTCCATTACATTTCCTATATCCTTTAACTGTTTGCTCAGATTATCGGATCTGTCTTTTGTCTCATTTAAGAATTCCTTGGTCTTACCTGCGAGAGAAGCCTGTTCGGAAGCCATAGATACTGTTTCATCAGCCTTTCCTGAAACAGCATCTGCGTTTTCAGCAAGTGAATTCAAAAGCGTTGTGATCTGTTCCGTAGACTCTTTTGTCTGACTTGCCAGTTTTCCTATCTCATCTGCAACCACCGCAAAGCCTCTGCCTGCTTCACCTGCTCTTGCAGCTTCAATGGAAGCATTAAGGGCAAGAAGATTTGTCTTATTTGAGATATTCATTATCATAGATGTAATATCTCTTGCGTCATCGGAAGCAGCCTTCTGTTTTTCTGCAGCATCCTTCATTTCATTACCCACTCTTGTGGTATCGACCGTCATTCTTACCAGTCTGTCCATATCGACAAGACCGTTTTCAAGAACCTGCTTCATTTCTTCGGATGTCTCTACAGCTTCATTAGTAACGGTATTTGTAGCTGCTATTGCCTCCTGAATATCAGCAGTGAGAACAGTCTGGCTTTCTGCCGCTTTAACAATATCCTCAGTACCCTTACTGATCTCTGTCATAGACTCAGCTATAGCATCGGATGTGCCGCCTATGATCGTCATGGCATCTTTAAGCACCTGTATGTCTGTATTAACACCACCTGAGACCTCCATGATCTTTTTAGTGGTCTCGGCCTCCTGAAGATTCTTTTCCTCAACCTCTTTCATATTTTCGGAAATAAACTTATATAAAAGAGTGGTTCCCATTGTAAGCGCCACAAAAGCAATTATAGATACAATGATCTGGATCATTATAAATTCAATATCAGTCTGAATCGAATGGGATGTGGCAAATATCAGCACTATCTTTACAAAACTGATGAGCAGAAATATCACACCGAATATCCTCGAATACTTAACGTCCATATAGACCATAAGCACCATCATCACAGGAAAGATATATGTAAAGGTATGATTGCTTTCGGCCAGCCATAGCATCGATGCATATATAACTGCATAATATGCCGTCGCAGTCTTATAAAACGTCTGAGCCCTTGAGCCTGAACTCAAAACAAAGATAAGCGGTAAATTGATCACCATAAAGACTAACGGTATTACACCAAGTATTACCGGCACATCTGAAAATCCCAGCTGTGAAATGATACCGATCAGCCCGAAAATAGTAGAAACCAGAAGAACTGTTTTTAAAACACGATTAAGTGCTTTGACCTGAGATTCCTTTAAGAAATGTTTTTCCATAACTGTCTCTCCTTGAATAAACTATTTCATGTGACGCACAGATGTAAACATTTATCAAGTAAGTTAAGTAAGCAGGAACAAATATGTATATATTTTACAATATCTGTTAAAATCTGTTAATCTTTTTCAGTTATTTTAAAGTATATTTTCAGGTACAACTCTTCTGATTTCTTCTTTATTTCTTTTATTTTCTGTTTATATATTCTGCCTTAGCATCATCCAGCAAAAAGCTGCCGACAACAAGTTTAAACGGCTTATCAGCTCCCTTTGCATTAATGCCATGTAATCTTACTGATGAAAATGTAGTATTTCCCGTCAATTTAAGGCTGCCACGGAATTTAACCTCATGCCCTGCCCCTTCTATAGTGATCGAGTTATATCCCTTCACAGGCATTTTAAACACACCTGCAGCGTTTACATCTCCTGACAGGACTACTTTCAGATCAGAAGCTCCGTTCTTGATATCAGCATTCATTGCGGATCTTACATCTTTCCATACACCATAGGTCTTATCACCGTATCCGATCGTAGATCCGAATATGCAGACTTTTCCGGGTGTCAGATAATAAAGCCCTGTATCCCAACTGTTATCGGTGATCCCCTTCACATCAAATACTGCCAGAAGATGTTCCGGAGAAAGTTTATTCTTATTTGCATTTATGACTCTAGTACCGTCTGATAACTTTTTACCCTTTAAACATATATTTCCGGATGCATCACCCTTTAAAGAAATAGGCTTATTAAAGCCGTCTCCCAGCACGATATTACCGCCTTCGCCCTTTAACAGGTATTTGATGATAACCTTTGAATTCCTATCCACGATCAGATCGGCATCCTTACTCAGGACAACATTTCCCGCAGTAAGATTATTCACTTTAACATTTTCATCAACTCTAAGCTCACCAACACATTTGATCGTTGTGCCCGTTGTCTGGGTAAAGTCCACGGCTTTTCCGATAGTCAGATTCCTTTTAGCAGTGAGTGTAAGCTTAGCCAAGCCGCCTTTTTTACTGAGAGTCCTGACCCTGACATTCTCAAGCTTCAGTTCATTTCCTGCTGTAAGCTTATTGCCTCTTATATTCAAAATATGCCCGTTTCCATTGATCGTGACTTTAGCAGGAGCTGCAGGCATTATGAAATTTTTGTCAAAATATACATCTGAATCAAGCAAAACGGTATATTCCTTTGCTTCATTCATTTTTGAGATTGCCTCTTTAAAGGAACCTACGATTTCTCCATTAAGACTTACCTTTTCAGCCCCTACTACAGGATTTTCAGGAACTACAGGTTTTTCCGGTACTGTAGGAGTTTCAGGAACAGCCGGGGCTTCTGTAACTTCGGGCGCTTCAGTTGCTTCAGGTGATTCTGTAGTTTCCGGTACCTCCGGGGCATCCGTAGCTCCCGGCGCCTCCGTTGTTTCCGGGGTTTCAGTTGCTCCGGGTGTTTCAGTTGCTTCAGGCGCTTCAGTTGCTCCGGGTGTTTCCGTTACTTCAGGAGCTTCTGTTGTGGTTTTCTTCTCACTAACCGTAATATCACCTACGATCAGCCAGCCATCTCCGTTTACGCCTTTATTTGCAAAGCTGAAAGCAACTCCTCCTTTAAGAGGACTGACAACTTTTATAGCCATCTGATAAGTGCCGGTATTTACATCAACATTTTTGATCTGATGGGTAAATGAAACCTTTTCACCGGGCAGTACTTTATTGATGTCCCATGAAGTCCTGCAGGTTTTTATGACCTTTCCGTTCTGTATAAAAGAGATATCAACAGGCCAGGTCTCATGGCCGTAATAGAACGGAGCAACACCGATATTTGTCATGTTGATCCCGAAGGTCATATCTGCCCCTACAGAAGTGTCATTGTATAAAGCTTCCGTAACCCTCAGGTCATAGCCCATCATCTTGGCACATTTTTTTGCTATTTCAAGTTCACTGCCTGTATATTCTTTCATCTTGGAACAGAGCATCCATGTTGCATGAGACTTATCGACACAATCATCCCATAAATAACCACCTGAATACTGTACCGGTTCTTTCTCAAAAAGGGTTTTCTGCCATGCGGGAACAACCTCTCCGCCAATGCACTCTGTTTTCCATACATCACCTAAGCCATAAGCATTCAATTTGGGAACAAAATGGCTTGAGCTGGGTCCAAGTGTATCTTCGGTAAACATATCATCATTAAAGCCGATGCGAAGCTTTGAAAAATCCAAACCTTCCTTTGGCTCTCTGAGCAGGAGCTTTGTATGAGTAAATGAATCCATGTATGTATCGAGCACCTTCTGTTTAAGTTCAACCGGCAGGTGCCATCTGGAAGATGCATCTTTTTTATCTTCATAGGGCCATAAATGCCATTCGCCGTAGAATCCGAGAAAACCAACTGATATAAATGCTATCCTCGGATCGTTATCATACTTTTTACCAAATGCCTTTATGAAATTGATCATTGACTGCTGAAACACTTCATCATGATAGTTTGGTGAAATACCATGATTATCCCATTTAGTTGTAGTAGTACCGTCGTAATGATAAACCTCCAGCATATGCTCACCGGGATGCTCGCTCTTAAATTCTGCAACAGCTTGAGCATCATCAGCATTTACGGGATTAAGGAATGAAGGAATCCCGCTTTTTACCTCCTTACTCGATCCTGCCGGATTATCATAATAGAATCTGAATATTGCCTGATTTCCTCTTCCTGAAATCTTATTAAGTTTTGACTCAAGAGCAGACCAGTCATATGTATCCATTCCCGTCTGAACTGCGTTAACGGGAATATCAAAGTATTCCATGCTATGCGGAAAGTTATCATTTGAGGATTCATACTGCACAAATCCCCTTAAAGGTGCTTCATCGGCACTCTCTCCGGCCGTGACCGCATGCGATTTTAATCCTTCATCTGCTTTAGCTGACGCAGGTGCTGTCAATCCCGATAAGAGGATACTGAAGCAGGCAAAAATAACAAATGATCTTTTTAATAATTTTTTCATTTAGCAATAATCTCCCGGCATTTCTTTTTTTATTTTTACGCGATGGCATTATACTACCATTTGTAGGGCTCTATGGGCCTACGGGCTTGAATTAACAATATATTGGAATGAATCAAAAAACCGCCTCTTTTTGTGAGGCGGTTAAAAGCTCAATAAGTCACGAGACAGGATTCTCCGACTCCAGTCATCTGATAAAATGTTTCAAGAAAAAATATGGCGTAACGCCTTATAAATATCGTTACGCCACCTAAGCCATCATTCGTCTGCATCCTTAAAGACAACTATATTTTTACCGTGCTGTTTGCCATAATACATCCTCTCATCGGCAACTTTTATGATACTGTCTGACTCTTTATATTTTTTATCATATTCCACGACTCCGATAGTTATTGTTACCGGTATATGCTTGTTATAAAAAACTGTAGGCACGGTCTCTATGAGCTTTCTAACATTCTCCATACTGTCTACAGCTTTATTCAGATCATAGCCTTTCATGAGGATCACAATCTCTTCGCCACCCCATCTGCATATATCACAGTCGCTCATTTCTTTTTTGATCATCCTTGAAATATGTTTCAGGACTTCATCCCCGCACTCGTGGCCATAGCTGTCGTTTACACGTTTAAAATTATCAATATCACAGAATGCAACACTGAACGTTTCTTTGTCCGCATTTTTTATCTGTTCATCCACCTTTGGCTTAAATCCACGTCTGTTTAGCATATCCGTCAGGATATCATTTTTTGCATCAACAGAAAGCTGTTCATTCTCTTTTTCAAGAGTATTCATTTCATGTTCACTGGAATATATATAGACGGTGTTATAAAAGATCATCGAAAAAAACATTACGAAAGCAGAGAATATCGTAAATACACTTACTAATCCATCATTAACCGCAAAAATCGGGGCTGCCTCAGAATAGTATATATAGAGTATCGAATACTCCAGGAAGATCAATCCAAGAGAAAGCACGATGATCCAGCGTTTGCTGTTCTTAAAAATAAAGCTGCCGAAATATATCACAATAGGCACTATTGAAAACAAGAAGCAGTAAGAGCAACACTGCCACCCGATATAGTAAACCGATACAGCCGCATATATCCCCACTTCCAAAAGAATGCTCACATATACAGGAGTGATATGTCCGAACTTACACAGAATAATACAAAAAAGATAAACTATCACGCTAAGGACATTAAACAACACTATTGTATCGGCTTTCGCAAACCATGACAGCACCAACAGAGTGGCATGAACCAGACACATGATCACAACAGTAAAAAGAAAACTGTTGTGTATAAGAAAATGCATAACATTATCAACTGCTTTTTTTTCGTTCACTTAGTCTTTTCCTCTCTTGTTTGCATCAACCATGCGATCTGCATTTAATAGCTCAAAAAAAGCGAACATTGAATAAGAATATTCAACGCCCGCTTACCACAATAATGCAAGATCATTTTGGTTCGTACCGCAAATAAGCATAGACTTACTCCCAGCTTTATAATTTATACATATTTTACAATCCCAAGAGTATCAAGTCAATTTTATTGTGAAATTTTTACAATCCAAGATGGATCAATCTGCATTTATATATTAAATTGTATGATCAATCTAAAAGCGGCTCCAGCACACTTATGACCGCATCCGCAAGAGCTCTGTGTCCCTCTTCCTCCATATGTTCTTCATCTTTATGGCTGACTACAGCATGATCGGATGCTGCTAAGAAAAGTGTGGAGTATTCCGCAGACAACTTTCTGTATTCTGCTTCCAGCTGCTTTGAAACATAAACAGAATTCTCATTAAACTCTGTATCATATCCATCTTTCCATACATCATTTCCAAGATGTATGGGTGAGACCAAAAGGATCTCAATATCTTCTTTTAGATTTCTAAATTCTTCTATGCAGGCTCTAAGCCCCTCTGCGATCTGCTCTGCACTAAGAGCATAAAAGCTTTTGCAGTCATTGGTCCCAAGCATCAGAACCACTATATCAACATCCGGATGCGAACATAACGCATCTTTTATGGAATCAAGTCCTTTCCTTCCCGGTCTGAACTCATCTTCATAAACAGTCGTTCTTCCGCATACACCGTCTTCTATAACCTCAGATTTTCCTCTGAGCCTTTCTCCAAGTATGCCTGTCCATCTGGTATCTGCAGGATAGCGACTGTCGGTTCCCGGGATAAGCCCCCAGGTATTGGAATCACCAAAGCATAGAATTTTTTTCATCGTTTACCTCAAAAATTTAGTCTCATCTGATTCCATTTTACACCTCCTATCCTTGATCCGGAAAGTCCTTCATTGACAAAACCAAATCCGGAGTAAAAACTGATAAGACTGTCTTCACAGGTAAGAACTATCCCGGACCTGCCTTCATTTTTAACGTCTTCAATGACTTTATTCATAAGTTTTCCCGCATAGCCATGGTGTCTGTACTCAGGTCCTGTTACGACTGAAAATATCATCTGCCATCTGCCTTCAGGTTCGTGAAGACTTGCATTATCATACATTTCATCGTTCAGATCCTTAGTATCGGTGTCAAAACCGTTTATAAAAGATACTATAGTGCCATCCTCTTCAAGCACCCAGAAATGATCAGAAAAGGTCTCAAGTCTTTTTCTTATACTTTCCTTTGATGCTGCCCATCCGGCCGGGAAAGCCGTTTTTTCAAGTTCTGTAAGCCTGTCGAGGTCATCTATATTCGCATGTCTTATCTGCATATTTACTATCCTTTCTTCATGATGCCTTTAACGCATCCTTTTCATTTACACACTTGCCGTATTCTATCCTGTATATCTCATCCGCTGCGGGAAGGATATCTTTTTCATGAGTCACAAGGATAACCGTTGCTCCATCACCTGCCGCTGTCTTTAACAGTTCTATAACAATATCCGAATTTTCTTCATCCAGATCATTGGTAGGTTCATCAGCCAGTAACAGATGTGGGCTTTGGATCATAGCTCTTACAACAGAGACTCTGCGTTGTTCCCCGCCTGAAAGGATCTCTGTTTTACAATCACGGAGATGATATATCCCGGCCTTTTGCATAAGATCATCGGCACGTTTAAATATATCTGTATCCGAAACCGTCCCATCCATGTAAAAAGATACAGGAAGCAATATATTTTCTTTAACGGTGAGCTTTCCCAGATCACATCTGTTCTGCGGAATTATCCCTATATTCTTGTTTCTGAAGCGGCAGAGTTCATTTTCCGATAGAGAATAAATATCCGTGCCATCTATCAAAACACTTCCGGTATCAGGCTTAATCAGTCCGCCCAGCATATTTACAAGACTGCTCTTACCGCTTCCGGAATGACCGATAAAAGCGGCAATGATCCCATCACCTATCTCTATGTTTATATTATCTGCAGCATTTACTTTTTTATCCCCCCTAAGAAAGCTCTTGCTCAGATCATCAGTTTTTATCATTTCAATCTCTCCTAAGAATGACCGCAGGATCGGCTCTGTCTATCCTTCCGATCCATAATGCAGCGGCAACCGGGCCTGTGATCGCAGTAATTATCGCTGTTCCAAGAAAAATGATCAAAAGTTCCGGACCTGATACCGTCATATACGGTATATCCGTATTGATCTTTATAGCATTGCCATAAACGAGCACAAGAGTTAGTGCCAGGACTGCCCCCGGTATCGATCCCAACAGACTTTGGATAAATGCCTCCGTAAAATACTGCCTTTTTTGCCTTCCCGGGATCAATCCAAGCATTCTCACAACAGCAAACTCCTTTTCCCTTTCCGTTACAGATAATCCAAAAAGGATCACAAGAACAGCAAAAGAGATCACAAAAAATGCTATGCATATAAACATGAGCATGCTGCTTATAAGAGAAAGTCCATCTGAGATATTACTTATCATCCCGGCAGAAGAAACCACATCAACTCCGTCTATGCTTTTCCGTATCCTTTTTTCAACATCATCAGTTTCATATCCCTCGGATATTTTTACCAGTATGGCTGATATGCTCTCCTTAGGCTTTGTTTCATCCGGAAACACAAAGCTTTTTTCCAAAGCATAATCCATAAGCTTATTGATAGTTTCCATATCAGCAAAAACCGCATTATCGAGGCCTGTTCCGGTCTCTGACAGCTGTGCTTTGACATTGAATCTGTGACCATACAGTTCGATAGAGCCACTATCAACAAGCACATTGCTTCCGGCTATTATTTCCCTGCTGTCATCATTTGGCGTAATGTTATCCTTCAGTTCAAGAAACTGGGATTGTATCCACGGACTTACAACAAAATCACTCCCCGGGTCATATCCTATTATCTCAACCTTGACCGAACAGCAGGATGCATTCAATGACGTGAGATAAAACTGGGCCGTCGCACTCTCAACACCTTCTGTATGACTCACCAGGTCATAAACAGATGAATCCATGTAGAAGTATCCTGTTGCACCCTGAAGAAGTATATCCTGAACACTTTTATCACTTCCTTCAGGGATCACGATAAGATCCGCACCAAGCCTGTTACTTGTGCTTTCAAGTCCGTTCTGAAAGCTTTTTACAAGTGCACTTCCGCCGGAAAGTGAAAAGGACAGCAGGGCTGTCATAGCAGCGACACACGCTGTCCTAAACGGGTTGCGTATTACATTTATCAAAGGTAGCTTATTTTTCATCTGAAACTTTTCCGGACTTTAAATTTCTGACAGCTCCAAATATTCCCACAGCTATCAGCACTATGCTTATAACAACCACAGAAGGTTTTGTCACAGCCACACACTGCATCGTCTCCATCTTGCAAAGTCCTATGAGAAATGTGACCAGTGCAATGTTATATATGCCTAAAAAAGTCTGAGCCAATGCTACAGCCCCTTTTGCTTTAACATCATTTATCACCAGATGAACAACCGAAAGTGCTGCCGATATTATCCCGCTTCCGAGCAATGCTCTGGAGGCCCAGTGACATCTCATGAATGAGCCATCATCCTTTGGTCCGCATACAGGAAAAAGAACAAATAACCCTGTTATAAGAAACACCGCAACCGCTAAAAAAACGATGCCTTCTATATCTAATTTTTTCTTCATAATTCACGCCTTTCCATTCTAGTCAAATATAGTATTCCGGTTCAGGTTCCAGACTAGCCAGATGGAATCTGTCCAGTATCCTGTTCCTGTATTCGATAAAATTCTCACTTGCCCGGTTTCTTTTTTTAGAGAGATTTACATCAAGTATCTCTGCGATCTTTCCGGGACGCGGTGTCATGATCACAATTCGATCAGAAAGATATACTGCTTCATCCACATCATGAGTTACCAGTATCATTGTTATGCCACTATTTCTCTGTATCTCAAGCAGCTTATCCTGGAGATCTGCCCTTGTAAAAGAATCAAGCGCCCCCATAGGTTCATCCAAGAGTAAAATCTCAGGATCGTTTATAAGCGACCTTGCAATCGCCACTCTTTGAGCCATTCCACCGCTTATCTGATGCGGATATGCTTTTTCAAAGCCCTGCAATCCGGTCAGTTCGATAAAATGCGGTATCTTATCCTTTTCCTTCCCATACACACCTCTGGCTTTTAAACCAGCAGCTATGTTCTGTTCAACTGTCAGCCAGGAAAACAATCCACCCTGCTGGAATACATATCCTCTTTTGGGATCAGGGCCTGTTATGGGAGTGTCACCAAGAGATACCGTACCTGATGCAGGCTTATCGAGCCCTGCGATCAGGCGCAGCAATGTTGTCTTGCCGCATCCGGATGCACCGATGATCGAAATAAATTCGCCTTTACGCACCTCAAGATTTACATTCCTTAGTGCTTCAACCTCTTTCTCCTCATCATTTCCGCCATATGTTCTGTATATATTTTTAACAGTAAGGATCACATCATTTTTCATACGACCAATCCTTTCTGCCACCTTAATACACGGTTGCGGATAATGCTTATGCCTTTTGATATAAGTGAAAAGAGAACTGCCATTACTACGATAGAAGCAAATACTTTATAATACGCACTCCATACTTTTGATGCATTTATATAATATCCAAGGCCTCCGGGCTGTCCCATCATTTCGGCCATTACAAGCGTTGTAAACGCAAACGCATTTGCCGTTCCGATACCCGTAAATATATGAGGCATTGCATACGGTATAGCCACACGGAAGATCTGATACTTTGTATCAGCTCCAAGAGTCTTAGCCGCTTCAAACATAACCTTTGGTGTGCTCATGATCCCCTGTGCCGTAAGAGATGCTATAGGGAACCATGCACAGATGATTATCAGAAATACCGCTGCAGTAAACGGTGTCGGCAGAAGAGTCAGTGCAAAAGGCATCCATGCAACTGCAGGGATCACACCTGTAATATTAAGTACAGGCGTTACCCAATAGCTGATCTTTGGAAACCATCCGATAAGCACTCCTGTACCGATCCCAAACAAAACTCCGAGACTGAATCCTGCCACATATAACCTGAGCGAATAAAGTGTATTGGTAAAAATATACTCAGGCTCTTCAAGAAACGCCTCTGCAATGCCGGCAGGCCCGGGAAAGAACGGCTGTGGCAGTATCTGAAGCTTTGTTCCGGTCACATCCCAAAGTGCCAGAGCAATACCGCATGCGAAACGAAATTTTGCTTTTTTGATATATGCCGCCCTGGCATTCTTGTCTGCATATGATAAGAATCCGGATATTATGTACCCAACAGCCAGTGCGATCAGTAGCAGATCATAAAGATCATTCATATTGAAGACCAGTCTTCCGAACTGATAGTCTTTTATAACCACGCCCTCTGCAACCTGGGCAAATAATCTGTTCACAAGTATCGCGACAACAAATCCACCGGCCGAAAGAAAGAGATGTCCTGTATATTTCCGATTTGCTATAAAAACAGCTTTTTCACTTGTTTCAGCTACTGCTTCCATTAGTTTCCTCCTTAATTCCAAAACCGCCTTTATTTGGAGAGATCTTCATCAGAAATATCAAAATAAGCTTTCTCTATAAACTCATCCGCAGGTGTTTTAAGATAACCTATGTTATTGAGCGCCTTGGAAAAGTACAGAACATTTTCTTTAGTGTTCTGGGAATTGCTTTTCCTTGTTTCTTCAGACGGATATTCATAGGATGTAATAAGTTCTATCGCAAGATCCTTATCTTCTATCTGTGAATACTTTCCTTCGATAATAATATTAACTGCTTCTTCCGGGTTCTTGCTAATAAAGTCCTGTGCCTTCCTGATAGCTCTAAGCATTGCATATATCTCTTCAGGGTCCTCTTTAAGAACTTTGTTGGAACCATAGATAAAGCAGCAATACTTACCTGCAAAGGGCTCATCTGTAGTGATATTGAGGATAGTGCGGACTGATCCAGCCTTTTCAGCAACAGATGCTAAAGGATCCCACATTGCAGCCACATCAATATCTCCGTTTTTGAGTGCTTCCAACTCGAGCGAGCCATCTGAAAAAGCTACGAATGTAACTTCACCAGCAGAAGCCGCAGCTGAAATCCCTGCATTTTCAAGCCACACGCTGGCTACCTGATAAGGTGTGCCGCCTATCTCATCAACACCAATGGTAAGACCCTTAAGATCCTCTGCCTTCTGTATGGGAGAATCAGGTTTTACAACAAGCTTGATACATCCGTTATGAAGACCGTCTATAACACTTACTTCCACACCGGATTCGATCGAAGGGAAGAACTGAAAGTCACCGTTTGTGATAGGGATACTTCCATTATTCAGTCCCACCTTACGAGTCTCGGAATCAGCAGAGATAAGAGTTACCTTAACGCCTTCTTCAGCAAAATATCCGTTTTCATAAGCTATATATAAAGGTGCTCCGCAAAGCGCTCCGTCAAGAGCCGGAAGATCTGCTTCCCACTTATAATCTGCAGTGGTTTCGGTTGTGGTTTCGGTTGTGGTTTCAGCTGTTTTTCCCTCTGGAGCTGCGGGCGCAGGTGATGAAGATGCCACTCCACATCCGGTGAAAAGTATCGCAGATATGAGACCTACGGTTCCAAGTGTGCGTCGGATTTTTTTGTTCATATTTTTTCTCCTTTGTTTAGTCCTTATGTTTATGCCGTCAATGTTGTTTCAACTTATTATTCTGAAAATGCGATTTTAAAAGCCTGTTCCAGATCGGCGATCAGATCATCCACATCTTCAAGACCCGCAGATATTCTTATAAGATTATCCGGTATATCTGCGATCTTCTTTTCCTTATCTTCAAGCTCAGAATGTGTTGTATCCGGAGAATCAACTATAAGACTTCTTACATCACCAAGATTCACATGATAATGGAAAAGTTTTGTTGAATTCAGGAATAGCTCCTTTTGCTCCTGTGAACCGATAAAGCCGAACGAAAGGATTCCGCCTGCTCCGTTAGGAAGATTCTTCTTCGCAATATCATAGAAAGAACTGGAGAAAAGTCCCGGATATCTGACAAAATTTACATGTTCATTATCTTCAAGGTACTGTGCCAGCTTAAGAGCAGTCTTTGACTGTCTTGAAAGTCTTTCGGAAAGGGTTTCTATGCCAAGCACGGTAAGATATGCATCAAAAGGTGACAGAACAGAACCAACCAGATCAAGATATTTTACCCTGAGTCTTACTGTAAACGGAGTTTCAGGGAAAACTTCTGTAACAGTCCTCCAATTACCGGCATCATCCCTGAGCGTATAATACTTCTCATCAAACTGCGGATAATGTCCATTGTTGTAATTGAATTTACCGCTTTCAAGAACTATACCTGCGATCGCATTTCCATGACCGTTTAAACCTTTTGTTGCAGAATAAACAACAATATCTGCTCCGTGTTCAAAAGGTTTGTAAAGATACGGCGTAGCACCCGTATTATCTACAACGAGAACTATACCGTGATCATGTGCAACCTTTGCGATCGCATCAATATCAAGTACATATGCGTTGGGATTGCTTATGCTCTCTACAAAGATAGCTCTTGTATCAGGCTTAATCTCATCAGCAAGCAATTCAGGTTCAAGTATGTGTTCCGCAGTATCGATATGTATCCCGAAAGGCTCATACACCTTTTTGAAACCATCAACACTTCCACCATAAATATAAGGTGAAACAAGCACTCTGCCGCCGCCTTCAGCTAGGTTGAATATAGTGTTGCTGATCGCAGCCATTCCCGAAGCAACCGTAACTGCACCGGCTGCGCCGTCAAGTTTGCTTATTTTTTCCTCAAGGACTAAATTTGTAGGATTGGAATCCCTTGTGTAAAGGAAACCTGTTTTCTTCAGTCCAAAAAGATCATGGGCCTCCTGCACATCCTCAAACTCAAATGCTGCAGTTGCATAGATCGGAAGTGAAACCGCCTTTAAGTTTTCATACGGATCATATCCTGCAGTTATTCTCTGTGTATCAAATCTGTAACCTTTATCGTCTGCTCTGTATGCCATGTTAGTATTCTCCAATCTGATCGTATGTACTCAATGATCGATCGCTGCGATATGTTACGTAGCTGCGTAGTATTCCTCTGCATCGATCAAACCATGTTCAATAAGTATTTCTTCCAATCTGTCCTGAGTCATGGGCTGGGGAACCGTAAGCTTGGTATTCTTATCAATAGCCTCTGCCAGATTCCTGTATTCCTGAGCCTGTGCAGACTTGGGATCGTATGCTATTACAGTCTTACGATTGATCTCAGCTCTCTGAACGATATTGTCCCTGGGAACGAAATAGATCAACTGGGTGCCAAGTTCTGCCGCAAAAGCTTCAAGGAGGTCTCTCTCTCTGTCAACATTTCTGGAATTGCAGATGATACCGCCTATCCTTACTCCGCCTGTTCTTGCATATTTAGCAATACCTTTGGAAATATTGTTAGCAGCATAAAGAGCCATCATCTCTCCTGATGCTACGATGTATATTTCCTTTGCCTTACCTTCACGGATAGGCATCGCAAAACCTCCGCATACAACGTCTCCAAGCACGTCATAGAAAACATAATCGAGGTCTTCGGTATAAGCTCCCAGTCTTTCAAGAAGTCCTATAGATGTGATGATACCTCTGCCTGCACATCCTACACCGGGCTCAGGTCCGCCAGACTCAACACACTTTGTGCCGCCAAAGCCTTCCTTCATTATGTCGCTTAACTCCACTTCGCCGTTTTCTCTTAATGTATCAAGTACGGTCTTCTGATGAAGTCCGCCAAGAAGAAGTCTTGTTGAATCCGCCTTGGGATCACATCCTACTACCATTACCTTCTTGCCAAGCTCTGTAAGTCCGGCAGTCAGATTCTGTGTAGTTGTTGACTTACCGATACCTCCCTTACCATAAATTGCTATCTGACGTAAAACTTTCTCTGCCATTTTGTTCTCCCTTTTTCTTTAACCTTTTTCTTTTCTGTTAATTTGTTGTGTAATAAAAAGTGCGATCAGTAATTGCGCTTTCAAATTTTTAGCCGTGGCTGAAATTCTGTGTCGGCTCCTGTTCAGAACCGTATATAAGCTTTGAAATATTCTCACCGCCTGGTATACCCACAGCATCAGCGCGGCATCTTTTGCAATGCATGAATACATCGATATATTCGCCTGCCTTGCTTCTGGTTTCATCTATCTCTTTGCAGGTCGGTGCTCTGCATCCTGACAGCTGCGCCTGAGGGATAAGCGGGATAATGTTGTATATCTTTGCTCCCGCAGCTGCAACCAGTTTTGCCACAGCAGGAACATGCTCCATATTGATTTCAGGGACTAACACGGTATTTACCTTTATCGTTATCCCTGCAGCTGCCACTTCCCTTATTCCGCTGATCTGATTATGGATAAGTATCTCTGCAGCTTCTTTTCCGGAGTACTGCTTTCCGTGATAGACGATCATATTGTTTAACTTAGCCTCTATCTCAGGATCTACTGCATTTACTGTAACCGTAAGTGAATCGATACCTATATCTATGATCTCTGCAGCCTTATCCGGCAGGAGCAGACCGTTTGTACTCATGCACTTGATGATCTTCGGATATTTCTCTTTGATCTTTCTAAAAGTCTCCAGTGCATAATCCGTCGCAAGCGTATCTCCGGGACCTGCTATACCGGCAACCGTGATATCTGGATTGATAGCGATCGCTTTTCCGACCGCCTCAACTGCTTCATCCGGCGTGATCACAGTACTGCTGACTCCGGGTCTGTCTTCGTAGTCATTTATATCCCTTCTGCAAAACCGGCAGGCTATATTACATCCGGGCGACACAGGCAGATGTATCCTGCCTTTGTTATTAGCATGTTTCCTTGCAAAGCACGGATGATTTAATGTCAATTCTGTATAACTGGTTCCCAAATCAAACCGCCTCTCTCTGCCCAAAGTGTTCATCCAGCAGTTCGGATACTATCTTGTCTATAAAGCCATGAGCCTCGAAAACCCTGATTCCCTGCCGGATCATATGGTATGCAGCCGATTCACCGATCTTTAATACGAAGACTGCGTCAACATCCTTAAGCAATCTTGTGACCTCATCGAATCCGCCCTCACAATGCCCCTTGCAGAGAGGATTGGCTCTTCTTTCTTCCACATATGTCACTTCACCACCTGCCAGATCATATATCTGAAAATAATCAGCAGATCCAAAGTGTTCATCTATATATGCATTATTGGAAGATGCAAATGCTATTCTTGTTGTTCTCATAATTTCCTCCATCCTATCCTTATGCAAACTTTGATAATGTTCCGCTGTAAATATCCTCAATAAGTCTGAGACCACCGGAGAATCCTACATAATTTGCATTCAGGACCATTCGATAATCTGTAGGCAATGCAGCATTGATAAAATCAAATCCTCTGTCATCAGCTAACTTCTTATCCCATCCTGATCCGATGATCAGGCCCTTGCCCCTGTGGCTTAAGGATTTTATCTTCTCCTGAGCCCTTCCGGCATCAGGAAGGAAGAAGACTTCAATATCTCTTTTTTCTGAAATAGACTGAAGTTCATCAGCTATCTTCTGCTGGAATTTCTCCGGAGTGTCATCCACTATAAACTGTTCCTTCGGGATAACTCCTGTTTCATTTAACAGGAATTTGGAAAGTCCCAGAACATAGCTTGCGTCATGAATGATGTGTACATATCCCGGCAGACCGTATCTGAATTCCAGAAGGAAGGTTGCCAGTTCTTCGATCTCGGCATAATAAGCTGCATCTTCTTTCTTCAGATACTTCCTTACTGCCAGCTCGTTAATGTCAGCTCCGTTCTCTATAGCAAATGCAACTACCGCATTCAGGAATTTTTCAGTTTCATTAGCACCGATCGGCATATTCGGATACTGAAGGAACGGCTGTCCGTATAAATCCTTAAGATGCTCCACTATCGGAAGGCCGTACCACGGAGATACCAGAATGTTAAAATTGGCTTCCGGTATCTGTTGCCATTCCTTAACGCCTTTAGACTCAGAGCCAAACAGGATATTTACCTCGAGTCCTACAGCTTCAAGCAGGCGCTTATATTCAGCAAGATTTCCTTTCCAGAACAGATCCTGGTAAGGGATCGAAGCAAACAGATTAACTGTGTTTTTGCGGCTTCTGAAAGTGCTTTCGTTCTCGAAACCTGACACATACTGATCGATGATCGCATTAACAACCGCTGAATGTGCTACAAAGTTATTGCTTTTAAATCCCGGGCTTTCAACATATACTACAGGCTTGCCCTGATCTCTGAATTCTTCCGCTACGGAAGCCACATCATCACCGACTATTCCTGCAGTACATCCCGTGAATATTACCTGCAGATCCGAATCAAGTATCTTGTAGGAATTCTCAAGCAGCTCCCTTAATTTATTTATTCCGCCAAATACAACTTCTTTCTCCGAGAAATTGGTGCAGGGTACTGTGCTTCCTCCTGCATATCCTTTGTTCCTTGAAAAGAATTCAGATACATTGTCTCCGCATCCGGGTCCCGAATGAAGAATGGGAAGCGCCTTAGGTATTGCTACTACGCTCTGCATAGCTCCCAGCGCACATGTAAATCTTTCCTGTTCTATTATTCCTGCTCCCATTTCATACCACCTCTTTTTTCTTTGCTTCTTTAAGGAACATATCCGGACTCTGTTCCATCCACCAGTCTGTATAAGGATTGA
Source organism: Lachnospiraceae bacterium NK4A179 (assembly GCA_000421045.1). GTDB lineage: Bacteria > Bacillota > Clostridia > Lachnospirales > Lachnospiraceae > NK4A136. The sequence continues at coordinate 88,651 of ATWC01000001.1, forward strand.
TCGCATGCTTTGAAAGATTCTTTACAAATTCATCATTCTCAAGAGCATCGACCACCTTTTCGCCGTAATTTACTAGGCCTTCATATCCCATATTTGCCTGCTCATCTTCAACCAAAAGTGCAGGTATTCCAAGTTTTGCAGCCCACAATGTGATACCGCCGTGTCTTGCAAGAAGGATATCCGGTCTGATCCTGTTGAGTACATTTACGAACTCAAACTCCTGCTTCGAGCAGACATTGTAATTCGGTACATCGCCATAATCCTTAACTCTTCTTGAGAGCAGATCAGCTGCTTCAAAGCCTGAATCAAATTTAGGATCATGATGGAAGACACTTGCTCCGGCTGCCTCCATGCCAAGGTCTCCTACTATGTTCAGAAGAGCATGTCCATGAGCCGAACCGGCTGTTACATATGCCCTTACTCCCTTAAGTTTCTTTCTGAGTTCTTCTATCTTGGGCAGATACTCTTCTTTCTTCTGATGTATAACCTCTTCTGCCACGTCCTCTTTTCCAAGGAGCTTTCCAAGCTCTCTGAACCACCTGTCAGTCTGTATGATTCCGTAAGGTGCTGCAGTTTTGATCTCAGGTACACCGAATTCCTGTTCAAGAGCCGCTCCAAGGTACGAGCCAAGTGTCGGACATATCTGAACTGTTGCTATAGCTTCAGATGCATGACCCAGTCCATCCACCGTCGAAAACGGTGTTATCAGATTAGGCTTTACACCAAAGGGTTCGAACCATTTGGTGAAGACATCCGATCCCCAGAAATTGATAACGTTGATAACATCCTTTCTTTTCTGTACAGGAGGCTTTACAAGCTTCCTTACGATCCCGTGATAACCGGCATCAAAACCTGTAGTCCATACTGTTGACTTGAAACCTTCACAGAAGATAGCCACTACCGGCTTGCCGATCTCGGCTTCTGCCTCATCACATACGCTTTCTATATCATCACCTATGATGGCTGATGCGCATGAACTGAGAACAAATATTGCCGATGCTTCAGTCCTCTCATTTACTTCGCGGATCGCTGCCGCAAGTTTTCTTGCACCACCGTATACCGTGTCAGTTTCCTTCAGATTGGTGGAATACATCCTTCTTGTGGTAGGATCCTTGATCCCTCTTCTGGGATTTGCATTTACCAGATAGGTGAATTCAAATTCATGAAGGCAGGAAGAGCATCCAACCGGTCCGTGTATGATAACTGCAGCATCCTGTATCAGTGATACCATGCAGGCAGCTTTTGATATTGAACAGCCGGCGCACTGGGAAAAACCTCTTCCTCTGTTACCGGGATGACCGCAGCAGGACTTTTCAACCAGATCCTCAGCAGTTCCCTGATAACCTGTTATCGATCCAAGCCTGATCTCTCTGATAGATACTTCGGGTATACTTAAATCAATTTGGCTCATAATTTAGTTCTCCAATTCCCTTTCTTTTTGATTGATTGATTTTTAGGCGCAAAAAAACCCGGAATCTTTTAAAAGCGCAGATTCCGGGCAGATTTCAATAACTATGTTTACGGATCTATATCTATGAATACACAAAATTATACTCACATTCCGACATAGCAATACTGCCCGGTCTGGAACATGAATACATTCGTCCACATCTGAAATTTTGTCTGAGTAATGACTCGAACAAATTCAGCATCTTGTTTTTCCTCCTTTTGTATTTCCTACCTATCAAGTAGGTTGTGTGCATATTACAAACAATTTCCTATTTTGTCAATAGGTTTTAACAAAGTTTTTTTATCAGGACTATAAGTATTTCTTATAGCAAAAAAATAGGACCGGTTTCCCGGTCCTTTTTTTAACACTTTTTATGCGTAATATACGTAATTCTCTTTGCGCGGTGCCGGGGCTGCAAGAGGCTCGGCAGCATATCCGAGTGCACAGTGACCTATTCCTTCATAGTCTCCCTCGATACCAAGCTTCTTAAGCAGATCCTTTCCGAACTGCGAATCAAACTCTTCCTTAGCTCTGTGGATCCATATAGATGCTACATCCAGACTCTGTGCCGCATTCATAAGATTCCCCATAACGAGTGCGCCGTCATATACATGGGTTGCAACCGATCTGTCTGCAAGAACGATAAGTATAACCGGAGCTCCATAAAAAGGATCAAATCCTTCATTCCATCCACCTATCTTACGGTTCTCTTCCGAAATCTGATCTCGCAGCGTCTTGTCAGTAACAGCGATAATGATAGGACTCTGCTTGCCCATTCCGGTTGCGGCATATGTTCCTGCCCTGAGGATCATGTCCAGTTTTTCTTTTTCAACCATATCAGGCTTAAACTTCCTGCAGCTTCTTCTGGTTTCAAGTGTCTTTAATGTCTCGTTCATCTTAGGTCTCCTCACTTACTGCCACAACTCAATTCATCATCAAGCCGGTCTGGCTAAATAGAATCCCTGAAAAAGATCTATTCCCAGGCCCACAAGATAATCAAATTCCTCTTTTTCCTCCACGCCTTCAGCGCATACCAGTATTCCACGTGAATGAAAGTCCAGAACCAGTTTTGTTACATTTTCCTGCTTTTCCGGGATATGATCGATACCTGATATGAGTTCCCTGTCAAGTTTCACTATATGTGGATTCATGATCTGTACACGCTCCATATCATTGATGCCGTTCCCGAAATCATCAACCGAAAACATATTATCCATGAACCTGACAGATCTGTTTTTTTCCTCCCAATGTTCCATTGAGAAATAGGGATATTCGAGACTTTCGATAATCATCCTTCCGCGGATCTCTTCTCCGAAATATTCATAAAATGCATCAGCCTCTTCAGCTTTCATGCAGTCAGACGGAAAAGAATTGATAGATACTTTCTGTTCATAGCCTCTTAAGAAATAAGCCTGCATTGCTCCGAAAAAGGTAGCTACCTCAAGAATGTGCAATTTATCATTCTTTGCATATTCATCTATGAGTTCCATAACCGTCTTTCCCTGAGGGCGCATAAGAGCTTCATATGCGTAAACAGTCTTTCCATCCGGCAAAAAAATCGGCTGGAAAACATAATCAATAGAAAGCTCTCCGAGAGCTTTCAGTATTTCTTTATCCAAGGGTAAATGGTCATAATATACCATATCAATCTCTCCAACTGATTCATTTATATTCTATCTTATTACTTCAAGATCTATATAACCATTTGCTACCATATAATTATACTTTGTTTTTGAAAAAAAGTAACATAAATTAACAAAAACTACATCATATCAGGATGTTCACCCGACCACCCCGTTTCCGGTATACAGGACAGAAAAGATATCTCTTCATCGGTCAGATGAAAATCAAACACATCAAGATTCTGCTTCATTCGCTCTTTTGATGATGCCTTGGGGATTACTGCGATATCTCTGTCCAAGAGGTATCTGAGCAGGATCTGTGCAGCTGATCTGCCATGTTTCTCTGCGATCGCAAGAACCCTTTCATCATTCAGAACCCTTGCACGTCCGAGCGGGCTCCAGGCCTGGATCACAATTCCTTTGGAACGCAGGTAATTAGTCGCATATTCCTGCATATAGCCCACATGCAGCTCAAGCTGATCGAGCATGGGCAATATTTTTATATTCTTAATAAGCGGCTCTATGTGATGCGGCAGGAAATTTGACAGCCCGATAGCCCTTACACGACCGGCCTCATACAGTTCTTCCATCAGTTTCCAGGTCTCTATCTGAAGTGCAAGCCAGTCAGTATCCTTATCCGGTCCCATGGGCCAATGGATGAGAAACATATCAAGATAGTCCGTCCCAAGAGCCTTAAGAGATGCTTCGAATGACTGCAGAGTCTTTTCTCTTCCGAGCATTGTATGCCAGACCTTGCTGACAAGGAAAAGATCCTCTCTTTTTATATCGTATTCGGCAAGCGCCTCTCCTATCTCAGCTTCATTCTGATAGAACATCGCAGTATCAATATATCGATAGCCTGCATCCAGAGCATCTATGATGGTCTGTTTGCCATTGCCCTCTGTCGAAAGATACGAACCATAACCTACAGCAGGTATCTCAACTCCGTTACTTAATCTGAAAGACTTCATAATATACTGCTCCTTTTTGGGTTCATGGGTGTAATAATATTATATATTAAAACTTACCGCTTGTTGTACCATTAACTTCCTCACACCGGCAGCCTTGTCTGACAGTGAAATCGTTCGCCAACCAGTTCTTACGAAAATGCCCATTGTTATAGTATATTTCCGGCACCAGGGCTTATGTATATGATAGAATACTTTTGATATGGAAGTGAGGGCCATATCGCAAAAAAATTTTAACAATGAGAGGGGAAAAAATGACTAATCTTAATGGTATGGAGGAACTTAACAAAGTACGTCGAAAAGCTATACTCGGATACGGATTAATGCCGGCAGGTTTTATTGGCATGTTCATTTTGGAGAGCTTGTTCATAATACTAAACACTGAATCCGTAGGCTTTTTGATGCTCTCTTTACTGCGGTTCCTGATTTTTCTGGCAGGAATAGCAGTCATGATCCTGGGTGCTGCTATAGCCGCAGGAACAACGAAAAAGTACAAGAATATCTATAAAGAGGTTTTTGTAAAAAGATCGCTTGAAGACAATTTCGAAAAGTTGACTTATGAATGGATGAGTGGATTCACAGAAAATACGGTACAGGGGTTCCAACTGTGTGAAATGGGAAACAGATTTAGACTTTACTCAGAGGATTTTGTTCAGGCAATCTGGCAGAAAACGCCCTTTGAAATGTCAGATGTACGTATTGCTCCGTGTGGATCAGGGGGAACCAGCGATTCTGCCAAGATATTATTTCAGGGAAGGATCCTTGTGTTTGATATTCCGAATATGCATACAGGGTCCATCCAGATCTTCTCAGCAAACTTTTTACACAAAGCGATCAATCCTGCAGCAACACAGTTAGCCCGTCCGGCAGAAGCCAATGGTTTTGCGATCTTTGCCGTAAATCCACAGGAGGCCCAAACAATACTGACTCCGCAACTTATGCAGGGCTTAACTTATTTAAGCGGCAAATTCCACAGCATTGCGTTCCACATGAATGATACAAAAGTCGCTGTAGCACTGGCAGATAACGGATCGGCATTGGGATCGGCATTTGATGCCAAACACCTTTTCGCAAAAACCTCAGATCAGGAAGAAATGGCCAAGATAGACAGAGAAATAAATGATATAAAGGAAATCATTTCCACATTTTGCAATGCCATATCAAGACCGGATCCTTCCAACAATATTGCTCCTGCAACCCTTTTGCCGGGAGGCTTTTTGGTTGAACATAAAGCGAATATTCATTCGTACACAGATAAAGCGTTATAAGCAATCCATATGCATCTGAGTATAATTCAGTGCATAATCCTCCCCCAGGTCAAAAATAGCCTTTACAGCTTCCGTATCCATGGGGATATACTCATCAAAAGGTGTCCTGCCTAAGCGATCCGGCCTTGTATCGATGATAGGTTCGCTCTCTTCATCCAGATTTGGCACAGCTGAAAAAGCTATATCACCGTTCTGTAAGCTTTCATATGTTACCGCCTGACAGGAGCTGTTGGTCCTGGTAAAGCCCATGACCTTTACATTTGGATATTCTCCCATCGTGTAAGTCATCTCATCACCGGCACTTACACACATAGCATTTACTAACAATACTATCTGTCCGTCATGCCACAGATCCTCGCCTGTATAGCTAAGAGGCTCTTTCTTTGTATACTTTCCGTCAGCACCTCTTTTAAATGTTGCACTTTTCTCATCTATAACCGTACTGTAACTTTCCACATGCTCGCCTTCAGGAGCGAACAGTCCGGCTACACTCATCACAAACCAGGGGCTGCCGCCGCTGTTTGCACGCAAGTCAAATATTATATTTTTTATACCTGCTTCTTTATAAGCAATTATCTCTTCCCTCAGTTTATTTGTCATCTCGGTGTAATCCACACCTGCATAGGTGTCCGCATCATATGCCATCTCCCTGATGCGAAGCAGCACGGTATCGTCATCCACAGGCTGCCAGGTCAGATTCGTAATATTTACACCCCTGTCGATCTTAGAAAAGGTATCCATTAACCTTGGCGTATAAGCCCCAAGCGACGGAGCTTTCACTGTCTGTTCGGTGCCATTTTCATCCAAAAAGCTTATCGTAACACTGCCGCTATCTTTATCAAAACGCTGCGCATAGGGTACTCTATCGCTATTACTGATCCCTGCCACATACATAGGCAGGTAAAATTCCTCATTTTCTTTCACCGGATATTGAGTCAGATAATATTTCACAGCATCATAATATTCCGTGATATCCTTCCCGTTCCATTTGGTGATGATGCTACCGTTATGAAGCCCGGCATTCTTAAGTGTCAATCTTTTATCAGAAACGTCAGCCGGATGATATTCATCATCGATCCTGTAAAATCCGTAATCATCTTCTTCATCATTAATACTGTAACAGTTGTCATATCCTTCCACGTTTACGGCCGCATATTCACCTGTGCTTAACCGTATCAGTGACAGACCATAGTCGTTTCCGTAGCTCTCGACAACAGCTCTTAGGCCTTCATCCTCTTCTTTTACCACATACTGCACATGACCATCATAAAACTCTCCCGTAAATTCCTGCCACAGTTCATAATCGTATACCGGATCCTGAAGCCTGTCCGCTTCCTTAAAGAGCGGTTCATATTTTGAATACAGTTTGTTCCAGTCAATATCTTTTTCCTTATCAAGCACATAGTGTTCTTTCATGAGAGCAAAGGCTGTCTCAAAATCTTTATAATATTCTCTGTGCTCTGAAGGCATTGCAAAATACCAGCCTATATTTCCTATGAGCAATAAGGCAGTAAGCGAAAATACACTGATCCTCCACTTCTTCTTTTCAGCATAGAAGCACAGAACCGGCAGCGCAGCTGCAATATATGCTGGCAGAAATTTAATATGAAAGCCATATACAAAAACTATAAAAACGCCTAAGAAGCACGGTGCGGCAAAAATCAGTCTTGCTCTGTTTGAAATATATTTTTTAATGTAATCCATCTGTTTCTCCCCCTGTCAATCCATATCATCCCGTCTGAAAATCCCATATCCCATAAACAGATAGAATGCTGTCATAATTAAAGAAACGAGTATCGTTCCAACGATCACATCCATATCCAATTCGCTCTTATACCGACCGTAATAAACAACACCGTTTACCGGATCCAGATTATAGATCACCCAGGCACCGAAATCGCCAAGCAATCCGATGTTAAAAACACTCGTATATAAGCTTCTGCCATGATCAAAAAAATCCACTAATCCCATTCCTATTTCGGATATAAGAAAACCGGCGGCAAAGACAACATAAGAATTTTTTATGATAAAGCAGATAACGGTAACGAATGCCGCAAACCTTAAGTAAGGGAAAAAACACAATAATTGTCTGAGGATCACATCCTTAAATCTAGACATGTCCCCAAAGCCTTTTAGCATCGATCCGGCTGCCAGCGGGAAAAAGTTGATCATTGTAGCCGCTGCTGCAGCAAACAGAATACCAAACAGACTTCTGGCCATAAAGATACTTAAACGGGAATGCCCCGAGAGTATCTCATAATTTATTGTCTTATCAATATGATCATCATTGCATATGATGCCAACAGCCAATGCCGCGATAAATGCACTTGTCATCCAATAAATGTATCCATTTTCGAAAATCACAAAGCCGCATCCCTTTTCATCAACATTTATCATTGCCGAAAGCGAAAGCATCACTGCTGTCAGCAGGTAGACCACCGCAAAAAATTTGGAATGGCGCAGATCATAATAAGCCGAACGTATTATATTTTTCATCGTCAGTCCCTGTCCCTCCTTTTAAACTCCGCATATGCCAACAGGATATAGACCATAGCCAAAGTGAGCGATATGATGATCGTCTTTACCGTCATTTCCGTACTGAGTGCGGTATCAAATACTGTGATACTCTTTCCATCGATCACAACATTCCTATGATTTCCCGGGCTGATAAGCCACAGCATGTTTGTCAGGCCCAATTCCAATATTATGTCTTTATTGTATAATTCCTGCAAAACAGAGGCTACGAGCGAACCAGCCATAAGCATGGCATATGAAACCGCAATCCCTTTTCCTGCACTGCGAAGCAGGCTTGCCAACAGCACATTAAATGCACATATCCTGATCAACGGGAATAAAGTCATTGTTATTCTGAAAAGTATCCCCCACCTGTCCGTCTCCCTTCCCCATCCGTAGATCAGCTCATAAACAAGCACCGGATACAAAGAAAAAAGCCACATTATAACGACGCCCCACAGAAAGGCCGTGAGCATCCTTCCACAAAAAATCCTGTTCCTGTTATGCCCTGCAAGGAATTCATAGTTTATGGTCTTATCCGAAGCGTCTGAAGCAACTGCCTTGCACGACAGAATAAGTGCACAGAAATATATTACGAAAAAATAAAAGTCCATGGCTTGCGTTGCAAAATATGCACTTACCGTAAGACCTTCTGCACCAAGTTCCGGCATATATTGTGGTATCAGAAATGGCGTAACAATTAGCGTTATAAAAACTATCCATACCACCATATCTCTTCGGAGCGTATAATTCTGTGAGCGGATTATATTAAACATCTTTTCCCTCCGAATCCTTTACTAACTTCATGTAATAATCTTCCAGATTTACCTCGTTGAGGGAAAGTTCCGTGGGTATCACACCATTTTCATACAGTTTCTTTGAAATGCTGCGTATATCATCCAGCCCGTCATAGATGCGTATCTTGCCGTCCTCCATTACCTCAAGCCTGCCTATCCCGCAATCGTTTGTAAGTATCGCCCCGGCACGCTCATTATTGTCAGTATCGATCAGGTAGTATTCGCTGCAGGCTGCTTTAAGTTCATCTGAGGTAAATATCCCCTTGATCCTGCCGTTATTGATAAATATATAATCGGTACACAAAAGCGATAGCTCACTTAATATATGAGAGGAGATAACAATCGTGATATCTTCATCTTTATTGAGTTTCCTGAAAAGCTCCCTTATCTCCACTATGCCTTCAGGATCAAGGCCGTTTGTCGGTTCATCCAGGATCATAAGTTCAGGCTTTCCAAGAAGCGCATTTGCAAGCCCCAGCCTCTGTTTCATTCCAAGTGAAAAATTCTTTACGGCCTTTTTACCGGTATCTTTCAGGTCTACTATATCAAGCACTTCATCTATGCGTTTCTTATCAGGGATGCCTTTTTGTAAACGCTGCTTTTCAAGATTCTCTCTTGCTGTCATATTCTTCTTTTCGTAAGGGGTCTCTATCATAAAGCTCATGCGTGTTCTGGCATGATTTAAACCTTTTTCATCAGCTGCCCCGTAAAGCTTCATTTCTCCGCCTGTAGGAAAAGCAAGCCCGCCCAATATTTTCATAATGGTAGTCTTACCGGCTCCGTTTGGTCCGATAAGACCAACTATGCTTCCTTTCCTTATGGTAAAAGACACTTCATCCAGCGCTTTATGCTTTCCATACTGTTTTGTCAGTTTATTAACTTCTACTACGTTTTCTCTCATTTTTGTTCTCCACGAAGAGAAATCCGCTTATGCGGTTTCTCTGAGCCTGCAGATCAGAGCGTACGCTGAAGGCGTCTTTATTTGCTCTGATTTTGGTTTGTCTGTCATCAAATACACTTTATAACTAAAGTTTAAAGAATTCCTTAAGTATGTTTAAAAAATTACTTAATCCTGTTACAATGATTTTCATGAAGCACATACTCATTATTGAAGATGACAATGAAATACGCACGCTTCTTAAGGACTACTTGAATAAAAACTCCTATATCACTTCAGAAGCAGCCGACGGAAATACGGGGCTCTCACTTATCCTGAATGAAAACTATGACCTGATACTTTTGGATCTGATGCTTCCCGGTATATCCGGTGAAAAGCTGCTTAAGGAGCTTAGATCCTCCGGTAACACTACCCCTGTTATTGTCATTTCTGCCAAAAGTCTGAAGACCACCCGACTGGAAGTACTTAGAATGGGCGCAGATGATTATCTGGTTAAGCCTTTTGATCTGGATGAAGTGATGGTACGCATGGAAGTGGTGATGCGAAGGAGCGAGTCTTCTGTTGAAAACACAGTTCTTTCCTATGCCGGGATCGAACTGGATACCGAGCTAAACTGTGCAAGTGTTAACGGAAATGAACTTAAGCTCACATCAAAAGAAATGAACCTGCTTAAGCTTTTTCTGGAGAATCCGAAAAAGACTTTTTCAAAAGCCAATCTTTACGAATCAGTCTGGAATGAAACATATATATATGAGGACAATACCATTAATGTCCATCTGAGCAACCTGCGAAGCAAGTTAAAGAAAGCAGGCGGTATTGATTACATTGAAACCGTCTGGGGCATAGGATACAAGCTGAAGGCTATATGAACACAAACGATCTTATCTTTTTGATCTGCATCATAATTCTTTTAATCGCAGTCATCATTCTGGCTCTGCGCCTTTTTCTGTTAAGAAGCAGTATCCGGTCCATATCAAAAGAGCTCGAAAACACTCTCAAATCTGATTATAACCGCCAGATAAAGATTGATCTGTCTGATGCAGCACTTAATGACCTCGCAGTAAATATCAATAAAAATCTGGATGAACAGAAAAAGCTTAAGTTAAAAGAAGAACGATCTCGCAGACAGCTTGAACAGTCCGTTGCTGACATAGCCCACGACCTGCGCACACCTCTGACGATTGTCAAAGGCAATCTTCAGTTATTGGATTCGGAAGCTCTCTCCGAAAAAGGCAGGCAGTATCTTGATGTAAGCACAAAGAAAACAGAAGCCTTGAAAAATATGGTAGACGAATTCTTTGAGCTTTCTGTTTTAGAGAGTGATCCCACGCCTGCAAGACTTGAAACGATCGATCTGACTGCTTTTCTTACAGAATTTCTGATTGACCACGAGGAACTGATACGCGCTCATTCATTAGAACCCGAAATACAGCTGCAAGAAAGAGAGATAAACGTTTCCGCAAATCGTGAAATGCTTCAACGTGTGTTTGAGAATCTGATAAGTAATATCTTAAAATATGCCAACAATAGCTTTTTCATAAAACTCACAGAAAACGGAAGTCTAACTGTAGGAAACAAGCTTGCAGGTGGTGTAACTATAGACACTGAGCATATATTCGACCGCACATACCGCGCCGACAAAGCCAGAAGCAGCGGCAGCGCCGGCCTCGGTCTCTACATCGCAAAACTCCTCATGGAGAAACAAAACGGCACCATCACTGCAAGTGATAGTGCCGGCATTCTCTCATTCCGTCTGGAATTTACAAAACCCTAAATAATTTTATACCTCATAATCCATGCATACTCTGCTGGCGGTAAAAGGTCTTACCTTAGTATCGGCCACTTCAACATGCGCGGGGTGAACCGCATATCCCTTAAGCGCAGCTTCATCCTCAAGTGTTGAATCCAGCATAAGATCACAATTAGAGCTCTCAAGCGGAGATATATTAACCTTGATCTCCTTAAGTCCCGGAACCTTTCCAAGAAGCCCCTCAAGACCTTCCTTGATCCCCTGCTTTATCTGTGCCTTCTCCTCTGCTGAATACTCGTCTTTAAGCGTCCATAATATAACATGCTTTACCATTACTTATCTCCTTTACCAATTCATTGTTTATTAATTCCAGAATCCGATCTTGGATAAAATACGGTCCATAAGTTTTATGTTCTTAAGTGAAAACTCTGCCGATACATGCGGAGTTTCATTATTAAGAACACATCTGCTCAGATTCTCTATTTCAAGAGAATAATTGTGAGGAACTTCAACCATTCTCTCTGTCACAGTGTCTCCGACATAGATCTTATATGATACTTCTCCGGCCTGATTATATTCCACGTCAGAACGTATAGAGCCCTTTGAGCCGTGAATAAAGAGTCTGTCATATCTTGAGTTGCTATCTTCTCCAAGTATCATACCAACCTGGAAAGATGCACGTGCTCCGTTTGCAAAGCGGATGATCGAAGATGTGGACATATCCACTCCCTTGTCAGAAAATTCCGCTGCAGCTCCAACATATTCAGGTTCGGAATCGATGAGCGAAAGTATCATAGTTGTGCAATAGCATCCCAGATCATACATAGCGCCTCCGCCAAGCTCCTTATGAAGACGGAAATCTTCCTTGTATCCCTGTGTAACGAATGCCGTATCGATATAATCAACGTCTCCTATGATCCCGGAGCGTACATCCGCCTTAAGACTCTCAATATAAGGACTGTGAAGATAAGCATATGCTTCCATAAGTATCACGCCGTTTTCCTCGGCAGTCTTGTACATAAGCTCAGCCTCATCTGTATTCAAAGCAAGCGGCTTCTCACAAAGTACATTCCTTTTCTTTTTCAGAGCTTCAGTTACCCACTTTACATGGATATCATTCGGAAGCGGGATATAAACACAGCTTACTTCAGGATCATCCAACAATTCATCGTAGCTTCCATAAGCTTTGGTGAAGCCAAACTGTTCCTTATAGCTTTCAGCCTTTTGCAGAGATCTTCCTGCAATAGCATACAGCTCACACGACGGTGCAAGCTGCATTCCGGGTATAGTTCCCCATCTTGCCACATTTGCTGTTCCGAGTACACCCCATTTTACTTTTTCCATGTCATTCTCCCTTCAAGTAAGTAATTTAAACTAGCCCTGATAACACTTAATCCCACCAATAACACCCGTAAAATCTGTCGACTCTGTTTCCATCGGTACCCAGTTCAAAAATCCCGACCAATGTCAGGTCTGAAGCCGCATCAGGATCATTCTCTATGTTCTGGACATTTCTTTTTAGCCATTCAAGAGGGGTATCACCTTCCTCATAATTCGTAAAAAATCCTGTCTCGCATGAAGGATCAAATACAGTATTCTCATCAACTATCAACAGTATATCTTCAGGCTCTTTTACAAAAGGATGCTCATACCCATCAGCATAAAACTCATCATAGGTAAATGTAAGATCGATCTCCTCTGTATTTTTTATTATTGCGGCATTGTCCAGCAATTCCACTTCCATCGGAGCCCTGCATGTTAACGTCTTGTGTATACCGGTACAATCCCCGGAGAATTTAACATAAGCATCCTTATAGCCATCTTTCTTAACATATTCCAGTATGGAATCGGCCTTTTCCTTAGTGTCGTATCTTCCGGCACTAACACAAAAAAACGGTTCGGGATTAAGTTCTTCCCATTCGGGAGAATAAACGATCTCGGCACTATATCCGATCTCGCCCAGCTTGATAAGCTGCTCATGTGCAGATTCGGAATCCTTAACAGCCGAAACAAACACACCATAAAACGGATGCTGTGAAAGATCCGGTTTCCACAACGAAGCAGGATCGGTTGCGGAGTCTTTCTCCGGATGCTCAGTAACACTGTCGCTCTCTGTAATTGGTTCATCGTCAGCATCCGGATGCGCATCCTCTTTGGATTCAGTCTCTTGAGACTTAGTCTCTTGAACCTCTGGCTCCCGAGATTCAGCCTTTTCTTCTGCTATATCTTCGTTCTCTTCTTCAACTTCTGATTCTGTTTCAACAGAGTTTTCGAACTCACTTCCAGAACTACCGCATCCCGTAAGGCAGAATACTGAAATCGCAACCGTAGTTAATGATCTGAAAAAAACATTTTTCATTCTTTGTCATTCTTTCTTTTAAACATAAAGAGTATCATTCCGGCAATTTATTATACCGTTTCTAGTAGTTATTTGCATTGTGAAACTCACTTGGACGATTAGCATCATTTATACTAAAATCAGCTATGTAGAATTCTCTTCCGTCAGAAGCAGAAAAATAATAGAGTGTTACCGGTGCCTCCACACGCCTTGGAGCATCTCCGGTAAGCGTTACATCATCAAGATCATATCCTGTATCCGCAAAAGTCATTACCTCAGTCCTGAGAAATTTTGCATCCGGATCCATTTCTTTTGCCTTAATTGTATATTCCTCAATCAATTGTTGATCACGTCCCGACCACTCCATAGACGGAAGCGTTATAAATCCTACTATCCCATCCGGTTGGTCATAGTATCCCGTTCGATCAAAATAATAGCTGTCAGCAGCAAGTACCGTGATCGTCTGGTCATCCAGTCTGTGTTTAAGATTGTTATCCTGCATTATTGCAGCAATCTCAAGTGCAGCCTGTTTTGCAGAATCCGGATCATCAGCATATACATTCAGTCCCCAATCTTTAGTAAAGCTCGCTCCGTATTTACTCTCAATATTGTTTATAGCAGTTTGTTCATCAGTTGTTATCTTTTCCAGAAGAGAATACTCAAAATCATCCCAGGTTCCGGGCAGACTGCCGAATGTTTCTCCGTCAATGGAAATAGGATCCATGGTGCTTGAAACCGAATAATCAAAATCCTGCAGTGTATCATGCAGTACTACTGTAGCGCCGTCAGTATTCTTGGTCTTACTTACTACCGTTGCCGAACCGTGTTCCAACTCCGCCTCACTGATAAGAAAGTTTACACCCTTAGCACGTCCGCATCCTGTCAGTCCCAGAATAGTAAGACAAATTATTAACCCCACAATTATCCTCTCCATCTTCCCCTCCTTCAATGGTTTTCCATCGCATATTTCTTTCCGGCTTCAAAGTGATATTTTACGATGCCAAGATCCACCTTGCTGTAAAGGTAATATTAATTATTATCTCTCTTAATATATCTTCCTATTCCATCAAGTCCCGGATATATACTTCTTTCGTCTATCCCAAGAATTGATAGACAGTCCAATATATTCTTTTTGTCCTGTCCATTGATAAGTATCTTATTTACAGTTATAGGAGTTCTGGACTTGTCAGCCATAACCTTGTTCTCCTCAAGAGGATATTGGTCTGAACCCCATACAAGAAATGCTGAACGCTGAGCAGCCATACGTTCCTCTAAGAAATAAGGTTCAACTACAAATGGTGCCTTGACACTGTCATATTCCGGCTCTGAGCTGAGTATTCCTGAAACAATATCCTTATGTTTTCTTGTTCTATATACCTCTTCATCTATTCCAGATATTTGAAGATTGCCGGATATTACATAAACAGCGCCATCTTTATCCGAATCATGCAGGCATGAAAACCAAAGTGCAACAAGAGGATTTCTGGTAATATCCAGAAGTCTGGTTGGTACGCCGTGATGCTGTGCCAGAACTGTCCAGTTCCATACATCCTCTTCAGGTATAGAGCTATATCTTCTGGCTTCTCTCATAAATGAACGAAGGCAGTCCTTCTCATGATTCTGAAAGTCCACCTTGGAAAAACATGTATTGTTAGGTCTGTAGGCAGAAGGAAGCAGTTCTAAGCTTTCATCACTAACCCCTCTAAAATACGGCAGCCCTTTTTTTAGATAACCACCCTGTGATATCTGTTCAACATTCTCAAACAGACCTTCTATTTTATTAAAATATTCATAAATAGGATTGAATCTAACCATAACCTAATCCTCCCCATACAGCCTAGAAAACTACATATATCATACCATAATATGCATAATCAAAACCCACATCATTCACAGCTTAGAATTATTTTTTCAGCCTTACCTTATAAGCTGACCATACATCAGATTCGTTTTCTAATCTACTTTTTCAAGAAAATACATTCTGGATGAAAAATCTGGATAAACTCTGGTCTTATCATTAAATCCTGTGGCAGAGAACTTTGGAGATAGCATAACTCCACCCTCCATAAGACTGTCTCCATAGGCCTTGTAGTCTTCCTTCTCACCGTCCATCTTTACAAACTTAGCAAGCATATTGTGAGCAAATGAACCATTCTTAATATGAACCGGAGACACAGCATTAACCAAATCACCAAACATTCTTATATCTATCTTAAAAGGCAGATTATAGAAATGATATAAGGCATCCCTGTCAAGACCTCTTAGCTTCACCCTTCCCCTTTGGTCATTAGGTCTTACCAGACCTTGGAAGTTCATAAATACTGCCTCAGACTTATCTTCACTGACAACCATCCAGCCCGCTTCATTACATTCAAAAATACTATCAGTTCTATAAAATCTTCCATACTGAAAAACCTGTCGCCAGGCTTTATACAGTTTAATCTCTTCTTTAATCTCATCAAGTGTATTGTTATCTAAATCTGAGAAATTACACTCATATCCCAAAGAACCATATGCCGCTACATTAAACCTTGTAGATAATGGAGTAATCCTAAGAGTCTGGTGGTTAGGAACGCCAGATACATGTGCCCCCATAGTACAAAGCGGATAGCAATAGCTATATCCTGTCTGTATCTTTACCCTCTCAAGAGCATCTGTATCATCACTTGCCCATATCTGCGGAAAGTAGCAAAGTGCTCCAAGGTCAAATCTATTGCCACCCGATGCGCATCCCTCAAAAAGTACATTTGGAAAAGTGTTAGTTAACTTATCAAGTACTCTGTATAAACCTAAAACATATTTATATGCCACCTCTCCCTGCTTATCTGCCAGCAGAGAAGGAGAATATACATCAGTCATAGTTCTATTCATATCCCATTTTACATAATCAACTTCACCTTCACTAAGAAGATTAGAAATCGTCTCAATAAGATAATCCTGAACCTCCCTGTTGGCCATATCTATAATCATCTGGTTTCTGCCTTCAGAATGTGGCTTACCTGGTATCTGCATAGCCCAGTCAGGATGTTTCTTATATAGTTCACTATTTGAACTAATCATTTCTGGTTCAAGCCATATACCAAATTTCATACCAAGATCATGTATCTTGTCAGATATACCCTTTACTCCAGATGGAAGCTTCTTTTTATTTGGATACCAGTCACCAAGAGATGAAGTATCATCATTTCGCTCACCAAACCAGCCATCGTCCATAACAAAGAGCTCTATCCCAGCTTCCTTACCTGCCTTAGCCATCTTAAGGAGCTTTGATTCACTTATATTAAAATATGCTGCTTCCCAGCTGTTTAACAGTACTGGTCTTTCCTTATCAGCCCAGTAACCTCTTAAAATATGCTTTTTTACAAATTGGTGCATATTCTGCGACATACCGTTATAACCCGCATCAGAATATGTCATAACAGCCTCTGGTGCTTCAAAAACGCATCCCGGTTCCAGACTGTATTCAAAACCTCTGGGATTGATTCCAGAAAGAATTCTTAATTTTCCAAATTCACTAACCTCTGCATATTCAACATGGTTACCACTATATACAAGATTAAAACCATATGCTTGGCCCTTATCCTCGTTAGTAGTTTTCTTTCCAAGCATAAAAAATGGATTAGCTGTAGAGGAAGATACTCCAGCGCAAGATTCATTGATAAGAGTACCCCTTGTAAGCTGATGTCTGCACATCTCCATCTCTCTTGCCCATGCCCCATTAAAACTTGTAAGGGTATAATCAGAGTCGTAGTCATCAACTTGCAGAGACATAAGTCTGAGAATCCTTACCTTATCATCGCTGTTATTGATTAACCTTGCTGACCTTGTAATAACATCGCACTCTTCAAAAACATAATATGATAGCTCAAGTTCCAGGTTGTAGTTCTTATCAAGAAAAGTCACGATAAGCCCCTGACATTCTCCATATGATGACGGCAAATCTTTAGGCAGTCTTTTCTCTGAAACAATCTCAGCCTTTTCAAATACAAAGTCTGAGGTTCTGGATCCATCACCATGAATTATTTCAACAAAAGGCTGTCTGTTATCTCCCTTGCCATTAGAAGAAAACTCCAGCCTCATATCATTAAGAGTATAGGTCATATGTTCCTTATCATAAGCATTATTATTCCCCGGCATAAATGCATGTTTCTCACATAATGAATCCAAAAGAAGCTGCCCCTTACTGTCAATAAGCCTTATCTTCTTTCCGTAATAAAGATGTTCAGGGTGCCCGCTTTCAAGCACCCTAAAAACATATGAACTATTATTTGTTTCTAAAATATATGTATTATCAACCTGTTTAATCATAGTATGTAACCCTCGTTTTGCCTGCTACCAGTTGGTTATTTATGCCTGGCCTACTGCATGCTCCGACTTGTTTCCAAGTTCCTTACTTATCTCTTCCATCTTCTTCTCATCAAGGATGAACTTCTTCTTGAAGTAGAATATAGCTATAAACAAGCCGACTACTGGAATGAGGCTCATAGTCATTCTAAGCCCTATCTTTGCTGACTGAGCTACGTTAAGAGAAAAATCCAGATTCTTCTCAGCTTCTGTAACTGCATCGCTCTTAAGGTTATTAATCGAAAGACAGATAGATGCTGCAAATGCCGCAACGCCCGACGCTAGCTTAACCACAAATGTCTGCATAGAGAAGATAACCGATTCATCTCTTCGACCATTCTTATATTCACCATAATCAACAGAATTAGCCAAGAATACTGTAGTTAATACCTGAAGTACACCATTGGCTGCGAAGATAAAGAATCCAGGAACAAATAGAATATATACACTGCTCATAGCTGTAAATGCTATGGCAAAAAGACAGATATAACCGATAACTGCACTTGCTGTACAGATATAGAATATCTTTACATTACTGCATTTCTTTCTAAGAAGCGGATAGAAAATCATCATAGAAAGAATCTGAATTGCTCCGCCAAACATGTTGAAATAAGTATAACTTTCAAACCATTTTGTTCCTCCAAAGTCATATTTGAAGAAATATATTACGAGGTTAGATGTGATATAAACCGAGCAGTTTATAAGCACGATAGCTATAACTGCTGTCATAGCCTGGTCGTTCTTAACAAGAGCCTTGAACATCTGCCCAACAGATGCAGTCTCCATATCTACATTTGATTTTTCCTTAACATTGATACATGTAACAGTAATAAATACTATGAAAAGAATTGAGATTATAACGGCAAACCACATAAAGCCCACTCTTTCATTGTCACCGCCAAGCCAGTGAACAGCCATCATAGTTATAACTGTAACTATGGCAGAACCGGCTCCTGCACAGGATCTCGCAAGAGTTGTAAGACCCTCTCTTTCTTTTCCGGTCTTAGTAAAAGCCGGAATCATAGACCAATATGGTATATCCATCATGGTATATGTTACGCCCCATAGGATGTAGGTTATAGCCGCATAAGCAGCCATCCCTTTCCCGTCAAATGCTGGCGGCATAGCAAACATCATAAATAAGATGACCGCATTGGAGATAGTTCCTATCATGAGCCAGGGCCTGAACTTACCCCATTTTGTCTTGGTTTTCGCAACAATAACCCCCATAATAGGGTCATTGAATGCATCGAATATTCTTGCAACAAGCAGGATAGTTCCCATAATCATGGCATTGATTCCAAGAATATCTTGATAATAGTAGAGGATATAGCTGGCAGATAACATATATACCATGTCCTTACCAACTGCGCCTAGTCCGTATGATATCTTTTCTTTAAATGTAAGCCCCATAACATAATCTCCTTTCTGCTAAAACAGAATCTTTAATCTTCTCTAACACCCCAGAACCCTTACAATTGCTTTTTTATGCTTCTATATCAAATTCAATCCAGATAGTTTCTCCCATATTATTAGTTACATTAAGGTAGGCTTTGCCAGACTTGCCAACAGTCTTAACATATGTTCCACCCATACCACCCTGAAGTGATATAACCTTTGGTCCAATAATTTCTATAGGTCCATCTGCCTCAAGAGTAATTGGATCATTATAGAAATTAAGTAAACCGCCATTCTCATCAAGTGCTCTTATTCTTACCGCTGCCACGTCATAAGTCTTAGTTTCCTTAAGTACCTGTGATGAAGGTTTAAGTTCAAGGTGCGGCTTAGTAGAAGTAGATACAACAAGTTCTTTAACTACCTTGCCATCCTTTACTGCCTCAAATCTGTATGAAACAGCCTTACCCCCCCAGTTACCAATATATTTGTTATAAAGAGTTACAGCATCAGTCATCTGCATATGATACTTGGCAGCCAGGTATCCTGCCTTAAGCATAAATGCCGGAGATAACTTATATAACCCAACGCCAGCCACCTGATTAAGAAGTCCTTTGATTTCTTCTGCCTTCTTATATGGCATACCTTCTTTTTCAACCAGCGCATTGCCAATATAGTCATCAATCTTAATTGGGCCATGTGGTATATTCTTATACTTTGTATCCTTAGCAGAGTATACCTTTAATAACTCCCCATTCTTATACATCTTTACGCGGTCAGCATTGGTAATTATATATACATCACCAACATTGCCACCTGAATGCTCTCCGATATTCATTGCTGATGAAATTTCAAGCACCGGTGACTCATCGCTCTGAGCTGCATAAAGATATGCTGCCAGCTTAGGATTTCTAAATATGTCACATACACCGTGGTAGCAGATTCTGTCCCCACTTCCAAAGTCCTTATGTGTGTTATAGTCAAACATACACCAGCCAAATGAACCAGCTATATCGCTTTCACCTGCTGCCCCATTAAGTACGTTAGCATGTCTGAGCATATGCTCCTGTCTGTGCTCTTCGCTGTCGTATGTTTTAGTCGGGAACATATGACCATTATATTCAGTTATAAGATACGGTTTCTTTACATCCGGTGTAACTGCTGCCTTTTTTGATACTCCGGCATTGGTTCCAAAGTGGCTGAAGTCATTGAATGTAAATACATCTTCCTGGAATATGCCCTTCTTGTAACATCTTACACCGCCCGTCTGCCTTGAAGGATCTTCCTTATGAGCCATAATATTAGTTCTCTCATAGAACTTTTCATCATCAACTGATTCGTTGATTCTTACGCCCCAAAGAATAATTGACGGATGATTGATATTCTGTCTTATCATATCCTTTACATTATTAACAGCTATATCTTTCCATTCATCGCCGCCAATATGCTGCCATCCTGGAATCTCTGTAAAGACAAGGAGTCCTATCTCATCGCACTTATCAAAAAATGCCTGATCTTGTGGATAATGAGAAGTTCTTACTGCATTAAGTCCAAGTTCATACTTAAGAATCTCTGCATCAAATTCCTGCATAGAATCCGGCATAGCATATCCAACATAAGCATATGACTGGTGACGATTAAGTCCTCGTATTTTATACTTCTTACCATTAAGATAAAATCCGTTTGTTTTAAATACAGCTTTTCTGTATCCAAATGTTGTTTCCATGGTATCGATTATGTTACCATCTTCATCAACTAAATCTGTTTTAAGTTCATAAAGAGCAGGATTTTCCGGCTCCCAAAGCGTTACCTCACTATCAGATGCCTTTACTATGGTTACCTCTCCTGTAACCTGTTCTTCTCCCGCCTTATAATATTCTTCCTGACCTTTTTTTCTAAGATACTGAACCAGTTTCATAGAATCAGAAGGGTTCACTATGTGAACTTTTGAATATGCAGCTGACCGCTTACAGTACATATGTCCATCTTCTTCATATCTGTCTGATAGTTTAGTATCAACAGCAATACGACTTATATGAGACATTTCCTTCACTTCAAGGTAAACGTCTCTATAGATTCCGCCATATGTCATATAGTCGATTGCAAAGCCAAAAGGCGGCTGGTTAAGACTTTCGTTACTGTCACAGCGAACAGTTATAACATTGTCATTCCCGTAGTTGACATATTCTGCAATATCAGTAGTAAATGCTGTATAACCACACTGATGCTTTGCTACTTCCTGTCCGTTAACATATACAGTTGCCTGGTGAGCAACTCCTGCAAAGGTAAGAAGTATAGACTTCCCCTTCCACTCTTTTTCTATATAAATGTGTCTTCTGTATCCACTCACCATCTGATATATGCTTTCATCAAAGTAGTGAAGCGGCATATCCTTAACATTGTGCGGAATAAGCACATCTTCCATAGCCGATTCATCATAAGATACTCCGGTCATCTCATCACAAAACTTCTCTGCAAATTTCCAATCGCGATCAAGATATATTCTTTCCATACTTAATTCTCCTCTATAAAGAAAATAAACCTCTTAGTATCTAACCTGCTCCGATGATTTTCGAATCTCAAGCTTGCATGGAATCTTAAGAGAGATAGGTCCACTTAAGTTATACTTAATATCTCCCAGAAGAAGATTTACACTGTGCTTGCCCATATCATACGATGGTGCATCGAGTGATGTGAGTTCCGGAACCGCATATCTTGCTGTAGCGGAATTATTACACCCGATAAATGCTATATCTCTTGGTATCTTAAGTCCTGCCTCTTTTGCCGCCTTCATAGCTCCAACAGCTATCTCATCACTTGCTGCAAATATTGCGGTTGGTTCCTTAGGAAGTATCTGTTTCATAAGACTGTATCCGGAATCCTGTGTAAACTTATCCTCTAAAACCAACTCTTCATCATATAATGAATGTTCTTTCATAGTATTGATGTAAGAATTCTTTCTCTCATCCATAAAGATCTCATTTTCATCTATATATTCGATACCTCCAAGATAAGCTATTCTCTTGTATCCGTCTTTAATTAACCTTTCAAGAGCATCTTTTACTCCCTGTCTAAAGTCCATAGATACAAAACTCACTCCATCAAAGCCGTTAAGTCTTGGTATTGATGACATAGCCATATCCGCAACAACAATACGCTTGCATATATTTGCATAATGAATTATTTTTCTCTCGCCAAACTTTCCAAGAAGAATGATTCCATCAACCTCTGCAAGTTTACTATCTAAATCTTCATCATCTTCCATATATCTGCTAAGAAATGTACCTGATATTCTACATGTATCTATTATTCCCGAAGCAGCATTTTGATAATATTTATCGCTGATATCATGGTCTACATTAACCCACTGGATAAGGGCAAGTTTTATTCCATCTTTTATCTTTACCCCTTTAAGATAGCCAACATCCTCAGCTGCTTTTCTAATACGAAGTTTTGTATTCTCTGATATAGGAACATCCTTTGACGCCAGTACTCTCGATACTGTCGATATAGATACTCCTGCTCTAAGTGCAACATCTTTTAACGTAGCCATATTCTGCCTCCTTATATTGTTTAGATTAATGTTAGTATATATAATAATGCAAATCTATGCAATAGATAATGCAAATATTTTTAATTATTTTCGTATTTTGCATTGACATTTGCATTATGAGTGTACTATATTATGGATAAAGGAGAGAGACCTTTACTATAGATAGGAGGTAGAAAAATGAGTCTTATAACCCCCGCCATTAAAGAAAGACTAACTCAGATATACGGTAATAATCCCCAGATAATCTCATATCAAAAAGAGCGTTACGAAAAGGCTATGCAAAACTATGCAAATATTTTTGTATCAGAATCTGAATTCCACATTTTTTCTGCTTCCGGTCGCACTGAAATAGGAGGCAACCATACCGACCACCAGATGGGTCAGGTTTTGGCTGCTTCCCTTAGTATAGATTCCATCGCAGTAACTTCGATGAATAACAGTATGGAGGTTAAACTCTACTCTGAAGGATACAAGATGTTTACTGTGGATCTTACCAGCTTAGATGTTAAAGACGATGAACTCGGTACAACCACCGGTCTTATAAGAGGTGTCGCTGCTGGATTTGCAAAAAAAGGGCTTAAGATAGGTGGTTTTAACGCTTACGTTGTAAGCGATGTTCTTAGTGGTTCAGGCCTGTCATCTTCCGCCTCATTCGAATCCCTTGTAGGAGTTATTTTTTCAGGACTTTTCAACGAAGGAAAAGTTTCTACTGTAGACATAGCCAAGATAGGGCAGTTTGCAGAAAACGTATATATGGGTAAACCTTGCGGCCTTATGGATCAGATGGCATGTGCTGTTGGTGGATTTGTTCACATAGATTTTAAGAAAGAGTCTGATACAGATTGTTTTATGGATAATTCTTATCCTTCATATGAAAAGATTGAATTCAATCCTGCTGATTATGGTTATACTCTTTGCATTACAGATACAAAAGGCTCTCACGCAGGTCTTACTGACGAATACGCTGCTATACCAGCTGAGATGAAGGCCGTTGCAGCTTGCTTTGGTAAAGAGGTATTGAGCCAGGTATCAGAAGAAGAATTCATAAAAAACATAGCATATATCAAAACCAAAGTTGGTGACAGAAGCGTTCTTAGAGCCATTCACTACTTTGAAGAAAACAAGAGAGTCATAAAAGAAGCTAAAGCACTTGAAGAAAACAACTTTGATGCTTTTCTAAAGCAGTTCTTAGCTTCTGGAAATTCATCATACAAGTACCTTCAGAATATTTATTCTTGCAAGGATGTTACAACCCAGCCAATATCTGCAGCTCTTGCAGTTAGCGACATGATACTGGATACGCCTAATAAAGGTATAGCCCGAGTTCACGGCGGCGGTTTTGCAGGAACTATTCAGTCATTTGTAAAGAATGAGTATGTAGATGAATATATAAAAGTTATGGACAGTATGTTTGGAGAAGGCGTTTCTACAAAGCAGTACATAAGAAAGTACGGATGTGTGCAGGTGATATAAACATCACTTAGTTAAATACAATATATAGAATGTTACTTCAAAGCCGCGGCTAGATTATTAGTTTTGCGGCTTTATTTACAGGAGAGATTATGAATAGAAACATTTCAGATTTAATTTATGAATTAATTGAATATGGTAAGAGAACAGGTCTTGTTGAGGCAGATGATGAAATATACTGCAGCAACAGGCTTCTAGAGTTATTTGAAGTTTCAGAATATAGACCTGATATTTTGGATTATGCTTCACCAAGCAATGACAGCATAGAGCAATATGCTAGTCGTCCTCTCCATCTTATCTTAGAAGATATGCTTTCGTATGCAGTAGAAAAAGAACTCTGCCAGGATACTGCTGCATCTAAAGATTTATTTGATACAAAGATTATGGGACTTATTACCCCTGCACCATCTGTAGTTAGAAAAGAATTCGCTTCCAGATTATCTGCATCAGCAAAAGCAGCTACTGACTATTACTACAACTTTTCCAAGGCAACCAACTATATTCGTACAGATAGAATAGCTAAGGACATAAAGTGGACTACTGATGTACCATACGGTACTTTAGATATAACTATTAACTTATCTAAACCTGAAAAGGATCCAAGAGATATTGCCAATGCATTAAAGGCCACAAAGTCTAGCTACCCAAAGTGTCTTCTTTGTAAAGAAAATGAAGGCTACGCAGGCACTCTTTCGCATCCAGCAAGACAGAATCACAGAATTATACCTATTACTCTTGGTGGTGAGCAGTATTATATGCAGTATTCGCCATATGTATATTACAATGAGCACTGCATAATCTTTAATGAAAAGCACACTCCTATGAAGATTGACCATGGAACATTTGTAAAGTTCATGGATTTCTTAAAGTTATTTCCACACTATACTATAGGCTCTAATGCAGACCTTCCTATTGTCGGCGGTTCTATCCTTACTCATGATCATTTTCAGGGTGGATGCTATGAATTCCATATGGTTAGAGCTAAGTACAAAGAGACTTTTGCCCTCAAAGACTTTCCAGATATTAAAGCAGGTATCATTAACTGGCCTCTTTCCACCATCAGACTTCAGTCAAAGAACCCTGACAGTATAATAGCAGCTTCAGATAAGATACTTGATGCATGGAGAAATTATACCGACGAAGATGCTTACATCTTTGCATATACAGACGAATACGGAGTTAGAACTCCTCACAACACTATCACTCCTATTGCAAGGATGAGAGGCGACCTTTTCGAGATAGACCTTGTACTTCGTAATAATATCACTACAGAAGAATGTCCTATGGGACTATACCACCCACACAAGGAATACCACCATATCAAGAAAGAGAATATCGGCCTTATAGAGGTTATGGGTCTTGCTATACTTCCTGCAAGACTAAAATCCGAGTTTAAACAAATCGCTGAAATAATAAACAGCCACGCTTCCCTAGAGAAAAATGTAGCTGTAGATAAGATATATTCTGAACTATTAGCTTCAGATAAGTTGACCCCTCACGGAGACTGGGTTAAGGAAATCTTAACCAAAGAGGATTCGATACCAGATAGCTCACAGATTGATTCTTTCATTCAAAAAGAATGCGGCATCGTCTTCTCTCATGTACTTGAAGACGCTGGCGTGTTTAAGCTTAATGATAATGGCATAGCTAATTTCATGAAATTTATAGTTGTTTTATGCCATTAAGCTTTACACTTTTTCCCGTATTTCAATGGTTTTCCATCGCATGTATATATTTTCCCCAACACCACCCTCACCTGATAACTGACAATAGGTAATAACAATACACATTGATCGTACACATGTAACATTACAGGACGTAACTGTAAGATAGGGATTCGAACCCATTATACGTGCCCAGCGTACAAACCGGAGGTGCGATACATTCTCTATCGCGGAGATCATGTCCACCTTATCAGGCTACCAGCTTTATTTAAAGAAGTTCCGTCGTCCAGTTTGCCTCCTGCAATTTATCATCCAGCAGACGCAGCTCCTTGGAATACCCATCCAGCTGTTTCTGCATCTCTGCCACATCTACCGTGCTCAGTATCTTGATCTCTTTATTCGAATAGCGATCGATCTTGTTGCTGGCAATAGTAAGGAAATCCCTGTAAATCTTTATCTTCTGCTTAAGTACATCCCGCTTTGCTATGTATTCTGTAATAGTAAGACCGTCAAGTTTTGTGGAACTGTTTGTAATATTGATCTTTATTATCAGCTCTTCCAATCGACTCATACATCTCTCAAGTTCCGAAATGAGCTCCAAAGGTTCTTCAGATGGCTTTTCACCCTCCTGAACCTTTGCATTGCTGTTAAGTCTCTGTGAAAGTTCGTGTATCCTCGTCTGAAGATCTGCTCTCTCCGATAATGCTGTTGCAAGTTTCATATTCTGCACCTCCTGCACTTTAACTGACACTAATTTATCTTATTGTATATTAACTAAAATCTTCCAAATGGCCTACTTATACATCTTCATCATCGCCGAAATCTCATTCCTGAATCTTTCCACCACATTCTCCGGCCCCGTTATCTTTACACCTGTCCCCAGTGCAAATATCCATCCCAAAAACTGGTCGCTAACAGCAATATCAACTGCTATCTGTGACCAGCCTTCCTGATCGGTCGGAGTCACCCTGATATCCCGTCCAAAACGGTCAATGAAGACTCCTACCAGTTCATTTTTAAACTTAAGCGTAACCTTTTTCTGATCTCCGCCAAACATGCCGAAATTCATCTTGGCATACTTAGCCAGATTGAACTCCCTGAACTTATCACGGCCGGTACGCTTCTCTTCCAGTATCTGTATGCTTTTCATCTTATCGACCCTGAAATGCTTGATGCGGTCAGCATCTTCATCATATGCGATCAGATAATAATTTTCATCATCCCAGGTCAACGCCCAAGGGCTTACCACGTAAGGCGCCTCCCTTCGGCGCTCCATCTTTCTTTCCAGATTCCACTTCATATACTCGAAACTGATCTGCCTATTATCGGCAATGGCACGGTGAACATCATCAACAAAGTAATAGATGCTTTCATTCATCGTTTTGACTCTGCCCTGCACGACTACCTGACGCTTCAGTTGAGTCGCCTCATAATCGCTTGCCATACCGGTCAGTTTCTTTATCAGCTCATTGGATTTCTTCTCCGTTATAAACTTTGAGGACTGTATAGCATCCACAAGGAGCTTCAGTTCAGCTATCTCAAACTGCTTCTGGCCCACATGATAGTAGAAATTACGCCCTACCTTTTCACCGATAACATCTATTCCGAGCACGCTTAAGGATTCCAGGTCATCATAGAGGCTTTTCCTGTCAGCGGTCACTCCATATGCTTCAAGATCCTGCTTTATCTCCGGCATCGTTATCATGTGCTCATCATCGGTCTTTTCCGTCATGATCCTGGCAAGATAATAAAGCTTAAACTTCTGCTTCGTCCCCTTTGGCATGGCCGCGCCCTCCTTTTTCGGAATATGTACCATTTTAGCACTTTTCCGCATGTTTAAGCGAAGTCTATGCCCAATTCATTCAGTCTTTGCTTTGCCTTGATACAATAATCATCCTCACAGCCAAACTCTTCAAACTTCTTGCCAAGCTCAATGGACTTTCTATAATTAAAAATTGCCTTCTCCATGTTTCTTTCAATGCCTAAACCCTCTTCATAGAGTCTGCCCATATAATAAAATCCGCATGGATTATTTCCGTCCATCTTCAAGAGATATTCATAGGCTTTATCATAATTCCCCATATCAAAATAAATCTCACCAATGCAATCGTTCCCAAATAAGATTCCCAGATCTGCCGCGGCCTGATAATACTTTATTGCGAGAAGCGGATCCCTGCTATTCCAGTATCCTCCTGCCAGGATCAATGTCCATGGTTCTATATTTGCTTTTTGGTCATATGCCAGACCAAAATACCGGCCGGCTTTATCATAGCTTTCACTGACATAATCGCCCTCAAAATACATCTGTGCCAGTGCATACATGGCTTCCCCGTCATCCTCAGCCATGGCCGCCTCAAGATATAATTGATAAGCATTCCTAATATTCCCTCGATTTTCCTGCTTTTTTGCCAATTCACAAAGTTTGCTATTGTTCATCAGTCTGCCTCCATCAGAAATCAACCAGATAAATGTTTATTCTTATCAACCTAAATGAGCCCTTCGGTTCAACATACTTAACCCTGGCTATCAGATACTTGCCGGCATCCATAAGTCTTGCGAATACTGTATTATCTTTCTCCGGGATATATCCGAGTTTCCGATTCTGTGAATCAAGGATCATTATGGAATTGTCATCAAATCGGTTATCCGGCTCCCGTTTAAGTGCCAATACATCTCCCTCTTTGAGATGATCAAGTATTGACTCATCCTCGATATGAGTCGTACCGGCAATATAAGAATCAAAGAGCAGTATCTCAGTCTTAAGCGGCTTTAGCAGGTCGCCCAGTGGATGATCCGATATGAGCGAAACCATATTCTGTTTTCCGATAGTCAGTTCATTTGCCATACGATCGATACGCCTCCTTCGCACAGCATATCATCTATTGCCTGTGAAAGGTTTACCAGATACTCTTCATAATCATCATGCTCGGCCTGCAGCTGTTCTTTATATGCCTTTTTCTTCTCATCATCCTCAATGAGCTCTTTGTAGATATAGGGTTCGGACGTGATCATATCGTTGATCTGATTCTCCACACGCTCGATCCTCTCATCTATATCAATAAGATTCAGCTCAAAGCTTTCATCTCCCAGATCATCCAAAGCCTTTCTAACCAGAACTTCCAAATCTTCCAAGGCATCCACATCAGTTCTCTGATAGGCTTCATATATCTGTTCCCAGAGTTCCCTTAAAGTCTCATCCTCTGTAGTTTTTATATTGATATCGGGATGAAGTATCTTTGTCAGCCTGCGATAGATCTTTTTGGCACGGTTCAGGCAGAAGTCACTGATCATCCCTGCCTTTTGGGCCCTGTTATTATCTTCAGCCATTTCTTTAAGTTGCGTATAATAGAGCTTCATCTCTTTATCGATTGCACCCTGCATACGGTCAATTTCTATGGGAAGACCTCTGTTTATCCTCCTTCTGCAGTAGCTGATGATCTTTTTCTTCTTAATGCACTCCACTTTAAGCTCAAAGTTGGCCATGATCATATCGCCGAACTCCTTCGTATATGCAGTCAATATGGAGCCGGACTCTCTGAATATCTGATCCCTCTTGAGCAGAAGCTCCTCATACTCTTCAACCCTTGTATCATCATTTTCTACAGCTTCCAATGAATAGTTTTCTTCGTTCATATTTACCTCCTTATGTGTCAAACGTGTAAATGAACCAGGGGGACGGGGTTAGCGGTTCATTCTAAGCCTCCTCTGAGTACAGAGTAACACCCGGAAAGTCCTATAAAAATGGCTCAATTGATATAATCTGAAGCAAAAAAATAAAGCCCACTTTGTGAGCTTTATTCTGTATCCTCATTCCAATGTCATTGCTCTTTTACCGGATCGATCAAAAACAATCCATCACGATTGCAGTAAAAGAATATCCTTTTTACTCCTCGGATTTTAAATCCGGCTTCAGCGTTCCCCTCCGGATATAGTTTTACCAACTGCATATCACCGGACGAAGCCGCTGCCACAAATGAAATATAATGTTCTTTCGTCATGCTGTGGTCGATCCTAACATAATACTCATCCTCTATGCGCTCGATAGATATCATGTGATGATCATCCGGAGCTTCAGCCTCTAATGGCATAAGCTGTATGCCATGACAATGGATAGCTGCCTCACCCATGCTGTGTATCACATTGCCGCAGACAGGGCAGACATAAAACTTTGACCGTAACATATTTGCGGATACATTAGCATTTTGAATGGCATTACCGGATATCAGTTCCGTAACCGAGATCTTGAATACCTTTGCAATAGATTCCAACAGGGAAATGTCGGGATATCCGCGGAAGCATTCCCATTTAGAGATACTTTTATCACTCACTCCCAGCTTTTCCGCAAGCTGAAGTTGAGTCATATTGTTCTTTTCTCTAAGCTCCTTAATAACGGTTCCTGTAACATATTGGTTCATATATTCTCACCTCCATGCACAGATTGTATAGCCGTTTTATCGGTGATGGTACCTACTCATAGTAGAGTTTCGACGGCCCTCGGGGACGGGGTTAAGGGGTCATCAATTGTATGACAAAAAATCCTCTTCGTTGCCAATAAACACATTAATGTCAATATAGCGTTCTTCACCCGAGTAGTGTAGCAAAAGGCTTTCTGAAAAGCAATGATACGTCTCCTTTATTGACGCAATTATCCACAACTGTTAATGTATACTAATACTATAGAAATTACATAAACAAGGGGGCTTATCATGTCAGAAGCGATCACCACTGAAGCCTGTGTCAGGGCAAAAGAAAAACTTGATATATTAAGAGAAAACATCCAAAAGGTCATCATCGGAAACGGACATACGATCGATATGGTCATCACAGCCATGGTGGCCGGCGGCCATATTTTGCTTGAGGCTACTCCGGGAACCGGCAAGACAACGCTTGCAAGAGTTCTGGCCAGATCGATCGACGGTAAGTTTTCCAGGATACAGTTCACACCGGATCTGATGCCGGCAGATATCACCGGCCTGAATATTTACAGCAAAAAGGAAGAGGCCTTTGTCTTTATGGAGGGTCCTATCATGACCAACATCCTGTTGGCAGATGAGATCAACCGTGCTACGCCGCGAACCCAATCCGCTCTCCTTGAAGCAATGCAGGAAGAGCAGGTCACGGTGGACGGAACCACCCGTACATTGGCACAACCGTTCATGGTCATCGCAACCCAAAATCCTATTGAAACTGTAGGCACTTTCCCGCTTCCGGAAGCACAACTTGACCGTTTTGCCATCCAGCTTTCCATGGGCTTTCCGAGTCCGGAAGAGGAAGTCGCGATATTAAACCGCTTTTCCGAAGATGATCCCACAAGAGATGTAGGACCTGTGATCACAACACAGGATATCGTCTCAGTCAGGGAGCTGGCCAGACAGGTAAAAGTGCATCAGGATCTGGTGCAGTATATGGTAGCGATCGTAAATGCTACGAGAAATCACTCTTCTATCCTGACCGGAGCAAGTCCCAGAGCTACACTCTTTTTACAGACCATTGCCAAGGCTCATGCTCTATCCTGCGGAAGAGATCATGTATTGCCTGAGGATATCAAACCGCTGGCCGCCGACGTTCTGACACACAGGATCCAGTTTTATTCGACGACGGACCGTAACAGTAAATTGGAGATCATAGGCAATCTTTTGGACAAGATCACCGTCCCGAGTGAGGATTTTTCATGACGCTGTTAATTGCATTTTTGATCGCTCTGCTGATCTATCAGATCCAGGCCGTTATTTACAGGCGATATTGGAGTAAAGGACTTAGGACATCCATGTCCTTTGAAAAGGATGTGTTGTATGAGGGACAGAACAATCATCTGGTCGAGATCATCGAAAACCGAAAAAAACTGCCGATCCCTATCCTGCAGGTTAAGTTTTCGATCACAAAAACCTTTCTGTTCGAGAAGCAGATAAAAGGAAATGTAACTGATAAATATTATCGTAGTGAATTTTTTACCATTATGCCCTGGCAGAAGATCACCAGGACATACCCCATCACCTGCAGCAAGCGGGGCTTTTATACTACAGACAGTATGAATCTGATCGGCTGGAATTTTTTTCTGACAGAAAAACTGATCGAAACACATCAGGAAGATGTAAGCGTATGCGTTCTGCCCGGAAGGATCCGTCCTCTGGATGTACCGGAAACGGTAAATACCCTGCTTGGAGAAACTGAGAAGAATTTAAAGATCAATGAGGATCCCTTCACTTTTGCCGGGATCCGTGAATATCAGCCCTCCGACAATATCCGGAGCATCAACTGGAAGGCTACTGCCAGGCATGACAGTCTACTGGTGAATACCTATAACAGCACCTTTTCAAAACGCGTTGTACTCCTTTTAAATTTAGAATCGAACAGCATGCAGCATAAAGACGATCTGGCTGAGTGGGCGATCAAGATCGCAGCTCATCTGGCATCACGTTACATCTCTGCCGGAATCCCTACAGCTTTTTACACCAACGGTAACAGTCCGATCGGGTGTCCTGCTCTGGATCCCGGTGCGGATCTTGCCCATATCCGGGCGATCGAAACAGCTCTTGCCCGTATCGATCTGGCAATTCCGTTCACTCGTTTTACAGATCTTATGGATGACCGGATCAAAACGGACGGCCATTCTGTAGAATATGTGATCATCTCCAACTACCGCAAAAAAGACGTAACAGAGCGGTATGAGCATCTGTTATCCCAAGGCTGCAGTATACATTTTGTGATCCCCTATGTCCGCGAAAATATCGAGGAGGGATTCGAATGCGGAAAGTATACACAGTGGCCGATAGAAATCATCTAACGGGACGGGTATTATGACTACGAAACGATTTCCTTTTTATCGCGATCTGATCAACTTAAGTTTGTTGTATATGCTGACCATCAGTTTCTTTATGGCACTGGCAACAAGAATCCATGTCCTGATGATGCCATTAGAATTTATCGGGATCGGTTTTGTATTTCTTTGCTGTTACCTGATATGTGAACATGTAAGATGGCTCTGGGTGTATGTTGTTTTGCATTTTGCGGTGCTGGGATCCGTCATGATCATTCCGTTAGATAGTGCCGGAAAACTCTGTCTGATGGTCTTAACCATAGTTATATTTATTCGAGACCTACATACCTGGTTAAATCATGATAAGAGCATACGCGATCTGCATGCGGGAATGGGCTTGCTGTTTATACCGGCATTGTTATACACGAGCATACACACTGAATTCGGATATGCTGCATCGATATATTACATGGGCGTAGCATTTGTAGTACTGATCCTTATCCGAAACCTGCTTGCCAATTTTTATGAGCTTACGCAGACCGGGCAACTGGATGACGATATGCCTGTAAAGGAAATCTTTCGAAACGATACGTTGATAACTGCGGTGATCATCGCTTTGATCACAGGCGCGATGCTTTTTGTTCGCGCCGATAAGCTGATCCTTGCACTCAACCGGATAGGCTATGCTTTGTGGCGGATACTCTCCAACTTTCTGTCAAGAACGTCTGAAGGCAGCGAACAACCTGACATCCCTCAAGTAGAGTATATGGACTTACTATTAGAGGATCTGGCCACACAGGAGGAAGACGTAGGATTTTTCGGAGGGATCCTGCGGATTATCGTTGCCGGACTGATGCTTATGTGTATTTTGATGGTCGTATATTGTATCGGCAGGATGCTCCTCTATTTTGTCCGCGTATTGCTCGAGAAAAAAGGAAAACGAACAAAGCCTTACAAAACTTTTAAAACGAAAAATGAAGTCAGACAAAGTCTTCGTGAAGAAGCCATTAAAGAGCGAAGACACGGGATCTTCAGGACTCCGTACGAAAAATTCAGGAATCTTTACAGATCAGAATTGAAGAAACAAAAAAAGGCCGGTGCAGATGTACGAAACACAAGAACGCCTGAGGAAAACAGAGTAAGCATTCTTTCAAACAAAGGGATCGATCTCAGGGATGCAACAGATCTTTATGAGCAGTTCCGTTATTCCACCGAAGCTGAAGTTACCGCATCGGACATTACGGATCTGAAAAACCGTATAAAATCTGCCGGCGGATGAACCATGGGGACGGGGTTTGTGGTCCATTTTCACCAAGAAATATGTTAAACTGACCATGTCCATTATATGAAAGAAAGGAACAACATCATGAAAAGATACGGCTCACTTCTTATCACGCTACTCATGCTGATACTCTTAACATCATGCGTAGAAAATAAGCAGGCCATACCGGAGCCTTCGCATAAAGAAACAGTCAGCATAACAGCAACACCTACACAAGCCCCGACGTCGACTGCTTCACCTACCGAAACACCGGTTCCCACGAAAGAACCTACTCCAACTGCGGAACCGACGCCAACAGATTTACCTGCGCCAACCGATATACCGACGCCCACAGATATACCCGCGTCAACAGAAGCACCTACTCCCACACCGGAGCCTGCCATAGAGCCCCAACCTACACCTCCGGAGATCATCACCCCGGAACCTGTCACAGCGCAGCCTCTTTTAGAGCCTGGTGGCAGCTATACATCCAGAGATGATGTAGCCCTTTACATACATACTTACGGAATTCTCCCGGGAAACTTTATAACAAAGAAAGATGCGCAGGCCCTTGGCTGGAGTGGTGGAAGTCTTGAACCCTACTCCCCCGGAAAATGCATAGGCGGCGACTACTTCGGCAACTACGAAGAACTGCTTCCGGATGCTGATTATCACGAATGTGATATCGATACTCTCGGCAAAAAGAGCCGCGGCGCCAAACGCCTCGTATTCGATGCCGCAGGCAATATCTATTACACCGACGACCACTACGCAAGCTTTACCAAGCTCTACTAAAGGAGAATAATATGAAAGAGATAATCCTTGATATGAATAACATCTGCAGCGCAGACGAATTCTACGACCTGCTGGGAGAACACATAAAACTGCCCGATTACTTCGGGCGCAATCTGGATGCGCTCCATGATGTCTTAACCGATTTACCTGAGCCTGTAACAATCACGCTTATCAATACCGAGAGTTGCGAAGCACTGATGCCTAAATTCCTGCGAAAACTAAGACGCGTGCTTGAAGCTTGAATACCCCGGCTGAACCCCGGGGACGGGGTTGGTGGGTCATGAGTCCAGTTGATAAGGTTAAACACAGCCCCCAATACTATGGGCAAATATCTATATACGTATACTCCCCAATATTTTCTTCTATCACAGTTCTTACAAGGTTGAACCATCTTTCACATTCATCCAGAATTATGGCATCTCCGGTAGCTATCAGTGGTTTCTGTTTCAGGATATGATCAACCGCATCCTCTATTTCTACCTCGACTTCTATATCAGATTTTTCTGCATATTCATATATTTTCTGCTTCAATCTTCCGGAGTTTGATACGGGTTTATCCAGGTATATAACGCCCTTCCCCGCATTTAATCTTTCCAGTGTCCTGAGCAGCGCCTTGATTGCCAGATCTGTCTCCGGAATCAACCTGTATGTACCTCGGAGTCCGGCCAGATCTCTGATGGTTCCATCCATACAGGTAAAAAGCATTGATCCTGAAAATGCTATTTCAAGCCCTATGATCACATTGAAGCCATCTATATAAATCGTTTCACCTTCTATATGCTTCACTTCTCTGCTTAGCCTTGAACATATCTGTTTTTCCGGCGACACAGTTCTGGCAAGAGCCAGGCGCTGGCGTTCCGAGAACATATAATGGTCTCCAATGAATCTGGTTGCTCCTTTGACCGGATATCCATGATCCAGAAGATATAATACTTCTTCAGAAGCCTTGCGCAGCTTGGGTAATTCCTTCTCTCCAAACTCTCGTTCATCTGAAGGAACGAAGCCTCTTTTTGCATCTTTCATAATAATCCTCTTAAAAAATGGACCACTGACCCCGTCCCTGGGGTTCTATTCTCTACAGCTTGGGATTTCCGTAGATCAAATCGTTATACTCTTTATTCAGGCTGGCAAACCCGATCCATACATATTTTATATCAAAGCCCTTATTTCTCATGTACTCCATCATGCTGTTTCTAAGAGTATTCATGTACGGCGACTTTGCAAATTCGCTTAGTTTCATCTTTCCGGAAACTGCTCCGAATGTAGCGTGATAGCTTTCTATGGCAGCTTTTTGAGCAGCCTCTTCATCCGGCTTGCCGTTAAAATCAAAATCAGCTCTGACACAGAGTTTAACATCCATGTCCCTTTCCGGATCATGATAAGGCACCTCGTTACATTCGACGAACATCTTGAAAGTCTCCGGTTTTTGTACTTCTTTCTCAGGTGCATTCGACTTTGATTTCTTTTCCTCTTTTTTCAGAAAATCAAATAATCCCATACTCCCTCCTTTTTTACTTTTTGTTTTATATCAGTTTTTTTGCATTAGTTTTCATTTTTTCACAATCTTTCGGATCATGTTTGTATCTTCTTCGCGAAACACCATAAGCCTGTGTTATTTTTGTATATATCTTGCCGGTATTGATTCCAATCTACTATCTGATTTATCTTCATTGTACAGATGGCCATCCTTGATCTCAAAGTAAGGATTCGTATCATCCAACTCAATCTCATAAACAATATGACAATACGAGGTAGTTCCATCCGGATTTTCTGCCGTGTAATATATTTCTGCAGTACTCAGTATAATATTTCTTATCTCAGGAGTAACAACCAATGTAAAAGTCACATCCTCTACATCGGCATCTTCAGGAATATTAGTATCATTTATATTTCCTTTTAAAGGAAGAACTGAAAACTGCATAGGAAGTCCTCTTCCATAAAATCCGCCATATTTGGTGACAGTACAGTTATCCAGTGTAGTTGCCTCTATTCTTTTCCCTTCTTCTGATCCATCCCAGTAGTAGATACTTACAAATGCACGGCTGTTTTTCCGATCCACTGCCCCTTCCCAGGCTCCCTCATCAACTATTTCGGCATAGTTAAAGCTTGAATCCACAGCTGATGTGCAAGCGGTAAAGACTATGCACATCAATACAGTTGCAAATAATGTAATAATTCTATTATTTAAACTTCTCATATCTTATTACTCGAAATATCCTACTCATTTAGACTGCTCAACCCCAAGTTCCGCCAGGATCCGGTTGGCCTTTCTTATCTGCATGAAGAAGCAGATATAATATACCAGAGCGCCTCCCAAAAACGGGATCGTTATTGAAATAAACATATCCCAATAAGCGGTCGGGGCATGTTCAGAAAACAATCCGTGTATAAATACCCCCAGGAACACTATCCCGACCGTTAATACATACTGAGCGATAAATACGATCAGAAAAGGGAATTTCTGAAGGTAGAAATGAATTGACAATATCAGCGTTATAAGAACCGAGAACCCCAGAATAGTGAAAATGTTTTCGGTATAGTACCTGTCTGTAAAACCATAGGCCTTTTCTGCGAGGAGCTTTCCGCATGTGATCAGGGTAAAGAAAATACAGACTATAGACACGAAATTTTTCCTGTTTATCAGCTTCATTTTGCCTTCCTCCCCTGCAGATCATTTAATCTCTCATAAAATTCATTCTTGTAGCTTCTGTTCATCACGAGCTTCTCATCATTCTTTAAGAAAATGATAACTCTCATATTGATATCCCCCTGAAGCTTTTTGATCTTGTAAATATTTACTATCGCTGATTTACTGATACGTACAAATCCGATCTTTGAATACTCTTCAAGAATATCCCTGAGCGCTTCTTTTATCTCAACACACATATCTTTGGTATAAGCAAAAGTCTTTCTGTCAACGGTTTCAATATAAAAGATATCCGTGAGTGCTATCGTAACCTTTTTATCTTCATACGTTCCTTCTATGTATCTGAGAGTATCTCTTAATCGCTCCAAAACCGCAGTAGTCTCTTCATCAACAGTATCATAATGAAGTTCCAGATAGTTTTCTTTAAGATCCTTTTCTTTTGTCTTAATAAGCTTCATACAGCCCCTTATAAGATAAACATTATGCAAAGTAATATATATGACAGTTTGATATTTCTGTTGGTCAGAAGATAGGCGCTTCCGAAAACAAATCCGCCTACTGCAGTATATAAACCTGCGCCTAATGAGCCCTTAGATAACCAATGGCCCAGCCCCCAGGTAAGCGCAACAAGGATCCCGCCAAAAGGAATTCTGTTGTTGTTAAACCACTTTTCAAATGCTGTCTGTCCGAAGATTATTATAAGCAAAACAAGCATAACTTCAAACAGATAATAGATATACTGGAATACAAAGAGAAGTGCACCACGGCTGTGAAACTCTGCTATAACCTTGCTTCCGTTCCAGTCGATCCAGGTTGAGACAAGGCAGAGAACGCAGCCTGTTACTATAAGCGCCCACTGCCATGCTTTTATTCTGTTTTCTTTATCAAAAAGCTGTTTTTTCTTTAAATTGTCGATAAGATCGAATCCCGTTTTTTCCCTGCACTCTTTTACTACAGCATATGCACCAAGCCCCCAGACCGCGCATGTAACAACCCAATGTACTATCATCTGCCATGTGTTGAAATCATTTACGCCCCTATTGTATAAAAAGGGCTCAACAACAAATCCCCAAAGCAGTTCAAATCCTATCACTCCGAATACTTCCAGGCCGAATAACAGGAATCTGAATCCTTCCATAAATCTGTTTGCTTTTTTAGTGTTTGTTATTGTCTTTTCCATTTCCGTGTTCCTTTCGTGTGTTTTATCTGATGAACACACTTTACCCCTGAAATACGGACAAAACAATAAAACCTGTGCTAAGTTGCAACCTGCAATGTCTAAGTTGCGAACCTGCACAGATTATATAGTTTTTAAGACTTTATATTTGGTTATAAACGTTGGAAAACAGCCCCCCTTTACAACCAGGATTGCTTATCAAAACGGCTGATAATAACACCATAGACACCGTTCAAAATGATTGCTATTTTCAAGTAATTCAAATATAATTGCAACTGCATCACAAAATTGACACTAAAAGATAACACTTGGCATATCACATGTCAGAAATACATAAATTATGAGTCATATTGATACAGTCTTTAATAAAATTACAGCTTTCATATCAAAAAAATATTGCATTCTATTATTTATCTTAAGTTTTATCGCCACGATAAAAGACTATTTCAAACTAACTAATGGCGCTGAATCACCATTGGTCGTTTTAGATATACGTTTTTTAATATACATCCTTATTCTTTTATCCCCTGTTTTTTTGAAAATATTACTTAACCCTTACGAAAACAACCACGATATTATTCATGCAAAAATAGCCTTTCTTATCTGTTTATCAGTTATTTTATTTAATTGGTATATTGCAGCTTTAAGCATTTCCTTATCTTTGATATATACGATCTTATTCCGTAAAAACACTTTTTTTTCATTAACTACAGCCTTTTGTCTCTCCTTACTTGGCGTTTATATCTCTAATGACTTCTTCTTTTTTATGAGCTTAGGTGGTATCGTTATACTGTTACTATCTGTGAAGATGCGTCAACTCATTTTCCTTTCAGTTAATTCATTTTTTGTGGGAATCTATTCTTTTATCAAATATACTTCCGGTTTTAATTATAATCTTAATCCTGAAATTGCATTTTTACCTATTATATTAGCTTTCCTCGCAACATTTGTTTTTATTTCATTAAATGGTAATAAGCAAAAAATATCATGCCTTCTGACATATTTGTTCGGATTTATTCTGCTTCTTACAATGATCTTCGTTACCCCCTCATTCAGATATATATGGGGTATAATACCTTTTGTGATAACTGCTTATACCTCCTCCGGGCAGCCAGGCTCGTGGGATAAAGTTTTAACAACGCATAGTCGTATATTTTTTTGTTCTCTTTTTCTTTTTTGGATATTACCTGTTATAGGACCGGCGATTCTCTATTATACTTCTATAAATAAGTCAAATTTTATAGATTACAACTTGCAATATCAGCTTATACAATACTATGTTTCCTGGACAGATCTCGGATTTGTTCAACGTGGATTACCCGGAGAGATAATAGAAAGATTATTTGGGTTTGTCATCCCTATAGACAACATGCTTCATATAGGTCTTATGATCCATATAGTTTTGACCATAGCTATAATCTGCTTATGTATTGTTTTATATCGTTTAATTCCTTCAAAGGACGGTATTTCCTGCCTGTTCATTTTTATTTTTGTAGGAACAATTATACTTCCATACATTTTTACATTTACCCTGAGAACCGACTTATTTCTATCATTAATAACTCTGCTTTGTGTAATTTTATGTGTAAAGAACAGTAATCTTATCTGGTTGATCCCAATACTATCCATAGTCGCTGTTCTGATACACCCCTCATATGGTTTTTTGATATTTTCCCCTGTATTTATAGCAATGTGTTACAGAGCTTTTTTGAATCCGGGGAAACATCAAAGCCGAAATACCGTTATTCTTATTTCTTCAACAGCTATAGTTATCCTTCTTGTTTTCTTTTTCGTATTCTTTTCATACCGATTTGCAAAACTAAACGTATATGAGGGAGTACAGACTCTATTAGCACGCTCTGAAGGTTGGGTTGAGGAAAAAAATTGGATGTCCTACAATTCAGATACCGGATATAATCCGTTATTTTCCAGCGTTCTTTATGCTGATCCACACGCTCATACAAACGGCACATTTTATCCGGAAGCATTACATCAGATGCGAAAGATTTGCATTAATCGCCTTATAACACTCATACCTTTGATCCTATACTATTTCTATATATTCGCTCAATATTCGTGCCAATATAAAGAACGCCATAAGCGCATTTTATGCCGCTTACTTCCTTTTGCCTTAGTAACTATGGCTCCATTGTATATATGGGAAATAGATTATGGCCGCTGGAATCTGCATCTTATTCTTTCTATGATCATTAACCTGCAAATTCCGGCCCTGATCGGTGACCAAAAGCTTAATCTGTCTAAAAAAGAGAACATGTTCGCTACTTATGCATTCCTTATATGCGAATTAGGCCCCTTAATACGTTGGACCGGTTAAATAATCTTATTTTATTATTTTCTCGGCCAGCCTCATAGACAACTCAACTGTTAGATCCGAATTATAGTGCTCGTGCTCCCCCCATCGTCCCAAACCGTATACTCTTTTTGTTTTGCACCAATCAAGGATCTCTGTAATAGCTTCTTTTTTTTCTATAGTATTTAGGGGATATGCGTATTCATTCATATACGCAAATAGACCGTCCCCTTTTGACAATACCCTATCTTTATTCGTTTCAGTCCAATACCCTTTACTGTTATTACAGAAATTCGACCTAACCAGCACACGATGATAAGCCAGCTCCGGATCCGGGTAATACACCCAGTGCGCTGTAGTATCCTGATTTTCTCCAAAATACTCTACACATACAGAAGTGTGCAGCAGTTTATCTACCTGTGCTTTTATACTATCAGGCATCCCTTTAAGTTCTTTATACATTTTCCAAGGTATGGTTGTGATAATATTCTGCGCCTGATATTCTCCCTTGTCTGTTCTTATGCTCCTGTTGTCAAAATCAATATCAATAACGCTTTCACCAAGTCTTATATTACTTCCCAGGACTAATGACATCCTTCTCCATAGTTCCCCATAACCATACTTTTTAGGATAATAGAATCTAGCATGTCCGGGCTGTTTAGCATAGGCCTTATGCACCAGACAAGATCTGAGCGTATCTTCAAAACTGACATCAGGTAATTTCTCCAGCCAATATGTCCCAAGTATATCCAGATTTTTTCCAAACATTTTTCTGTTATACGGGAGCATATAATCATCCGCTATCTTATCACCCAGCTTCCACCTTATCCAATCCGTAAATCTGTCCGGTTTGGGAGAACCAACATTACACCCGGCACTCGCTATAGATTTAAGATAAGATATCTGTGATTCTATATCCATCTCCCATATATTTGCTTCGAGCGGATGATGGATCAACTGTCCCCTGATATTGATCCTGCTGTCTCTTTCAAAAACATTCCATTCATTTTCCGGCATGAAAGAAAACAAAAACTTATTAACCTCAGGTCGACGAACATCCAGGAAATGACCTCCACCTATATCTAACGGGCTGCCGTCAACATCGACTGATCTGCAAAGCCCACCTGCTACATTCTCCTTCTCGATCAGTAAAAAATCATTTTCCCCCTTTTGTTTCAACATATTGGCAAATGTCAGGCCTGCCGGTCCCCCGCCAATTATCAAGAAATTCAACATACTTCCGACCATCCTATAATATAATATGTTTTTTCATCATCCATCTGATATGCCAGGCGGTTTTAAAATACTTGAAATTCGCAAAAAAAGAATTCTGAGAAGCTCCCTCTGATCTAGCAGTCCAGATTGCCGGAATCTCAATAAATTTAACCCCCAGACGAAGCGGTTTAAGCGCAGTTTCCATAAAAAAAGGATGCTTTAATTCTTCCCATTTAATCCTTTTCATAAGCCTTGTGGGAAAAATCCTGTATGCATATGTAAGATCAGATAATCTCGTGCAGAAAAGAATAGCAATCATCTTTTCAAACAGATAATTACATATCAGTTTCACATTATTATACCCCTTAAACCCCCCACCGGCTGCCCATCTGGAAGCAGTGATGATCCTGTTGGGATATCTTTTTGCATATGCAATGAATGTCTGCACTAAATAGGGATCCGTTTCAAGATCTGAAGACATCATTATCACGTGAGAGCCTTTTGCCAGATCAATACCTTCTCTTATAGCGCCTCCGACAAACGGCAACGTTTGATCATGTATAAATACAGATAATCTTCCATCATATTTTTTTACCAATTCCTCTGCAGTATTCCGTGTCACTTCTGTAGTCCTGTCACATAACAAAAGAATTATCTCTGAAATATCCGCAGAATTGACGGTTTCAACGATAGTATCAACCGTTTGAACCAAAGAATATGTCTCATCCATCGCCGGGATCAGAATAGTTGTTCCTCTGTATCTATGTTTCATGTAAGCTCCTATATCCTGTTCTCCCAATCATGGAAAACATCTTCCAAAGTTTTTCTTATACTATATTTTCTTTCATATCCTAAAGCTCTGATTTTAGAATTATCTCCAAGTAATAACGGTTCATCTGCCACTCTGAACAAACCCTTATCACTAACAACATTTACATCTATACCCGCTATTTCAATCAGTATATTCAAGATCTCTTTGATCTGTACTGCCTCTGCATTACATATATTATACGGTTCTCCGGGATTTCCTTTTTCCAAAAGGATACGCATGGCTTGAACACCATCACGAACATCAATATAATCTCGGTATGTTTCAAGATTTCCAACATGAATCTCATTTTCCAGTTTTCCCGCTTTGATCAATGCTAATTGCCTTGCAAAATTCTGAATAGCTGTAGCCGGCGGATGTCCTGTTCCCACATGAATAAACATTCTTGGTAAGAATACTTTCATCCCGTAATTTAGAGCATACTGTCTTCCAAGGTTTTCTGTTCCGGCCTTAGATACACCATATGGGGTATGTGGTTTTAATAGTCTTTCTTCAACCAACGGACAATCCGCTTCGGTTATATTTCCGTATTCTGCACTCGAACACGCTAAAAGGATCTTTGCCTCCGGGACAACCTCACGCGCACAAAAAAGGACATTTAATGTTCCCATGTAATTTATCTGATGAGTAAGATACTCCAAATTCCATGAATCACCATTAAACGCCTGAGCCGCCATATGAATTATGATATCCGGCTTAATACGCTTCATAATTTTCATTAAAGCGTCTCTGTCCTGAATATCACTTCTGATAATATTCTCAGTCTGAACAGCCGACATTCTGCTGGATGCTGAATTGCGAGCCACCCCAAACACTTCATCGCCATCATCTAAATATCGTTTCATAAAATGAGAACCTACCATCCCGGTCCCACCCAAAACTAACACCTTCATAAACTATGCTCCTTTAAACGATTTACTTCCTCATTAGATTATATCTTATTGGACCATTCGTTACAATTAAGCTATATCACAACATAGATTTGCAGTGATAAAAAATATAGGGAGCCTGTAACAGACTCCCTATACCGGAAACAACTTATGTTAGATCAATCATTTTTTCT
Source organism: Lachnospiraceae bacterium NK4A179 (assembly GCA_000421045.1). GTDB lineage: Bacteria > Bacillota > Clostridia > Lachnospirales > Lachnospiraceae > NK4A136. The sequence goes on from ATWC01000001.1 coordinate 132,737, forward strand.
GTGCGATAGCGGCCTGTGCTGCAGCAAGTCTTGCGATAGGCACACGGAAAGGTGAGCATGATACATAATCAAGACCAATCTTGTGGCAGAACTCTACGGATGAAGGATCGCCACCGTGCTCACCGCAGATACCTACGTGAAGCTTAGGATTAACCGGCTTGCCGAGCTTGATAGCCATTTCCATAAGCTTGCCTACACCAGTCTGGTCAAGCTTTGCAAACGGATCATTCTCGAAGATCTTTGCATCATAGTAAGCATTTAAGAACTTACCTGCATCATCACGTGAGAAACCGTATGTCATCTGTGTAAGATCGTTTGTACCGAAGCAGAAGAAGTCAGCTTCCTTAGCGATCTCATCTGCTGTAAGAGCAGCTCTGGGGATCTCGATCATTGTACCAACTTCGTAATCAAGCTTAACGCCTGCTGCTGCGATCTCGGCATCAGCTGTAGCAACTACCACATCCTTAACGTACTTAAGCTCCTTGAGCTCACATACAAGAGGGATCATTATCTCGGGCTTAACGTTCCAGTCAGCGTGAGCCTTCTGAACTTCGATAGCGGCACGGATAACTGCCTTGGTCTGCATCTTTGCGATAGAAGGATATGTAACCGCAAGACGACATCCTCTGTGACCCATCATAGGGTTGAACTCGTGGAGAGATTCACAGATGTTTCTGATCTCTTCTACTGTCTTATTCTTAGCCTTTGCAAGCTTCTCGATATCTGCATCCTCAGTAGGAACGAACTCGTGAAGAGGCGGATCAAGGAATCTGATAGTAACAGGGCATCCCTCAAGAGCTTCATAGAGAGCCTTGAAATCGCTCTGCTGGTAAGGAAGGATCTTATCGAGAGCAACTTCTCTCTCTTCCTCTGTATCTGAGCAGATCATCTCACGGAAAGCTGCGATACGCTCAGGCTCGAAGAACATGTGCTCTGTACGGCAAAGACCGATACCTTCTGCACCAAGCTCTCTTGCCTTCTTTGCATCAGCAGGAGTATCTGCATTGGTTCTAACCTTAAGTGTTCTGAACTGATCAGCCCATTCCATAACACGGCCAAATTCACCTGCGATCTGGGCGTCTACTGTAGGAATGATGCCTGCATAGATATTACCTGTTGTTCCGTCGATAGAGATCTCGGAACCTTCTGTAAATGTTGTGCCTGCGAGTGTGAACTTCTTGTTCTCCTCATCCATTGCGATATCACCGCATCCTGATACACAGCATGTTCCCATACCACGTGCAACAACGGCAGCGTGTGATGTCATACCGCCACGAACTGTAAGGATACCCTGAGCAGCCTTCATACCTGTGATATCTTCAGGAGATGTCTCAAGACGAACAAGAACTACCTTTTCGCCTCTTGCAGCCCAAGCTTCAGCATCATCTGCTGTAAATACTACCTTACCGCAAGCAGCACCCGGTGAAGCACCAAGGCCCTTGCCGAGAGGTGTTGCAGCCTTAAGAGCTGCAGCTTCGAACTGAGGATGAAGAAGTGTGTCAAGGTTACGAGGCTCGATCATCGCAACTGCTTCTTCGGGAGTCTTGTGTCCCTCGTCTACGAGGTCGCAAGCGATCTTGAGAGCTGCGGGAGCTGTTCTCTTACCGTTACGGCACTGAAGCATGTAAAGCTTCTTATTCTCAACGGTGAACTCCATATCCTGCATATCATGGTAGTGATTCTCGAGAGTCTCACAAACCTTGATGAATTCTGCATAAGCCTCAGGGAACTCCTTCTCCATCTGAGCGATAGGCATAGGAGTACGAACACCTGCAACCACGTCCTCGCCCTGTGCATTGATGAGGAACTCACCCATGAGCTTGTTCTCACCTGTAGCCGGATCACGTGTGAATGCAACACCTGTACCGGACTCATTATTTAAGTTACCGAATACCATGGGCATTACGTTAACAGCTGTTCCCCATGAATAAGGGATATCATTATCTCTTCTGTAAACATTTGCACGAGGGTTATCCCATGAACGGAATACAGCCTCGATAGCAAGCTTTAACTGCTCTACGGGATCTGAAGGGAAATCAGAACCGAGCTGCTTCTTATACTCAGCCTTGAACTGCTCAGCGAGCTCCTTAAGATCTGCTGCGGTAAGATCAACGTCGAACTTAACGCCCTTCTTCTCCTTCATTGCATCGATGAGCTGCTCGAAATACTTCTTACCAACTTCCATAACTACATCCGAGAACATCTGGATGAAACGACGGTATGAGTCATATACGAAACGCTCGAAAGCCGGATCGGGATTACCTGCGATCATAGCTGCTACTACTTCGTCATTGAGACCAAGGTTAAGAATGGTATCCATCATACCGGGCATGGAAGCACGTGCACCGGAACGAACTGAAACGAGAAGAGGATTCTTAAGATCTCCGAACTTCTTGCCATTAAGTTCTTCCATTTTCTTAACGCCGTCCATGGCCTGAGCCATGATCTCGTCATTTATCTTTTTTCCGTCTTCGTAGTACTGTGTGCAGGCTTCTGTTGTGATCGTAAAGCCCTGAGGCACAGGAAGACCGATCTTAGTCATTTCTGCAAGGTTTGCACCTTTTCCTCCAAGCAGCTCACGCATGTCAGCTGCGCCCTCACTGAATAAATAAACCCATTTTTTTGCCATTCGTTAAATCTCCTTCTAATAAGATTATTTGTTTGCCCTTTAAACGTTGCGCGAGTATTTTACCACATAAGCCTCAGAATTTGAATTATTATTAATTGCCTTGTTTATGTCTGTTCATGCTCTCAAGCCATATCAAAAGTACATTTACATCGGCCGGACTTACTCCACTGATGCGTGACGCCTGGCCCAGATTCTCGGGTCTGATCTCTTTTAGCTTCTGTCTTGCCTCTATTCGAAGGCTTCCTATCTCGTCGTAATCCGTGCCTTCGGGAATACGTCTGGTCTCCATTTTCTTAAAATGCTCGACCTGTACTCTCTGACGTTCTATATAACCTTTGTATTTAACACATATATTGATCTGAACGGTCGTTTCATTAATGAAACGCTTTTCCTTATCGGAAGGGATTATCCCCTGCGCCCTGTATTCACTGTAAGCTTCATCACGCCCCTCGTCGAGAGGCTTTATCTTTTCGTAATCAAGCTCCGGCCTGCAGATAAGTTCAAAAAGTGAAGTGTTTTTCTTGACCGGAACAGAACCTATCTCCTCCAGAATGTGACAGACTCTTTCAGATGCGCCGATATAACATTCAGAAAGCCTCTGCTCCTCTGAAGCGATCATCTTCTCCTTAGCCTCTGTCCATCTGAGTTTTTCCTCAGAAACAAGCCCTGCCTCATATCCGTATTTTCTGAGCCTCAGGTCTGCATTGTCCTGCCTGAGCAGCAAACGGTACTCAGCTCTTGAAGTCATCATCCTGTATGGCTCACGGTTTTCTTTAGTTACCAGATCATCTATAAGAACACCGATATAAGCTTCCGATCTGTCAAGTATAAGCGCATCCCTGCCCTTTATCTCATTGGCAGCATTGATGCCTGCAATTAGGCCCTGGGCCGCAGCCTCCTCATAACCGGAACTGCCGTTGAACTGACCGGCACAGAATATGCCCTTAATATCCTTAAGCTCAAGTGAAAGCGAGAGCTGGCCCGGAGCAAGGCAGTCATATTCTATGGCATAGGCATTCTTTACTATGCGAGCATGTCTGAGCCCTTTAACAGACCTATACATTTCAAGCTGCACATCTTCAGGCAGAGACGAACTCATGCCTCCGATATACATTTCATCTGTATAAGCACCTTCCGGCTCAACAAATACCTGGTGCCTGTCCTTTTCCGCAAACTTGACAACCTTATCTTCTATGGAAGGACAGTATCTCGGGCCTGTGCCTTCAATGACTCCCGCATATATAGGTGATCTGTCCAGATTGGCCCTGATTATCTTATGTGTTTCCTCGTTTGTATATGTCAGATAGCAGAGCGCCTGCTCCTTTTGTATCTCATCGGGATCGGTATCAAAAGAAAAAGGAACTATCCGCTCATCACCATACTGAGGTTCCATCTCATCAAAATCAATGGAACTGCCGGCGATCCTGGCAGGGGTGCCGGTCTTGAAACGTCTGAGCCTTACACCGTTATCAATTAAAGACTGTGAAAGATGGTTTGCAGCTTTAAGTCCGTTAGGACCTGTATAGTCAATGGATTCACCTGTAAGGCACCTTGCCTTTAAATATGTACCGCTGCATATGATCAGAGCCTTGCATTCATAAAATGCTCCGGTCTGAGTCCTGATACCCTTTATACACTTTCTTCCGTCGTGCAGCTCTGTCTCTATCTCGCATACTTCAGCCTGCTTGACCACCAGATGCTCCTGTCTTTCAAGAGTAAGGCGCATAGCATCTGTATAGGCCTGCTTATCAGCCTGTGCTCGAAGTGAATGAACAGCGGGGCCTTTGGATACATTAAGCATCTTGGACTGGATAAACGTCTTATCTGTATTTCTGCCCATTTCGCCTCCAAGGGCATCCAGTTCCCTTACCAGATGGCCTTTAGAGGATCCGCCTATATTCGGATTGCACGGCATAAGAGCTATCGAATCCACGCTTACAGTAAAGATAACTGTCTCCAGTCCCAGTCTCGCACATGCCAATGCGGCTTCGCAGCCGGCGTGTCCGGCGCCCACAACACATACATCTTTAACTTCATGTATCCGGTTTTTCAAAAGCTTCTCATCCATTTTTATCTGCCTGTCTGTCTTTAATGACCTTACTTGAAAATACTATATAACTGCGTTTTCTGAATCTTCCGAGTTTCTTTGTCTTATGCTTGACCGGGCCATTATATACATAAACCTTGGGCCTCGGCACTTTTTTCTTATCTTTCTGTACTGTCTCTTTCGCAGGAATTTGCTGTTTTGCTTCCGGCACTTCTTGAGTAGATTCTACCGGCTGTGTTGCCGGTATTGGGTGTGCTGCCGGTACTTCCTGTACCGCTTGTATTGCCTGTATCTCCTGCGTTTCTTGTACTTCCGGTATTTCAGATTCTTCCTGTGTTTTTTGAGTAGCCTGAGCAACTATAGCTTCCTGTACTTCCTGTGCCGTCTGAGCTTCCTGCTCTTCTCGGAGCTCCTGTTTCGTCGTCTCTGTACTTACATCTTTATTTTCAGCCGTATGCTTAGTTATACGCTTTAAGCTGTTTACATCAGCCTCCGTCATGGCTTCCATTTCAGCAGGAGCTGCAGGTGCAAGATTTATCGAAGGATCTTTTTTCATGATAGCATTTATTTCAGAAGATATATTCTTTTCAGATCTGCCAAGAGTCTTCTCCGTCTTATCCTTCTTTTTAAGCCCCGCATGATAAAGCCCATAAATGCATAAGAATATGATAAAAAGTGAAGCTGCCATCAATCCGTAATTCTCAATAAACATGCTTCCAAAACGCTGCGACCTGTATTCGGCAAGCACGGTAATGCCTATACCGGCAGCACACAGAAGCCACAGGAAAACATATATTCCCCTAAAGCCGGTTCCCTTCATAGCCCTGATACTGAAATATACTGCATCAAAAATAAAGAAAAGAGCGGATACTATCTGGATTATACTTACAAAACCATTGCTCCTTAAATATGATGCGTCATATCTCATACTGTCGCATATGACAAATACGGCACCGTAGAGCGCCAGAAAAATAAAGAATACATTTCCGGCAGTACTTCCTTTTAACATCTCATTCTTCTTTGTATGGGTATAAAACACAAGAAGGAATGCTCCTGCAAGTGTCATCAGTATAAATATACAGAAATAGACTGCTAGTCTTACGGTAACATTATCCGCATCCGTCACAAAAAACGGAGTGCAGGTTAATGTGATGTCAGAAAAAGTAAAGCTGCTCCTGCAGTTTTCATTGAAGCGGTCAGATAAAAAAAGCAGACCTGTAAGAAAAGCCGTTCCCGGGGAGGCTGCATCTAGGATCCTGAGTGTACCCCCGGAGCCCTTCATGCGTCCTGCAAGAAGTGCAGCAAACACAACACCTGCAAGTATACCCAGGGCTTCAAATCCCCCCTGTATCTTCTGTACATCCGTAAGTGAATAAACCGCTTTTTCAACGCTTTCATACATTTCATAATGAGAATACCAATGAAGCAGTCTTGCGAATACCAGTGATGAAACCAATGCCAGCGGGAACATAACGGGCATAACTAAAGTCTTTCCCTTTCCACAGTAAAGCGAAAATGATATAAAAAACCACGCAAAAACAGCAGGCAAAATTACAAATACTGCCCAGCTCACCTTCATGCTTCCTATGTATACTGCTGTAGGATCCATAAGATTCCCCTAAATCAATCAGCCGGTACGGCCGTTGCAAAATAAATGATATCACTGACCATACGTTCATTGCTCCAGTCAACCGGATTAGCTGCCGCGCCGTTCATAACTATCTCGGCAGTCTGCCCTCCGTCAAGCGCGTAGGCCTTCTTACAGCCGAAATCATACATGATCTGGGCGGAATCCTTTATACGACCACCGGACGGATTTGCCCTTGTATGATTTATGGTCATGCAGAAATAATGCAGTTCATCGATCTGTCCTATGGAAGATCTGGAATATCCTTCATTAACCTGGCCGAGCAGATAATTTCCTGCTTTCTGTATTTCTCCGTTGTCTATGAGTATCGGTCCGAAAGAGACTCCGAACAGGATGTCATTGTCATCGACAAATTTCTGTACGTCTTCCTTTTTTTCAAACTGTCTCTGTCTTGAAAATATAAGATCACCCTTGCCATCAACATAACAGGTATCGGTTGTCCTGAGCTCGGCCCTGCATACTTTTCTCTGATAAACACATATACCGTTTGGTCTGTATTTATAATAATCGCCGTTGCATGCAAGCACCGCATTCGCTTCATTTGCAAGTGCGGTAGCAGTCTTTTCGACAGGTGAACCGAAGGTATCCATGCAGAGTTTTCTTCTGATCTGCGAAGGATCGGCTATCTTCACTTCAGAGCAGGTGCAGTATTCCCCATTGATGCGCTGTCTCCATGTGATAGCAAGTATGGTCTCATCACAATAGCATTTTATCTTTGTTCCGCTTATGGGTTTGATGGCTGTATTCCATGCCATACGCTGATCTCCGAGCAGTGCCCATGCTCCGTCCACAACTTCCTGCACCTTGGCGGGATCATCAGTTTCAAAATAGCATGACTGATCAGGCTTGTTTCCCTCAAGCACATTTTCATCCAGCACATAAAGCTTGGGTATATAAGTAACATCGCTCAAAGCATCACTCTTTATATTCGAGAGCAGACTCTTAAGATTATCACAGCCTCCGTTAAGCGCCTGTCTCAATTCGTCCGACATCTTAAGTTTCCATATGCCTTCATCATAATAAAGCTCGGCCTTTATTATGACCGTATCATAGAAATCATCATTGCCTCCGTCCACAACATTATACAGCGCCATTCTGTATGCATCATCGGTGATACCCGGAAGATACTGATCATTCTCATCATATATTTCATCTCTCGAATGGATCTGCACTATCTTATCCAGATCCTTCATCGTCTCATCCTTCAACAGTTCCGTGGTCTTTTCCGGTGCGAAATATCTGAATCTGACATTCTGTACCGCATACAGTCCGTTGATCTCAGGCTTTCCTATGAGCTTATAGGAATAACCGTTTGATATCTTTTCCATATACAGATGCTCTGTCTCATTAACCGATGCATCGATAGAATTTGCGGAAGCATCAGCAAAACTAAACACAAAGGAGCTGTCAGTAAGACATGATGAAGCCCTCTTAACATCGCCTGCGCAGACAGCAGAAAAAAAACTGTCGGCAACAAGAGCAGGATCCCCGTCCGGCTTAATGAGGATCATTCCCGCATGCGGAGCTATAAGAAACAGGAAAATAGATACACCTGCACAGATGACAGATAAGAGCATGCCTGTGAAGTTTCTGAGTTTTCGAACTGTGCAGTATATACCGAAGCATATACTTATAACTATAACAACGCCCAGGATCTCCATACACAGCATGGATATCTCATCCAGATTCCTGAAAGCATCATAGATTTTAAGGATTGCATCTGCTATAAGACTCATAACGCTTTATTATACTTACTATTGCGCAATATTTCCACAAAAAAAGGACAGGCAATATCGCCTGTCCCTGAAGAATTCCTTATTCAGACCGGTGTATTTCCGTTCAGTTTATCAATGATCACAGGAAGCTCAGCATCAACCTGATCATTCGGAAGCTGGCAAGTGCCGGCGTTTGCATGTCCGCCGCCGCCATATGATAAGCACAGTTCACCGATATTTACCTTGGAAGCCTTATTTATGATGGACTTGCCTATCATAACAGCAGTGTTCTGCTTTCTGAAGCCCCATGCAACATGAACGCTCATCTCAACCTCGGGCCACATTGCATATACCATGAATCGGTTTCCTGTATAGATAGGATCCTCTTCTCTGAGATCCACTACCGCAACCCTGTCATGTATCTTTGTAACTTTGTTCAGCTGTGCCTTAAAAAGCTCCTGCTGTTCAAAATACATATCAACTCTTTCTTTAACATCCGGAAGAGCAAGCACATCCTCAATACCGTGGTCAACACAATAATCTATGAGTTCCATCATAAGATCGTAATTGGAGATCCTGAAATCATGGAATCTGCCGAGGCCTGTCCTCGCATCCATAAGGAAGTTCATGAGAACCCAGCCTGTGGGATTAAGTATCTCATCCTTGGTAAAGTCAGCACTGTCGCCCTTGTCAACAGCTTCCATTATCTCATCGGAAACACGGGTGAACTTTTCCTTACCGCCGTAATAGTCATAAACCACACGTGCAGCAGATTTAGCGTTTCCGTCTATGATAAAACGTCCCTGCCAGTTCTTATCCTTGCATCTTTCAAGCTCTGACTCATGATGGTCAAATGCAATACCCACGCGATCATCAAAGGGAAGGTTTGTGGTGATATCATTCGATGTGATATCGATCTTTCCATCCTGTACATCTTTAGGATGTACAAACTTGATCTCATCAATAAGATCAAGCTCCTTGAGAAGCATTGCACATACAAGTCCGTCAAAATCACTTCTTGTGACAAGTCTGTTTTTCATTAATATCCTCCGTTCCGGGTAACTCCCTGCGCATCAAAAAGCCTTTGAAAACAGGCCCGCGCTATCATCTAGAATTTTATCAGACATTATATTCAATCGCAAGATTCAAACAGAGCATAAATTTCTTCAAGCCCCTGTTTGGTCTTGGCTGAAAACGGTATCATAAGCGCATCTTTGCAGCCGAGAGTAGTTCTTAACAGCTTTAACTGCTTTTGCGTCTGGCTTCTGTTTATCTTATCAAGCTTTGTGGCTATTATCACAGGTTCAAATCCCTGTGCCTCTATCCATTCATACATCTGACAGTCATTTGCACCGGGCGCATGCCTTATATCCACCAGAAGAAAAACCTGCTTCAGGACCTTCGATCCGTGCAGGTAACGCTCAACCATGCGTCCCCATGAAGCAGCCTCTTCCTTACCGGCCTTGGAATATCCATATCCGGGAAGATCGACAAGATACAATGCATCATTCACATTATAGTAATTAATGGTCCTGGTCTTACCCGGTTCCGAGCTGGTACGCGCAAGCGACTTGCGCTGCATTATCGCATTAATCAGAGAAGATTTGCCCACATTGCTTTTTCCGGCAAAAGCAAACTCCGGAAGCTCATGGACCGGTATCTCACTTCTCGTTCCTATAACGGTTTCAAGCAGGGCTTTTTTTATGATCATTTTTTCCTGCCCCTTACAAATGCTCGTTCTAAGACTTCATCCATATGTTTTACAAAAACAAGTTCGATACCACGCTTTATCTCGGCATCTATTTCTTCTACATTTGTTCTGTTCTCTTCGGGAAGGAGCACGGTCTCGACACCGATCGTCTTTGCCGCAAGTATCTTTTCCTTAAGTCCGCCGACAGGCATTACATTTCCCCTTAAGGATATCTCACCTGTCATTGCTATTTTCCTGTCGATCTTTATGCCGCTCACAGCTGAAAGGATCGCTGTAGCCATGGTAATACCGGCACTGGGTCCATCCTTGGGAACAGCACCTTCGGGAAGGTGTACATGTATGTCATGATTCTGGAAGAAATCATTCTTTACATCATAGCGGTCAGCAACGCTTCTTACATAAGTAAGCGCAGCCATGGCAGATTCCTTCATCACATCGCCAAGCTGTCCGGTCAGAGAAAGCTCTCCCTTACCCGGCATGATATTTACTTCAACCATAAGTGTAGTGCCGCCGACCGAAGTCCATGCAAGACCTCTGGCTATACCCACTTCATTCTTCCTTCCGAGTTTTTCGGGAGGGAATTTGATCTTGCCAAGATATGTTTCCAGATTATCTTCCCTGACCTTTATAGGCCCACGGTTCTTTGAACGGCCTTTGCGGCCAAGTATCTCAACTGCAGCCTTTCTGCAGAGTCTGGAAAGCTCTCTCTCAAGTTCCCTGACTCCGGATTCCCTGCAGTAGCAGTCAATGATCTTTCTTATAGCTCCATCGCTTATCGTAAGCATCTTTGAATCGATACCGTTCTTCTCAAAGGTCTTTTTAAGCAAATGCTCCTTGGCTATATGGAATTTCTCATTTGATGTGTAACCTGCTATCTCTATCATTTCCATACGGTCAAGAAGAGGTCTGGGAATATTCTCCCAGTCATTAGCCGTTGCAATGAAAAGAACCTCTGAAAGATCCTGTGGAAGCTCTATGTAATGATCCCTGAAATTCTTATTCTGCTCGGGGTCAAGGACTTCAAGCATAGCCGAAGCTATATCGCCTCTGTAATCCTGGCCCATCTTGTCTATTTCATCAAGAAGGATGAGCGGATCACGTACCTTTGCCTGCTTTAATGCGGCACTTACACGTCCGGGCATTGCTCCGACATAGGTCTTTCTGTGTCCTCTTATCTCTGCCTCATCCCTTACACCGCCAAGGCATATCCTTGTATATGGCTTGCCTGTTGCTTCAGCAACAGACTTTGCAATGGAAGTCTTTCCTGTTCCCGGAGGGCCCACAAGACAAAGGATAGCTGCATCAGACCTGCCAGTAAGTGTTCTTACCGCAAGATACTCAACAACTCTCTCCTTCACATCCTTAAGACCGTAGTGATCTCTGTCAAGGATATCCTTGGCAAGCTTGATATCTATGGGCTTGTCATGATTCTCCGAAACATTATTCCACGGAAGTTCAAGTACTGTCTCTATATACGAACGCTCTACAGAACCTTCCTGTGCAGGAGAAGCCAGTTCGAGATGGCGTATCTCTTTCTTAAGTTTCTCCTTCACTTCATCGGGGGCATTAAGAGTCTTTACCGCCTCCTTAAACTGCTCAGTCTCTGAAGGGCCTTCTTCATCATCACCGAGCTCCTGCTGGATATAGCTAAGCTGTTCCCTGAGTATATATTCCTTCTGATGCTCATCAACCTGACCGGCTATCTTGGCAGAAATATCCTTTCTGGCTCTGGCGATATTCTTTTCTTTATTCAGAACTTCAAGAAGCTTATTAACACGCTTCCCTGCATCTGCGGAAATGAGCAGCTCCAGCTTATCTTCATAATCAAAGGGAACATTTGCACATATATAATCCGCAAGCTTTACAACATCCTTTATCCTGCCGAAACGAGTCAGTATCTCCTTAGCCGGAGTCTGTGAGATCTCGGACAGATATGCAGCCGCTTCTGAAAGAAGCTCACGTTTCAGAGCCTCCTTAACTGCAGCAGGACCTGTAAGATCTTCTGAAACAGCAGAGATATTGGCGGTATCATACGGTGATGAAACCTCATCAACGGAAAGCACGCAAGCCCTGTAAAGGCCTGTACCCTGAAGTTTGATAATACCGTTATCAAGCTTCAGCATCTGTGAAACTTTAACGGCAATACCCACTTCATCCTTATCAGTCTTTTCACTGTCAGCCTTATCTTTTTTGTATCTGAAAAAAATGATGCCGTCAGAAAGCATTGCAGCCTCAGCTGCATTCACCGATCTCCTGTCATCAATATCGAACTGTACAGTGCTTTCGGGAAAGATAACCATATCCTTTAAAAAGGCACATGGTATATCCCTCTTAAGAATCCCCGTTCTGTCTGTATTTTTTTTCTTTTTCTCTGCCATAGTTTTTCTATTCAAGAAAAGGCCGCACACACGGCCTTTTTTTGATCATCCTCGTTTTCAGTTATCTGCTGTCTTTTTAAGGTTACGGCGACTTTCCTTTTTTTCCTTGTGAGAAACAAGAGGAGCCCCGGTTCCTTCTGCCGCAGCCTTGTTGATCACACACTTTTCAATAGTTGGATCCGAAGGTATACGGTACATGACATCCATCATTATATCTTCCATTATGGAACGGAGACCTCTGGCACCGATCTTTAACTGAAGTGCCTTATCGGCTATAGCCTCAAGAGCCTCATCCTCGAAGGTAAGCTCTACGCCGTCCATTTCAAACAGTCTTTTGTACTGTTTAACAAGTGCATTCTTCGGCTTTCTAAGAATTTCCAGAAGAGTGTCTTTAGCAAGACCTTTTAATGAAACCGTGATGGGCACTCGTCCGATAAACTCGGGGATTATGCCGTACTTCACAAGATCCTCAGGTCTTACATCTGCAAACAGCTCCGTGGGATCGGTATCAATGTTTGACTTTATATCAGCTTTGAAACCGATAGACTTTCTGTTAAGTCTGTCTCCGATGATCTTTTCAAGACCGTCAAAAGCACCGCCGCAAATGAAAAGAATATTTGTTGTGTCGATCTGTATAAGCTCCTGATGAGGATGCTTTCTTCCTCCCTGAGGAGGAACAGAAGCTACCGTTCCCTCGACGATCTTAAGAAGTGCCTGCTGAACGCCTTCACCCGAAACATCTCTCGTGATCGAAACATTCTCGCTCTTCTTGGTTATCTTATCGATCTCGTCGATATAAACGATACCCATCTGGGCTTTTTCTATATCATAGTCTGCAGCCTGTATGAGTTTCAGAAGTATGTTCTCTACGTCCTCACCCACATAACCTGCTTCGGTAAGCGTTGTAGCATCAGCTATCGCAAAAGGAACACCTATGATCTTGGCCAGGGTCTGCGCAAGATATGTCTTACCTGAACCGGTGGGACCGATCATAAGGATATTGCTCTTCTGAAGCTCTGCATCTTCTTTTGTCGGAGGCGCAAGTACACGCTTATAATGATTGTAAACAGAAACCGCCAGGACCTTCTTTGCAGCTTCCTGACCTATTACATAGTCGTCAAGGAAATTCTTGATCTCTTCAGGCTTAAGAAGATTGAATTCAAGCTCCTTCTCATCTTTCTCATCGACTGATGCTGAAGGATACTCTTCATCATCGCCGATAATACCTGCACAGATTTCAACGCATTCATCACAGATATAGATTCCCTCGGGTCCGGCAATGAGTCTGTTTACCTGTGACTGGCTCTTTCCGCAGAAAGAGCATCTCACACGTCTGGGATCCATAGTCTTTCCAGCCATTTATTTCTTTTTCTCCTTATCATCTGAGCCGGGGCGCTTCTCGATAACTTCATCGATAAGACCGTAAGCCTTAGCCTCTTCAGCTGACTTCCAGTTATCTCTGTCAGTATCGTTTACAAGATCCTCATACTTGCGTCCGCAGTTTTCTGCAAGGATCCTGTTCAGTTTTTCCTTTGTATTAAGGATGTGCTTTGCAGCTATCTCGATCTCTGTAGCCTGTCCCTGTGTTCCGCCTGAAGGCTGATGTATCATGATCTCTGCATTGGGAAGAGCATAACGCTTGCCCTTTGCACCGCCAGCAAGAAGGAATGCACCCATGCTTGCAGCCATTCCGATGCAGTTTGTAGAAACATCACACTTGATAAAATGCATCGTGTCATATATAGCCATACCTGCGGTAACTGAACCGCCCGGGCTGTTTATATAAAGCTGTATATCCTTGTCAGGATCCTCAGCCTCAAGGAAAAGAAGCTGGGCCACAACAAGATTGGCGGTAATATCATTTACCTCACTTCCAAGGAAGATAATCCTGTCCTTTAAAAGTCTTGAATATATATCATATGAACGCTCGCCTCTGCTCGTCTGTTCAACGACCATAGGGACAAGTTCATTTACAATATCACTTGTCATAAACACCTCCGGTTACTAAATTTCTTATTTTTCAACAGCATTCTCGAGAACAAAATCGAGAGCCTTCTTTATCTTGATATCTTTCATCATTGCCTTCTTATCCTGAGGTCTCATAAGCTCGGCAACATCTTCCTTCTTCATGTTGTAGGATTTAGCCATATCCTCAACTTCCTTCTCGTAATCTTCCTCAGTTGCCTCGATGCCCTCAGCATTTGCAACAGCTTCCATTACAAGCCTGCACTTGATGCGGCGGAGTGCCTGCGGCTTTGACTGCTCGATCATAGCCTGCTCGTTAAGACCTGTATACTGATAGTACTGCTGGATGCTCATACCCTGCATCATAAGCTGCTGATTGAACTGATCAAGAGAACGTCTTGCTCCTGTCTCAACCATAGCATCAGGGATATCCATCTTTGCATCTTCGATAAGCTTGTCGAGAACTGCTGTCTCCTTCTTATCCTTAGCTTCTGCAGCCTTTCTTTCTTCAAGCTTCTTCTTTACATCAGCCTTGTATGCGTCAACTGAATCGAAACCTGCATCATCTGCAAAATCCTCATCAAGAGCGGGAACCTCTTTCTCCTTAACTTCATGAAGTCTGCACTTGAATACAGCGGGCTTGCCTTTTAAATGCTCTGCATGATAATCCTCAGGGAAGGTAACGTTTACATCAAACTCATCGCCTGCCTTGTGACCTTCAACCTGCTCCTCAAAACCGGGGATAAAGCTGCCTGATCCAAGTGTAAGAGCATGGTTCTCACCCTTTCCGCCTTCAAATGCAACATCATCGATAAAGCCCTCAAAATCAATGATAGCCTGATCGCCGTTCTTTGCTTCTCTGTCTACTGCGATCATTCTTGACTGCTCTTCGCGTTCCTTATCGATCTGCTTATTAACATCTTCATCGGTTACTTCAGTATCGATCTTATCTATCTCAACACCCTTATACTTGCCGATCTCGGCTACAGGATTGAGTGCAACCTCAGCAGTGAAGATAAAAGGCTTGCCTGCTTCGATCTGCTTGATGTCGATCTTAGGTGAGGAAACGATTTCCTCTTCACACTCGTCATATGCCTTTTCCCATGCATCGGGAACACAGATATTTGCTGCATCCTCGAAGAATACCTCTTTGCCGTACATCTTTTCTATAAGCTGCCTGGGAACCTTTCCTTTTCTGAACCCGGGAACACTGATGCTCTTTTTATTTCTCTGATATGCTTTCTCAACAGCTTTTTCGAATTCCTCTGCAGGAACCTCAACTGTGATGACTGCCATATTATGTTCTTTTTTTTCTACCGTCTGACTCATTTCAATTTCCTCCTGGATTATAACCGGGCTCTCTCCTCCCGTATGCAAACTTCAAAGATTATACCATACTATGTAAACAATTGTCTATAAAAAAGAAGACGCCCGAAACATCTTCCGAGCGCCTCTGTAAATAATTCATTCTTCTTATCAGGTGGTGTGTCTGTACAGTGTCATTCCTCTGTCTGACGACTGCTCATATACTCATCAAAGAAAGCCGCTGCCCTGTCATCGGAATAGCCTCTCTTCAGGTCTATGTCGCAGACAGCACCCAGATCAACGTTGATGGTACCGGTATTGACCTCACCACGGATAACCGCTGTGGGACCTACCGACATATTTTCCTCAACATCGATAGAACCAAGTACCGCACCGCTCACATCCGCATTCTTTGCCTTGATGTTTCCGATAACGGTAACACCTGAATCTATGCTGATATAATCCAGGCACTCAATATTACTCTCGATCGTGCCCTCTGTAAGTTCCACGCGTCCTACTTTGAGATCCTTGCCCTTTACCGTTCCGTTAAGTTCAAGTGTTCCATCTATATCAACATTTCCCATCACCTCGCCGGAAAGCTTAAGATCTCCGTCACTTTCCACATCGCCTATGATGGTCATTCCCTTTGGAATATAACTCTTTCCGTTTGCTTCGCCTGAAAAACCGTCCATTTTACACCTCTAATATACAAGATCTGTCAGGTATCCATCAGATCTATGTAGAATTCTTCTCCTGTATTCAGTGATATGCACCCAAGTCTGCTTGACTTTGAATTGAGTGCCATGCCGCAGTCGATATCCATCACCTTATAACCTCTGTAGTTATCGGATTTGAATATCCTTCCCTTGCCTCTTTCATCAAGATAATTGAAACGCTGTGTGAACACATGGCCGACAATATATGTATCGCCGGAATATGCAAAGGGCTTGGGCTGACCTTCGGCCTCAGGATCACCGTACTTGTCAAAAAGACTCTCCCATACTATCATCTCTGCCTGCTTTTTGGTAGCCTGCTTGTAATAAACTTCAGTACCGAATTCCTTCTGGAGAGAGAATGAATGTGAAAGATGATATGTCACATCACCAAATTTAAGTCTTCTGATAAGCCTGAGAGAACGCAGATATTTTTCTATCTCGTCCTGCTTCTTCTTGTTCATCCTATAGAATGCTCTGGAAGTTGCAAGACCTCCGTTGGCTGAATGAACCCAGAGCTCATAAGGTGTGAGTCTTTCATCCGTCGGATCTTCCCTGATAAGCCCCTGATCCTTCTTCCTCACGTAATCAATGGTATTGAGCATCATAAGCTCATGATTGCCAAGGAAAAGCTCCATGTTACGTCTTTCCATGATATCCAGGATCAGCTGAAGTCCATCCGGGCCTCTGTCTATGACATCTCCTAAGATGTACATGAAATCATTGCTCGAGAAATTTATCTTCTCAAGCATCTTTTTGAAAACATCATAATGTCCGTGTATGTCGCTTAAAACGTATATATTCATATGCGGCGCCTCACGTCATCATCTCATGTATATCATCTGCATTTACACAGATGATAGGCCGGATGCCCATTCCCGAATTGAGTTTCCATTCGGAAAGCCTGTTGTCGATCAGCGCGTGTCCTTCGTAGTTCTCAGCGCATTTGTAGGAATCATCTATATCGATATGACCTCTTGAACGGAGACCGTAGCTCGAATGTGAGAATTTTCCGTCTGCAAGAGCTGCCACATACTGTGAGCATGGTGCCATATCAAGTTCAGCGCGTTCCTTTCTTGTTCCTCTCGTAAGAGAAAGTTCGATATCAAAACCGTATTTTATCTCCTCGATCGAAGGAAGATAAACCTTATCATAAGTCGTTCTGTCAGAAAGAGCCGATACAGGCGTCGAAACTTTTGTTACCTGAAGCAATTCACGATCACCTTCCGAAAAGGCTCTGCGTACAAATACCGAATTGAGCCACTCCCTGACTTTGCTCTTCTCCCAGTAGATGCCTGTCTTGATCCTTGAGACTTCTTTGTCGTTCATCTTAAGGTATTTCTGCTGGTCGAAAGGCTTGTAATCAATGATATATTCACTTTCAAGAGTGATACGTTCACCTCTTTCGGCAACTATCCTCCAGGAAAGCATATTGAACTTAAAGTACCTGAAACCGGTGATCTCGCTTTCCTGCTTGGTTCCGCGCATCATGCTGAACAGATCCATTTCACCGGAATTATTTCTGATAATGGGCATACGAAGATATCTCTCCCCTCCGATAGTTGCCACATCATCCTTATCGTATTCGGCATAGATCAGATCGCTTGTGATACCTGCCCCGGTGATCTCGTTCATCGGGTACTCACCGAACCATATCCTGCCGTTCCTGTCTTTTAATATATGATTTCCTTCAGTCTTGTTCTGTTCCCTGACATTTTTCTCATCAGGATAGACACCGTACAGATCATGATAGAGTTCTTCAATGCTCTGCTGACGATCCTGGGGCCTCATTGAAAGTCCCTTCATTATAGCAGCTGCGACCTTCTTATCTATCTGTATGGTGTAATCGGCGATATCGATCAGCTCATCCTTTTCGTTACGTTCAAAGGACGACTGAGGTATGTCTCCGGTCATCATGCAGTAAAGTGTCGCGCATATTCCGTATATATCCGTCCACGGTCCCTGTTCGGAAAGTTTGGAAAGCATCTGCTCAAGAGGAGCAAATCCCCACTTGCCGAGGAAAACCTGCTGGTTAGCAAAACCTATCTTTCTGGAACCGCCAAAATCGATCAATTTGATGGAACCGTCTTCATCAAGCATTATGTTATCGGGGCTTATGTCGCGATGGATAAGGCCTGACTTATGAAGCCTTCCGAGTATGCTGATAACAGGCTCCATCTTTGAAAGAGCCTCATCAACAGGAAGCCAGCCACCGTGCGCATCGATATACTTGCGCAGGTTGCCGCTCTCAAGATATTCCATTATCAGATAGCCGGTATTATTCTGATAGAAAAGATCTTTGACCGCAACAATACCGGGGAACTTTGAAAATTCCGCCAGTATCCTTGCTTCTCGAAGATATGCCTTTGTTTCTTTGTCGTACTCGTCTTTATTGACCGCATCAAGAACAAGAACCGTGTGCCCGTCCTCTGCACGGTCGACCATTTCGTCAGGGAAGAATTCCTTGACTGCAACCTTATACTCAAGCAACATGTCATAACCGATGTAGGTTATTCCGTAACCGCCTTTTCCGAGTATGTTGCCTATTAATATTTTTTGATTAAGGATAGTCCCCGGCTCCAAAGCCTTTGACCAGGTCTGCTGACCCTTCTTTTCTCTGCCGCAATAAGGACAGATAACAGGATCATCACTGACCATCATACATCTGAGACAGATCCGTTTGATTTCCGACTGCTCCATTTTTCCCCCGGCAAGCTCCCGAATGTAAAGAACATCACATCCGTTTTTGCTTTTGATTAGGCCCGAATGAGCCAAGACCATTATAAACTTATTTAGAGCGTTTTACTACCCATATTTATGACATTTTTATTGCTTATTCGGCTCTGATCGCCGCAAGAGGCGAAAGCTTCATTGCACGCAGCGAAGGCAGGAATCCGGCAGCCATAGCTATAAAAACAGCAAATACGACTGCAGCAAATGCCAGCCATGGCGGCACAACCGAAAGTTTCATGCCTGCTTCAAATCCCATCTCCTGTCCTAAAGACGACGATGAGACCAGATAATTCAAGGCTGCTGAAAGCAGGTAGGAAAAGAAGATGCCGACCGTTCCGCCAATAAAACCGATATACCCGGCCTCGATAAGGAATAAGGCCTGTATATCTCTTATACGGCATCCTATTACCTTCATGATACCGATCTCTTTGGTACGCTCATATATAGACATCATCATGGTATTGGTGATACCGATAGCTGCTACAAAAAGCGCAACCGCACCTATGCCGCCAAGCACAGCCTGTATAATGTTCATCGATTTCATTTCGGATTGTATCCACTCCGCATCGGCATACGCCCTGTAGCCCCTGCTCTGGATCTCCTGCTGAACGAGCGTCACATTTTCCATATTATCTACATCAATGATGATCTGATTATAGAATATCTGCTTATACGGCTTTCCGTTCTTTTTGGTCGGCTGATCCGGGATCGCACTGTTCTTGAATTCTTTTTTCAAAACCCTTTTCAGGGCATCGAGATCAGTATAAACATAATACGCATACAGATTATAATCTTCAGGACCGCCTTCGGTATAGGCCGCAGTAGGTATTATATATTTCTTCGGAGCCTTGACCGGCTTGCCGTTTTCATCAACAGATCCGTTCTTGGCCGAAAAATAATTATCAACATCAAAGATAACAAACATGGTATCTTTCATATAATCCACATCCGGCACTTGACCCGTATCCCAGTATCCACCCGCATTAGTCTTCTCGTTGCTGAACTGGGTGATCATCATATTACCGTATATCAGTGAAAGCTCGCCCTCCTTTGGGTAATCACCTTCCGCAAGTTTCATGCCGCTTTTGACCAGGACATCATGAGGCATGCCTTTGATCTCGGCCCAGGTATAATACTTTCCGGTCTTTATTATGGCTGATGAAGTCAATACAGGATACACATCCACAACATGGGGTATCTCTTTGAAATCCTGTATCAGCTCATCCGAAAGATACAGCTTTTCCATCTCGGCTTCGGATTTTTCCTTACCGTCATCGGAATACCTGTCAGGCTGCTCCACCGTCACCTGTGTAAGAGAGCTGTAGGAGCTCATGCTGTCCATCATGGATTTCTTCATGCCTATTCCAAGAGAGATCATGACCACGATAGAAAGAGTTCCTACAACAACGCCAAGGCAGGTAAGTATCGTGCGGGCTTTTCTTTTGAACAGACTTGATAAGCTCATTCCGAGCAGATCAGTTATCTTCAACTCTCAAGCCCTCCATCAGGTCTCATCATCAATAGCTGCTAACTCTGCCTCAAGCTTCTTCTTTTTCTTCTTTCTGAGGATCACTATCACAACTATGAGAACTATAACGAATATGATAACAACGGGAACCACGACCATCCATGCCTTAAATCCCGAACTCTGCTGTTCGTAATATTCATCTATGACACCATCACCGTCATAATCAGCGCCGTCGAATATCCCGTCACCGTCAAGATCAAGCTCATTCATGCCGCCCATATCTTCAAACTCATTATCAAAGACCGGTATATATATTTCTTTTTCAAGAACGGTAACATGACCGGCATCGTCTTCGTATGAAATTTCAGCGATCACAAGACCGGTTTCATCTTCCGAAGGTGCCACGCAATTGACCATTGAATCTACATTACCTGTAGCGCCGGGTTCAAGCTGACCTAAAAACGTATTTCCGCCTTCAAGTGAAGGTGAGTTAAATGAAACGGATACATTGTAAAGAGTAGTCTTACCCTTGTTATATACAGGGAACATTACATTTACTTGATCTCCGACATTTGCCGGTGAGGGTGAAACTTCAGCATCACCTGTATCAACCCTTGCCTCCTGATGAACAGGAATGGAGACATTACTCTGAGCCTTGTACGGATTGTGTTTGTAATCTTCATATTCCATGTTGAGCGTTACCACATAAGGCTTCTGGGTAAGATCCGCCCTTGCGGTCATCTCTATCTCAATATCCGTGCTGTCGCCCGCAGAGATAGAAGGTACATAAACAGTCGATGAACCTGATGTCGGAAGAAATGCCTCATAGGTATTTTCCTCTTTCTCGCCTTCCTTTGCTGCTTCCAGGTCAAACTGTATATTTGAAACGGAAGTGGTGCGAGATGTATTCTCCACGTTGATCGTAAGCAGGAATGTATCGCCTGCATAAACATTCTCAGGTACTGTTTTGAATCCTGTTACGATTATCCTCGGTGTGGATGCAGGCAGTTCCTTTCCTTCCTCTCCTTCTTCAGCAAGTTGTCCGCTTGATGCTTTTCCCTTTATCTTTATATAAGTCTTCAGATCGGCTTCCTCAACAGCACCGCCTCTGTAATATCTTGCATGGAAAGTAAGCGGATATACGCCTGACTTTGCATCAGACGCAACTATAAAATTCCATGTAGCTTTCTGCGCAAGTCCGACAGACTGTTCGATCGAAGCTGCAGGAAGAAGTTTCTTGATCATCCTGGCATCAGATGCTGTGGTAATCTCAAAAGGCCATTTTGATCTTGAAGTATCGACCACAGGATTTATAACGATATCACTGATCTCGGTCTGACCAAGATTCACTATCGAAAGAGTTATGGTTGTAGGTTTTGAATATGATGCACTTGTAATAAGCGAAGTGTTGTCTATGAAAAGGAACTGGCCGGCATTAGGCAAATTACCTGACGCAACTTCAGTGAGCCTTGCCTCAACAGTCGCAACATAAGAACCAAGCTGTTCCACTGTCATTTCCGTATTGGCAATATAGACATTCGCATCATACATGATCTCATCAAGCTTTGCCTTTTGCGCAGCTGAAAGATCACGCCTCTTTAATGCCTTTATATGCTCCTGAAGGATCACATATGCGCCTTCCCTGTCCTTGTTCTTTATCATGCCGTTTTCATCACCGTTCATACTGATAGTTACGGCACTTACCGTCTGAACTTCGGAAGGCAAATTGAATGCTGTAAGTGCAGCAGCCGTTGCAAGCGCTGCAGTGCATAAAGCCTTTAATACATAGCTTATCCCTTTGTTATACTTCATTTCCTGTCTCCTTTGTATAATCCTGAACATATTCCTGTGCATATCCCGTAGTATCTGCATCCTGAGGCGCCGCATATCCCGCTGTGTCCATCCCCTGCGGAGGGGCATATCCCTGAACACCTGTATCCGGTACCGTAGCAGCTTCCGGAGGAGCTAAAGTTCCGCCTACCTCTATGCCCATAGCGGCATTCATTGCGGCATTAGCCCTGTTATCCTCTATTGCTATTATCTTTCCGTCACTTATCCTGATTATCTTGTCACCGTAGGCAGCAAGGTTATTGTCATGTGTAACCATCACAACAGTCTGGCCTTTTTCATGGACAATGGACTGGATCAGTTTCAGCACTTCCATAGTTGTCGCGGAATCCAGGTTTCCTGTAGGCTCGTCCGCAAATATGATATCCGGATCGACTACAAGCGCTCTGGCAATACCAACTCTCTGCTGCTGTCCGCCTGACATCTGTCCCGGCCTGTGATTTTCATACTTCTGCAGCCCAACAAGCTTTAGCATTTTCCTTGCCTTTGCCAATCGGATAGTTTTATCCATCCCTCTGAAAGTCAGAGGCATGGCCACATTTTCAAGTGCTGTCATATTGGGGAGCAGATTATAAGACTGAAAAACGAAACCCACATGAGCCTGTCTGAATAATACAAGCGCTGATTCGTTTTTTCTTTCGATGTGTTCACCACCTATAACTATAGAACCTTTTGTCGGCGGCTCAAGTCCGGCCATCATATTGAGCAGTGTCGATTTTCCCGAACCGGATGTTCCTACTATGCAGCAGAATTCACCTTTCTCAATCTTGAAACTGACACCGTTTAACGCACGGACCTTATTTGTTCCTATCCTGTAAATTTTGTAAAGATCGTTTACTTCGATCGCAATATTAGACATTCCTGATGATAATTCCTCTGATAAGTTTACATAAATCTCACATTTGTAAATCTTATCACAGATTCATTTGATTTTAAAGACCGAGTAGGGATTCTTTTCCCTACTCGGTTGCCGCGTTGGCCGTCAAATGTGCGCTCATGCAAACATGGCGCCCGCTTGACGGCCTTATCGCGCAAAAAAATCCGCCTTTCAGCGGACTTGATTTTTATAAGCGGGTGAGGGGAATCGGACCCCCGTATTCAGCTTGGAAGGCTGACATTCTACCATTGAACTACACCCGCATCTGCGTATGTTTTTCACAGAACTTTTTCATAATACATTTTATTTCGTTCGTTGTCAAGAAGGATTTTAATTTTTTTCAAATAACATTTTCCGATACATCGAATGATAGATAATCGATCAAACCCGCCAAAGGATTTTTCATCAGAACCATAAACGCAAAAATGCCGTATGAAAGTATAATACCCCATACGGCATCTGCATGATATAACCCCTACCCCTTGCACTTCACGCCTTCTCTTTCAACGTAGAAGCTAGTGCATAAAATAATATCCGGATAAAAAGAACACTTTACTTTCAAAGTCGAGGTGACAGGATTCGAACCTGCGGCCTCCTGGTCCCAAACCAGGCGCTCCACCAAACTGAGCCACACCTCGTATAAATACTATTTTTTCTCAAGTATGCCTTCCTTCAGAAGAAGCTTTCCGATAGCAGTCACAGCTTTTCCTCTGTGACTGATAAGATTCTTCTGTTCAGGAGTCATCTGAGCGGTTGTACAGCCGAATTCGGGAACATAGAAAAACGGATCATAACCAAAGCCGTTTTCTCCACAGATCTCATGCGCCACCATACCTTCAACAGTCTCCTGCACAGTATGTTCCTTCCAGATCTTTTCATCCGGATCATAAACAAGAGATACTATCGCGCATACGAAACGGGCACTCCGCTCCTCCTCGGGTATACCCTCCAGCTCATTTATGATATCTTCCATTGCCTGTTTGTAAGAGCGGTCACCAAGCCATCTGTGAGACTGTACACCGGGCATCTTGCCCATAGCATCGATCTCAAGGCCGGAATCATCAGCCATTACAACACAATCAAGAAATTCAGGTTTCTTTACAAGTATATGATCTGCAGCAGCCTTAGCCTTGATAGCGGCATTTTCTTTAAAAGTGGTGCCTGTCTCATCAACATCCGTATCAAAATCTATATCAGATAAAAGCAGAAGTTCTATATCGTAATCGGAGAGTATCTCCTTTATCTCAGCCACCTTACCTTTATTGGTCGTTGCAAATAATACTCGTTTCATAGTTAATCCTTAACACATTGTAATATTATATCATTTTTGTCTCTTCGGAGGTCTGGGCCCCATAAACTGATAGAAGTAGGTTTTAAGCATTCCGTTATATATCTTACGATTCCTGTCAGCTTTTCTGCCTATATACTTTTCGGCATCCTCATATGATGTGATCATATAAAGAGACCAGGAGTCAAGCGCTTTGAATCTCTCGCCAAGAGTGCCATACAGCAAAGGAAGATCCTTTTTATCCTCAAGTCTCTCCCCGTAAGGAGGATTGGTGATCATAAAACCGTATTTCTTGGCATGTGACAACTCTGATACCGGACGAACCTGAAAATGGATCAGATCTTCCACACCGGCAAGCTTTGCATTGGCTCTTGCGACCTCTATAACCGAAGGATCAATATCATATCCCTGTATGTCGGTATCCGACGGAACAATTATTTCATCCTCCGCTTCTTCCCTTGCATCTTTCCATACCGAAGCAGGAAGAGTGCTCCACTTCTCAGCGGTAAAGTTCCTGTAAAGTCCGGGAGCCCTGTTGCATGCCATAAGTGCAGCCTCTATCGGGAATGTCCCCGAACCACAGAAAGGATCTACCAGTATCCTGTCATGATGCCAGGGTGTCAGCATAATGAGTGCTGCTGCAAGGTTCTCTGCGATGGGCGCCTTTGCCGTAAGCTTTCGATAGCCTCTCTTGTGAAGCGACTCACCCGTGGTATCAAGACCTACGGTAACCTCGTCCTTTTTTATAAAAACTCGGAACGGATAATCCGCACCATCTTCTTCAAACCATTTGATGCCATATATGCCGCTCAGGCGGTCCACCATGGCTTTCTTCATTATGCTCTGTATATCTGAAGGCGAGAAGAGCTTAGACTTGACGCTAGCCGCCTTAGCCACATAAAATCGACCGTCCTTAGGTATCCAGTCCTCAACAGGAAGCGCTTTTGTTCCCTGAAAGAGGTCTTCAAAACTCTCCGCATGAAAGGATCCCAGTTTGATTAGTACCCTTTCCGCAGTCCTTGAGCATATATTTACTCTGGCTACAGCTTCTGCGTCACCTACAAAGGTGACTCTGCCGTCTTCTACGGCACTCACCTCATAGCCCAGATCCGTTATCTCTCTTTTAAGGACAGATTCAAGCCCGAAATGGCAGGGCGTGATCAGTTCAAACGTCTTCATGGATATTTATTCCACACCTGCAGCTTTTCTGGCCTCAGCATCATTTTCAGCTGCATATTTTTCCTGCTGTTCAAGGAAGTCATTGATATCAGCTACCATAACATCCACATCGGGAGCAGAGAAGCCATGTACGTACATAGCCTCTTCAAGAGTCTCGCCTGATGCCGCAAAGCAGCTTATGCAATGCATTCCCTGTCCCATAAGTATCCCGGATATATAAGGATCCACCGCAAGCACATCAGGGATCAGCATATCCTTTGTTATCTTTTTAGCCATAATTCATTTCCTTCCGTATTGCTTATATCAGCTTCTGAGTTCTATATCCATGCTCTGAAGACCATTGAGTATCTTCTTCATTGCAGCGCCCACTTCATCATCAGAAAGCGTCTTATTCATATCTCTGAATGAAAGCGCGTAAGCTATTGACTTATAGCCTTCCTTCACCTGGTCACCTTCATAGATATCGAAGAGTGTAACTTTCTCAAGTATCTTTCCGCCGCGCTGCTTTATCATCTTCTCGATATCGCCGGCCTGTATCTCCTTCTTAGCGACCATGGAGATATCCCTTGTAACTGCAGGGAACTTTGCGATACCGGTATACTTCTTATCGAAGCTTGTGAAAGGATATATTTCCGGCATATCAAGAACCGCGATATAAGCCCTGTCTTTTATTCCATATGCCTTTGCAACTGCCGGATGCACTTCACCAAGGTAGCCTACCTGCTTTCCGTCATAAATAACAGCTGCTTTTCTTCCGGGGTGAAGGAATGAAAGATCTATATCTGCCTTGTATTCCGGAGCCTCCTTCATGCCTACTGCCCTAAAGAATGTCTCAACCGTACCCTTAAGTGTATAGAAATCTCCCTCACCATAGAACCCTAATGTGAACTGCATTCTCTCATCCGGAAGTTCCGTAATAGGAAGAGCCTTGGGAATGTAAACATTGCCAAATTCATAAAGTCTTACATTCTTGTTTCTCCTGCTGAAATTAAGAGCAAGAGCTCCGAGCATGCCGTTAACCGACTGAGTACGCATGATCGAGAAATCCTCACCGAGAGGATTTGAAATGGTGATAGCCTTTCTCATGGGAGAATCTGCAGGAAGAAGAAGCTTGTCAAAAACCTTGGGACCTTCAAAGGAATAAAGATATCCCTGTGAGAATCCGCAGCTTTCTGCGACATCTCTTCCCTTTGCATCTATGTACATTGAATATGAAAGCCTGCCCTCCATGCCTTCCCCGCTGGGAAGAGTAACAGGTATCCTGTCATATCCATAGAATCTTGCAACCTCTTCAGCAATATCAGCCTGACCAAGAAGGTCCTGTCTGAATGAAGGAATGATGAGCATATTCGTCTTCTCATCATACTTTATATCGATCTTCTCTAAGTACTTAAGCATCTCTTCTGCGGAAATATCCGTACCAAGAAGCTTATTGTATTTATCCGGCTTGAATTCGATCTGAACCTCATCCTTTAAGGGAAGACCTTCATCGATCATGCCGCCTACAACCTCGCCGGCTCCGAGCTCCTCGATAAGAGCACATGCTCTGTTGATAGCATCTTCAGCATTCCTCGGATCAAGTCCTTTTTCAAATTTGCCGGATGCATCGGTACGAAGTCCCAGACGCTTTGCAGACTTTCTGATATTGGGACCGTTGAAGGCAGCTGCTTCAAACAGCATGGTCTTCACATCATCTGTGATCTTTGAATTCTCTCCGCCCATGATACCTGCAATACCGATCTCTTTCTCAGCATCGCATATCATAAGCACATCCTTATCAAGTGTTCTTTCTTCACCATCAAGCGTAACGAACTTGTCACCATCGGAAGCACGTTTAACAATTATCTTCTTTCCTGCGACCTTATCAAGATCGAAGGCATGCATGGGCTGACCGAATTCTTCCATCACGTAATTGGTGATATCAACAATATTGTTGATAGGTCTGATGCCCGATGCAGCAAGTCTGTGACGGAGCCATGCAGGTGAAGGTGCAAGCTTTATGTTCTTTACTACTCTTGCGCAGTATCTGCTGCACAGATCCGTATCTTTTACTTCAACGGATACATATGAGTTCACGTCTTCCGAATTGCCTGTCTTCTTGATCTCGGGAGGAACAAACTCTTTTCCGAATGTGGCAGCTGCCTCTCTTGCAATACCAAGTATCGCATAGCAGTCTACACGGTTTGAAGTGATCTCATATTCAAATACTGTATCATGAAGACCGAGCAGCTCTATCGCATCATCGCCGGGCTTTGCAGAATCCTTATCAAAAATATAGATGCCGTATTCAGGTGCCTCGGGATAATAATTCCTGTCTGAACCAAGCTCCTCGATCGAGCACATCATGCCATAAGAATCAATACCTCTGAGCTTACCGTTCTTTATAACGATACCGTCTTCGGGAAGCGGGCCGCCATCATGGCCGCCTGCAACCTTTCCTCCGTCAAGCACCACAGGTACCAGATCACCAACAGAAACATTGGGTGCACCCGTAACGATCTGAAGATTCTCAGTGCCTACATTTACCTGACAGATTATGAGCTTATCGGCATCGGGATGCTTCTCGATGGAGAGAATCTCGCCGACTACGATCTTTTCAAGATTTTTATCAAGTCTTTCAAAGCCTTCAACTTTTGTTCCGGAAAGTGTCATCCTGTCGAAATATTCCTGGTCCGTGCACTCAAGTCCGGGAACATATGCTTTTATCCAGTTTAAAGAAGAATTCATGGTTACCTCCAAATATTAATATCAGAACTGAGATAAGAATCTCTCATCGTTTTCATACATAAGACGCATATCATCGATCTCATACTTGAGAAGCGCGATACGCTCAAGGCCCACACCGAATGCAAAGCCCACATATTCTTCAGGATCGATGCCTCTCATCTCAAGAACGTGAGGATGTACCATGCCGCAGCCAAGTATCTCGATCCATCCGGATCCTTTACAGAAGCGGCATCCCTTTCCGCCGCACTTAAAGCAGCTCACATCCATCTCGGCAGACGGCTCTGTGAACGGGAAGTGATGAGGTCTGAACTTGCACTTTGTATCCTCTCCGAAAAGCTGACGTGCAAAGGAATCAAGAGTTCCCTTAAGATCAGCAAAAGTTACATTCTTATCTATCACAAGTCCTTCAACCTGATGGAAGCAGGGGGAATGTGTGGCATCCACTTCATCTGAACGGAAAACTCTTCCGGGGGAGATCATCCTTATGGGAAGTCTGCCCTTTTCCATCTCATGAACCTGAACCGATGAAGTCTGGGTACGAAGAAGAATGTCGCTGTTGATATAAAATGTATCCTGCTCATCCTTTGCGGGATGATCGGCAGGTATATTAAGAGCCTCAAAGTTGTAATAGTCCTTCTCTACTTCCGGACCGCTTACCACTTCGTATCCGAGACCTGTAAATATTCTCTCTACCTCTTCGAGAGCAATGGTATTCGGATGTCTGTGCCCCATTCTGGGAGCCTTTCCCGGAAGTGTCACATCTATTACTTCTCTTTTAAGCTTTTCTTCAAGTGCAGCATTTTCAAACTTCTGTCTGCATTCCTCAAGCATTGTCTCAATCTGTTCGCGTGCTTCATTAACCATCTGACCGACCTTAGGTCTGTCTTCAGCTGCCACGTCTTTCATAGACTTGAGAACCGCGGTGAGTTCACCCTTCTTTCCAAGGTAAGCCACCTTTATATCATTAAGCTTATCGACAGTATCGCTTTCCTTGATACGTCTGAACGCTTCTTCTTTGATCTTTTCAAGCTGTTCCTTCATGACACTTTCCTTTCCTGCTTTATTGATAATTTCACGAACAGTTATTGTATCATCTATTTCTTTTGTCTTGCAAGACTTACAAGACTTTTTGTATATACATTTATTGCCGCCCCGATAAAAAGCACATACATGCTCAGGTAAAGCCACACGAGTGCCATCACCACGGTTGTAAGCGAACCGTAGAACGCAAAGCCGTCAAAACGTTCGATATACAGCGAATATCCCCATGAAAGCAAAGACCAGCACACTGCCGAAAAAAGTGCTCCGACAAACTGTTCCCTGTATTTTAATTTCACTCCGGGCAGAAATGTATACACACTCTGGAATACAAACACAAGAAAAGCCCACACAAAGATAAAGCGGAAATTCAAAAAGAAATTCACGGCAATGTTTAGATCAGGCACCAGTTTAAGCAGCATGTCCTGCACGGAACCGCCCATGACAAGTATCGTGAATGAAAATATCAGAAGTAAGATAAAGATAAAAGTATATATGCTGCCCCTGAGTCTGATAGTAACAAAGTTTCTTTTCTCCGTGAATCCGTGAACCGCATCAAGGCCGTAGATCAATGACTGCACGCCCTTTCCTGCAAGCCAGAGCGTGATCAGGGCCGATACCGAAATAGCTGCTACAGACCTGTCTGAGAATTCCCCCGCCATTTCAGCGATAAAAGCAACTATATCATGGGGAAGCAATGAATCCCCTACAGTAAAGATCATCTCAGGAGATATTGACGTGTACTGGAGTATGCTGCCGGTCAGTATGACAATGGGAATGATCGAAAGGAACATAAAAAAAGCCGCGGCAGCAGCAAATGACGTGGTATTATTATCCTTCAGCGTTCTTGAAAAATCTCTGATTATGATGTAGAGCTGTTTGATCATATCCCGTGTAACCAAAAACCGGATGTCCGAACCCCTCTCTTTGACTCCTAGCTATGCTAGGTGGGCAACCGCAGCCTTGACATCTGCCTTCCCAAAAATACTTGCTTGGGCATGACATCCGACCGGCAATATAGGAATCCCGTTTAAAGTGCTGTAGGCTCAAAAACAAGGGGCCTTAAATTGACATCCGGTAAGTATATTATATTAAAAATACTGCATTTTTTCAATCATCACTCATGATGCATTTTGTTTATCGTATCAGTAAGTTCGCCCAATGTAGCCGATATACTCTTGCTCGTAGCGCTCATACTGACAGCCAATCCCTGCACCTCTTCGGCAACTACGGAGAAGCCTCTTCCGTGCTCTCCGGCTCTGGCCGCCTCGATCGAAGCATTCAGTGCAAGTATCTTCTGCTTGTTACAAAATGTGCCTATCTGACCGGTATCCTTATTGGCCTGAACGATAAGCTTTGCAGCTTTGTCTATGCCTTCCTTCAGATCCTCAAATGCGATCTTATTCTTAAATTCTTCATAGGATGTGTGCACAAACAGATCCAGTACATCCCTTAACAATCCGGATCCCGCTTTCATGATCTCTTCAGAAGGTTCGGGACCGTCCGCAGCCCCTCCTACAACTCTTCCGATCACCTGTCCGTCTTCAAGCACAAGTTGGAACTCAAAATCTCTCAGTTTCTTTGCGGTTTCTCTGTCCATACCGCATACCACGAGCATGTCACCTTCAGCTGATATGACCGCTGCCGCAAAACCGGTTGCACCGGCCCAGTTACTTACATAACCTTCAAGCTTATGCAGATCGCAGAAATCCTTTATCCTAACCATTGTAACCCGCCCCTTTGCTATATATTCTACCGCACTGAAAGCATGTCTCTATGTGTATAATTATACCGCAAAAAACATCAACTGTATAGCAAAAAAGGACAGCACATAAAGTGCTGTCCCTTTTGATCTTTATCAGATTCCAAGAAGCTTTTCCTTGTAGTTATCGTATTCTTCCTGTGATATGATATTGGCTTCACTGATGCTCTTAAGCAGATCTGCCTTTGCCTTGAATTCGTCCATGCTGCTGTAAGGAGCAAATATATCGCGGATGACTTCCTGCTTCTTTGTCTCGAACTCCTCGTCTGTTGAAAGCTTGCAATCTCTTGCAACCATAAGGAGTTTCATACGCTGTACAACATCCGGCATCTCGATGATAGCCTTTAATATCTCGAGCTTCTTGCCATGGTAATCCATCTCTGAAAGCCATGTCTTATCCTTAAGCATTACAACGCGCTCGATCTTTGCCTTGAGTGAAGGCTCGTCGCCTGCAGGAAGAGCCATTACCTGACCGATGAAGCTATCCTGCTTTGTCTTATACTCTTCAGGAGAAGCAGCTCCGGCTGCAACCATTGCCGGCCATCTTGAGAGCTTCATCTCGAGGAGATCAAGATCATCGCCGATGCTGGGATCGAGAAGGCTCTTGAGTTCTCTCATATCTGATTCATATTCTTCTCTTGATACGAGTTCTGCATCAATGAGGATAGGCAGCTTCTGAAGTTTTAATGTGAAGTCCTCGTTGCTGTCGTTAGGATCATATGTAACGCTGTCAAGGAGCGTAGCTTTTCCGGCATCAAATTCTGCCTCAGATACTATACCGCTTATCTGGATGATAGGAAGCTTAGCGGTATTGCTTCTGAATGTAGGAAGATCTCTGATCGTAGGATCGAAAGCTTCGCTTACAAGTGTATTCTTGCTGCTCTCATATTCAGCATCGCTTAAGATACCTGACTCATGTGTAACGATAACACGGCTGATCTTGTCGTAGTATTCTGTCATGCCGCGCTCTTCGCAGATGAGCTTTAATGTCTTGTCCTTATACTCAGTTTCAGAGATCATGCCTGACTCATGAAGGATCTCAAGCTTCTGTCTCTTAGCTGCATAATCTTCCTTCTTCTGAGGTGAAGGGATCGTGCCCTTTGCTGCTGCAGAATTTACAGCTGCTGCAACTGCGGTACGTGAAGGTGTGTAAGAAGGTACTGCAGGCTGTGCAGGTGCTGCTGCAGGTGCGGGAGCCTGTGCCTGTGCTGCAGGAGCGGGAGCAGGTGCCTGTGCCTGAGCTGCAGGAGCAGGTGCAGGCGCTGCTGCGGGAGCAGGTGCTGCCTGCGCCTGTGCTGCCTGTGCCTGTGCACGAGCTGCTGTCGGACGAGGTGCAGGTGCAGGCTTTGCCTGAGCTGCAGGCTTGGGAGCAGGTGCGGGTGCAGGTGCAGGCGCTGCTGCAGGCTTTGCGGGTGCTGCTGCTCCGGGTGCATCTCCTGAAAGACCACCGGCTGCCTTTGATATCTCTGTGAGGCGCTCGATAGCTTTGTTCATATCTTTAAGTCCGGGAAGGATCGTCTGTGTCTTCTTTGCACCGTAAAGGGTCTGAAGCTTTGTAACGATGATAAGAGCATCTGAGCCCTGGAACTCACCCTTCTTGACGTCCCTGATATCCTTTGCGGGATAATCATACTGGGAGACATATTCATTCTTTCCATCTTCATTACAGATATAACCCTTACCGGTAACCTTTACTCCATCCGGCTTGGTGTCATCGATCTGCAGGAAAAGCTTTTCCTGGCTCTTCGCTGAAAGAAAACTCTTGAGGGAACTTCCCCAGTTGCACTGAAATACT
Organism: Lachnospiraceae bacterium NK4A179; assembly: GCA_000421045.1. Lineage (GTDB taxonomy): Bacteria > Bacillota > Clostridia > Lachnospirales > Lachnospiraceae > NK4A136. Next base: position 165,563 of record ATWC01000001.1, read on the forward strand.
TCTACTGCCATTGCGATAATCCTCCTGTGATCATTTATGAACCGCTAAAAGAATATTCCCCCCAGACATATTCCTAAATCGATTTAACTTTACAGTTTTTACTATAACAGCAGGATATTAATATTACAAATCCCGAAAGCCGCATAAAATAAGGATTCCGCGATTTGCTGTCATATTTTTTTAATATTTATGTGATTTTAGGGTTGAATTTTTGAGTTTAGATCAATATATTGCTATCCAGAAAGGTTCTGAACTCGGAAAACTTACGTCCGGATCGGGGTCTTGAAACCTCTGCAATACCTAATTTTGTTATATCTTCAGCCACTGCACGGGTCCCCAGACGGTCAAGCTCCTCCTGCAGAAACGCAAGCAATATTGTTTCACTTTCAGCATCTTTCATGTTCACAAAATCAATAAGTATGATGCCGGAAATCCCACGACACAAAATCTGGTATGCCGTCTCGGTTGCTGCCTCCTTGTTAAGCTTAAGGAGCGATGCTTCGGGATCACCTTTATCATTCACAAAAGATGCACTGTTCACGTCAACTACGTTCATGGCTTCAGTTTCATCAAATACAAGTTCCCCTCCGCACGGAAGGTTCACTTTTCTGGAAAGCACTCTTTTCACTGCATTTCTTAAATCAAAAAGAGTCTTTAACGATATGCGCTCATCATCATAAAGCAATATCCTGTCATTCTTACCGCCGGTAAGCTTCACTGCTTCCTCATAGAGAGTCTGATCCTCGGTATACCATCTGGCATCAGTCTCTTCAAGCACATTGCGGATACTCTTTTCAAGAGCCTTCCTCCCGCTTCTTAACATACATGGTGCATTTTTGTGTATATAGCTGTCCTTTTCGATCTCGGGAGCCGGGATGACTCTCGCTTTCTTCCCTGCCTTGGGAAGTGCCCTTACTTTTACTGCAAGCACATCCCCGGGCCGCAGCTTTCCGTCATATTCCCTGTCTGCCAGGATGATATTCTTCCTGTTTTTTATATCCAGAAAGACCTTATCCTTATATCCCGCATCAAGGTAGGCTGCGCCTATATCAGGCAGAGTATTTGATACTCTGGCAAGGCATATATCGCCCACGGCAGGGCCTGCCTCATCTTCTATATCAAAGCACATCAGTCTTTTATTGCGCAGATAAAAAAACGCAAGCCTCCCGTCCGTCCTGAATGCCAGTACTCTGAGAGACTCCGTCTTCATTTCTTCCTTAAGCTGTTTTTCTTTTTCTATAAGAGCCGGTATCATTTAGCCACACCGCATTTGATAAGAGGAGTAAGCTTTCCGTCTTCACTCCCATATATCTCAAGTCTTTTGATCATTCTTAAAGAAAGTGTTTCATCACATTTCCGTATCGCCGCAAAAACATCTGCAGGCCTTACATTAAGTTTTGACCCGCTCGAAAGCTTTAAGAAAACTGCATTTCCATCATCTGAAACATACGCTTCATATATGCCTTCCCTGATATTCTTACCGGATTTTTCCGCAGCGATTTCCTTCATATCAAGCATCAACGAAACAGCCTTTTTGAGCTTTTCGGGATCGCCGTCTATATAAAGCAGATAATCTGCAGCCTCTACAGACGCCATGGCATTGAGTGCAGTATCCGAAAGGACTGAAACCTCTTTAATATATGTCCCTTCATGCATGACAGAGTTGAGCGCTTCCATAAGACCTTCGGGATCACAGTCCTCTGTCATCTCGAGATCCATATAATCTCCGTCCGTCTCCATTCCAACGCCAAGAGGATAAGCAAATGACATTATCTGGTGAGGATGATAGCCCTCTGAATATGCTGCTTTTATGCCCGATTTCATTACAGCCTTCTGAAAATATCTCATCATATCCAGATGACCGATGAATCGCATCGGTCCTGATCTTGTAAATTTGAATCTTATCTTCATGAGCGTTTCTCCGTGCACACTCCGCATCCGTATACGGCACAGCCGCAGCCTGCGCATTTCTCCCTGCAGTTTGGAGTTACGGAAGCCTCAGCCGCTCTCTTCCATTCATTCAGGAGGTATTCCTTCCTTACGCCGCAGTCAATGAAATCCCAGGGGAAGGCTTCATCATCGTCTCTTACCCTGTAGATGTAATCTTCATAATCCACACTTGTTTCTTTAAATGCGGTCATCCATCCTTCATAGGAAAAACTCTCTGTCCACGCATCGAATACGGCACCGTGGTTGTAAGCATATTCTATCGATGCAGAAAGCTTCCTGTCACCTCTTGCAAAAATACCTTCTATTATCGTGGTACCGCAGTCATGATAATGATATGATATGCGCTTCTGATTAAGCTCATTCCTGACTGCCTGTTTTGTGATCTTAGCCTTAGCTATAAATTCATCAGGAGTATTCATCCTTGCCCACTGAAAAGCAGTGAACGGCTTGGGCACGAAGAAAGACGAACTTGCCGTGATCTGGACAGAACCATGCCGCTCTTCCTTCGGCACCGTATCAAAATAAACCTTTGCAACCTCATTGCAAAGATCTGCAATTGCTACTGCATCCTCCTCCCGCTCAAACGGGAGTCCCAGCATGAAATAAAGCTTTACCTTATTCCAGCCACCTTTGAATGCCAGTCGCGATCCGTTTAATATATCATCAATGGTCAAGCCCTTGTTTATGACATTTCTCATTCTCTGCGAACCTGCCTCTGGTGCAAAAGTAAGAGAGCTTTTCTTCACATCCTGAACCTTATCCATAACATCAAGCGAGAAGGCATCTATACGGAGTGACGGAAGTGAGATATTGACCTTATTCTCATTGCAATATCCTATGAGCGTTTCAAGAAGGACTTTCAGTTCTCTGTGATCGCTCGTAGATAAAGACGAAAGAGAGAGTTCTTCATAACCGGTATTCTTAAGTATGGTCTGCGCCTGCTTAAGAAGATTCTCGGCACTGCGTTCGCGCACAGGCTTGTAGATCTGTCCTGCCTGGCAGAATCTGCATCCTCTTATGCATCCTCTCTGAACTTCTATGACAGCCCTGTCCTGAGTGGCACGTATAAACGGGACCACGGGATTAGTCTGATAGAATGCCTCATTCATATCCTTCACGAGCTGCTTTTCGACCCTGGCAGGAACATCCTCATACTTAGGAGTCATGCCGGTGAATCTTCCGTTTTTATCATAACTCACATCATAAAGTGAAGGCACATAGATGCCCGGCACATGCGAAGCGGCTCTTAAAAAGTCTTCACGTGACAGTCCCTTTTCCTTATGTTCCTCATAAAGATCCATCAGTTCCCTGTAGCGCACTTCGCCCTCACCGATATAAAACATATCAAAAAAGTCGGCTATGGGTTCGGGATTATATACGCAGGGGCCTCCTCCGATAACTATCGGATCTGCCTCTGTCCTGTCTTTTGAATAAAAAGGGATTTTGGAAAGATCAAGTATCTGAAGGATATTTGTGTAACACATCTCATACTGAAGCGTAAAGCCAAGGAAATCCGCATCCTTTACGGGCTTTCCGCTTTCCAGCGAAAAAAGCGGGATGTTTTCATCCCGCATTATCTTATCCAGATCGCTCCACGGTGAGAAAAGTCTTTCGCACCAGATATCCTCATAGGAATTGAACATTCCGTAAAGTATCTGCATGCCTATATGACTCATGCCTATCTCATATACATCCGGAAAGCACATAACGAAACGGACTTTAACATCCTTTTCATCCTTCATAACGCTTCCCGGCTCACCGCCAATGTAGCGCGCCGGCTTATCCACCCGCATAAGAACATCTGCGGGAAGAGCCGTGGTTCTGTCTTCAAATTTCATTGAAACCGTTTACTCCGTATGATTTTATCTGGAGGCCAGATCGCTCATGATCTCTTCCCAGGTCACTCCTTTTTCGACCATAAGGACCATGCAATGATAAAGGAAATCAGAGATCTCGTATCTTATTTCCTCATTATCGGGATTCTTGGCAGCTATGACTATCTCGGTAGCTTCCTCACCGACCTTCTTAAGTATCTTGTCTATGCCCTTGTCAAAAAGGTAGTTGGTATATGAACCTTCCTTAGGATGTTCTTTTCTGTCAAGAATGACATTGTAAACATCCTCAAGAACCTTTCTGGGATCCTTGTCAATATAATCTTTCTTCACAACTTCGTTGAAGAAGCAGCTGTAATTGCCTGTGTGGCAGGCCACGCCCACCTGACTTACCTTTGCAAGCAGGGTATCCTTGTCGCAGTCAGCCGTGAGACTCTTTACATACTGGAAGTGTCCGCTTGTCTCCCCCTTTACCCACTTACTCTTTCTGCTCCTTGAATAATAAGTCATGCGTCCGGTCTTTATGGTTGAATTGAAAGCCTCTTCATCCATATAAGCGACCATCAGCACTTCCTTATTCCTGTACTCCTGGACAACAACCGGCACAAGCCCGTTTGCATCAGTCTTTAGATCAGAGAACTTAAGCTTTGCATCGAACCCGTTCACCTCAACTCCCGACTCGGAAAGAAAGCTCTTTATACCCATGATGCTTTCAGCCGTAACATTGAGTTTCGGTCCGAACACACCGCATACATTTTCTTTCTTTAGCACGTCAGCGATATAAGACGGAACAGCATCCGGCATGGGAAGTATCACCGGAACCGGGCTGCTTTTAAGCATTTCATCAGCAGTCTGTGAATCGAATTCATCCGCAGCATTCACTGCAATGGCAAGTGATGCATACTTATCGATTATCTCTGCATTATCCTTAAACTCTGCGGCACTTGATACACAGACCATTATCTTTTCTCTGCCAAAGCGCTTTGACACTTCTTCGAGTATATCGATATTGGACTGCTTGCTGAAATTAAGTCCGGCATACATGCAGCCGGTATATATGATCTTCTTTATATCTTCAAAACGCTTTACGTTTCCGCAACCATAAACCGGTATCTCTGCAGCAGAAGCGATAGCCTTCATGATCTCAAGGTTCTCTTCATGCTCTCTGTCGGTTTCGGAAAGATCAAATACGATCATTGCATCCGCATTATTATCCGAATAATGTATGGCAAGCTCAACGGGATCCTCCGAGATAAGTCTTCTTTCTCTTCTGTCGGAAACCGCTTTTCCCTTGTAAAGATATATCGATGTGAAAAATCTCTTCTCTGCCATTGCTTATAAACTTCCCTTCGTACTTAAAACTCCGTCAACTCTTTCGTCTATGGATGTTGCCATATCACACGCTTTAGCAAATGCTTTGAAAGCAGCCTCAAGGATGTGATGTGTATTCTCTCCGTCAAGCTCCTTTAAGTGCAGATTGATCCCTGCAGAATATGAAAAAGCATAAAAGAATTCACGTGCAAGTTCTGTTTCAAAATCTCCGACCTTTGCTGTAGGTAACTTCAGATCATAATTGAAATACGGTCTTCCGCAGAAATCAACAGATGAAAGCATAAGTGCATCATCCATCGGAAGTATGAAGTAACCGAAACGCTTCATGCCTGCCTTATCTCCTACAGCCTCTTTGAAAGCAGTGCCCAGCGCAATACCCGTATCTTCAACAGTATGATGGCCGTCAACATAAAGATCGCCTTTAACCTTTATCTTAAGATCAAAGAAACCGTGTTTAGCAAAGCCTTCAAGCATGTGATCGAAGAAACCGATACCCGTGCTAATCTCAGACTTTCCTGTTCCGTCAAGGTTAAGACTGATCTCTATATCAGTCTCCTTAGTCTTTCTTTTTACCTCTGCATCTCTCATGTCGCGTACCCCTCCATAAGGTCAGTCATTTTCAAATCTTACGGCTATAGAATTGGCATGAGCCGTAAGGCCTTCCTTTCTAGCAAAATACATGATATCTTCACTGTCTCGCTTAAGTGCATCCCTTGAATATGATATGATGCTCGTCTTCTTTAAGAAATCATCAACGTTAAGCGGTGAGAAGAACTTAGCGGTTCCGTTTGTGGGAAGGATGTGATCCGGTCCCGCAAAATAATCTCCGAGCGGCTCTGATGAATAAGAACCAAGGAAGATAGCTCCCGCATTTTTTACTTTTGTCATCGTTTCATAAGGATTTGCCGTGATTATCTCAAGATGCTCGGAAGCGATATCGTTTACCGCATTTATTGCAGTATCCATATCATCGGCAACAAATATAAAGCCAAAATTTTCAAGTGACTTTTCTATTATCTCTTTTCTCTCAAGCTTCGGAACAAATCCTTCTATCTCTTTCTTCACATCCTCTGCAAGTCTGCGGGATGTGGTAACAAGTATGGAAGAAGCCATCTCGTCATGCTCGGCCTGGCTCAAAAGATCGGCCGCTACAAATCTTGCATCAGCGGTGTCATCGGCAAGTACCATGATCTCGCTGGGGCCTGCAACGGAATCTATGCTTACCTGACCGTAAACGGCCTTCTTAGCCATTGCTACAAAGATATTACCGGGGCCGCATATCTTGTAAACCCTGGGAATGCTCTCTGTTCCGTAAGCCATGGCAGCAATAGCCTGCGCACCGCCTACTCTGTAAGCTTCCGTTACGCCTGCTATACGGGCTGCGGCAAGAGTCGACTTGGATACCTTTCCGTCTTTGCCGGGAGGCGTAAGCATTACTATACGTTCAACGCCGGCAACTTTGGCAGGCACTACATTCATAAGAAGGCTGGACGGATATGCGGCCTTACCGCCCGGCACATAAACACCGGCGATCTCGATCGGTGTAAAGCGCTGTCCGAGTATAGTTCCGTCCGGCTTCATATCGATCCATGTCTGTCTGAGCTGTTTCTCATGGAACGCCTTTATGTTCTCTACTGCCCTTTCAAGTACGCCCCTGAATTCAGGCTCTGTTTCTGAAAGAGCTTCATCCATCTCTTCTGTTGTGATACGGATGTTATCCGCATTAAGATCAAAATGATCAAACTGCTTTGAAAAATCAAAAAGTGCGGCATCACCTCTCTCGCGCACTTCTGAGATTATGCCTGACACCTTATCTTCAATATCTTTAAAACCGGATGTGGAACGCTTCTTTAAAGTTTCCTCCAGTTCTTTCTTGTTCTGTTCATTAAGTTCTATGATCTTCATCTCTTATAAAGCCTCCCTGAGTCCCGTGATGAGCTTTCTGATCCTTTCGTTCTCCATTCTCATGGATACCTGATTCACGATCACCCTGGCCGAAAGCGGACATACCTCTTCAAGCACCACAAGCCCGTTTTCCTTAAGTGTCGAACCTGTTTCTACGATATCGACTATCACATCCGACAGTCCCACTATAGGGCCGAGCTCCACAGAACCGTTAAGTTTGATTATATCTACCGTCTGACCTTTCCTGTTGTAGAAATAGTCTCTTGCAATGTTAGGATACTTGCTTGCAACTTTTATCATCTCATGATGGGCAAGTTTTTCTCTTGCGGATTCCGGCCCGCAGACACACATCCTGCACTTTCCGAAGCCCAGATCAAGGACCTCAAAGCACCTTCTGCCTTCCTCCATTATCGTATCCCTGCCCACAACACCGATATCAGCGGTGCCGTATTCTACATAGGTCGGAACATCAGGTCCTTTTGATAAAAAGAACCTGACCTTCAGCTCTTCATTTGTAAATATCAGTTTTCTCGTATTCTTATCACGCATCTCATCACAGGAGATCCCAACCTTCTCAAGAAGGTCGAGTGTTTTTTCCGCAAGCCTTCCCTTTGTGAGTGCAAATGTAAGATATCTGTCGTCGTTTAACATATTCATCCCTTATAAATTCCGTATGCGGCTCTGCCTTCCAAACGCAGCGCATTTATTTTTTCAAGTGCCTCTTTCCTGTCTTTATCCGTATATGTGATCACGACAGGTTCATTATCTTCTGTCTTGATATCCTCAAGTGCTCCCATAAGATCATCAAGAAGGAATACACAACCTACAGCCGGCGCATCCTTGCCGAATTTCTGTAAAAGCCCGTCGTAACGGCCGCCCTTAACGATCGCATCGCCAGCGCCGTAAACATAGGCCTTGAAGATAAGTCCGGTATAATAGTTGAATTTGCTGAGCATTCCAAGGTCTATGGAAATATAATCCGCAAAGCCTCTTTCCTGCATCAGCGAATATATCTTGATAAGGCGTTCTATTGCCTTCTTTGATTTATCATTAGAGCATTTTTCAAGTATGGATCCGAGATCATCGGCAGATATAACATCGCCTGAATTAATGATCAGATCCGTGATCTCTTTCTTAACGTTTCGGTGCTCAAGCATCTCTGCAGCACCATAATAATTCTTGATCGAAATCTGCTCCCTGAGCTTTAAAACACTTTCATCGGAAAGCGCTGCTTCCTCGCATAAGCCCTTAAAGAAATCAACCTCTCCTATGCTTAAAGTAAAATCCTTAAAGCCTGTGTTCTTAAGTGTTTCGATCACCATCGAGAGGATATCCGCATCGGCATAGGCATCGCCCTCGCCGATAAACTCAGCACCGATCTGAGTGGTCTCCTTAAGCTTTCCCTGAAGATTGCTTGTATTAGCAAAAGCATCCCCGTGATAAGAAAGCCTTATGGAATCTGATGACTCAAGGAAATACTTAACCGCACATCTTGCTGCTGACGGAGTGAAATCCGGCCTGAGCACAAGTGTATCGCCCTCTTTGTCAAAGAACTTGTACAGTTCTCTTGAAGGTGTGGTCCCTATCTCGTTTGAAAAGATATCAAAGTATTCAAATGTCGGTGTCTTGATCTCTCTGCAGCCGTAAAGACGGAAGGTTTCAAGTATCTTCTCTCCTGTCTTCTTCCTTGCGGAAAGCTCAGAACCGTATATATCTCTTACGCCTTCGGGCGTATGTATAAGCTTCTGTTCCATAATCTACCTCATTTCCGTGACATATAAGTATAACGTATTACAGAATGTTATGTCAATCAAAGCCGGTCATGCCGGGACAAAGAATATATAGGCCGTATACCTTAGCAGATTGGCAGCTTCAACAAGTATCCCCGGATTGGCTTCATATACTGCCTCTGCCTTTGCCTCATCAAACGTAATATACACGGTCCCTTTCTTTGTGATGCCTTTTAACAGATCCGCCTCTTCTGCCTTTGTTTCTTCCGTAAGACTTGTATCCCCGCGGCTCGCAACCGTATAGGAAATATGCATCCCCGCCTTCATAGCACAGACTGCCAGATCACGTCCCTGATAAACATCCTGTTCGTCGATAACGACCATTCTGTCATAACCCGTAAACTGTTCTGTAAGAGAGCTTAAGTCTACCTGCTTAAGCTGCTCTTCCGTAAGAACCCTGCCGGGTGCTATGCCCTTCTCATGCGCGGCATCAGATATATCTGCAAGTTGGACTACAAGAAGCAATGCCATGATGATCACTGCAGGAATATCATTCTTCATCTTCTTAAAGAGTCCTTTTTCCTTCAGATACTCCGCCGCATCGAGGATCATATAATCCGCATATATAAACAGCGAATAATAGATGAGCCAGAAAAATCTCTGACTTGATCTGAATATTGAAAGCAGACTTTCAAGTGCAGGGAAAAGCTTTATCCCGAACAAAAGCTTATCCCCGAATGTGACATTCACAGAGATGGCGATCAGCGTCACAAAGATCATCGCTATGATATATACGGGATATGCTTTGATATTCTTTATCAAATGCTTACGGCCATCCTTGTTGATAGCCCAAACTGCTATGATCGTCAGTAATGCGGCAAGTATTCCCAAGCCCGCATATTCAAATGTCTCTTCTCCCTGAAGTCCCCACAGAGGAAGCTTGGGAAGCACAAGTGACCAGTCGGTATCATATGTCGATACGGGATTAAACAGCGAGTTAAGATTTATCCCGTATAGTCCCAGACCGAAGCCTTCGGCATTCACTCCTTTACCCACAAGTCCAAGCAGTACACATCCTGCCGACATAAGCAGAATATTCACTCCAAGGTACATCAGCCATTTCAACACCTTTCGGGTTTTGAATGCTCCCTCTATGAAGAGGATAACATCCATGCAGAGCACGAAAGGCATAAAATACGGACTGATCCACAGGCATAAGGCCGAAAGCACATACATCATGATCGGAAATCGCGAATATGCATTGTCCCTGCATTTCAGATAAAGGTATATCGCAAGCAGGATGATAAAATGCGAAGACAGGGATGTATGTCTGAAAGATCTTTCAAGCATCACCGGAGAACAGGTAAACAGGATCTCGGTAAGGAAGATAAAAGCCTTGTTCTCCGTGCGTCTGCCTGCTATAAAACCGGCCGTTACAGCCTGAAGGCAATAAACAGTAAGCGTATACCATCCGAAATACTGGAATATGCCGCTGTAACCGGTAAGTCTGAAAAGACATTTGAAAATAACTGCAACTAATGGAATACAGTCAGCATAAACCGCATAACTGCCTTCACTCATTCCATCAATATGACCTATCGGAAAGGATATCGCAGAGTTTCTGTAACCAAGCCATCCGGCGTAATGCTGAATGATATCATTATTCTCATAACCAAGCATTATCCAGGAGTCATGTGTAACATCAAGCGTAAACAGGCCATATATCAAAAGAAATACAGTAGTCCCTGTCAGTATCCCCGATAGCCATATAAATATCTTGTTTTTGTCGATCTTCATTTCAGTCACCAACCATTCAGCCTTTAATACTAACCTTGCCGTCAGGATATTTATTTAACAGCCTTTCTAGTATCTCTTTCTGGCTTTCATTAAAAGCCTCAGGAACACTTTCCGGAAACTCAAGTCGCACTGCACGGAGCAGCTGCGTATGTTTTCCTTTATACGGATGCCCGCCGTATTTCTTATCCCCTGCAATGGGATGTCCGATAGAAGACAGATGAGCTCTGATCTGATGCGATTTGCCGCTTATGATCTCTACTTCCAGTTCGGTATAGCCCTGCAGTTCCTTAACCGGCCGGTAAACTGTTTTGATAAAATGAGCTTCATCTCCGGACCGTTTAATGCTTACCTTATTTGTCACTTCATCCTTATACAGATAGCCCTCAAGCGTTCCGGGCTTATCGATCCTTCCTTCACAGACAGCACTGTAGAATTTCCTGACACAATGTTTCTTTATGCATTCATCAAAAAATCTGCTTCCTGCATAGGTCTTCGCGCACATGATGAGACCGGACGTGTTACGGTCAAGACGGTTGCATACGGAAGGCTTATATACGCCTGAATCACCATATAAACTCCTCAGACAGTCATTGACCGAAGCGTCTCCGCTCCCATCACTCTGGCTGAGCATTCCGGACGGTTTATCAAGTATGAGTATATCATCGTCTTCATAAACAACAGGTAGACGCTTAACACTTTCATTTACAGCTTTTTCCCGTCCTGCCGTCATCGCAGCATAGGTCTCATCCGAAAAGAATATCTTTATCACATCGCCTTCGCCAAGCAGTTCGCTGCCTTCTGCCTTTTTGCCGTTAAGGACGATATTCTTTTTTCTGAGCATCTTATAAATAAAGCCCGAAGACGCAGCCGGCATAAGTTTTTTCAGATACTTATCCAGGCGTCCGCAGGCATCGCTTTTGTTTATCGTTATCTCTTTCATGATCTTTACAGTGAAATATCCAAAAGAAGATTCATAAGTTCCGAGCACCTGCCGCCTTCATTATGATCTTCATGATTTTCTGCCGCACGGAGAAACTTATCATCCTCTTTAAAAAATTTTATGCTCATATCCGAAAGTCCGGCCTGCTTCATCTGCTTCATAACATGTTCTTCAGCAAGCTTCACATCGGATTTCTGATCGTTCAAAAATATGACTGCTCCTTTGTCGGATACAACAGCCGCTCCAACAGGAAACGATCTGTCATATCCGGTAAAATACAGATCAAAAAGTACATCATTCCTGTCTTTTAATTTTTCCACTATTTTGTTGCTGCAGCTGAATTTCACCGCCTTTGAAAAAACTATCGATGAAGTGAGATATCTTACGGCGGGAAGCATTCCCAGCACAGCTGCAACGGTAAGCACATTATACTTAGAACCGTTTATGATAAGCCCTGCAAGCAGTATCCCAAACGATATGGCAAAAAGAACGAAAGTAATGATATACTCACGCCTGCATCTGTATTTAAGATTTCCTGCTTCACCTTTTTTCAAAACAACCTTATCTCCTATCGGCAGCTCTTTGCATGAAACAGGCAGGGAACTTAAAAATCCCCTGCCTGTCAGAATTATTGTTTATGAACTAAATACTGTTATTCCTGCTCTTCCACAGGTGCTTCTGCTTCCTGCGGTATTTCAGGCTCAGCCTCTTCGGCTGTGTTATTAACAGAGTCAAGATTCATCCTGATCTCTTCGGCAGATTTATTGAGAGACTCAAGCAGATGATTTGAATTTCTGGTAGTCTCATTCACACAATCTGCAATGATATTCTGAAGATTTGAAAGAGTCTCTGTAAGATATGCCTGAAAACCCGAATAAGCCTGATCCTCATATGCATAAGCCTGTGCATATATTTCTTCAGCTTCCTTCTGGGCATCAGCAATAATACGCTCTGCATGGACTCTTGCATCATTGATGAGAGCTTCGGCATTCTCATTTGCTCTCTGACTGATCTCGGATTCCGAGAGCATTTCATTCATCTTCTGAGCAAGTTCCTCGCGCATCTCCTGACTCTCTTCAAGAGCTTCCTTACGGATCTTTGCTGCTTCGTCCCTTGCGTCACTTAATATTTCATCCTTCTTGGCATATACTTCAGCATATCCCTTAACTTCCTCAGGAGTATTCTTTCTAAGATCCTGAACAAGATCCATAAGTTCATCCCTGTCAACCTTGATCAGTTCGGGGTGTATAATGCCGGCTTTCGATGAATTGACAAGCTCCTCAATGTCATCGATGGTCTTCATTATCTTAAGTTTAGGCTTTGCCATGAAAGGCTCCTTTCATCTTCTCCCTGATGAGCGGTATCTCAAACTCAGGTACAAACTGAGAGAGATCACCGTCAAAAGCGGCGATTTCTTTTACAGATGAAGAACTCAGGTAAGAGTACGCAAGACTTGTAGTAAGAAAGACGGTATCTACATCGTCATTCGAAAGCTTTCTGTTGGTCTGCGCAGTCTGAAGCTCATACTCAAAATCAGTAATGGCACGCAGCCCTCTGATAATGACATGAACGCCCTGCTCTCTGCAATAATCAACGAGCAGACCGTTAAAAGAATCGATCTTTACATTCTTAAGTCCCCCCGTTGCTTCGGTAAGTATTTTAACACGTTCATCTGTTGAAAACAACGGAGATTTTGCAGTGTTGTCAAGTACACTGACTGTAAGTTCATCAAACATCCTTGCTGCTCTTTTGATCACATCAAGATGTCCGAAAGTCATGGGATCAAAACTCCCCGGATAAATTGCCCTTTTCACGATAAAGCCTTTCTTTGATACTAAGCCTGTTTAACTATGCTTTTTTAGAAAAACATGTTTGTTGGTCTTGTAAACTTTCTCCTTGATGATAACAAATCCAAGGTCTGTTGCAAAGGAAAAATCCCGGTTCTTTTCTTCTTCTATAACGATCAGAGTATCTGCAGTCACAGCTTTAGACTTTGCAGCTGCCGCAAGTATCTGTTCATCTGTTCCTTTTCCATACGGCGGATCTGCAAAGATGATATCGGCAGCTTCTCTAATGCCGTAGCTTACTGCTGTGACAGCATCCTGCTTAAGCACCACGCTCTTATCAAGAAAGCCTGTATGTTTCAGATTATCTTCAACACACTTTACCGCCGATGCATCATTCTCAATGAAATAGGCTTTATCTGCACCACGGCTTAATGCCTCTATCCCTATCTGTCCGCTGCCTGCGCAAAGATCTACAAATACAGCACCCGGCACATCATTCTGAAGGACATTGAATAATGTTTCCTTTATACGATCCGTGGTGGGCCTGGTATTCATCCCGGCAGGAGTCTTTAACAATAAGCTTCTGGCACTTCCGGCAATAACTCGCATGTTTTATTTTATCCTTGATCCTTTCCCGTCACGTCCGGCTTCCTTGAGACTGTGAAGATCTATATGTCTGTCGTGGAATTCAACTATGTGCTTTTCCTCTGATGCATTACCAAAAAAGGCTGCTTCAAGCTCATCGCCTGCGCCAAGTTTCATCCCGCGCACTCCGACTGCCGCCTTCTTCTTCTCGGGTATCTCGCCTGCAGCGATCTTTAACAGGAAGCCCTTCTTTGATCCCATGGCAAGATATGTGCCCTCACCGAGGACTGATACAGCTATAAGTTTATCACCATCATTCAGTTTTGTGGCTGCAACAGTTCTCTTTGCCACATCGAATTCGGAACCGTCCACCAGCTTGATCATACTCTGCGTCGAAACAAAGATCAGTTTCTTTGAAACGATTTCATCCCTGTTCATGACGGCAACTACAGCTTCATCCTTTGAATCAAAACCGCTTATGTTATCGATAGGCTGTCCCTTATCACGGAATTTGCCGTAAGGAAGATCCATAACTCTGAATGAGTGCAGATTTCCCTTGTCGGAGAAAACACAGAGTCTGCCTGTATTCACACAGGGAACTATCCATTCATTCTCAGTTTCTGCAGCTTCTCTGTTTCTCTCAAAGGTAGGAACATCTATCACGCGGCAGTATCCGAAGCGGTCCATAAGGAATACCATTTCCATTTCCTCGATCGGCTTCTCTACAACGACTGCTTCTTCAACATTATCAATCTCGGTACGACGTTTCCTGGAGAACTGTTTCTTTATATCATCAAGTTCCCTAACGATCTCGGCCGCCATCGAATCCTTGTTATCAAGAAGATCCTCATACCTGTAGATATTGGCCGTTGTCTGTTCGTACTGCTTCTGCAGTGCCTCTATCTCAAGGCCGATGAGTCTGTACAGGCGAAGCTCAAGTATGGCATCTGCCTGACGCTCGGTGAAATGCAGCATTTCGGCCATTATCTTTGATTCCCTGGCCTTGAACTTTATACCATCTGTTTTACCTTCAACAAGGCAGGCCTTGGCCTGTGCGCGATCACGTGATCCTCTCAGTATCTCTATTATAAGGTCAATGACATTGCATGCCTTTATCAGACCTTCCTGAACTTCTTTCTTTTCTTTTTCCTTACGCAGGAGTGTTGTAAACTTTCTTCTGTTGGTCTCAAAAACAAAATCAACATTGTATTTGATCGCCTGCTTAAGGGAAAGTGTTTCCGGTCTTCCGTCCGCGATGGCGAGCATGTTTACGCCGAAAGTATCTTCAAGCCTCGTCTTTTTGTAAAGAAGATTTTTAAAATTCTCAACATCCGCATCCTTCTTAAGCTCAATGACAATGCGTATGCCTTCCTTCGAAGACTGATTGGAGATATCGACTATATCAGTTGTTTTTCTTGTTTCCTGAAGAGCGGCAACGTCCGTAAGGAACTTGGCTATACCGGCTCCTATCATCGTATAGGGGATCTCGGTTATGACAATGAGCTTGTGTCCGCCCTTTGCATCCTCAACTTCTACTTTTCCGCGGATCTTTACTTTACCAACACCGCTTTTATAGATTTCCGGAAGCTCATCTTTATTTGTGATGATGCCTCCAGTCGGGAAATCAGGCCCTTTGATATACTTCATAAGGCCTTCGTCTGTTATGTTGTTATTCTTGATATATGCCTTTGTTGCATCCACTACCTCGCCAAGATTATGAGGCGGGATATTGGTAGCCATACCTACGGCTATACCTTCAGAACCGTTAACAAGAAGGTTTGAGAATTTGGCCGGAAGAACCGACG
Organism: Lachnospiraceae bacterium NK4A179; assembly: GCA_000421045.1. Taxonomy (GTDB): domain Bacteria; phylum Bacillota; class Clostridia; order Lachnospirales; family Lachnospiraceae; genus NK4A136. The sequence continues at coordinate 181,226 of ATWC01000001.1, forward strand.
GCTCTTTTTCGGTCTCATCAAAGTTTGGAATAAAATCAACAACATCTTTGTCCAGATCGGCAAGCAGATCCTCTTCAGCGATCTTGGTAAGCCTTGCCTCCGTATATCGCATCGCAGCAGCACCGTCACCTTCGATATTTCCGAAGTTTCCGTGGCCGTCAACCAATGCAAGCCCTTTCTTGAAATCCTGGCTCATTACTACCAGTGCATCATAGATGGATGAATCTCCGTGGGGATGATATTTACCCATGGTATCACCGACTATCCTGGCACTCTTTCTGTAAGCACCGTCATAATGGATACCCAGCTCATGCATATCATATAAGGTTCTGCGCTGGACAGGCTTAAGTCCGTCGCGCACATCCGGAAGAGCTCTTGATACTATAACGCTCATCGCATAGTCGATATACGACTTCTGCATCACGTCAGAATAATATGTATTTATAATTCGTTCCTGCTGTTTCATAAACTGCTCCTGTATATCATTCCTGTCTGCGATGCCTTTCAGACATCAAGCAGAGCATCCTTTGCATTTTCGTGAATAAACTCACGGCGGGGTGCAACATCCGTGCCCATAAGAAGTTCCGTTGTGCTTGATGCGATCATGGGATCATCGATGCTGACCGCTTTAAGCATCCTGCGTTCCGGATCGAGAGTCGTTTCCCAGAGCTGCTCGGGATCCATCTCACCAAGACCTTTATATCGCTGCAATGTAAAAGGTCCCTTGTGCTCCTTACGGTAACGGGCAAGCGCCGCATCATCGTAAAGGTATTCTTCCTTACCCTTTGAAGGCATTGCCTTGTAAAGCGGAGGCATTGCTATATATACATGCCCCTCGCTTATCAGTTCAGGCATGAAGCGGTAGAACAAAGTAAGAAGCAGTGTGCATATATGAGCACCGTCCACATCGGCATCGGCCATGATGATTATCTTGTCATAACGAAGCTTTGTAATATCAAAATCATTGCCATACCCTTCAGAGAATCCGCAGCCGAAAGCATTTATCATGGTCTTTATCTCGGCATTTGCAAGCACCTTATCGATCGAAGCCTTCTCGACATTAAGAATCTTACCTCTGATTGGAAGTATAGCCTGGAATTCCCTGTTTCTTGCTGTCTTTGCAGATCCGCCCGCAGAATCACCTTCGACTATGAAGATCTCACATTTGGAAGCATCCTTCGAGCCGCAGTTGGCAAGCTTTCCGTTGGAATCAAAAGAGTATTTCTGCTTTGTAAGAAGATTGGTCTTGGCCTTTTCTTCTGTTTTCCTGATCTTTGCTGCCTTTTCCGCACAGCCTATCACGGCCTTCAGTGCATCAAGGTTTCTGTCGAAGTAATGGACCGCCTCATCGCCGGTAACCTTGCTGACAGCCTTTGCCGCATCCTGGTTATCAAGCTTTGTCTTGGTCTGACCTTCAAAACGCGGGTCATGATGCTTGATGCTGACCACTGCGGTCATGCCGTTCCTGACATCAGGGCCGGTAAAATTCGAATCTTTATCCTTCAGTATTCCCAGCTGCCTTGCATAACTGTTAATTACAGTTGTGAACATGGTCTTGAAACCGGTTATGTGAGTACCGCCTTCGGAGTTGTAGATATTATTACAGAAGCCAAGGACCGTTTCGCGGAATTCGTTCACATACTGAAAAGCAACCTCAACCTCCACATCTTCAGCTTCGCCTTTGTAATAGACCACTTCATGCACAGTCTCGGCACCGTTATTCAAAGCCTTTACAAAACCTATGATCCCCTCAGGCTCATGAAAAACGACCTGATCAGGCTCTTCACCGCGCAGATCGCAGAATTCTATGGTAAGCTCAGGATTCAGGTAAGCTGTCTCATGAAGCCTGGTCTTTACATCTTCAGCCTTGAATACGGTCTTTTCAAATATTGTGCCATCAGGAATGAAATTAACCTTTGTACCGGTCTGGCGTGTGTTGCCAACCTCAGGGAGTAGGCCGCCTACAAGTTTGGTTATCGGCTTTCCCCTTTCATACTCATCCTCATATATATGGCCGTTCCTTTTGATGGTCACTTTCATATGATCGGAAAGTGCATTGACTACCGAGGAACCTACACCATGAAGACCTCCGCTCGTCTTATATGCTGAATTATCAAACTTACCGCCGGCATGGAGAGTCGTAAAAATAACACGCTCGGCAGATACACCCTTCGCATGCATCTCAACAGGCATACCACGGCCGTTATCTTCAACAGTCGCCGATCCGTCCTTTTCAAGTGTAACCTTAATATGATCGCAGCAGCCGGCAAGATGCTCATCCACAGAGTTATCAACTATCTCATAGATCAGATGGTTGAGACCCTTTGTACTGGTTGAACCGATATACATTCCCGGTCGTTCACGAACCGGCTCGAGACCTTCAAGTACTACTATATTTTCCGCTCCATAATCCTGAGCATTATCAGCTGGTGACATATAAACCTCCAAAAAACTAATAGAACTTAACATAAGAAAATTACGTCTACCTGCCCGCAGACAGGCGTCATTATAACATCAAATCTGCATAAAAAACAAGATGCAGAGCTGCGGCATAAGGTGCAGTACTGCATCTTGTGAACCCAAGACGATTATAGAACATTTGTTCTGTGATTTCAAGTGTGATCTACACACAAAATCTACAGGCAAAATTTACAGACAGATTCCATGAAAATCCGTAAAGCTCAGATCTTCTTTTTGCTTAAGTGCCTCTTTCAGATCATTAAGAGCCTCAGGATCGTCATTAAGAATATGTTCAAGAACCGATCTGGTTCTCTTTAAAAGTTCGGCATCTTCATAGATATCGGCGATCTTGAAATACGGAAGGCCGGACTGTCTGAGGCCGAAGAAGTCACCCGGGCCTCTGAGCTTCAGATCCTCTTCAGCTATTTTGAATCCGTCATTTGTTGTTTTTAAGACATTCAATCGTTCCTTCGAATGCTTGCTCATATCATTCATTGGTGCACCTGTCATAAAAATACAATATGACTGTTTACTGCCTCTGCCAATACGCCCGCGAAGCTGATGAAGCGCTGAAAGCCCAAATCTTTCAGCATTTTCGATGAGCATTATAGTTGCATTAGGTACATTCACTCCCACCTCGACAACTGTTGTTGATACAAGCACATCCGTTTCATGAGCCGCAAAACGCTCCATTATCTCATTCTTTTCTTTTGGCTTCATACGACCATGCAGCGCCTCTATCCTTATATCCGAAGGAAGCTTCTCTTTAAGTTCCTCCGTATAATCAGTCACATTCTGAAGAATGGTTTCAGCGCCTGGATTACCGCTTTGCTGCAGATCAAAAAAAGCATCCTCATCGTTGCTCTCTACCATAGGACAGATGATATAGGCCTGTTCGCCGTCCCTGACATGCTTTACTATCATCTGATATGCCTTTTGGCGATAAGTAGGATCAACAACTGCATTTTTTCGCTCGATACGGTCTCCCGGAAGCTCATCGATAACAGAAACATCCATATCACCATATAATATAAGTCCGAGTGTCCTGGGTATAGGAGTGGCGCTCATGACAAATGTGTGTGGTGACGATCCCTTGGTTACGGCTTTCATTCTCTGACCTACACCGAAACGGTGCTGCTCATCAGTTACGACCAGAGCCAGTTTCTTAAATTCCACGTCATCCTGTATAAGCGCATGTGTGCCTATTATAAGATTAATATCCCCTGAAGCAAGCCCTGCCTTAACTTTCTTTTTTTCCGAAGCTTTAAGCGAACCGGTAAGAAGCCCCGGTCTGAATGGAAGAGAATATGCTTCCGTCATCTGTACTATATCCTTATAATGCTGGGCGGCAAGTACTTCAGTAGGAGCCATTATAAGAGCCTGATAACCGTTAGAAACAGCAGCAAGAGCCGCGGCAAAAGCTATAACTGTCTTGCCGCTGCCCACGTCTCCCTGTATCAGCCTGTTGGCTGCATAGCCTGAAGTGATATCCCGTTCAATATCAGATAATGCCCTGCTCTGGGCACCTGTAAGTTCGTAAGGAAGTTTACCTATAAAGCGGTCTACAGCCCCGTCATCCTTGAAAGAATACTCAGAAGTTTCCTTTTCTGTCCCATTCTTTAAAAAATGCATTCTTGAGAAAAACAGGAAAAACTCATCAAAAGCCAGTCGTTTTCTCGCTGAATAAACGTCCTCCATGGAATCGGGCATATGCATCTTATATATAGCTTCGGAAACAGCGATAAGTCTCTCACTTTTTTTTGTTTCCTCCGGAAGATAATCCTTAAGATCATACGTGAGCGGAAGCACTGCATGTACCGCCTTTTCAACCACGCTTCCCGGAAGATCCCTGTTTACCGGATATACCGCATTTATTTTTCCTTTTAAACATTCATAATCCTCTTTTGACAGGACTTTAGGCTGGCTCATCATGAGCTCACTGCCCCGTTTTGTTACATTCCCTTTCAGGATCACATGTCTGCCCTGTGGAAAATTCTTTTTAAGATATGGCATCCCGAATATATAAACCCTGATGCGTCCTGTGGTATCACCTGCATAAAATGAAAGAAATGATCGGCCGCTCTTTCTAAATACATTCGGAGCACCAAGTACTGTCACATCCACAACCGCTATACCGTTATGAGCAGATTCCTTAAGTGCTGAAATCCTGCTTATTTCAGGCATCACTGAATAAGACCTGGGAAAATAATGCAGCAGATCATTAGCATTATATATCCCGGTCTTATTAAACTTTTCGGCGGTCTTTTCTCCGATTCCTTTGATTTTCTCTATGGGATCAAATAAATTCATGACTTAAAGTATTTCATAAAAACAGCCTCCTGTAAACAGGAGGCTGTTATAAAACAATTACTATATTTATTTAATCTGTGACATAGTCCCCTGTAGGATTGGGAAACATCCTTTGTCCAGTTCCAAGCGAAACACCTGATGAATCACCTGCATATACAAATACCCCTGTATCACCTATCGCAACCACCCATGTTTCACAACCATTCTTTGTATATTTGATTTCCGGAGCTTTATTGTTAAGATGCTGATTAAGCGTTCCAACAAACAGAGATGAATCCCCGGGACCGGCTACGCCCGGAAATGCATGAAAAGGCTGCCCCGGCGGAGCCCATACTATAAACCCAGTTGCCATATGAGATGCACATTCATTCTTAATCTCAGTCTCATTAAGAGCTGTCTGTACAGCCGCGGCTATTGTACTGGCATTGGATACATCTGCTTCTTTCCTGGATCGCTGAATAAACCTGAAAAGGGATACGGATATCACAGTCACAACAATAGAAATAATAGCAACAACTATGATAAGCTCTACAACCGAAAGTCCCTTGTTATTATGTTTTTTCAAAAATATACCCCCTTTCGGTACAAAAGATCAATAACTCTTAATAATAGGATTAGCCCATCTATAAGCAATGCCTCTTGCAGCATCAGTATCTGCATCTGTTCCTATAAAAAGACCATAAATAGGAAAGCTTAAATTATGAGAAAACGGGAACTCAATATCAGCATAACCATAAAATTTCTCATTAGCATTATCAAAATTTGCGACTTGAACATCAGTCCAGTGACCACTATTAAATGTACAGAATGTATTCTGATCACCATCCATATATACATACTGAGCTCCACAAAGATTTGAATAGGGACCAGAACCGGCATTGTCCGGATAAACTGGAAATTTATTTCCACCACTAGTACCATCACCTATAAGTCTGGCAGCAAAAACCGGATGAGCAGAAACAGGGTAATTACGGTTTTCACTGTTAGGAGTCGAAAGTATTGTATCTATTGTAGAGTTTGTTTTGTTAACATTAATAGACTGTATCTGGGTTCCATCACCTTTTTCAAGAACTGTCCCTCGAACGGTATTAGTAATATTGGCACCTTTATTTGCATATTCCATGTAATAATTTGCCTTAACAGCGCTGTTTACATCTATACCATAAACCTGTGTCTGACAAACCGCATCGATCGAAGAAGCCTGATACCAGTTAAAATATGCAATACTTTTAGTTTCATCTGTTATTCCACAGCCTACAGGATCTGTTTTAACCTGTATAACACAATGCTTGCTGGGATTAGATACTGATGTAGCGGCATCCTTATATCCCCATACTCTTGCAGAGCCTGTAAGGGACCAGTCAGTATTTATTGTAGTACCACATTTAAGTTCCTTATTAGCGGTTAAATAATATGTAACCGAAGGATCCTGCATATTTGTTGTAAATGATGAACCTGATGCATCTTCCCATACAAAATATGTGCATGCTTCTCCGTCGCATTCAAAATTCATATCCGAAAGATCATAATCTCCTACTTTATATCTGAGTGCAAGAAGATCATAATCAAAATCGTTTGAAGGAGCACCACCACCGCCATTACCGGTACCAAGCTTGTTTCTTAAAAATACTTCCTTGGATGCACCATATGTATATGTTCCATTATTCATTTTTAATGATAAAACTACAGAATCACCTGAGTGAGTTGAAATCTGTGAGGTATCAACATAAAAATACTGTACATAATCACTTAAAGGCATCGCAGTACCGGTTGAACCGGCAGTATTATGCTGATACGTAAGAGTGCCATATCCAAGTGCAGACCTCTTTGCATCAGTAACATACTTAATTATATAAGTATCATCATGATTAACAATTGTTAATGTACCATTCTCTGATACTGAACCGCTCTGTGGGGTATATATAATATCAGAATTAACATCGATTATCAGATCCTCAAGCTCAAGGATCGTCTGCTGAGCCTCAGTCTGGAGAGCCACATCAACGCTTCCACGCTCGTAAACCTTTGAACCGCTGTTCATGACCATATACACTTCCATAAGCACTATGACCAAAACAACCATAGCCACAAGCAGTTCAACTAATGTATATCCTTTGTTCTTTTTCATTTTTGCCTCCCTCATCTCGCGATGGCGGTTAGTGAATAAACCAATTTACAAAACAACAAATTTATATAACTTACAGATTAAATATCCTGGTGCCATGTTGACCGGTCTCGGGATAAAAGTAAAAAACGCAAGCTCTCTTACCATGAGAAAAAGTAAAAACATTTGTATAAGGATGAATACCGGCCGAACCTGCAACTTTTACAGAACCTGAAGGAGTGAAAGTAAAACTATATGAAGATCCTTCAGGTATAACTGTACCAACTACATGTGATGCAGGGTCATCAGGATTATAAGATGTAGGTTTATTATCTCGATCAATCCTAATGGCCGAATTCGAAATCTGTTCCCAGTCTTTAATATTCGCCGGAGGTGTAGCGCCTATGTAGCCATAGTACTTACCATTTACCACTTTAAGTGTAAGCTTTCCTTTGGCTTCACCCTTTGCCATCGCCGTAACCCTGGCATCATTATACATACTGTCCAGCTTTTTTGCAGCCTTTGATACATTAGCATTATTTACAACGCTGATACTAAGACCGGCAACTGCTGAAAGTACCATGATAATGGACATCACGACCAGCACTTCGACCATGGAAAAACCTTTTTTGTTTTTCACATTATTCATAAAAACTCCTTTCCAAATAATCAAAGCTTATACCAGTCCTGATAAGATATCTGGCTTTCATCATTGTTAGGATCATCTCCAAGACAGTTAAATACTCGTCCTATAGCACCGGCAGTATCATCTACAAGGAAATTCTTCATCTTTAACATATTAACATTTGTCGATGTAGCCTCTGCCGTTCTCTCTTTTGCAGGATGACCGGGAACATCTGAATTCGGGTCCTTGTATGTAAGAGTATTGGAAGCTGTAAGTGATGCAAGCGGACTATCCGGAAACAGAGGATTTTCACCACCTGTCAAACCTGCAATGTCACTACCACGATTTCCTGAAGCATCGAGTGAAACATAAGGAATATTATCAGTTGCGTTGTTTGCATGGCCACTGCCTGGACTATTACAATACTCAACATAGTAACTATCCAAAATTTTATCATAAATCTTCTTATCCATCTTCTGAAGATAAACAGGAAGAGACCTGTCATCTCTGTCAACTGCAACTTCACTGAGCATGGTTGAATTGAAGAAAGTACCCTTAAGTGTCATGGGTTTAGTACAATAATTCAAAAGAAGCAGATTCTCAGCCTTACCACCAAACTTATCTGTGTAATCCTTAGATGTATAAGTTGTACCACCTGTTCCATTAATGATATATCCACCGGGGGTTCCGGGAAGCTTCGCCATATTATTATATCTAGTCGCATCAGCCATTCTGCCAAGTGAAATCCAACCTGTACCATTCGCAAGACGAAGAGGAATGGTCTTTGCAAACAGCATAGTTGTAAGTCCCTGTGCTCCCGCACTTGTAACTTCCCAATGACCGGCTACTGCCGGCACCGGCGCATCAGTAATTTGCTGATAATCATTCCACCAGGCTCTTTTGATCACATAACCATTATACTCCGTTGACCCTTCAGCATAAATTCCTCCAGGCACTATATTACAACTAATAGAAGCCCAATTGGATGGATTTTCTATCTGATAAGCGGCCGCACCTTCATTAAATTCAACCAATATAAACGATCCACCACCAGCAGAAGGATAATTATGAAAAGGAGAAGGATCTGCCCTAAAAAGAACCTGACGATATCTGCCGGGAACATAAGTTGACGTTTCAGCTGTTCCTCCCGGAATAGTATTATCCGGAAGATTCTCCCAATGAAGTGAGGAATCAGCTGCTCTGTTTATCCCATCCTGAACATAATAAGTAGAAGAACCGGTAATACCATCCCTGACATGAAAATCTCCACTGCCTATAACAGCTCCACCGGCTTCAACAGTTATCTGGCCATTAACCTGAAAATCTCCGACAACATTAAGAACTCCGCCTTTTTTTACCTTAACATCACCATTGATGATATTTCTTTTACCAAGAAATGCAGTCATGCCATCAGATACAACAAGTGCATCCTGATGAGGATATACGGCATTACCGGATACTCCCTGAAGATAAACGCATCCATTGAAAAAAGTATCTCCACCGGACCCGTTATAAGGCGCATCACATATAAGACTGAAATCATAAATGTCAAGTGGACCGCCGCTTGCTGTGGAAAAATTAACACTCAGATCAGTGCCTATAGTGCTCTCATAGCCATCACGAGAAGTTCCCGGAATACCGGTAGCCTTAACCTGAACGCCATTCATTTCAAACTGTCCCGAAGTTGAATATTCATTGCCACTCACGGTACAAGTAAGAGCCAGCAGCGCATCTTTACTTGCATGCGGCATAAGTGTAGAGACTATAGTTGAAGCATTATCGTGCCACTGATTATTACCATCCGGGTCGATAGCATGAGCCATATCAGTCTTAGCTGTAGCTATATCCGGTGCGTTAGCGGCAATCTGCTGAAGTGATGTTGCTAACTCATCAAGTGCAAATTCAGCAGTATAGAAATTATCTGTTGATTTATGTCTTGTTGCCTTTGTAAGATAATTCATGTATGCCATGAACATAAGGGATGTAGAAAGAATCCCTATAAATGTAATGGCAATCAAGACCGAAACCATTGCTGCGCCTTTGTTTCTCTTAAAAAATTTCATCTCCCATCCTCCTTTATTTATTCCTGATACATGTCATCATAGTGCATAACGGATCTCCGGTCATCCTGTTAGGCTGTCCGACCATCTCAGGAGTAAGCTCATATACATAAGCATAAACCTGATAAGTATAATACTTCTGATTGATCGCATCAGCTGCCGGTGTTACGCCCTCTTTAAACATGGGAACAAACTGTACCACTACATCAAAATGATACTTTGCTCTGTCAATATTTGTAAGGCACATAAAGCCAATACCTTCATTATCGTGAGATGCTACATGGGCAACTTCTCCACATGCTATCATAGCCTTTCTTCCATATGTAGGATCACTTTCAGTTGCACCAAGTTCAGTTACTGCATCTACACCGTAGCCGGCACATAAAGCAGGATCAAGGCACTGCTTTGCGACACTGGCATAAATCTGATTCATGGCATACGAATATGCCCTATTCCCTGAAGCAACCAGATCGGAAGTTTTACATGAAATAGCTCCTATAGACATATTTTCAGGAGCCGATGTAGGACTTGTAAAGCTGATCATATCAAGATCATTACCTGAGCAAGTGCTTATCTGAATACCATTATTTGCAGTATTATAAGCACCTCCATCAATAATAGTAAGGCTATTGGAACCACTGTTGACTGATGAAAGTTCATTTGCAACTTCCTTGTAGGTTTTCCCTCTGATTCCTTCAAGCACATTCTGCGCTACCTCGGTTGCAGCCATTTGTTTTCTCGATTTCATATTAAGCCTGAGCGATGTGACCATGGATGCCATGATAGGAACAACCACGATAGCAAACAAGCCTACTGCAACAACCAGCTCTACAAGTGCAAAAGCCTTGTTTCCTCCTCTTTTTTTCTTAAACTTCAGCTTTTTTTTCACTCCCTCAAGCCTCTCTTTCCTTAGTATAAATACATCATATCGCTACATTAAAGCAATAATACCACACTATTTATGAATAGACAACACTTTTTATGCAATTATTTTACTATTTCATACTAAATAAACAAAAACGGCACGGCCATTTCTGACCATGCCGTTTTCATTATAGTAATGATTATTACTGTTCAGCAGGCGTTTCTTCTGCCGCACCATCACCGGCATTTTCACCGGCATCAGCAGCGCCATTATCAGCAGGCTCCTCATCGGGAGCAAGCCTATCATTCTGATCGGCCAGAGCCTTCTCGCCCTCATCACTGAGTTCTTCCTCTGAAACGATCGGACCGAATATACCATTGATACCGTCTATACCGTTTGTGCCATATTCGTAAAGATTCCCGCGAAGATTGTACTTATCCAGATCAGGCCTGATAACAACATCAGGAAGCTTTCTGTCCGGATCTTCAGCATTTCTTATAGCAAACTGAGAAATTGTAAAGGCACCCTTGATAATACCGGTTTCTTCTTCATACTGGGCCGAAAATGTCGGATAACATACAGGTATCTGACATGCATTCTGATCAACGAAGTATGCAATAAGCTTTTTCAAGCCCGCATAGTAGCACTGATACTGTATGGTTGACTGATTATAGATACTGGTATATGCAGTAGCTGTTCCGTCTTCCAAAGTAATAACAACCTCATCATTTGATCCAAATGCAACTGTCTCGATCCATACATCCTGAGAAGGCTCATCCCAGGTTACCTTTCTGGTCTCCTCATCAAGATTGGCTGTCGTAACATCATGATTGAGCTCTGTCTCAAGTAACCACTGTGCATAATTTTCCTGTTTTATATCAGGAGGATATGAGGCAACTATCTTGTCTCTTTCTTCGTTGAGTTCCGCAGTTCTGTCCAGGAATTCCTGTCTGTGCAGATCCATAGCCTTAAGATATTCAAGTCTTTCTCTCTTCGTAACCGTGTCAGCCTTAATACTCTCCGTTTCAAGTTTTGTATCCTTTATATACAAAACATAAGGGAGTGCAATGATCGCAATTACAAGGAGGAGCATGATTATCGAAGCATCTCTATCCGAAAGTTTTCCCATGATTACATATCCTCCTCTTCTGCTGCAGGTGCTTCAGGAGCTGCGCCATCAGCGGGTGTTGAACTGCTGTCAGGATTAACGGCATCGATAATTATAGCCTTATCACCTGTAAAGCCTGCTTCTTCATTAACTCTCTCTTCAACAATATAGTCATGACCTATATGAACAGAAACCTGATACTTTGTCTGAACAAGATTAATGGCCATATCATTTACTGTTTCAAGAGTGAGTTCAGGAGGATAATCCTGAACATTATCATTATTTGCAAGTTTAGTTATAAGTTCCATCAGCTCAGATCTGGAAGTAACCTCAATGATCTTGCCCTTTAAAAGAGGATCATCAGATATTTCTCTCAGATAAACATCATCACCAAGGGTCTCAAGAGCTGCTGCATCAATGCTCGGTGACATGAATCTGATCGCCTGTTCTTCAGTAAGATCCGGAAGCTGCAGGTTAGAAGTATAATCAAGCTTGTTTATCTGGACAATAACATCAGCAACTTCGTTCTTTGTCGTAGGATGCCATGCCGACCTAAGATCAAGCTTAACATCTCCATTGTCAGCCTCAATCTTTTCTACAACAGTACCCTTCGGAAGGATCTTCTCAAGATCATCAACGAACTGAGGAAGAAGATTGTTATCATTCTCCTTCTCATATTTGAAGGTATCAATGGCAGCGAAAAGGATCTGTGCGTTTTCGTAAGCCTTGGCTATATCCTCAATATCCTTGATCTTATCAATCTCAGCCTGTACCTCTTCATTTTCTTTGACAGCAAGATAATGAAGTGCGAAAGTTGTACCGGTCCATCCAAGCATAACAACGAAAGCAATTATGCAGGCAACCCTCATGAACTTGACCATATCGGAAGACTCGATCGCTGATTTCTTGCTGTTTCCGATAACAAGATCCATGGGATCGATAACAGAACCGATATTAGGAAGGTATCTTAACACTTCAGCAGCGGTAAGGGCAGCCTGTCCCTTGATCGATACACCGGAAAGCGTTTCAAAGTGTTCAACTCTGGCACCAAGCTCTCTTTCAAGGATCTTCTCGATACCGGCAATAGCAGAACCTTCACCGAAAACCTTGATTCCCTGCAGCATATCGCCGGGATTCTTTGTTCTGTGATACTCAACAGCTCGTCCTATACCGTTTACCAGTCCCTGCACTGCCTGAGCATATTCATCAGCAGTAACATGCTGATCAAGAAGCTGTTCATTTGAAAGCAGAGTTCTCGCATCCTTTTCGGATATCTTCTTGACATCCATGAGAGCGTTAACAACAGCAGTCTTACCGTAGTTGACGTTTCTCTGAAGGACGAGAGTCTTACCTCTCATTACGTTAACATATGTCTGGTCCATTTCGATCTGGAGAACCAGATCGGTACGGCCTTCCTGCATCTGCATGGAAAGGAGCTGGATAACCGAGTTACCGAAATAATCGATATGCTTTACGCTGAGTTTAAGATCTTCAGCCAACTCGTAATAGCACCTTATAAGATCCATAGGTGCTGCAACGGCCGATATACGGTACATACGTCTTCCGTCATCCCTGCTTAAATAATCCTCCAGGATATTGTATGCAAATACATAATCCCCTGAATTACTCATCGGGAAGTAATCCCCTGAATTTGCCTGCAGTACCTGCTGCAGTTTTCTGGGACTCTTCACATAGGGCATCTCCACTTCCTTGCTGGCGATCTTTTTGCTGGCAATTGTGAAAATGACATCCTTTGAACTGAACTGTCTGCCGAATATAGCTGTTCTTACAGCTTCAGCAGCAGCCGTGACATCTGTCAGATATCCGTCGTTAAAACATCCTGCCGGAGTCTTTATCTCGGCAGCATTCGTAAGCACGATCTGGTTCTTGCCGGCCTTCATAATCTCGGCGACACGGATCATGTCGGAACTGACGTAGATTGTCAAAAACTTATTGGCCATCCTGTTGCTCCCCTTTCGTGGTTTATTTTATACCAAATTAGACTATATCATAATCCGGTAATATTTTCCAGTAAAAATTACATTTTTTAAGAATTGGAAACACTTACAAGGTAATCGAGATATAACCTTATAAGCTCATCCCCAAAGCACATTGACAATATGCCGCCGGCAGACAGATACGGTCCGAATGCAAGCACATGTTCCTTTTTGGAAACAGCCATTATGATGCTGTGTATCACAGAACCGAGTATGGCTCCAAGCCCCATCACCAAAAGTATCTTCTTCCACCCTACCAAAAGTCCAAGCGCGGCCATCAGCTTTATATCTCCACCACCCATCGCCCTTCCTTTGCTGAAAAAAGCAATGAGGAAAAAAATCCCGCTCACAATAACAGCCCCGATAAGGTAATCGAGAAAATGATCCAGGTCAGTCAACAAGCGGATCACCCCAAGAGCTGCAATGATAATATCATACAGCGGAGGGATTTCAAATATTCTGATATCAACATACGACAATCCGGTAAGCGCTATAGCCGCAAGACAATACAGTACGATTTCAAAGATCACCGGGGCAGTGTAATTTTCCCGTGACAGACCGGTTCCGAATGCAAATATAAGCACCCCACAGATCGCAGAGACGGGAATGATAAACGACTCAGGACTTTTGATCTTCCATTTGTACTTTTTCCGTATCTTAACCGGATCATTTTCATCTTCTTCCGGTCCAAGGAGAACACGGTAACCGGAATATGCGGCCGCAGGTACTGCTGCCAAACCACAGGCAACAAATACAGCAGCACATAATACAATATTATAAAGCATAATATATTCCTTATTAGGTCAAAAACCGCCTGCGGAATGTACCGCAGGCGGCAGAAATGACATTGATTATTATTATGACAGAGCGTCGTACAGTGTGAACATAGGCTGGAATATAGCCACGCACATGTAGCCGACGATAACAGCCATTACAACTATGATGGCAGGCTCGAGAATGGTCATCAACTGTTCGGTAGCAAGCTGAACATCTTCTTCATAGTACTGTGCAACGTTTTCAAGCATGGCTTCAATATTACCGGTCTCCTCACCGATAGCAACCATATGAACTACCATGGGAGGGAAAAGACCGCATGACTGAAGAGGCTTTGAAAGAGGAACACCGCGGAGAACCTGATCTTTAGCATCTTTCATCGCTCTCTTGTAAAGAAGGTTTTCCATTGAACGGCCTGTAATATCGATCGCATCAACCATCGGAACACCTGCGCCGAGAAGTGTGCAAAGAGTACGACCAAGACGTGCACAGGCACTCTTTGTCTTTACAGGTCCGATAAAAGGAAGCTTTATCGCAAGAGAACTGGTAACTTCTTTTCCTGATTCAGTAGCAGCATACGCTTTCCATCCAAATACAAGGATAACTACTATAATAGCACACAGCCACCAGTAAGCAAGAAGGAAATCACTTATGTGTATCAGTATCATTGTGGATGCAGGCATTTCAACATCCAGATCTGCGAACATGTTCATGAATGTAGGTACAACGAACATCATCATCGCAACCAGAACGCCGATCATAACAACTATAAGGATTATAGGATATGTAACAGCTTTCTTAACAGCCTGCTGTAATGCAGCATCCTTTTCGAACTGTATTGACATACGATCGAATGATTTATCAAGCGATCCGGATGCTTCACCTGCTTCAACCATGTTGGTAAGCATTTCAGGGAAGACACCACTCTGCTTTCTCATCGACTTTGCCAGAGTTTCACCTTTAGAAATATCAAGATGAACTGCGTTGATAGCATCTCTGAGTGCAGCATTTTCAGTCTGATCTGCCAGCATTCCGAAAGCTTCAACAACGCTTACACCGGCCTTATTAATGGATGCAAACTGATGTGAAAAAAGAGCCAGATCTCTGGGTGTAACTTTTTTGGCTTTGTTTAGTAATACCAGTGGTTTATTAAATCCGGTAGCTTCATCACACTGAACAACAACATTCTTGTCGTTCTTGAGCATGGTCATAGCCGCATCTCTTGACTTGGCTTCGAGCGTGCCCTTTTTTTCTTTGCCTGCCGGTGTTATGACCCGGTAATTAAATGTTGCCATATGTTTTTCCCCTTTTCTCTATATTTACATCCGGACAGCTCCGGATATAATATCCTATTTCTGTTCAGCCTCTTCGCTCTCTTCTTCCTTAGCCTTCGAAGCCTCGGTCTGTGCATCCATATCATAGGCCACACGCATCATTTCAGCTATGGATGTAGTTCCCTCAAGCACGTTTCTGGCGCCTGACATCTTAAGAGTATTCATTCCCTCGGAAACAGCCTGATTCTCAATGATCTCGGCTGTGACAGTTTCATGAAGTATCCTTCTAATACCTGCAGAGATAGGCATTATCTCATAAATAGCCTTTCGACCCTTATAGCCGTTACCGCACTTTTCACATCCCCCGGGTTCATAAACCGTAACAGCAGTTCCTGCAGGAAGACCGAGCAGCACAAGTTCTTGAGGAGTAGCCTGATGCGGCACTTTGCAGTCGTTGCAGAGTCGTCTTACCAGACGCTGAGCAATGATACCAACGACAGCATCACCTATCATGTAAGCTTCAACACCCATATCGATAAGACGCGTAATGGATGCAGCCGTAGAGTTTGTATGAAGTGTAGAAATAACAAGATGGCCGGTGATAGACGCCTGAACAGCTATCTGTGCTGTCTCACCGTCTCGGATCTCACCTATCATGATAATATCAGGATCCTGACGGAGAATGGATCTGAGCGCCGACGCAAATGTAAGTCCGGCCTTAACATTAACCTGTACCTGATTGATACCTGCAATATTTGCCTCGACAGGATCCTCAACCGTGATTATATTTACTTCGGGCCTGTTAAGTTCATTCAGAACCGTATAACAGGTTGTTGATTTACCCGAACCGGTAGGTCCCGTAACCAGGATAATACCATGAGGATTGTTCATTATTCCATCAAGTTTCTCTTCATCATCCGGATAAAGACCAAGGTATTTCTTTTCCTGAGTAAGACCCTGTTTCTTGGTAAGTCGCATGACGGTCTTCTCACCATAAACGGTAGGAAGTATTGATACACGGACATCGTATTCCACGCCATCTACAACATAGGTAAGTCGACCGTCCTGAGGCTTTCTTTTCTCTGAAATATCAAGTCCGGAAATGATCTTGATACGAGCTGTCATGGCGGAAAGCATAGTCTGCGAGTACTGTGCATCCTCCTGGAGCATACCATCGACTCTGTTGCGGATACGAACACTGTGTTCAAGCGGCTCGATGTGTATATCGGACGCTCCCTCACGAACAGCCTGCTGTATCATTGATCGAACGATCTTAACGATAGGAGACTCACCTACGGTATCCTCTTCTTCAACATTATCATTCTGTGCATACTCAGCTGCATGTTCCTCTTCAAACTGTCTGGCAGCATCAGATGTTTCCTGCTTGCCATACATCTTGTCCAGATAGATGTTGATCATCTTCTGGGGCGCATAATAAGGTACAACATCAAGGCCTGTTACCATGGTAATATCATCAATGATGGCCAGGTTCATGGGATCTGACATTGCAACCTTGATCTCTGTTATACTCTCAAAACCAAAAGGTATGATCTCATGTTTTTTTATGACTTCATCCGAAACCATTTCAATGGCCTTAGGATCAGCTTCCTTAAGGTCATCATCCGTAGCAAGTTCAAAGCCCTGTGAATTATGCATGAACTTTGCAAAATCAGCATCAGAAACAAAGCCCATAGCCATAATGGTCTCGCCAAGCTTTGTCTTAGTATTCTTCTGCTCCTCAAGAGCCTTGCTGAGCTGTTCTTCCGTTATAAGCCCTGCATCAACAAGCTGATCTCCGAGTCTTTTTCTTTGTCCGAATAATGCCATTTCTGTATGTAGCCCCCTTGAATTATTATCTCAGTTTCTGCTGCATGCCATCAGGATCGACAGCATACTGTATAGCCATATCTCTCGTGATCTTACCTTCCTGGAAGAGAGCCGTAAGGGCTTCATCCATGGCGATCATTCCGAGTTTTCTGTTTGTCTGCATAACTGAAAGCAGCTGATGTGACTTACCTTCACGGATAAGTGCACGTACTGCAGAGTTTGCTATCATAACCTCGAATGCAGCTGCTCGCCCCTGGCCATCTGCGGTAGGAATGAGCTGCTGGGAAATAACTGCCTCAAGAACGTTGGCAAGCTGAACTCTTATCTGCTGCTGCTGATGAGGCGGGAAAACGTCGATGATTCGGTCGACAGTAGATGCCGCACCGATGGTATGCAATGTCGAAAGAACCAGATGGCCTGTCTCGGCAGCGGTTATAGCAACGGAAATCGTCTCAAAGTCACGCATCTCGCCGACGAGGATAACATCAGGATCCTCTCGGAGAGCAGCCCTGAGGGCATTAGCATAACTCATGGAGTCAAATCCTATCTCACGCTGATTGACCATTGATGTTTTATGAAGGTGAAGATACTCGATAGGATCCTCAAGAGTGATGATATGTGCATCTCTGTGCTCATTTACCATATTGATAACAGATGCAAGAGATGTCGACTTACCGGATCCGGTAGGTCCTGTAACGAGGATCAGACCTCTTTTTCTTGTATAAAGATCTACAAAAGCCTGAGGAAGGCCTAACTGCTCAGGGCTGGGAACTACAGTATTAACGGTTCGCATTGCCATTGCAACCGAACCTCTCTGACGGAAAGCATTAACTCGATAACGACCTATGGGATCAACTGCAAATGACATATCCAGCTCACCCTTGCTGTTAAATACTTCTCGCTGATGATCATTCGTTATCGAAAGCATCAGTTCAAGAGTATCATCCGGAGTAAGTACCGGGAACTGCTCCATTCTAACAAGATGACCGTTTACACGCATCATAGGAGGAAGCTGCACCGTAAGATGCACATCCGAAGCTTTAGCCTGCTTTGCAACCAGCAATACATCACTTATTTTGATCGACATTCCTCTGCCCTCTTTCCTTTAGGTTTTCCCCATCTTATTTGTCGGGAATAAGTGCAATTTGCACACTTCGCCCGCATCTAAACATACGCATTATATCAAAAAGTGACATATGCTGTAAAGGGACATTTTTGATGCAGAGCTTGTCATAACTACTTATTTTAATGTATAATCCGTTATGCTTTAAAAAACCTAACCATCGCGGAGATATCATGGAAACGACAACAAAAAAAAACTCTGAATACAGGCAGACCGGCACAACCTGTCTGATTGCCTTTGCTGCCGGCACACTGCTTTTTGCAGCCATACTCATTATTAACGGATTTCTTTTTACAAACGGTGGAAGCTTATATTACGGCGATAACTTTTCACAGTATTTCGCATTTATAAAATCCTTTCTGAGATCCGTAACCGGTAAACAGAGTTTTGACTATTCATTTTCAATGTATGCAGGATCAGGAACGATACTGACGTATGTCTATTACTGCTTAAGTCCTTTTAACCTGCTTTATCTTATTCCCGGTATTTCAATAATCACTTTGACTCATATCATAGCATGTCTGAAAGCAGGACTTGCAGCCGCTGCTTTTGCATTCTACTGTGTTCATTCCCTGAAGAAACCTAAGTCTGTTGCGATATTCTTTTCTATTTGCTACTGTCTTTCCTCATGGGCAGTGACAATGAGCATCAACTGCATGTGGGCTGACTCTCTTTATGTGCTTCCTATGCTTATAGCAGAAATAAATGATCTTATAAACATTTCCGTTACTCCCGCTGATGAGGCTCCCTCAAAAGATTCACTTTCGCCTGCCTTAAGAAATTATCTTCTTCTCACTCTGCTCTATGCTTACCTGTTCCTCACAAATTTCTATATGGGATTTATCTGCGGCACATTCACCTTTCTTTATTTTATACTTAATCTGGTAACTACCTTTGAAAAGAAACAATCCCTAAAGAAAGCGGGAATATATATATCTTCAGTCATCCTTGCCGCCTGCATCGATGCGGCTTTCCTGCTTCCTGCAGGAGCCTTTCTTTTTGAACACTTAAAAGGCGCGCAGGCAGATCCTTTTACACAGCTTTCAGCATCTATCCCTGATCTGTTAAGCACTCTTTTCGCCGGATCATCAACAGGCCTTGACGGCGGTCTGCCTTATCTTTATTCAGGACTCCCTGTTCTGATGATCGCACCATTTTATTTCTTCTCTAAGAAGATCACTGTCAGGAAAAAATTAACGGCAGGAATACTGCTTTCGTTTTACCTTTGTGGCATGCTTTCAACCAAACTTTATATGTTTTTACATGCCTTCGATAATCCTAATTATTACCCTTTCCGTTTTTCACCCTGCATTGTTTTTCTTATAACGGCTCTTGCTGCTTCAGCCGCAGACAAGATCACAGACTTCAAAAAGAAAACATTTATCATATACTCCGTTTCTCTCATACTCGCATACTCATTCCTGATCATGTTCCAGGACGTAAGCGGATTTAAATCCGTAAGCAGAGATTCGCTGATCTTAAACGCACTGTTCATCACATTATGGCTCGCACTTTATCTGTACAGAAACAAAGAAAAAATTTCTAAATATCTGGTTCCCGCATGCATTATCATACTCAGCCTTGAAATGATATGGAACGCATCAAACAATCTCACTTCTTTTGCAGGCAAGGCCGGGAATGATTCACTCAGGATAAGCAGCAGTACATTTGATGAATGGTATGAAAATGAAGAAAAAACAGTAAATAGTATAAAAGCGACAGACAACAGCTTCTATCGTGTTCACATCAACGGCGAGCGTTGCTTTAACGGAGCCTCTCTTTTTGACATAAACACACTTACAAGTTTTGCTTCATATGATGATATAAAGCAGCGTACAGCTCTCGGGCATCTTGGTATAAGCAACGCATATCACATGATATTTGATCTGAGCAGCAGACCACTTCCGGAAATGCTCCTTGGCGTAAAATACAAAGCCGATATAAAAGGATACAATGGCATATCTGAGAACAGCATTAGTTTAAACAACTACAGTCTTCCTGTTGCATTTACGGTCAGCAGTGATATTGCCTCATATACTTCCGGGGATGATCCGTTCGAAAACGAAGAAAATCTTGTAAAATGTATGACCGGAAAGAGTTACGATCTGTACGAAACGATTTCCCCAAACACAGTACTCACATCAGAATTCAATACAGACGTATACCCCTTCGGAAATCTCACAGCATATGAAGTAAAGGCAAAAGATGTCACTCCTTCATGGATATGTTATTCAATACCTAAGAAAGAAGGAAAAAAAGCTCTTGCCTATTTCCATACAAACGGAACATTTTTCAACTCCGGAGCTCCTGAATTCGCTAATGGCTTCAGTGGGCTTTCATGTCCTGCAAACATATCTTCGGGCGCAGTTATAACGGCATCTGATGATTGCTTCTTTAACAAAGAGAATCTGAACGACAAAGAGGGGACCGAATATACCTACATCCCCATTACGATCAATAATGCAGGATTTACTTCTTACACAGTACAGTATATTAATTTTGTATACGCCGATGATTCATTGATCCCTGAAATATATAACGATCTGCTTCCCGGGGCTATAAACCTTACATCATATACAGACTCACACTTTGAAGGAATTGTTACTGCCTCAGAAGATCGCCCTATTCTTTTCACCTCCATACCTTATGATAAAGGATGGACTGCATATGTAGACGGAGCGCCCGCAAAAATATACGTTACAACCGACAACGCTTTCTGTGCTCTTCCCCTTTCTCCGGGCGAGCATAAGATAATTTTCGCTTATGAAACTCCCCTTTCATCCGAAGGGAGTTCCATAAGCGCTATCGCCGCTGTTATATTGCTTCTCATAATACTTGCCGGCAGCAAAAAAAATAAAAAGAGTAAAACAGCAGACCAGACAGAGGATAACAATAATGAATAAACGCATCATTTTGAAAAGGACATATCCTCTTATAGCAGCTTTTATCACTGCTGCGCTTTTTATCATCACACTTACTTTTCTGGGTATTACAGGATCAGGAAACTACACCATTATGTATGGCGACCTGTACGCTCAGTATATGGCCTTCATCAAAACCTTCTTAAGAGCATTAAAGGGTGAGAGCGGTTTCTGGTACTCGTTCTCTCTTTATCTGGGTTCGGGCACTGCGCTCACCTATGCATATTACTGCATAAATCCTTTTAACCTCCTCTATCTGATCGAATCCATCCCGTTTCCCGTGATGACCTATGTGATCATCTGTTCAAAGATATCACTTGCTGCAGCCTCATTTGTTTATTTTGAAAAGAAGGCATTAAAAAACGAAGGATTCTCTTCGGTTATATTTGCTGTTTGCTATGCTTTAAGTACCTTTACTGCAGCGCTTTATATACACATCATGTGGCTTGATGCTCTGTATATACTTCCGTTCCTTACCTATCTTACAATGAGAGCTGCGGGAGCAATTAAAGAAGAAAACAAAAAGAGCTGTAAGTATCCTTTTGCTGCGCTTACTCTCACTTTCGCATACCTTTTTATAACAAACTTTTATATGGGTTTTATCGTAGGCGTGTTTGAGGCACTGACATTTTTCCTTTCATTTTTCAGGCACTCTTATAATACCGCGGCAGAAACTCTAAAAACACTTTTACGCAAGGGGCTAGCCTATGCAGGAACTGTCATCCTCGCAGCAGCTATGTGTTCTGCATTTCTTATACCTGCAGCATGGTTTATCTATAGTCACGCTGCGCCTGATAATTTTGAATTTACACAGCTCTATGCAACTATCCCTGACATAATCAACTCCATGTTCATAGGTGAAATGCCTCATCTTGACAATGATACACCTTTTCTATATTGCTCACTTGCTGTACTTCTCCTGCTTCCACTCTTTTTTAAGATGAAAAGCATTTCCAAAAGAGATAAATACCTTATAGCTTCAGCATTTGTTTTTTATCTTCTTTCAATGCTTATACTTCCCTTTTATAAATTTATGCATGCATTTGACTATCCCAACTGGTACGCATACCGGTACAGTTTCTGCATCATATTCATGATGACCGTATTATCCTCACTTGCTATACGCGAATTGAAAGAACAGCGTATCACTCTGATATCGATCCCTGTAGTATTATATATAGTCCTCTATTCATTTATGATTCCCATAACCGCAAACAGAGCAGCCCCCAGCCAGATCACCAACTCAACCGGCAACTTTTTTATTAATTCAGCCTATCTTCTCTTATATCTTGGACTTTTTCTTCTTTACAAAAAGTCTTTTTCAAAACTTAGGATCATCCTGCCGGCCTGCTTTGTTATTGCGGTATATTCTGAACTTGTGCTCAATTTCTATTTATGTGATCTAAACAGAGCCGGAGATGCCGTATCTGAACTGGCCTACAGACAATGGTATGAAAGTGAACGAGATGCATTAGCCAAGATAAAAGCTAACGACGATACTTTCTATCGCATAAGCGTAGACAACGAAATGCTAATAAACTCACCGGCTGCCCTGAACTATGCCGGCCTCAACACGTTCTCATCCTCCGATGACTATCCGTTAAGAAAAGCACTGTTCTCTCTTGGAATTGTTGCTCCAAACAGAGCAGTAACCGAATCCGGCTTCACCCCGGTAACATACATGCTTACAGCCACAAAATACCGGATAAAAAAGTATGACGAAACCGCTCCCGAAAACAGAGATAAACCTCCCATTCCCGACGATGTGATAGTGCCTGCGGAAATCAGCAGATTAGATTATGCGCTGCCTCTTATTTTTATGGCAGATGATGACATTCTTTCATATTCTTTTACCGATGACCCTTTTATAAATCAGGAAAAACTGATAAGCAGTCTTTCCGGCCATGAGTATACTTTTTTTTCTCCGGTTGAAGAAGAAGACTTTATTATCAGTAATTACAACACAACTATTGATGAGAAAAAAGAAATTACCATTATTTCCAAGAAAAGTAGCCTGGACTCAACTCTTTTTTACTCCTTTTTGCGTCCTAAACAAGACGGCAGAACACTATTAGCATATTTCAAACAGGACGGAAGTAATGCAAAGGCCGATACCTTCTGGATCATATCAAGAGCATTAGGTTGGTACGAAACAAGAGATATCCAAAGCAGCGGCATTGTTGAAAGTACATTAGATGCCGAACAAGCCCTGGTATTTGTTCCGGATGCCAACCCCGACGCCGAATATGAATGTATAGGTATATATACATACAGAGAAAACGTCAGCAAGGATTATTGCAGTGATATCCTCTTTTATGACTATAATGAAAACGGGACCTTGAAAAAGGCTTATGATGACCTTATAACCGGCGGAATTCAAAATGCCGTGTTCAATAATGACACAATAAAGGGCACTATAACCACTCAAAAAGATCGAAACATTATGTTCACTACCATCCCTTATGATGAAGGCTGGCATATCTATTGTGATGGTCAGGAAATTGAAAAGATATCAACCGTTGAAGGCGCATTCCTGGCAGCATCCCTTCCGGAAGGTACACATGAACTTGAGCTAAAATACATTGCTCCATTTGCAAAAGAAGGACAGATAATATCGATTGTAGCTATTGTAATATTCCTGATATGTGTTGGTATATCGTTTATCAACAAAGAAAAGCGCAAATAAATTACAGAATTCAGGTAATCTCAAAGCCCCGGTGAGACCACCGGGGCTTTTTATGTCGAAACTCCGATATAAGTTAATCTATTGAAACAGTAACTAAACTGACCCACACCGTGTAGCCTTGCCTGACGGTGGTACCGTTTGTCATGCAGTTCTTTCGATAATGCCCCAAATTTTCTTTTTTCCCGGAATCACTCACACGCCACATCCATTTGGCGTTGCTCGCTCGGCCCGCCAGCCTTGGTGGCCCGTCCCTGGTGAATCTATGCATTTTTGAGAACTGCTAGTCTCACTTAAAAACCGTCAAACAAGGCTACATGGTATGGAAAATCTGCTGTATATAACAAGCAGGAAGATTTAATTATTTATATCTACCCAAATCCAACGAATGATGTTTTGGCGGCAATGAGGAAGAAGACAGCTATTACTAAAGGTTTTAAGGCATAAAAAAACCGCCCCCAAGTGTTATCACACTCGAGAGCGGTTAGTTTGTTTAGATCTTTACTTCAAATCTTCTTATTAGTCAACAGAGATGCTTGAAGATGTTGAAGAGTTGCGGCCCTTTGAACCAGAAGCATCTGTACCAGGAAGCCATACTGATACTGAGTTAGCATCCTTAACCTGAATGCTGATTGTTGTAGCGTTGAATGACTTAAGGCTGCTTGAAACCTCTGCACCAGATGCTACAGCAAGGTTCTCCTTCATTGCTGAGCCGATTGCAGGCTGTGAAAGAGCTGTTGTTACGTCAACTGCGCTTCCAAGGTTTGTAAACTCTGTGTTGTAAGTTGAAGCATCGTTAACCTGAGGATCAGCAAGAGCTGTAACAAGAGCTGTCTGAACGGTTCCGCAAAGCTGTGTATCAGATGAAACCTTTGACTTCTCGATGTACTTGATCAGCTGAGGTGCCATAACACCAACCAGGATAGCCATGATTGCGATAACGATGATCAGCTCTACCAGTGAAAAACCTTTGTTCTTTCTCATTTCTTTGTTCTCCTTTTCTTTTTTAAAATGTTTTTGTTTTTTGACAGCCCCCTTTTTTATCTGACCGGCTGTCTTATTTGTTTGTAACTACAATATACCACCGGTTAAGTTGTCAGACAATACGAGTTTATGACAGGTTTTTTTTAGTTCATGTCAAAATAACGTATTTTTTCACTTTTTTATCAAAAACCGTACATCTTTCAATTCATATTTGTTTACAAGCCTTCTTTTTTCTACATTCAGACATAAACAACATCAGCCAGATAAACAAGCCTGCAGCAGCACAAACAGGCGCCATATCAGATCCCGGCGCTGTATATACCATTTTCACTTCCGATACGCTTTCATTCAGCCTCACAGCACAGAATGCATTTCCAAAGGCCGGTAACACCATGCTTTCAGCGCCATCCAGATAAACCTTCCATGAAGGATCATACGGTATTGAAAAAAACATTATTTTCTTATCAGTATCCGAGGGCGGTACAGCTTTAAAACTTGCATCAGAATACTCTGTAACCTGTGCAGAGCCTTCATTCAATTCCCTATATACAGAATCAAGGACTTCTTCATCTTCAGAAGCAAAATATACTCCCGTATACCTGAATTCTTTTCCCGCACTATCCCGGTCTATCAGTCTGATCTGCTCAGTCTGATGATCATCCCATGACTCCGTCTCGATCACAGCCGATGAAAGTGCTATATTCCTGGTCCCGTCTCCTTTTCTGTCATTATCGGAATATAATTCCACATCCGACACTTCCCCGCTTATCGAAGTTGCATTAATACCGCCGGGCGAAGATGTATCTTTTGAGGATTTGGAGAAATAAACATAATTATGTTCCTCTCCCGTTCCGGCAACATAAAATATTGCCCCGCAGGGCGTATCATCTTTTTGAGGCGTTATTATAATACTTCCGTCCTCATTAGCAACAACTGTCAGATCTGAAGGAGCAACCGATATCGGCTGCATTTTTCTAAAGACTGAAACCTTTCTACCCAGTAATGATGTCAAAAATGCATTTTGAACCTCAAAAGGATCAGTATGTTCCGGTACAGCATCCGGATCAAGTACTGAATCGTCAGCCATAAACGCTAACGGCAGGACCCTATCATTTATTTCTTCCTGATGGATTCCCTCCACTCCTTGGTCAGAATTTCCTCTGAACGCAACCGAATACAGCATATCTGTCACATCTGTGCTGCCCTCATTGCCTATAGAAAAAGGAGTCATATTAATTCCCATTTTGAACATAACAGACTGGTAGGCACTGTTTCCCCCGGAAAGAAAAAAAGTCTGTGCAGGATAGCCATATCTTGCTCCCTGATTCTGCATCACCCCCGAAAGCATTATCCTGTGGAAGTTTCCTTTATCAACATATTTTTCTGCTTCTGCATACATCTCATCTGCAGCTTTCCATGCATTAGTATATGTTGCATCTTCAACAGCACCACAATCAGAAAAAACTATACAAAAAGCAGATATACACTCTATAATAGCAAGCAGTGGCAAACAGATGTTCCTTACATTTTTATTTTTCAACACGAACAGAAACACGGTCCAGGTTATGATAAGAATTGCATTTCCTGCCGCAAAAACAGCTTTTCCACCAAAGGATGAAACATCTGATAATACTACGCATATAATTTCAAAAGGTATGATCAAAAGAAACAAAAAAGCCGCTTTTTTAGACAGAATCAATGTATTAACGGTTCTAGCAGCTGCAAAGACACACACAAAACTTATCAGTATCGAAAATCTCACTGTATATCCGTCAGGTCTGTTGAAAACATGAAAAAACAGGTATAAAGGATCGATATAAATTGATAAAAACAGCATTAAAAGAGCTACTCCTGTTAAAGCCTTCTCTCTTTTTCCTATTTTTCTGTTCAGGAAATACAAAGGAGTAAGAAGCAGTACGGGAATACCGCAATACAGTGCAGGTACCTCTTCATAAAATATGCTTTTTCTCCCCCAGAAAAAAGAAGCGATCAGATCTCCCGGATTAACCATCCTTTCAGCTACTGAAGCATTCCATTGCCCGGCAGTATCGGAAAGCAACCTGGAAATTGCAGGGAAAAGCACTATCATCGAGATCAGAATTGCAGAAGCCACAGATACAAAATATTTTAAGATCATTTTTATTCCCATTTTTCGGTTTTCCCCGTCATATTTAAGAATAAGCCAGCCAATAAAACACAGGAAGGTAAATATTCCAATAAGAAAACCACTGTAAAAATGAGTGATAAAAACAAGCGCATATGCTGCTGAAAGTACCGTCATCCTTCCCCCAGTCAGGAAATAAGCAAGTATTAAAGCCATAAAAGGAAGGAGCCAGACTGTATCAGCAAGGCATATATTCTGAAGCATCATTGCCTGGTAGCCGGAGAATGCATAGCATAAAGAAAGAACAACAGCATATATATCATCGGTATGACAGTAAATCCGAATGAACAGATACATAAAGAAAGCCGAAAGGCCGGTCTTGACTGCCATCATGAGGATCAGCGCTATACGATCAGAGCTGACAAATAACGTTATCAGATTCACCGGACTATAAGCATAAAACGCATAGATAAGCGTCGTATTCATGCCAAGCCCGATTTCATCACTGTAAGTTAAATCTTCTCCGGAAAAGATCTTTCTGGTAAACATTCTTATCACAGGAAGTACCTGTTCCGTTGAATCATTAAAAAGAGCCCAATCCTGCCCGGGAAACAGCCGCATGATATAAAGGGCCGCAATAAACATTAAAACAGCCGCGGCAAAGATCATAAAAGCCGAAGCATATATTTTTTTCATAACTTTCTTATCGGTGATCAGCAATTCTTCAGTTCTTCTTTCTTAATATCTCAACAACAGAAAGTATTATCAGCAGTATTATTCCTGTAACAAAGCAGACAGTTCCTGCAAGCCTTCCCTCCGCATCATATATAAGCATGATGTCATGTTCACCTGCAGAGAGCTTCACCGCAGAAAATGCCCCCGCAAAAGCAGGTTGGATCACTGTTTCCTTTCCATCTACATACATTTTGAAATTTCTGTCATATGGGATTGACATGAACAATACCTGTCGGTCACTTTGTACGCTTACAGTAGCCGAAATACAATCATCCGAACAGTAATTCTCTCTCCAACCGCCCGATGCAAGTTTATTATATACAGCATCAATAGCTTCTTCATCCTGATAAGCCGTAAACATGCCTGTATAGGAAAACAGCGTATCATTCTCATCATAATCGATAAGACGCACACGGAAATCATCATTCCCGCCATCTTCCATCTCCAATATAGAAAGCGCTCCTGCTATATTCCTCACGCCGTTACCTTTTCTGTCAGAATCAGATAACAATTCCACATAGGATGTTTCATCAGCAGAACCAAGAAGTTTTACAGAATCTCCGCTCACCGATCTTGTGAAATATATATAGGCTTTAGAATAACCATTTTTTGGTATGCTTATAGTCTCTCCACCCACATTTATCTCATCCGTATTCTGAAACGCCCCACTTCCATCAGAATAAATCACATGATTAAGATCAACCGGTACAATAGTTCTGTCCGTAGTTTCAACATAAACTTCAGTCTCTTCACCCAGCAATGAAGATACAAGCAGATTCTGATTTACAAAGGGATCGATAGACAGACTTGTTCTGTCAACTTCAAGGATCTTTTCATCCGCCATGAACCCTATCGGCAATGTCTTATCAACAAACACTCCGTCCCTGTTTCCTACAGCAAGCAGCATATCAGTAAGATCAGTACCGCCTTGAGGAGAAAGAGAAAAAATCATCATCTGCCTGCCAAGTCTGTACATTGCCATAAGCATATCATTGTAGACCGATGAAGAAAAAATCGTGTCAGACGGAAAGCCATAAAGAGCCCCCTGGTTATCGAATGTTCCCGTGAGCTCTGTTCTATACAGATTCCCGTTGATATTTCCGGAACCTGCTACTATCTTTTCTCTTGCAATCCTGTCCTTTTCAATTCTTTCAGAAGTATCCATTATTTCCATCTGACTGTAATAATTCACAGCATTGCTTACACATTCCCCCGCACTGAGGACAAATACTATCACTCCAAGAGCCACAAAAGTTCCCTTGCTTTTCTTTATACGCGGAAGCAGAAAAACCACACCGGCCCATAAAATGATAAACAGCAGATTACCGCATACAATAAACATCACTTTGGAAAAAGACTGTATACCGGATATCTTTGAATATACAAACAAAATCGGAAGGATCGCTGCTGCTGCAGCAAAAAACAGCTCATAATAATGCCTGCCACGATCTGTTTCATCCATTTCGCGTTCCGTCAGTGTCCTTGATGCCGCAAAAATGCATATAAAATCAAGGAGCAGCGAAAATCTTGCAGTATAGCCATCAGGCCTGTTAAACATATGCCACATGTCATAAAGAGGGTCGATCGCAAAGGATAATAAAAGGATCGTAATCCCGGCTGCTGTAGCTATTTTTTCCTTAAGCGGTATACGTTTGTTGACAAAATATACCGGGGCACAGATAAACGGAATAAGGCCACAGTACAGTGCCGGAATATCTTCGCAGGCGGCATTTCCCCTGCCCCAGAAGAATGAAACGAGTATCCCTACCAGATCGATATTTCTTTCATGAATCTGTTTATTGAATATATCTCCGCCATTTTCCGTATAAATACAGAGCACAGGAAATATAACAGCCATAGATATCAGTACTGATGTAAGCACTGCCGCTGCATACCCCATGATCAGATCAACAAATTTCTTTTTTTCAGCCTTTTTATAGCGGAGAATAATATATGCAACAAATACACCGAAAGAGAATACGCCTATGAGAAATCCGGAATAAAAATGTGTGATAAAACACAGGGCATAAGAAGCCGAAAGAATTGTAAAACTTCCGTCTTTTATAAATACAAAAAGCGCACACATAAGCAATGGAAGAAGCCATACAGTATCCGAAAGACATATATTCTGAAACATATTAAGCTGATAAGTCGAAAATCCCCATGAAAGAGCCAGTACCACTGCAGGTACCAACTCCGATCTCAGATGCTTTCTTAAAAAAACATACATAAAAAGTGTGGAAAGACCCGTTTTCAGAATTATCAGCATGCATAATGCCAGCTGATCATCCCGTATGAACAAAAGAATATAATTGACCGGACTCATCGAATAAAATGCATAAGACAACGCCGTACGAACACCCATCCCCATCTCATGGCTGTAATACAGAGATCTGCCGGACATCAAGTGTTCAAGGTACATACGGCTGATTGGGATGACCTGCTTGGCTGAATCATTGATAAAAGAAAGCCTGCCTCCCGGCATAAGCCCGGATATCCACAAAGCTACAGTCATAAGCAGCATTGCAGTTGCCCATACAAAAACATATTCCAGATATATGATATTTTTACTTGAAGTCTTATTTTTCATTATATCTTGCCGATCATATGAATGGCTTTATCCGAACGCATCAAACATTGATCTAATATTGTACCATAATTGCGGATTTCCTTTTTCAAGGAAAAATTTGGTATTCCCTCCTCCGCAAAACATAAACAGACCAAAAATCAAAGAAACAAGCAGCACTGCTGTTAATGTATTATAAAAAATCCTACTCTCTTTTCCATCTGATTTCCTGAAACTCTCTTCCATCTCCAAAAGTACAACCGCAGCCGGCAAAAAAAGCGTCCAGGAGAACTCCGCCACATAACGGTTGGTAATATACAGGGAATATATAGCTGAGAAAAGCATTATTCCCAGGCCGGATGCCATAAGAATAAGTAATTGTATAAATAAATGCTTTGACTTAAGTTTTTCTTTATATACCGACATAAAAGGTATTGCAAGTACACAGGAAAACATACCGATGATACCGCCAGATATTTTTGAAATAACAAATTCGACCCCATTTTCGCAGAAATGCGCACGTTCCGCAGCTATAAAAGGAAAAGAAGGATCAAGTGTTGGAGGCTTGATCAGATATTCATATATGCATTTATATATCGCATACGGCATAAAAGTATCAGCAGCTCCTACAGGTATGGATGTAAGATTATTCTCAAAACCAAATTCCAGCACAGAACCGAAACGCACATAGTTATAGAGCATGCATATTGATGCACAGACTATAAACGGCACTGCCATACACAAGCCTTCAATAATGGTCTTTTTTGTATCACAGCCTTTTATATTGCTTAATACCATACCTGTCGGAATACACATGATAAGAAGCGAAAAGATGAGCATTGCCGGTCTGCAAAGAGAAACCAATGCAAGGCACAGACTACCGAGAACCAGTGTCAGATATGTCCTTTTATTATTCTCTTCCAATTTAATTATGAATATGATACCGGCAAATATCAGATCGCAGGCTGCAAGGATAGGGACCTGATAGTGTTCCGGTCCTGTTATATAAACCGGCAGATACATTCCAACCGCAAATACGGCAGTAAGCAGTATATGAACCTGAAACGATGCATGCCTGTACCATTTTGCTATGACAGCTTTCAGCATAAAATAAATAAGTGCTACTGCGATCACACAGAGAGCTGAAACCGCATAAGCATTTGGCATATCATGTCCTGTAAGGAGAAGATACGGAATGTAGAACAGCACACACGGAAGTACGCCAAAATACACATAATACTTTCCTCCATGAAAGGAGTAATCATACATATCTATCTTTGCGTCATCATATCTCCAGTAAACAGGCTGTCCCTCCGTAGCACTTATATAATCCGGGACCGGTCCGCCGACAGATGTACGGCCTTCCAAAAATGATCTGGCCAGCATGGCATAAGGCGCATAATCATCTTGCATAACCAGGTGATTAAGAGTCGGCCAAACAAATGCAAATACAGAGAATATCACAAATACTGAAAGCAAAATGATCTTTCCCCTTTTAGAAAGTTTCAGCGTTTCGCACTTTCTCATTTGTTCATCAAAAAAGAGAAAATAAAAGATCAACACAACCGCAAAGATACATACAATACGAAGCGGTGATATGAACAAAGGTCTGAAAGCATTGAGTTCCAGATCATATATTCTAAACGTATCATAATTCTCCGAAGGATCCGACAAAAACAGTACGCAGCTTCTCGTCTCGCCCGTACTTTCTGTTCTCAGATAATAAGAAGACTCAATTCCATGAAAAACATTTTTTACGGTACTGCCCGTAACATGCCACTCAAATAATCCCGAACCGTCAGGATTCTTTCCTCCCACAAGAACATTTTCCTCAAGAGAAAAATCCACATTACATGGTATATCATTTACCGGATTGCCCTGTGAATCTACACAGCATACATCTAACTTAAGATTATTTACTCTTTTACCCGGAACATCCAATATCAGACCAACACAATCAGAATCAGGATCTAAGACAATATCCCCCTGTCCATTCATTTTTCCACTCAGAATCTCAAAATTCACGATCTCAGATAAAGGTATGGATATATTGTCTATAGAGTCATAGGTCTGGGAATTAAAAAGGAATAACTCTGCCAACACAGCAATCAGCAACATGATCAATATTTTTTTGTATTTAAATGCAACGCCTTTCATCATGTCCTTTCTCTCCTTTGGCAGAGCGATATTTCTTCAGTTTTTTATAAAACAGGTCCGCATTTTTTATAGGAAATTGAATGCATAATAAATTTTATAATATAGCGGTGTATTTCCCCACAGCAGAGGATACTTAAGTCCTGTAAGGAAATAAAAATTCATGTGAAACAGTACCGAAACAGCCAATGCACAGATAAGGAAACGTCTTATATCCTTTCCATCCTTTATCATATTCATCAGTGCAACAACCGCTGCGATCAGAAATACAAGAGAAAAATCAGCCTCATATCTGTAAACGATCCCTGCAGATTCTGTCTCGAATATCATAAGAAGGAACGCAGTCACCGCCGCGGTAATAACAAACACCGATCTGTGTGCCTTTTTGAAAGAATAAGGTATGGCAAATAAGATCAGATTTACAGGAAGCAGTCCAGCAAAAATGTATTCCATATGGATAAAACAATGCTTCAGTTCATTAACTGATGTACCGTCACCCGGTATGGACATAAACGGAAATGTATAAGTCAGATCGGGAAGCTTCAAAAGATACTCATAAATTCCCACGATAAGCTTATCAAGCGATACCGGATTACGTGATACATCGGAAACCGTAAGATTATAAGCATTTCCAAAATCAAACGGAGAACCAAAACGTACTGCATTATAGTACATGATAAGTACAGCGGCAGGAACTGCAGGAAGTACAAGTGCAGCAAGTAATGCCGCCATCTTCTTATTCTGTTTTTCCTTAAGCATTATCTTTACTCTGTCCACAAAAAGCGGCAAAGCAAGTACGGCATACACTTCCATATTCGGTCTGCAGCCTGCCACCATTGATATAAGCAGCGAGCCGACAGCCAGTCGCCAAAGAGATACACCCTTTTCTTTAAGCGATGATACCCAAAAATACAGTCCCCATACTAAGAACGTCTCACCACAGGCAACCGGTACCGAATAACCATCAGGCTGGTTCATGAAGAAAACTATCTGACATCCCAGATAAACCAGAACTGTCAGGATATAATGAGCAGCCGTCTTTAAATCTCTGCAATAAACAGATGCAAGCGCTTTTATAAGTTCATAGATTCCAAATATTAAAAATATCGCACATATTGTCACCGGAACCGGATTCGGCATGCCAACTCCCAAAAACAGATAAACCGGAAGGTAAAATATCAGGCAGGGAAGTGCTCCGAAATACACATAATACTTCCCATTGTAATAAGCATAATCCCATTTTGTTTCCACCCCCTCAGCTGTTCGTAGAGTGTCATCATAAGGGTTTGAAAGATTTTTCAGTGCCTCTGAAGGCTCTTCCAAAATATAAGTGTGTCCAGCCGCAAAGCTTTCAGCAAGATCCTGGTAAGGATTGAAGTTCATAAAACTGGAAATATAAGGATTTGACTGTATAAGATACCACTGAGGCATGATAAGCGCTGCACATAACACAACCATAACAGGCAATTTCCATGCAGCTTTTTCCAAAGCATTCTGTTTCCATAAAAATGAATTTTTCCTGAATGCCGTAATGCAGGTGAAAAACAACAGTAAATACAGGAATCTTACAGGTAAAAAGTTCAGCTTTCTTCGTGCATTGATCGTAATGGATTTAATATTGAGCACCGCACCGTTAGTCATCGACAGATTCATTGCTATGGTCTTCACCTTTCCTGCGGGATCAATGAAAACATATTTGGAAGCCTCATTACCCTCAAGGAACTTATGCCCCTCAAGTATCGCATATCTGTCATTTCCTTCGTCGCGCACATATATATCCGCATTTAACACACCGGATTCAATAAACATAAGATCTATCGACGATGGAGTTTCTGCATCAAATCTAATATTGTGCACCTCACCGGCACATTCAAGCTCATCCAGATGACTTAAATATATAACCCTTGCTTCTTCCGAATCCGGATCGAATTTATATACTCCTTCTCCGAACGAAAGTATTCCTGTTGTCTCAAGCCCATCTACAGGTATCTGTATCTCTTTATAAAACAGTGACTGTATGGTCCTGAAATTAAAAACAAACAGTTCGGTAAAAACTGCCGCCGCAAATACGATAAGTATAAGGATGATCCTATTTTTCCATATTGAGCTTTTCATATTTCCCTATCATATAGTCTGCCACTCTTTCGGCAGCCTTTCCCTTATGTGTCCAGTCTTCATCCGAAGCCTGTTTTCTGCCCCTTATCAGTTCTCTTGAAACGGATGCTTTATCAATAAGATCTTTTATATTGGAAATATCTTCCTCATGGATGGGTATCCCCACTTTTGGAAGACTTTTTACAGTCCATGGAATTTCATCTTTTATCCATGCCGCATCATTCTTTGATGTGTCAAATTCAGATTCAAGATATAACACAGGCTTTTCGAACACCAGGCTAAAATCATATATAACACCCGAAAAATCAGATATCATGATATCAGAGCGTCTGAGTACTTCGAAATTATCCGCATCAAAGTTCCATTCCAGATGATCACTCTCCGGATAAGCCATCATCAATTCATCAAGCATATCCTTTTCCGCAGTCACAGACTGCGGATGAGGTCTTATGATCAGATAATAGCCTGTAGATATAAGCGCATCTATAAGCTTGTGCCCGAAACGGTTAAACAGACTGTTCACTCCCCATGAAGGCGCAAGAAGGACCGTGAAATGCCCGTTCTCTTTCTTACCCCCGCCTGCCTTTTTCACTCTTTCATCAAGCGAATCAAAGTACGTAAGTCCGGCCTCATAAAGTTCCTTCGGCTTCTCTTTCCGCATTTTTTCCAGAAGCCTCACCTTCCTTTTTTGAAAGTTTCCGGCCATAAGTATAGCATCATAGAAGTCAAGGCCGAAC
Source organism: Lachnospiraceae bacterium NK4A179 (assembly GCA_000421045.1). Lineage (GTDB taxonomy): Bacteria > Bacillota > Clostridia > Lachnospirales > Lachnospiraceae > NK4A136. The sequence continues at coordinate 216,752 of ATWC01000001.1, forward strand.
ATCCGATACAGCGTAAGGTCCCCTACAGAATGAGGCATATGTACATACCACTGAACGTTTTTAGAACGTTTCCACTGGTATACATTCAGTCCCGGAGTCGTTGAAAGCAGTATGCCAGCATTGGCAAGGTTCAGTCTGGCGTAAGCCTTGTTTCCCTCCCCTATAAACTCTGTCTCCACATATTCATATTGTTTATCAAGCAGCGGATCATCTGCGGATGCTGTCCAGAAAACTGCTTTTACTCTGCGTTTTTCAAACTCATCCATTACCGGTTCAAATACCGAATCATATCTTTTATGATCACTGAATATCAGATACGGTATCTTTTCCGATGACACGGCCGCCCTGCCTCCCGAAATCCTGAACCTTATCTTCAGGATCACCCTCTGTGCCAGGAAGAACAATGCCGCAACAGCACTTATAAGTATTGAAAATAGCATGCTCCCGGTACCGGGATCTATATACAAAAGGCAATTCATATCAGTGATCAGTTTTTATCCTCATCAAGCTTAAGCACACTCATGAATGCGCTCTGCGGTATCTCGACATTTCCGATCTGCCGCATTCTCTTCTTTCCTTCCTTCTGTTTTTCAAGAAGCTTCTTCTTTCTTGTGATATCACCGCCATAGCACTTTGCAAGCACGTCCTTGCGGAGAGCCTTTACGGTTTCTCTTGCGATGACCTTGCCGCCTACTGCAGCCTGTATGGGAATTTCAAAAAGGTGCCTGGGTATCTCATCTTTTAAACGTTCACACATACGTCTGCCTCTCTCATACGCAGAATCGGCATGAACTATGAACGACAATGCATCAACTTCTTCCTTGTTGATAAGGATATCCAGTTTCACGAGCTTTGCGACCTCGTAGCCCTTAAGTTCATAATCAAATGAAGCATATCCTTTCGAACGGCTCTTCAGCGCATCAAAAAAGTCATAGATTATCTCATTGAGCGGAAGGTCATATTTTAAAACTGCCCTGTCAGCTTCTATATAATCTATGGACTTATATACGCCTCGTCTCTCCTGGCAGAGTTCCATGATGGAACCGATAAATTCTTTTGTAACGATGATCTCGGCCTTGACTACAGGCTCTTCCATATGATCGATCATTGAAGGATCCGGAAGATTTGAAGGATTTGTAAGTTCGATCATCGAACCGTCTGTTTTAAATATTTTATAGATAACGCCCGGTGCCGTAGTTACAAGATCCAGATCATACTCTCTCTCAAGCCTTTCCTGTATCACGTCAAGATGAAGCAGACCTAAGAATCCGCACCTGAAACCAAATCCAAGCGCTATGGATGTTTCGGGTTCAAAATTAAGAGCCGCATCATTAAGCTGCAGCTTCTCAAGCGCATCCTTAAGATCCGGATACTTGGCACCGTCAGCCGGATAAAGACCGCAAAATACCATGGACTGGGCCTTCTTATATCCCGGAAGAGCCTCTTCACACGGAGAATCGGCATCAGTCACCGTATCACCAACTGCCGTATCCCTTACATTTTTGATCGAAGCGGTAAGGTATCCGACCATTCCTGCCGTCAATTCATCACAGGGGAAAAATCTGCCGGCACCGAAGGTTCCCACTTCGATAACATCAAATACAGCGCCGGTAGCCATCATCTTAACCTTTGTACCTTTTTTCACCGTACCGTCAACGATTCGCATGAAGACTATAACGCCCTTGTAGGAATCATAAAGTGAATCAAAGATAAGTGCTTTGAGAGGCGCCTTTTCATCGCCTCCGGGAGCAGGTATCTTTTCAACAACGGCTTCAAGCACCTGGTCGATGTTTATTCCGTTCTTTGCAGAGATCATAGGCGCATCCAGAGCTTCAATACCTATGACATCCTCTATTTCCTCCTTCACGCGCTCGGGCTCAGCACTCGGAAGATCGATCTTGTTAATAACAGGAAACACTTCCAGATCATGATCCAATGCCATATAGACATTTGCAAGAGTCTGAGCCTCTATTCCCTGTGCGGCATCAACCACAAGAATAGCACCGTCACATGCTGCAAGTGCACGGCTCACTTCGTAATTGAAGTCAACATGCCCCGGAGTATCTATAAGATTAAATATATATTCCTCCCCGTTAGCAGCCTTATATACGGTCCTTACAGCCTGCGCCTTGATAGTTATGCCTCTTTCTCTTTCAAGATCCATATTGTCGAGGACCTGTTCCTGCATTTCACGTTCGGTAAGCAGGCCCGTCTTTTCTATGATGCGGTCCGCAAGAGTAGATTTGCCATGATCTATATGGGCAATGATACAGAAGTTTCTGATGTGTGATCTGTCAGTCATAATTTATCTCCACTAAGAGAAATCCGCGTATGCGGTTTCTCTGAATTTTCCTCTCAGTTATTATATTTATATCCAGAATTTTTTATCCGGTGATCCCAGATCTATCTCGGGACATTTATCAGCGCAAAGATCATATATCTTCTTTGCAAAATAAATATCATGAAGCGAAATGCCAACGTTATAAACGATGATCCGTTCCCGTTCATGCTTCCTTCCGGAAGCTCTCCCGCATACAACATCGGCAACTTCAGCATAATTCTTCCATTCACCAAAGGAAGAAAAGCTCTTTACCTGTGCAGTATCATCCGCAAATACCCTGTCAAAGAAACGATCGCAGTTTGCAAAGCCTCTCGTATGCACCGGTACGACCAGTACCCCTTCATCAAAAGAAGCATCGTCACAGATATTCTCCGCAAAATATGTGGCGCAGGATATCACTACTTCGCTGCCTTTAACCGTTTCATCATATGAATCACAATATACAAACTCCAGATCCTCATAATCCGAAAACCTATTCGCAAACTGTTCATGCTGATCCTTATATCGAAACAGTTTTATCTTAAACCGTCTGCCCGGGTAGAGCGAAAGCAGAAACATCATAACAGCTCTCTGGATGTTTCCAAGACCTATCATTCCTATTTCACAAAATCCGTCTTTGGCCAAAAGTTTTATGGAATGAACGGCTGCCGCAGCCGTTCGCATAGCAGTTATCCAATTTCCGTCAAGCAGCGCAAGCGCATCACCTGTGGAAAGATCATACAGAAGGATCTCACTGTCCAGACTCGGATCCCGTTTCGGATATCTTGTAACTTCCTTCACCCCTGCTACGTTAAGATATGGTATGATAACCGGCATGGAATTATAAAAGCAACCAGGAACATCCGGCTTCATGCTTATCTTGGGAGGAAGTATCACTTCATCCTTCCTGGAGATCGCATCACCGGTCCATCCCAAACAGGTCTCCGGTGATATATTTAGTTCAAGTATCCTGTCCAGGGAAATTGCTTTCATACAAGAGGACATTATACCAAAAATTAACGTTGACAACACCCTTTTCTTTGCGTAAAATACTAACCGTATGTACATCGGACTGTCCGTGTCCGGCTCCGATGCATGACACCTAAAAACAGTCATTTAATTATTGGAGGTAAAAGGACTTGGCTAATATTAAATCCGCTAAGAAAAGGATCTTAGTCACCAAGACAAAGGAAGAGAGAAACAAGGCTATCCGTTCATCTGTAAAGACTGCTGTAAAGAAGGTTTACACAGCTATCGATGCAAATGATGCCGAAGCTGCAAAGAGTGCACTTCTTAATGCTACAAGCATTATCGACAAGGCTACACGCAAGGGTGTATATCACAAGAACTATGCAGCAAGAAAGGTTTCCCGCTTAAGTCTTGCAGTCAACAAGATGAGCAGATAAGATCCGCGCAGAATATATATATGATCTATTACATCCGGGAGCCGTCATTCCCGGATGTTTTATTTTCAGAAAGCAATTGTGCGAAGCATGGAGGAATGATATAAAGCTATGAGAAAACGTATACTTGCCTATCTTGATTTCGTTGATCAGGTTCTTGCCTATAAGCTTGACGTGACCACTTCCTTCTCCGATGACGGTGAACACGGAGAACGTCTTGTAAAGGATACCATTCCTACAAGAAAAGATTATGAGAAACTTCTTCAGTCTCACCTTGATCACATAAAGTTTTTTCAGCATGAAAGACTTATCCATCTTATAGTTACTGCCCTTTTTGCCGTTCTTGCTTTCCTGACATTTTTCGCCATGCTCTTTATTTCAAATATCACAGGTGAATGGAACTGGGGACTGACTGCCCTTTTCGTAGCGCTTCTGATCCTTCTGATACCCTATATCAGACATTATTACCTGCTCGAAAACGGTGTACAGAAAATGTACAAACAGTATGATGAAATGCTGAAACGCATAAAAATGTAAATTATATAATTTATAAATGCAAAAAAGGACCGGGAAATAAATTCCCGGTCCTTTTGCTTTTTCATCGTTTTTTACTATATTAATTGTAAGGCACTTATGTGCGTCGCAACTGTTTTAGTAATAATATCAACCGATCAAAGCTTAACTACGTTGCTTGCCTGAGGTCCCTTAGCACCTTCAACGACGTCAAACTCAACAGCCTGACCTTCGTTTAATGTCTTATAGCCCTCTTCATTCTGGATTGCAGAGAAATGTACGAATACATCCTTGCCCTCGGGAGTTGAAAGGAAACCATAACCCTTCTGTGCGTTGAACCACTTAACTGTACCCTGCATAACTTTTTACTACCTCCAAGAAAAATATAAATGCGTCAAAAATGACAAGTAAAATATACCACAGTATTATGCTGTTGTAAAGAAAATAATTTCGTTAACCGTACACTCTTTTTATCGTATCCAAAAATTGAATGCCGGGCCGCCAGGCCGTGTCTTTCCTGAGTTTGGAGATATCGGGCTCAAGATTTACTCTCGGAAATGACTCTTCTCCGTAAACAACAGAAGCTCCATTTTGTGAATAAACATTAACCAATTTCTCGGTAAAATATTTTAACGGATGATAATCTCCGTTTGCGACATTATAGTTTTCTCCATCCACTCCCTTTTCAGCTATCCGGATAAAAGCCTCGGCACAGTCACCTGCATCCAGATAGTCCCAATTCTGCGTTCCGGCAGAAAGTTTGATACTCACATCCCCATTCTTCAGTCTGGCAATAAGATCCGGTATAAGGCGTCCCTGAGCCTCATATTCGCCTATAAGGCTGAAAATAGTACCGAAACACCACTCCATCCCCAGGCACTTGCATTGCCCTCTTGTAAGCTCACAGATGGATGCCTTAGCAGCGCCGTACATATTAAACGAATTGTATCTGATATCCTCGGTGATCGTCCCGTCAACCACTCCGTACATAGCCTGTGATCCTGTCCCTATAAACCGTCTGCATTTCAAGGCAGAGGCAGCCGTAACAGCTGCATTAGCATCAGTCACATTCCTGTATGCCGCTGCAATATCATCCCTGCCGCTCCCAGGCACAGATGCCATGTGAAAGAAAAGATCAACAGGCTCATTTATATGCTCCGGAAGCGTTGCAAAATCGCTGTCATCTATCTCGATGACCACAATCTCACCTGTATATCCGGCACCTGTCCAGCCAAATGCATCTCTGTAGGCCTGATCATTCAACAGGAGATTCTGTTCCTGTAGCCTGATATTATGCGGAGAATTCTTCCTGACTACCGCATATACCCTGTAACCGTGCATAAGCAGGTGATTGAGCAGGTGTATCCCCGCAAACCCCGCAGCACCTGTCAGAACCGCAGTTTTTCTCATTTGCCCTCCTCCACATATTTCCAGTCGCTTTCATATAACCAGTCGGTAACAGCCATATCTACTCCCATATCGTGATAATACTGCATATCCGATATATGTTCCACGACCGCAACCGCTATATGGATATTATACTTATTTAACAGACCCACAAACCCGTTATCGATATGATCGCCCTGAATGCCCACACAGTGTATATCATTCTTTACGCAGAACTCAACAAGTCCTGCAGGATCATCATAGCGGCTCCCGTATCGTCTGATCATATAATGCTTAAACGGATAAACTTTTTTTATCTTCTCAAAATCTTTATCATCATAAAAAGCCACAATAACTCTGGAAAGCACATCCGAACAGCCTGTATTCTCTGCAGTTTCAACAAGCTTGCGATAGCCTTCCTCAGTATCTTTCTTCATATCACAGACCACATAAAGATCGTCATGCTCTGCCATAAAATCAAGCATTGCCTCCACATCCATAGGAGTGTATTTTCTGTACACAGGCTCTGACATAAAAGTCTTATGATCGGGGATGTTACTTTCCGGCAGTTTATACTCAAGCAGATGAAAGTAATTCATTTCCGCATCTGCAGGATCTAATCTGTTACCATTCTTCTCCAGATTATCCTTAAAACTATGCGCTAAAACAAGATGGCCATCCGAAGTTGTATTCAGATCAGCATCTATGATCCTGTTTCCTTCCTCATACGAGTGTTCCCAGGCTTCCAAACTGTCAGAATAAAGCTTTCCGTCTATACCGCCTCCGGAATGCGAAATAAAATGCAGTGTGGAATACCAGGCTCCCTCCTCATCCTCAAGGGGCACTATATCCTCAGGCACGGATCCAATATTCTGAGATCCCTGCACCTGCGCTTTTGAAGCTTTTGACAAAGTCTCATCATTAACGTGGTCCTTAAAAAAAAGCAGCACCGAAAAACAGAGCAGCGCGATCATAGCAATGCTCTGTATTATTAGCGCTATTCTGTACTTTTTTATTTTATCCATCTATTCTTGCCTAAGTTCCGATACTGTTTTATACTTCTATGAGCGGAGGCAGTTATTATATGAAAAAGTATCATTACGGTTACACGACCGGTGTGTTCGATATGTTCCATATCGGTCATCTGAATATATTAAAACATGCAAAAGAACAATGCGATTATCTTATTGTAGGCGTAAGCACGGATGAACTGGTAAACACTTACAAGCACAAATCCCCTATCATTCCGTTTGAGGAAAGGATAGAGATCGTAAGATCCATCCGTTATGTTGATAAAGTGGTTCCCCAGATAACCATGGACAAAATGGATGCCTGGAATGAACTGCACTTTGATGTTCTTTTTCACGGCTCCGACTGGAAGAATACCGCACTCTATGATGACATCATAAAGAAAATGAACAGCGTCGGCTGTGAAGTGGTTTTCCTTCCTCATACCGAAGGGGTCTCATCAACGCTTCTATCTGATGTCCTTCACAAGATACAGGACGAAAATCCCTGATACAAATCAGCTGTAATGTTTCTCATAGGTTGAACTGTCATTCACCGGTTTCATATACTCACCGTACTCATGTGTAAGATACCTGTCGAAACCGGCGGGTACAGGATACTTCCTGTCACCAAATCTGACGAGGCGCTGTCTTGCAAACCATGATCTGTGATAATCATATTTGGTCTTCTTTTTAACCTTTACGCCAGCAAACACGGTATCATATCTTCCTACATAACATGCCCCTTCAGGCTTTATCTGTGTACAGAAGGAATCCCTTATTTTCATTAAGACAGGCATCGGTATCATACGACCTGCGGCTGTCACAAGCTTAACCCCAAACTGCGTTGCCTTACCTCCGTAAGCGTTAAGATCAAGCTCATATCTGTGTCCCATCGAAAGCATCCATATAAACCAGTAGATGTATTTTCTGACTTTTACTTCAGCCTGTGAACGTCCGGTGCAGTCAAGTGTAAAGACATCTATAAATACATGGTTCTGCCTGTTGTCCTGAGCCTTATCAGCCTCTGTCGGTTCATGCAACAGATATTCCTTATTCTCTACCCTTGTCATAAAATCATGGAAATACGGATAATTATCCTCGGGAGTGACAAGACAGAATCTTTCCGGAAGCTTTTTTCTTAACGCTTCTTCGATTCTTTTCTTATCCTTTCTCCAGACAATGATATCCAGATCATCATCCCAGGGAATGATATCATATTCCCTTACCGCGCCAAGGCAGCTCCCTCCCCAGAGCATATAAGGAATCTTTTCTTCCCTGCATATGCCGTCTATCACTTCAAGCATTTCTTTTAAAAGACTCTGAAGCATCTTCAGATCTTCAACTTTCCTAGCCAAACCTTTTCTTCCTCACTTTCCGGTTGCAGACTTAATCCTGTCCGTAACGGCAGTTTTTAATTTAAAAAGCCTGTTGTATGTTCTCCTCATGAATCTGAACAGGATAAGATAAAGCCTGTCAGGGAGCAGCCTGTACATAACTCTTTCGAACATGATAGCCGGTCCGACTTTCTTTTTCCTGATAGGCATATTCCTCCAGGGCGTCATCGAAAGATATTTTCTGTATACTTTTTCATCCGGATGCATGCTGTCCTTATCCCATGGATGCATACCCAGATACCGGAAATAGTGAAGTATCACAATGTGTTTTCTGCCTTTTACAAGCTCCTCCGGAGTATAATACAGATCATCCTTATGGTATGAACTGAAATATACAGAAGGACTGTAATCAATGTGTGCCGGCTGATAATTATATCTGCAGCCGATCGTAAGGCACTTGCCTCTGACGGCAATATTTATATAATCCTGATCAACGGTATTGTATTTTACACCGCTGTTTTTCTGCTCGATTATATTTTCAAAGATCTTCTCTTCCTTCCAGCGTTTTTTATCAATGAGCATAACGCCGGAGTTATAGAAAGGTTCTTCCGGTCTCATTCCTATCATCTTCTTATGACCGGTATCAGTGTAGCAGTCAAGCGCAGCTGCCATGACATTTCCCTTAAGATCTGTCCCCAGCAGTCCTTTTATACTGCCGGTCACAGCAGTATCACAGTCTATGTAGAGTATCCTGTCTGAAGCCATGGCGGATGTGGGATATAGCATCTTAAGATACGATACCCGGTTTTCCCTGTAGCCTTTGTATTCAGAAAAACCAAAATCACCGACTTCCTTCTCAAGCTCATCACCGGTCACAAATGTTACCGATCTGCCATCTTCTTTTGTCATCTTCTGCAGGAGTTTCCTGCTTTTTTGAGAAAGCCCGCAGTCGATAACAACAATCCTGAAATCCGCATCCCTGTTATTTACACATAAGGACTTTATTGCAGGAGCCAGGACCTTGGCATATTTTTCATCAGACTGAAATAATATATCAGGTCTATTCATATCTATTCTCTTTCATTTCCTCTTCCGAAAGGAACGGTGCCATATCATCCAATGATGTTGATACCATCTTTCCGTCAGGCAACATCTTTGAAGATGATTTGGGTTCAAAGTTCTGCGAAGGATCCACAACAGCCTCGATCACACAGGGGCCTTTGGAAGTAAGCGCTTTATCTAACACCTCTCCTGCTTCCGTCTCAGAATCCAGCCTGTAATACGGTATGCCAAAAGCTTCCGAAAGCTTGCCGAAATCAGGAAAGCATATTCCGCTCTCGTTATCTATACCGATAAAAGGCGGTTTGAAAAGATTTCTCTGTGTCTGTCTTATGGAAAGATAACCGTTGTTATTTAAGATGATAAGCTTAAGGTCCAGCTTGTTATAGGCTACCGTTGCAAGCTCCTGAAGATTCATCATGAAGCTGCCGTCACCGTCAATGCATATGGTACGTCTGCTGTTATCTGAAACCGCAGCACCTATTGCCGCAGGAAAGCCGTATCCCATTGCCGCACAGCCTGAATTGGTAAACATCCTCTGGCCTTTCTTTATCTTTGCCGTCTGGAAAGTTATAACGCATGCAGCCCCGTTTCCGGTTATCACGCGGTCATTCTCATCAAGCTTTTCAAAAAGCTTATCAATAAATACATAAGGATTTATAAGCCCTTCTCCATGATATGAAGGAAGAACGGCCGGATATCTCTCTATCCTCTCTCTGCACCAAACACGCCACTTCTCATGCGCTGCCTGAGGCTCATACGTGACAGCGTTAAGTTTTCTGAGCACATCCAAAACATCCGCATTGACAGGCATATCTATGCGTACAGTAGGCTTCATCAGTTCTTTTGGATCTATATCGACCGATATCTTATAAGCATTTCTTGCAAAATCATTGTGATTGTAGCCTATCATTCGTATGTTCATACGGCATGCAAAGGATATGAGCAGATCACAATTCTGAAGCGCAAAATTACCAGGTCTGGTTCCTACTGTTCCCGGCATTCCTGCAAAATAAGGGCTGTCATATTCAAGTATGTCATTTGCATTCCATGCTACAGCAACAGGGAGCTTATACTCTTCGATAAAACGCCTGAACTCATCTTCAGCGCCCGCAAGTCTTATCCCCGTACCTGCCAGTACCAAGGGAGCCTTTGCAGACTTAATCTTCTCTATGATCTCTTCGATCTTGGTACTGTTTATCTCAGGCACCTGCCAGGGATATTCCGCTGCTGCATCAAAATGCTTAAGTTCGTTTTCGTTTATCTGCGCTCCCTGTACATCAAGGGGAACATCAAGCCAGACAGGTCCCTTCCTTCCATTCATGGCAAGGTAGAGAGCTTTCTCCAGATGATAGGCTACATCACGCGGATCATCTATCACCGCAGCATACTTTGTCATGCATTTAACTGAAGAAACTATATCTACTTCCTGATCTCCAAGCTGTCTTAAGCCAAGGTCCGCGCATGACGAAACCATTGTTTCTCTCTTTGCCTGTCCTGTTATTACAAGCATCGGGATCGAATCCGTAAAACCGCCCATCACTCCGGTTATCGCATTTGTGCCTCCGGGGCCTGCGGTAACACATACGCAGGCTATCTTTCCCGTAAGTCTTGCATATCCTTCCGCTGCGATCGCACAAGCCTGTTCGTGATGATTAAATATGCAATGCATTCCTTCCTGATGCCCTATAGCATCATCAAGATGCATGGCACCACCGCCGGTTATCATAAAAGTATCTGTTATCCCATTTTTTATGAGAAACTCTGATATATACTTCGCTGCCTTCATTTACGAAACTCCTTTTAAAACAAAAGATGCTATGTCTGCGGCGGTGTCAGACACATGGACATGCGGATAAGTTATCTCTTCTCCCGGCTTAAAACCAAAGCCGAAAGTAACAGCAAGGAAATCAACACCTATGCCCTCCGCACCTATTGCATCATTATCGGTATCGCCGACCATCAGAACCTTTTCCTTTGGAATACCGCTTTCGTTTATACAGATTTCTATTATATCGCTCTTGCTAAGTTTATTATTATCGTCTGCTCCGTGTATGATCTTCGTATGATCATCAAAATGAAAATGCTTCATTATCCTCTGCGCATAATCATCACGTTTGTAGGTTGCTATGGCCGTTTTTATCCCGTTGCTTTCAAGACTGTCAAAGCACTCATATATTCCTTCATAAGACACAGCCTTGATAAGATCGTCTCCCTTATATCTGTCACGGAAAACGGCTGTCATTTCCTGAATGATATCCCCCGAGAGTCCAAAGGTATCTGCAAAAGACCTCTGTATAGGCGGTCCTATAAAAGTTCTGAGCTGTTTATCATCCGGCATGTCAAAACCGAAACGCTCTATCGTATATTTTACGGATGACAGTACCCCTTCCGAAGTATCAAGCAGTGTCCCGTCCACATCAAAGATCACTAATTCATATTTCATATCTGGTCTCCGTTATAAACTCAATTTTTAATTCATCCTTAACACTCTTTATAAAGCCGGACATGTAGCTGTTAAGGTAATCCGCTTTCTTCTTGGCAAATTCATATTCCCTGCCTTCATCAAGGTAATTCGCATCCGTCCCCGAATAACCGTCAAAGCCTGCAAGACTTACACTCTTAACCCCGGTCTTAATGAAGAGTTTTAATAGCATCATAAGTGAGTTATCAGCATATTCGGAATTTTTATCGAGCAGATCGCTTATATTTACCGTGTAATCAAAGCTGTCAGCCGGAGCTGTCACATTGGAAGTAGCGATCACGGGGCATTCCTTACGACTGAGCGGATATGCCATCTGAATACATCTCTTGGCATTTGTAAGAAAAACCATATCCGTTTTATACGCCTCAGGCATATAGTTTATGGCCATGACCATCGGACTTTCAGACTTTATAAATGCATTTATCTTATCCTGCTCAGTCTGTATGGTCTTACCGGGCCCCAGAACAAGTATATGTTTACCGTCAAATATAGCTTTAAGCTTTTCTATCGCCGCAGCATCATTGATTTCCCTGTCCTGATACTCCACATAAAGCTTTTCAAGGTAATCGGCATCATAGAGAAGTTTCTTCTCACCCTCAAGCCTCCCGAGCAGTTCATTTATCTGCATAACGGAAAGCGTATGTTTATTTGTGAGCTGCTTGACATAGTTGGGATGACAGTCATTCGATGCCGCCAGAAAATAAAAGAGATTGTAGCCCCATGTCGCAGGTATGCAATACTGCATGATATTTGCATCTATAGCCTCAAGATACTGGCTGATATTGTAATTCTTCCCATATTCATGGTTCATATGCATGGCCACAAGTTCAATGGGCGCATTACCCGCAGACTTTCCCATGCCGTAAAGAGTACCGTCTACATACAGTGTTCTGTCCGTCTCTGACGAATATGCAAGCATGGTCTGACAGTTGGCATAACCCATTTGGAAATTATTGTGACCGTGATAGCCTATCGCTATATCCTTATCAAGATCCGCATCCAGTATCTTAAGTATATGTTTAAGATCCTTCTGATGCGTAAGGCCATAGGTATCAACCATCGAAACCGTATCAGGCTTAACTTTATTTGCTATAGCGCAGAGATCCTTAAGTTCATCATCCGAATATGCGGTTACACTAACAAGTTGGGCAAAAACAATATAACCAAGTTTCTTAAGCTCACCGCAGAAAGCCAGAGCCTCTTCTCTTAAATGCTTTTTAAAAATGACTCTTATACCATCTAAAACAGACTCAGCACATGGCTCTATATTCTCCAGATCACAGGTCCCGTAATCTATCATCCCGAATACAAGAGTATTCTTTCTGTCCAGTCCGCCGTATGTCTGTCTTATAGCTTTGGTATCGGGGAAAATGCTCCTGTCCCTGTCATATTCCACACGTCCGTCAAGAAAACCCACTTCTATGATATCCGTTCCTGCACTTACCACGCGTTCAAAAACAGAAATGATATTGTCATATCCGAATTTCCAGTAATTCAGATATCCTCCGTCGCGCAGTGTACAATCAAGAAGTTTTACATCCCCCATTTTTAAACCTCTTTTTCATCATCAAAATTTATGGTTTTTTCAACCACGACAAGCGGCCTGTTCATAAGTCTTGTATTCATGGCCATAACGTATTCACCCATAAAGCCCATGAATGCAAGCAGCAGCCCGCCCATAAAATACAGTGATATCATCATCGGTGCGTAGCCGACCGCAAATTTGTCCCACATGACAAGCTTAAGCACCAGATATGCTATGCCTATGACAAAGCTGATCGCCGCGATACTGAATCCTGCGAAGGTTGCTATTCTCATTCCGCTCTTTGTATATGATGTGAAAGAAAGCATCATTGCATCGTAGAGGGTGAACAGATTGTTATGAGTCTTACCTGCGCGGCGCTTGGGCTGGGTATACTCAATTTCTTTTCTGTCAGGTCCGAGTTCAGCAACTATGCCACGCATAAAAGGCGTGGGATCCTTAAGTTCCCTGAGAGTCTCGACAAATGACTTGTCATAAAGACCGAATCCAGTGAACTGTTTAATGATCTCCACGGAAGACATTTTTTTAAGAGCAGCATAATACATCGCCCTTATCACATACATAAAAGGATTCTCACGTGAACGGCTCTTTATACCTATGACTACCCTGTAACCATTCTCCCATTCACGCACAAATTCCGGGATCATTTCCACCGGATCCTGGAAATCCGCGCACATGGTTATCGTACAATCTCCTGATGTGTGGATTATGCCGTAATAGGGGCTGTTGAACTGACCAAAATTCTTCTGATTGAATATAGCCTTAACCTTGGGATCAGAGCTGCATATGGATTCTATGATCTCCCTGGTCCCGTCGGTAGATTTGTTATCTATAAACAATATCTCATAATCATAGGCAGAAAGCTCTTTTTTTATCACATCCCTTACTGCCTCGTATATAGCCTGCGCATTTTCCCGCTCATTGTATGTCGGGATCATCACTGAAATGGTCTTCATCTTACGTCTCTTTCATCTTCTTATTAGTTTCTTTTTTATGGCAGCACCTTTTTCCCTTAACTGCCTGCAGGTATTGTACCATAAAGCACTGCTCTTTTTTAACGGAACAGCCTTTATATACTCATTCATATGCTCATCCGTAAACAGCTGCTCAAGGATTTTCACGTCCGATCTGTCCTTCTCGCGATCCATGAGCTTTACAAGTTTTTTCTTATAGCAATACTGTAGCTCAAGATCCGCTATGCGACATATCGTATCTTCTCTTGAGCACCTCCCAAACACAAGTGAATCATCTGCGCCGACAAGTCCGTATATATTGTGGAAAAGGTCCAGATTCTCCGATATCTTTATATGCCCCCAGGAGCCGGCTTTCTTTCCCATTTCCCGACTCACGCGTTCAAAAGCAGAAGGCATCAGTATCACTTCCAGATCATCATTTTCCCTGATCCCGGAAGCCGCCATAACTGCAGACCCGACTATGCACACCTCATCAGAAGACAGGCCATATTTCTCCATAAAAGCCTTAAGCTCATCCGTGTGTGCTATTTTTCCCATAACAATATCAGCCATTTTTCTTTAACTTATTCATGATGCGACCGGCAATTTTCCATAAAGCCTTAAACTCATCCGACTTAAATGATATGAGCATATATATCGAGCACGGAATGATAACACCAATAAAGGCTTTTGCTATTATCTTAAACAGAAGCGGCCCTGAAACAAATGAACATACAAAATATGAGAAAGCACCAACGACAGCTATTACCATAAAATAAACCATCATCCTGAAGAAATATTCAAAAGGATTTTTGTGGAATTTTAGCTTGAACAGCACCCACGCCTCCCAGGGAGTTTCGATAAAGAAAACACTGACTATGGTCGATACCACAACGGCATTTACTCCATATTTCTTTACAAACACTATGTCTATAAGAAGATCGACGACTGCAACAACATACGGCTTGTATCGATCCTCCCACCACATGCCCGCAGCATTTTTGTACGTGACCACCACACGCCTCATCTGAGTGACAAGAAGAGCAACGGCTAAAAGTATCACTGTCGATTCCCCCAGCATCTTTTTTCTGCCAAGCCAGAGTTCCACGGTATCCTGACAGGCACACAGAAATACTGTGGATATTATCCCCACACTGAAGGCAACCATATATGCAAAGTTTTTGAAGTCCTTATATATCTTTTCCTCACTGTCAACCACCAGACTGTTGCCGACGCCTGCCTGAACCCCCATGGTTATGATACGGATTATGTTCTCCATTCCGGAAAACAACATATAATAATTTCCGTACAGACCGACAGTCTTTATGCCCATAAAAGCAGAAAGAACTATATCATCGGCAGAATGAATGATGGTGTAATTGGTCTGATGCCCAAATAGAGCTATGACCCTCTTTTTAAGATTGGCATAGAATTCGTTATCCACCTTACCATAAGGTTTTGCATAAGCCGGGAAATTCTTATCGGCAATATGACGCCTCATCAGATTGAGGAAGATCGTGCCTGCCGGAAGGCACAACGCATAGATATAATATGATGAAGTAAACCATATAGCCGCGGCCTGAAGTACGGAAACGACCATATTCATGGTAATTACTGCAACGTATTTTAAGTCCATACGCTGAAAAGCGCTGAGCACAGAATCCTTATATGCAAAAAGGAAATAGCTCAGAGCCGTATCTGCAAGGAATATCACAAATACAATATAAACATTTACATCAGGGGGCACATCATCCTTGATCAGGTATTTTATGAATGGTGTGACTATAAGACCTGCCGTAAGAATGAAGGCTCCGATGGCACGATAGAGTTTACGGTAGGAATTTAAGATATTATTGATCTTTTCATGGTCTTCACGGGCTATCGGCTCATAAAGACTGTATATCATGGCGCTTCCGATACCCAGTTCGGAAAGCTTGAGCATTGAAAGCACAGATGAGAAGAGCGTACTGATACCGGCATATTCCAATCCCATCTTCTTTATCAGAACGGTCCTGACCATGAACGGGAAAAGTATATTCACGGCCATGCTTACGATACCGAAGATCACGTTCCTTATAGAATTTTTAGTCCGGCTGTATACCATTATCCTCTGCTCCGGTCACTGATATTTTTCTGTCTATCCCTTTGGGGAAAAGATATCTTGATAGGAATTTCCTTCCTCCGATTATCCTTGCAGTGTTCACAGGGTCAGGTGTTGCTATCCTTATAGTCTCACTGTCCTCTGATATCACTTTAAATCTGCATGTATGGTCAAGGATGTAGAACATTTCCTTTTCATCCTTCCAGCCACCGCATCCGGCTATATCACCGATAGTAAGATTCTCCCCACTCCTGTTCAAAAAATCCTCCGGCGACATCCCTGTAAGGAGAGTCAGATCATGACATGTCTCTTCCGGTGTATTGGTCCCATGAACACAGTTATGTCCCTTTTTATCATTGGTCCATGACCTGTACAGTTTCTTTTTATCAAAAGTCCTTATATTTACCCGTTCCATCTCTCCGCGGGTTGTCTTTCGCTCTGAGTATTCGGGAGAACTGTCTCTAAACACAACAAGAGTAAAGGGACCTGTCCCGCATGCTTTTTCCTTGAACGAATTCTTCGGCAGCTTCTCTCCGTAAAAACGGTTCAGATTCTCCGTAAAATGATCAATACTCCACTGCACCTCAAGGACTTTTATTATCTCAAAAGTCCCCTTAAGATCAGTCAGGATATCATCTTTTCTGACATAAGCCTTATTCCATATTATAAAAAGAAATACATCTTCTATCATACCGCTCTGCACACCAGTCTTCCCTGCCTGCTTTTAAGCTTTATAATGCAGGATGTCACATAATCATCGCCCTCATCCGGAATGAGTCTTTCAAGAATGAAAGCTGCCGAAGCCGCATCATCCCATATTTCTCCCGAATAACGGCATTCTCTTCCGCAATATCTTATCTCTGCCTTAGACAGATATCCTTTCGCTCTCTTTGTTCCCGAAAGTGAAGCACATCCAAAATCCGCAAGTTTAAATACCTTACTTCCATCAGGATCAGCCGCGATCAGTATATTATCCGGATGGATATCGCAATGGACAACCTTACACTTATACAGATCATCGGAAACTTCCACAAGGAAACCGGCAAGTGACTTGAGCTCCGTCTCCGTCAGATTTCTTTTTGAAAGCAGGTCTCCCAACGTGATATGCTGCAGGTAAGGAAACACATTCATAGCCTTCATATCATCATCTTTAAGCGGAAGCAGATAAAGATATCTTTTTGCCGTAAGTTCATTTATACGTTCTCCGGCAAGCTTTTCGTTCATGGTATTCACAAGGCCGGTCGCTGCCGCTTTAATGAACATTTTTCGTCCATCCTGCGTAAACGCCTTAAAAAAGAGACTTTCACTCCTTGCAGCATTTGTCTTTACCGGAACCACCTTCTTATAATGCCGTGAGATACTGCTCGTTATAAAAGGCTTATTCATATACTTTAATACTCTTATATATGAATAAACGGCTGACCGTATGATCCTCTGCCTTGCATAATAGGCAAACAGCTTAAATCCCGCTGATGACAGATGATCCCCCGATACATACACTCCTTTTTCCATAAGGGCGGGAACCATTTCAAAAAGCCCTTGATGCCCTTTCAGGATACAGAATGAATACCCTTTCTCTTTCATGAAAGTGATCAGGCACGAAATGATAAACTTATTGATCCCTTTCCGTATATCAAAGTCAATCCCCTCAGGAAGACCATGTTTTTCAAGCGCTTCGATATCTTTTATATAAAGTCTTTTTCTGATCGAATAAACAAGATATACAACAGCAAAAAAAGAGGATCTTCTGAACTCCTCACTCTCAGGTGACAGCGAAAGCAGTTCCTCTACCCAGCGCTTATCCATATCATGGATACCAAGAACTATGCCGTCATCATCCCTGTAAATGGCACTGCCGCACACATACACGGGAGTCATTTTTCCTTTGATCTCACACTCGCCTATCCTGATCTTCATTACGTTTATCAGTCTTCCTTAAGAACCTTTTCAAGCACATTCAGCGAACGAATAGAATTCTTCAGAAGGAATTCGTTCTTCTTTCTCCTGTCTGACATTGTCGCGTCTGTTGCCGCATCCTGATAATGGATTATCTGAAGAGCAGGAGAATAAACCATTTTCAGCCCGTTCTTTCTGCATCTTGCTGCAAGCACTTCCTCTTCCATATACATAAATGTCCGCGGATCAAGTCCGTCGAAAACATTGATGTATTTTTCGGAAAAGATCAGGCAGCTTCCATGAAGGACATATGCGTTTCCATCCCCGCAGACCGCGCTTTCCTTATATGCATCCCTGCTTTTTCTGCTCTTTGAATGCTTCTTTTTAAACTCAAAAACACGATCATAGAGTCCAAACAGATTGAGCATCCTGCCTGCATAAAAGCGAAAACGCTGTGCCGGTATGGTCTTTACATCTATCTTCACACCCACAGCCGGGTTCTGATGCTTATCGGTCCGGATACAGTAAATATCCGGACCAAGCACTGCAAAGCCCTCTTTCTCATAAAGAGAAACAGTCTTTGTCAGGAAGTCCGGATCTTTTATCTCCGTATCATTATTTATGAGTATTATAAAATCTGCGCCGTCTTTTTTTGCCCTTCTGAAGCCTGCGTTATTTCCTCTCGCAAACCCTGCATTTGTTTTTCCGAGTATGACCGTAACATCATCATTTCCGGAATACTTTTCATAAAGTCTCTGCCCGCTTCCGTCAGGCGAAGCATTGTCCACTACATAAATATGAACCTTCGGCCCGCCGCTCTTACAGAGTTTCTGCACTGATGAAACACAGCTTTCAGTATACTCTTCAGTAAGATAATGCAGTATGACAAAGGCAAACTTTCCGGTTACCACCTTATCCACGGCGCCTCACCTATCTCAATGCAATGCTCAAGTATCTTCTTTTCGAGTATTGTATCCATACACTGCCAGAAGCCTTTGTGAACGTAACTCTTAAGCTCTCCTTCATCAGCGAGTCTCATAAGCACATCTCTCTCAAAAACAGTGCTGTCATCTTTGATATAATCAAAAACCTTAGGTTCAAGGACCATATAACCGGCATTGATAGGCTCGGCATCCCTGTCTTCTTTTTCACGGAATGCGCGTACTGTGTTATCAAGGCCTATATCCAGAACTCCTTTCTGCTGCTGTCTCAGTACCGCAGTAAGAGTTGCCGTCTTTTTATTCTCCATGTGGAACTTGATCACTTCATTTATATCCACATCACATACTCCGTCTCCGTAAGTTAAAAGAAACGGTTCATCACCTATATACTTCCTTATCCTTTTAACACGTCCACCGGTCATGGTATCTACACCGGTATCGACAACCGTTACCTTCCATGGTTCCGTTCCGGCATCATGAACGGTCATTTTATTGCCGCCCTCTGTAAAATCAAAGGTTATATCACTCGTATAAAGAAAATAATCGGCAAACCATTCTTTTATCATATGCTGCTTGTAGCCTGCACATATGATAAATTCATTGTGTCCGAAATAACTGTACTCCTTCATGATATGCCAGAGTATCGGCATTCCGCCTATCTCGATCATAGGCTTTGGTCTGTATTCTGATTCCTCGGATATGCGCGTTCCTGCGCCTCCGGCAAGAAGAACAACCTTCATCCCTTGATATACTCCTTTATCTGATCTTCACAAACGGCATTCATATTTCCCGAAGAAGGATCCAAACGCCATGCCTTTGTCCATTCAACAGTTTTTTCAACAGCCTCCGGCGTATGCCATACCGGAGCCCAGTCAAAAGTACTCTTAAGTAACGATGTATCGAGCTTGAGGAAATTAGCCTCATGAGGCGCCGTGCTGTCAACAGGTGCTATCTCAGACTTGAAACCTTCACCATAGTATTTTGCAAAAAGTCCGACAAGTTCTCCTGTATTAAGATTATCCTCTGTCTCGGGTCCCACATTATAAAAGCCGGCCTTCTTCACATCCTGATACTGCTCGGCTGCTATCCCCAGATACGCAAACAGAGGCTCCAGCACATGCTGATAAGGCCTTGTGCTTAAGGGATTGCGAATTATTATAGGTTCCGCTGACTGCACTGCCCTCACACAATCCGGAATTATACGATCTGCGGCAAAATCACCGCCGCCAATGACATTTCCGGCCCTGGCGGTAGAAACTGAAACTACAGCCCCGTCTTCATTTCCTCCGAAGAAAGAATTGATATATGAATGAGTCACAAGCTCCGAACATGATTTGGAATTACTGTACGGATCAAAACCGTCAAGCGGTTCATTCTCCCTGTAGCCCCAGGCCCATTCATTATTTTTGTAGACCTTGTCAGTGGTAACATTCAGGAAACTCTTCACCGATCCGCAAAGCCTTACGGCCTCGCAGATATTGACTGTTCCCATCACATTGGTCTCATATGTTTCTCTGGGATTTCTGTACGACTCACGGACTATCGGCTGCGCTGCAAGATGGAATACTATATCTGCACCGCTCTCGGTAAGGCTTTTGTTCAACAGTTCAAAATCCCTTACATCCCCCGTAATGTTTTTTAACCCGACAGCATCTCCAAGCCCGAGTATTCCAAAAAGAGAAGGCTCTGTCGGCGGCTCAAGGGAATATCCGGTAACCTCGGCACCCGACATCAAAAGTATCTTAACAAGCCACGAACCCTTAAAACCCGTATGCCCGGTAACAAATACTTTTTTCCCTTTATAAAAATCAAATATCTTCTGTCTGTCCATTTACAGCTCTCGCACAGCCTTTCCTATACAGTCTGCCATGAAAGACAGCATCTCATCTGTCATTCCCGGATATACTCCGACCCAGAAGCTTTTTTTCATGATCTCCTCTGTATTCTCAAGACCGCCTATAACCCTGTATGCATCGGTTCCGCGTATCTCATCAAAACAGGGATGCTTTATTATATTTCCCGAAAACAAAAGTCTGGTCTGTATATTATTGTCTTCGAGATACTTCGTAACTTTGTTACGTCCGTTATCCGGCTTTATGGTCAGTATAAAACCGAACCACGAAGGACTGCTGTTTTCCGCAGGTTCCGGAAGGATGATTTTATCCGTAACCTCACTTCCCTGCCTGATCAGCGCCTCCTTCAGATATTTCCAATTGTGCTTTCTTCTTTCTATAAAAGAAGGAAACTTCTTAAGCTGTTCCACGCCCACAGCCGCCTGCATATCTGTCGCTTTAAGATTGTATCCGAAATGACTGTAAGTGTATTTATGATCATATCCTTTAGGAAGCTCTCCAAACTGCCCGTCAAAACGGTGCCCGCAGAGATTATCCTTTCCGGGAGGACATACGCAGTCCCTTCCCCAGTCCCTGTATGAAAGGATAAGCCTGTTAAGAAGCGGATCATCTGTATATACAGCTCCACCCTCTCCCATGGTCATGTGATGAGGCGGATAGAAACTTGAGGTGCCTATATCCCCCCATGTTCCCGTAAATTTAGTGACACCATCGATCGTATATTTTGAACCAAGCGCATCACAGTTATCTTCCACAAGCCACAGACCATGCCTGTCACAAAAATCCTTCACTGTCTTAATGTCAAAAGGATTGCCTAAGGTATGCGCTATCATCACTGCCTTAGTCTTTCCCGGTACAAAAGCCTCTTCAAGAGCATCGGGATCTATATTGTACTGGGGTATGGTCACATCCAGAAATACCGGTATGGCACCATACTGTATTATCGGATTTACCGTTGTAGGAAAACCGCATGCAACCGTAATGACTTCGTCTCCGCGTCTGATACGCCTGTCCCCGAGTTCGGGTGCCGTGAGAACGGTAAAAGCAAGCAGATTTGCCGAAGATCCGCTGTTTACTATATGCGCATGCTTCACACCGATCCACTCTGCAAAATTCTTTTCAAATTCATCGGAAAAGCGTCCGGCTGTCAGCCAGAAATCAAGGCATGCATCCGCAAGCGACTGCATCTCCTTCTCATCAAAAACACGGGAGGCATAGTTAATGCGGTCTCCCGGTCTGAATACTTCATCATTCTTTTTATATTGAAGATAATAATCCCCTATCAGGGTTTTTATCTCATTTCTTGCTTCTTCTTCACTGTTCCACTGCTTCATATATGAGAAAGCACCTCTCTCAAAGATAGATTTCCTCCGAAAAGATCCAAGGCTGAACCTATAGTCACATCAACCTTTCCGGCCCCTAACCTGTTTATTATATCAATATCAGAGAGATTATGCACCCCTCCGGCATATGTCACGGGAACGGAATCCTTATCCTGTCTGTATTCAGACAGGATACCGAACACATCCTGTTCTATACCTGACTGTTTGCCTTCCGCATCAACAGCATGGATCAGGAATTCGCAGGCATACTGTTCAAGTTCATGCATAACAGAAACCGATAGTTCTGTATCGGTAAACTTCTGCCACCTGTCTGTGACTATAAAATATCTGCCGTCTTTCTTTCTGCAGCTAAGGTCAAGTATGAGATGCTCTCTTCCGGTCTTCTTTGAGAGCCTTTCAAGCCTGTCCATATCCACTCTTCCGTTATTGAAGACATAGGATGTGACAATCACGGCATAAGCACCGGCCTCTATGAATTCCGTGGCATTTTCTTCCGTTATGCCTCCGCCGACTGACATCCCGTCTCGGAAAGCCGAAAGAGCCAAAAAAGCCTGCTCTTTGGATGCCATATATTCATCTGTGCCAATTTTGTTTAAAATTATCACATGACCGCCGGAAAGATTGTTTTCTTTATAAATATACGCAAAATGAGCGGCATCATATTCCGCGACGAAATTTTCCTTTGCGCCTTTTTCGTCGTTTAAGCTGCCGCCCACTATCTGTTTGACTTTCCCGTCATGTATGTCTATGCAGGGTCTGAATCTCATCCTATCACATCACTCATATCATAAAGTCCTGCAGGCTTTCCTGCGAGGAATTTAGCTGCCTCAATGGCCCCTTTTCCGAAAACAGCCTTGGAATAAGCTCTGTGGCTGAAGGTGATGACCTCATCTTCTCCGGCAAAGATCACATCATGATCCCCGACGATGGTTCCGCCTCTTACTGCCGAAATACCAAGTTCCTTCTTATCCCTCTTCTGTCTTCTCTGGGACCTGTCATAAACATATTCAAACTGTCCGTCCATCTCATCATTGATCGCATCAGCAAGAGCAAGTGCGGTTCCTGACGGAGCATCCACTTTCTGGTTATGATGCTTCTCAACGATCTCGATATCAAAACCTGCAGGCGAAAATGTCGCTGCAGCCTCACGAAGCATCTTTAAGAGCACGTTTATGCCTAAAGACATATTTGCCGACTTAAGAACTGCTGTCTTCTTCGTCGAGACCTCAGTTGCTCTCTTTACCTGATCTTCAGAAAGTCCTGTTGAGCAGAGCACAACAGGCATCTGCTTCTCTTCACAGAAATCAAGCAGAGTATCTACTGCCTTTGCAGATGAGAAGTCAATAACAACATCAGCCTGCACATCACAATCATTTATATTCTTAAACACCGGATAATCATTCTGTATCCCGTCAAACAGGTCAATACCTGCAACTATCTCTATCTCCGGATCATCCTTTACGAGCCTTGTGATAGTCTGACCCATATGGCCATTACAGCCGTTCATTATAGCTTTAACCATATCAAAGCACCCCGAATTCTTTCATTGCATTTTCAAGTATTTTTGCATGTTCAGGTTCGATCTCTGTAAGAGGCATTCTTAAAGGACCTGCCGCCTGTCCCTGAAGTGCCATAGCCTTCTTTACAGGGATAGGATTTACCTCACAAAACAGAGCATTGATGAGAGGAAGAGCCTTAAGCTGTATCTCTCTTGCGCCCTCAACATCGCCTTCAAAGAACTTTGCACACATATCATGTGTCTGCTTAGGAGCCACATTAGAGAGAACTGAGATAACGCCCTTTCCGCCAAGTGAAAGAAGAGGAACAACCTGATCATCATTTCCCGAATATACATCAATGCATCCGTCTGCAAGACTCTGCATCTTTACCAGCTGTGAGAAGTTGCCTGTAGCATCTTTCACGCCTACTATATTCTTATTTTCCTTTGCAAGCTTTACCATAGTCTCCGGAAGAATATTTACTCCGCCTGTACGGCTCGGGATATTGTAAAGGATAAGAGGTATATTTACCGACTGTGCGACAGCCGTAAAATGTTTGATAAGGCCTGCCTGAGTTGCCTTGTTGTAATAAGGCGTAACGACCAGAGCCGCATCAACCCCTGCCTTTTCTGCTTCCTGCGTGAGATAAACCGCTGTCTTTGTGCAGTTTGAACCCGTACCTGCAATAACAGGGATACGGCCGTTTACTACTTTCACGCAGTATCTGATAACATCAAGATGCTCTTCTTCAGTCATCGTTGCTGCTTCACCTGTGGTACCGCATACGATGATAGCATCTGTACCATTTGCTATCTGGTACTCGATATTTTTTGCAAATCCCTCATAATCAATTGATTCATCGTCTTTAAAGGGTGTGACGATGGCAACACCTGCTCCTGTGAATACTGACATGATACGCCTCCTAAAAATGTTGATAAATGAAAAAACCGGCACGAAAGATGCCGGCGCCTGACATAAAATCAATACGTAAATATACGTATCATATGATAGCGCCCCATCTCTCCGGACTGACATGCAGTCCCTTTCAGATGACAGTGATACGGGTATTTCCCGCATCCCCAGGCAGACGGTAACGGATCCTGTCCCCTTCGGCGGCCAGCCCTTTCTTCTGCGATCAACCTTTACCGTAATCGTCCCGCAGGATACTTTTGCTTTCCGCAACCTCTATCTTTATTAATTAATCACTATACACCTGCGGTATGTTTATGTCAATCATTTTCCCCTGAATGATCCATGTAATTATTGTATTTATTCATGTTCAAAACCTTAAAAACAATTGACAAATCAGTCAGATTGAACGATTATATACTTAAGAAAAAAACTTAGAGCAAAACCGGTTAAAGCCGGCGACGCAAAGCTAAAGGGCCTTATCCCGATCAGGATGGCAGCCAGCTGCAGCAATTGACATATATGTTTCGCTAGAACTTCTACAAGCTGCCGCTGGAACAAGCGACAGCTTGTTTGCATTAAGGAGGCGGAACATGAGATCAAACAAAGGTATCACCCTCGTTGAACTTATAGTGGTCATCTGCATCATAGCCATTCTCACCGGAGTTGTGGCTCCTCAGCTTATCAGCTGGATCGAAAAAGCAAATCAGGTAACTGACCTGAACAATGCAAGAAACATTGCGGATGCACTCTACTTCTATTCTCTGGACGTAGATAATGAACCCCTCCGCTACAATACCGGTCTGGCCGCTCAAGGCAAAGGGCTTCGCGGATATGTATATGTTGACCGCGATGAACTCAGATGTTCTGATGAGATAGTATGGAATGCACTGGTTGATGCAGGCATGATACCTTCCACTGTACAGCCCGCTACCCGTTGGAACACCGAACAGGTCTGGCACAACCCCAAGCTTAGAACACGCGCAAGACTGTGGGATACTTATCAGATAGATTTCTACTTTTTTGAAGACGGTATAATAGATCACTTTACATATTCGGCTGCCGCTGCAGGAAGCAGGACAGCACTTACATCAGACAGTGAATTGAGCAAACTCTTCGCACACAGGCTCAATTCTACAACAAGGTCTACAGAACTTGGAGAAAGTGAATGACACTGTACCAAATGGTGAGAAGAAACAGGTCGGATCGTTTTTTGATCCGGCCTGTTTCAATTGACACAATTTAATATCCACTTTTGGGCTATATATCAATATATGCTATACTAACTACAAAGTATATGTTTGTAGTAAAATCAATAAGTAAATGCGCTTACTACAACACTCCACAAAGATAACTATAAAGAATAATGGCGGATAAGCTTCCTGTGAATAAAATAAAAAAGAAGAATCTTATATTGCTATTTCTGCTGTCATTGATAGCAGAAATTTTTCTGTTCAACCTCAGGACTTTTCAAACTGCAATGTATGAAGAAAAGTATCCGGATACATCATATACATCGGAACTTATTGGCGGCTCCCCGGACAGCAACGGAAATATTGTTATGAATCCCGACGCTGACTGCGTGATCATAAATTATAACGGTTTCGGCTATCCCCTAAAAAACATCAAACTTGATGCCGAGTGGATCGATGATGTGCGATCAGATCAGACGGAAGATCATGTATGTGTAGCCGAATGTTCAACCTTTGATGAAGCTTTATTTGAACAGGTGGATGAGAACGGAAACTCCTATTTTGAAAATGCATCGGTAGGAGTAGTAACAGCAAAAATCCTTCATACAGTAAAAAACTCCCAATATGTTTATTTTGAACCCTTCGGGAATACCCATAAGCTCCATATTGTCCTTTATCCCGCATCAGATAATGCAAAAACTCTTCGTATCCATGAATTGATATTCAACGCAGCAAAGCCTTTGGAAATAAAGCCCATAAGGATACTGTTCATATTTGTGATGTTTCTTTTACTTTATTTTTCTCTTATCGATCCTTTATTATGGCAAATTGACTGTGTCTCAGTTGACCGGAAAAAAACATGGGCTATTATAACGTTGTTTATCCTTTTTTCCATCTTTTCCGTTTTCTGGATGACATCAAACAGATCGTTTATGTATAATTCATTTTCTCCATATGCCGCGCTTGTCCGTGCACTATGTAAAGGACAAGTGTACATTGAAGAAGCGAGTGAAACTGTAAAGAATGTAGAAGATAAAGTTGTATTTTGGCGAAGCGGCAGTACAGAGGTTCTGTTTGACCATGCCCTTCATGACGGAAAATACTACGTCTATTTTGGATTATTGCCCTGTCTTGTCTTTTATCTTCCGTATCATTTGGCTACCGGAAGTGATCTGCCAAATATTTTTCCCGCACTGTTTTTGCGTTTGCTTACTGTGGCGCTTACAGGACGTGTGATCTGGCTGTTGATAAAGAAGCACTACCCCAAAACTCCATTTATTCTTTTCTTACTTATGTGGGGAAGCTCTGTCTCCGGTATGTATATTCCCTTTATGCTATCATCTATGTCATTTTATGATATACCTATTTTTTCGGGATTATCTCTTACTCTTGCGGGAATTTGCTTCTGGCTCAGAGCAGAAGAAGATAACAATATTATTGTAAAGAGATTAACAGCCGGAAGTATATGTATGGCCGCAGTATCCATGTGTCGGCCAACTATGCTTTTGTATGGCTTGACGCTGATCTCCATTGCCACATGGAACAGAAGAAAGCTGTTAAAGTCATACGAAAAAAAACATCTATTGAGAATTGCTATATCAATCCTACTTCCGTATGTATTTTTTGCCATGATATCCATGAGTTATAATATCATGCGCTTTGGCAATCCACTTGATTTTGGGTCAGCATACAATGCTACGGTTTATCCTATAAAAGGACGTAGTCCCTTTATTCCTTATGTTGCGTACAGGGCAGTATATGAATATCTGTTAAAACCACCATTTTTAAATTTTAGCTTTCCATATGCCGCCTTTGGGCAATGGGAAAAGATACGTGATGCCGGCAATATAATGGTTGTAGACTTTGTAATAGGCGGATTGATAACATCTAATCCGTTTACATGGAGTCTTCTGCTTTCCGGACATTATGCAAAAAGTTTAAAAAACAAGAAGCTATTTATTCCATTACTAAGCTGTGTGCTGATCGCATTTTTCCTGATGGTATATGGGACTGTATATACAAGCTTTATGTTTACCCGATACACTCTGGAATTCTCTCCTTCATTTATTTTGGGCGGATGTATATTAATGATGGAAATATTCAATGATATATCATCTGTAAATGATCTTTTTGTCCGTCGGATACTTAAACGTAGCATTGCGGTGATTCTTCTTATTTCAATTTTCTGGGGAGCCCTGCAGCTTGGTATGGATATAAATGACAGCACGCCGATGAGACTTGGAAATACAGAGCTGTGGTACCGTATAGTATATTCACTGAGAATATTTGGTTAACTGAAACAAAGACAATGGCAGATTTTAATAAAAAAACACTCATAAAAAAACTGGTTCTAATATTCTTGATCGCAGTCCTGTTGGACATGCTTGTGTTTAATATGCGTTTCTTTCAGTCGTTATCATATGAGGAAATACCTTTCGGAGCATCACATACACTGAGTATAGAAGGCGGAAATGTTGCTGAAGATGGCACCATAAAACTGGATGAAGGCTCTGCATCGCTAAAGCTTCATATAGGTAACATAAACGAACATCTGGAAAATGTTCGCATAGATGTTGAAGGTGTAGGCGAAGCTCAATCCTATTCATATTATAGTGAAATTGGCGTGTATGACGTAAAAGTGTCTGTTTGGGACGAGGCCCTGCATGAGAAGCTTGGTGACGATGGAATGACTCGGCTTGATAACGGATTGTATGAACTAACAGAAAAAAAACTATTACATGCCGTACCTGATTCGCAATATATCTGGCTGGAGACATTCGGAAAAACCAGTGACATAGAGATTTTAATAACTCCTCAGCCGGATGATACACGTTCACTTAAAATTATTGATCTTACGTTTAATGCCACCAAACCATTTAAGCTTTCACCATACAGGATATCCGTATCATTTTTCATATTATCGATCATATATATATTCCTTTTTGAAAAGTCCATATGGAATGAGGATTGTATTACCTATAAACGTTGGAAAGTGATTCTTCCAATAATCGTATTATGTCTGTCAGCAGTTTTTATCTTTACATGGGATTCCTTAAACATGATGCTTAAAGATCCTGCCTTCGATGAATATGCTACTTTGGCTCGAGCTCTTGCCGGAAAAAATGTCTCACTCGGAAATGCCAGTAACATAGTTAAAGAATTAGAAGGCAGTACCGTTTTCTGGCGCATGGGCAGTAATGAAGTAATGTTTGACCACGCCATGTACAACGGAAAGTATTATGTTTATTTTGGGATTTTGCCCTGCCTTATATTCTTTCTTCCGTATTATCTTGTCACAGGAAAAGATATGATCAATTCTGTTCCTGTTGCCATTTTGTGCCTGACTATAGCTTCGGAACTGTATATTTTGATGGGAATGATAATTCGCAGATACTACAGGAAAACGCCATATGCCGCCAGATGGCTGATGACACTTGCCATGATCTGCGGAATGTATCTGCCTCTTTATATGAGCATTCCTGATCACTATATGATCGCAATATCATCCGGAGTGGCACTTACTCTTGCAGGCGGAATGTGCTGGATGCATGCATGGAAAAATGACGGAAAAGTAATGATACGCTTTCTGGCACTTGGTGCGTGTCTTTTTGCAACAGTATCACTTTGCAGGCCTACACTGCTTCTTATGGGCATAGCCTGGTTTATGGTCATGATTTATTTAAAGCGTGCAGAAATCGCAAAACTCAAAAAAAGCGAGTTCATAAAGAGTATGTTTGCAATAGCTATCCCCTATGTGGCTTTTGCATCATTCTGTATGTATTACAATTATATCCGCTTTGATTCTCCATTTGATTTTGGTGCAGACAAAAACATGACCACAATACCGTTCACCAGTGGCACACCTTATCTGCCCTATATTATAGCCAGAACACTATATGAATATCTGTTTAGTATTCCTAAATATACTTCCGACTTTCCGTTTATTATCTACGAAGATTGGAAACAATTGTTTGAGAGTGCCTCTGCCCTGGCTGTCATTAAGCCTACCGGAGGAATTTTCATAACATCACCGGTGCTGTGGTGTATGTTGCTCTGCATCGCATATCGAAAAAAAATTCATGAGAAAAAGTTAAGTGTATTGATGCTGGCTACACTTGCGACAGGAATGTTCCTGATGATCTATGCGGTTGTTTTTACCGGAAATGCCGCAGACAGATATATGATGGAATTCAGTTTTATACTTTTTATATGTGCATTTACAGGGATTATGGAGTTTTATGCTGACGCAAAGGAAAAACTTCCCGAAAAAACACTAAACATGATAATGTCGGTTGTGATATGCCTGCTTCTGATCTCAGTATTTTATGGCTTTTTGCAGCTTTTTACCGGCAAAACGGGCTATGGAATGAAATTCGGCAATCCGGATCTGTATTATTCAATCTATTATGATATGAATTTTATGTTATAAAGATATGATCAATAAACATCAAAATGAAATAGATATGTGCCGGCAAAATCATACATCTGAACATCTCCCGAGGCTACAAGACTGTCATATAGTGGCTGCCAATTCTTTTGGGCTTCATATAAATGCGATGTGATTATCCAGCAATGCCCTGCATCTCTTATCGCATCCATATCCTTCTTCAAATTATCAGGGTCTGTAGCTGAGCCTGTAGACCAAATGATATTGTCGGTATCGGCTTTACCAAATCTGTCAACATCATATCCGATATGGTATTTAACCGCATATGCACTCTCATAATATACAAATACAGACTCATTGAATGTCATATTTTCCTGGATTACATCCATAAGTTTATTAACTTCCTCTCCCTGCCAGTATACATTGTCAGGATTGATATAAGTCTTTATTCCCTTTCCATTAAGCACTACCATGATCAGAACAACTGCGCAGAGCAGTTCATATACGATTTCAGGTATTTTTTTCCATTTCATTGATAAATATTTTATCCATATATCTATACCATAAAAAACTAAGATCATATAAAGAGGATACGAAAAAAGCCATATTCGGTCAGATACAGGAAACAAGTGAAATGAAGATGCAATGACAGCTATAAGAAAAGATAATCCTATGCCGCATAATGTAATGTTCTTTTCTTTTATTGCCGTTATCAAACCGGCAGCCGATACGATAACAAGCAGGTAATTACTGTCAGCTGAAATCATCAGTATCTTAAAGAATTCAAAGTTTTTGATTAACGTCTCTATATTACCCGGAGAAAATACGAAGAACTGCCCTGTCCAGATATCCTGCATCTCATTAGAATTACATGTCTTCAGCCAGAAAAGATAATAAATCACAAAAACTGCAAATGATGATGCTCCTGCTATCAGATCGGATACCATCACCTTTTTATCTTTTTTTAGCGCACCGTATACCATATCACATATGATCAATCCGGCTATAACAAAACAAGCCGGATTAGCAATGAGTATAGAGGCTATAAAGACACAACACAAAATTATGAGACTTTTACGGTCTCTTTTCTTTCTGTAAATTTCAAAGAATAGAACGCATAGCAGACAGCAGGCAGCCTCGGAAATATAGCCTTTCACCTGATTAGAGTATTTAATCAAATAGGTCATATTTGCCATGCAGGTCCCGAGCAAAACATAAAACCGCATATCCAGAGCCTTTGATATGATCACTGCTAATATACATACCGCAGAAAAACCAATTATCGATAGCAGTCTCAGATTGAATTCACTGTTACCGAAGATAATGACTATCAATTTTGTCAGAAACGTATATCCTATGGTAGGCGCCTGATTATTCAGTGGTGGAAGGGTCAAAATCTCACTTAAGCTTCTTCTTGAAAAGTTTTCCGCAAGCATAGCCTCATCATACCAGAGAGATCTGTTTACGAAGTTCATGAGTATACTTACCAATATACCTGCAGCAATCCCGAAACACCCAATAATATTGATTATTCTGTCTATGCGAATATTCTTATCTTCAGTGGTTTTTACAGTATTCATGAGCCTATTATAACATGACGTCAAAAATAGAGAATCTTATATCAGGAAATACATATTCCCTCTGTTTGATATCCTATCCTCCATCTGCAGGTTTATCAGATGCCCCATCAGCGCCTGCAGTGTTAAATCTTTGGCGGTTGAAGCAAGTTCACCCTGCCCCTGTTTTATACGTTCCAGGATCATTTCTGGTTCGTATTCATGTTCTGAGAGGAGCCTTAAAAGCTCTGTATCCAGAGGATCTTCACATTCCGGTATTTCAGGTTTTGTCTTTTCCCTTTTTTTCATTTTCTTTTCTTCGGCCATGCGTTCAGCCATGCTCAGACCGTCTGTACTTATGTGCTTCCTGTGCGCCTGGATCATGCCGTTAAGTTCAAATATGATATCATCTGCGCAGCTGGCTATCCCGGCACCATCACGGATGAGCCTGTTGCAGCCGGCACTCAAAGCATCATCAATCCTTCCCGGCAGCGCATATACATCCCTTCCCTGCTCAAGTGCATATCCTACTGTAATAAATGTTCCTGACTTTTCTCTTGCCTCTATCACAAGCAATATATCTGAAAATGCAGAAATTATCCTGTTCCTCATTGGAAAATTCGATGCCTTTGATTCAGTTCCCGGATAGAATTCACTCACCACACCGCCATGTTTAATTAAATTCTGATAAAGCTCAGTGTTAGCTCTAGGATATATCACATCAGGCCCCGACCCCAGACAGCCATAGCTCTTTCCTCCGTTATCAATGCACGCACTCTGGGATATCCCGTCTATCCCCACCGCCATACCGCTTATCACATTCACGCCTGCCTTAGCCATTTCAGCTCCAAAGTATGCAGCCGAGCGTCTTCCATAATCGCTGCAGTTCCTGGCCCCGATTATGCCTACGGTAGGTATGTCATCTGCAGGCAGTTCTCCTTTATACCAGAGTGCGTAAGGTGCACCACTTGTTTCCCTAACCCTTCCCGGATATGAATCTTCCTCAAGGCAGACAAAACCAATCCCCTGCTTTTTCCATTCTTCAGCCTGTGACAAAGGCAGGCCCCGTTTCTTAGATGCACTTATCTCCATTACATCCTTATCCTTCAGAAATGAACAAGCCATCAAAGCCTTTTCACTGCAGTCAAATACATGTTTTGCGCTGCCGAATCTTTCGAGCAAACCCTTCTGCTTTGACGGAGAAACAGCTCCGCTAAGCAATGCAAACCACTGTCTGTATATCATTTCACTCATTTCCAGTACCTCTCTTCTATGCTCCTGTAACACAGCGCTTCCTGCAGATGCATAAGTCCAATATTCTCTGCCCCTTCGATATCAGCAATAGTCCTGGCTACCCTCAGTATCTTATGATACGAACGGATACTCAGATGCATCCGCTCATAGGCTTTCTCCATAAACTTCCGTTCCTTCTCATCCAGTACGATCATTTCCTCTATATCTTTAGAGCCCATCTGTGCATTGAAATCTATCTTAAGAGCTTTAAACCTTTCCTTTTGTTTCTCTCTTGCTTTCAACACAAGTTCACGCATGGAAGCGCTGTCCATGCCTCCGTCACCACTCTTATGTCCGTTTAAATCAGAACTTTTAAGCCTGTTCATTTCGACGCAGATATCTATACGGTCAAGCAGCGGGCCTGAAAGTTTTGCAAGATATTTTTTCACCTGCTCATCCGTACAGCGACACAGATTAGGGTCAGGGAAATTACCGCAGGGACAGGGGTTGATCGCCGCAAGCAGCATAAAATCCGCAGGAAACTCACATCCTCCGGTGCTTCTGTCTATCCTTATCTTCTTATCTTCCATAGGCTGTCTTAATACTTCCAGAGTCTGTGCATTGAAATGAACAGCTTCATCCAGAAATAGAACGCCCTTATGCGCACGGCTTATAAGTCCCGGCGACGGCACCCTGCCGCCACCTGCAAGAGAATGAACCGTAGCAGTATGATGAGGTGCAACAAAAGGTCTTTTTCTTATCAGACAGTGACCGTTATCCAGAAGTCCCGCGGCACTGTATACTGCAGATACTTCAAGGCTCTCCTCCTTGCCAATGGGAGGAAGTATTCCCGGCAGTCTCTTAGCAGCCATTGTTTTTCCTGCACCGGGAGGCCCGATCATAAGAAGATTATGAAAGCCTGCAGCGGCTATAGTCATTGCCCGCTTCAAACCTTCCTGGCCATGTATATCCGAAAAATCAGGATATACTGTATCGTCAGACCTGCTTTCAGCAGTCTGTTCGCCTTCGGAAGAAAGAACCTTCTCACCCCTAAGCACTGCAATTATCTCTCCCAGAGTCCTGACACCCAGGATATTTACCTCGCCCACAGCTTCGGCTTCCTTCAGATTCTCATATGGCAGTATGCAGGTCCTCATTCCACACTCCCTTGCCTTTATGACCATAGGCAGCACACCTCTTATCCTGCATACGCTCCCATCCAGTGCAAGCTCACCTGCAACAAAGCATTCCTCCAGGCAGTCCTGCGGCAAAAGATCAAGTGCTTTAAGTAGTCCCAACGCTATCGCCAGATCATATCCCGTACCTTCCTTCGGCTCATCTGCCGGAGCCAGATTTATCGTTATCCTCTTGGGCGGCAGGATTATATCTTCATTCCTGAATGCCACTCTGACGCGTTTAGCTGCCTCCCTTACTTCATTTGACAGTTTCCCCACCATCTCAAAAACCGGCAGACCGTTTGAAACATCGCATTCCACCCTGACAGTCCTGCACTGCACGCCAAAAAGCCCTCCGCTCATCACCTGAGATACCATGTAATGTCCTCCTTGTATTTAGTTTTTAATAGTTAGCGCAATTAGTAATTGCCAAAAACAATGCTGAAATATCCGACAACGCTGAATGCGATCGTCTTCCGGGAAAGATATCCCGTTTTGAACTAAAGTCGATGAAAGAGATAATATAATAAGACTCCGGAGATTTCAAGCCCCGGAGTCTAAATGATCATTTTTGTTACTATTCCCAACCCTGATCGAGATCCTTTAGATTGACCTCGATCCCGTTAACAATTTTGCTATCGCTGTCATAATATAATACTACCCAGTTCTTACTGCCCTTCGCTCTGACAACATACTGGTTTATACGGCTGTCCAGCCCTTCAGACTCTATCGAAAACCCTCTTGCCGCAAGCACTGCAGCCGCATCGTCAACCGCCTGCCCTGTCTTTGCCCCATATACAGAAACATTGGATGTATTTATCTTATGACCGTGATCGCATATGGCACCGTCATCCTCCACATGAACCCAGCTGCCCATGTCATTCCACATAAAACAATTCGATGACTGATATATATCCGGATAAAAGTCATTCATCACAAAATAAAGATTCTGACCAAAATAATCCGAAAGCTCTATACTCTTCAATTTTGAAGCATCATACTGCTGTGATGCCTGAGGGGTCTTTGCGGGCTCTTCAGCATCCATAGCCCATTCAATCTCGGGAAGATCATCATCAGTAGCAGAAGCTTTCGTATCCTGAACCTCTTCCGGAGGCAATTCAGAAAAAGCAGAAGAAACCGTATCCGGTTCATCTTCTGAAACAGTATCTGTCTCACCGGATGCTGCCGCTTCTGTCACATCCGCTTCCTCTGTCATTTCTTCTGATACCTGCTCTTCTATCACTGCTTCCGTTGGATCTGCCGCGATCTGATCTGCATCAGCTGACTTATCTGCACCGCACCCTGCCGTCATAAGTACGAAAGCCATAAATATACCGCAAAACAATATTGTCTTTTTCATACATTCCTCATTCTCTTTCTCAATCCTATCGGCCACTGACATATTTCCTTTTAAGATAATACGCTGTCATGGTCAGATGGTAATTTACCCCTGACGGGATAGTCATAATTTTATCATAAATCGCCTTAATAATAGCCGTCCTTCGTCATATTTTACATTGAAAGGCTATCAGATTTGTGCTATTTTATATCGGTATGTTTTTTAACGGGTAAAGTAATTTTGGAGGTACATTACATTATGCAGCAGAAAAGAGAAGATGTCCGTAATGTCGCTATCATAGCCCATGTCGATCATGGAAAGACCACACTTGTGGATGAGCTTTTGAAACAGAGCGGTGTTTTCCGCGACAACCAGGTTGTGGCAGAGCGTGTCATGGACTCGGGAGATATCGAAAGAGAGCGCGGAATTACCATCCTCTCAAAGAATACTGCCATCCATTATAAAGATACAAAGATCAACATCATTGATACTCCGGGACATGCTGATTTCGGCGGTGAGGTTGAACGTGTACTCAAGATGGTCAACGGCGTTATCCTTGTCGTTGATGCCTTTGAGGGTCCCATGCCACAGACACGTTTCGTGCTCAGCAAGGCAATGGATTTAAAGCTTCCGGTCATCGTATGCGTTAACAAGATCGACCGTCCCGAAGCAAGGCCCAAGGAAGTTATCGATGAAGTTCTTGAGCTCCTTATGGAACTTGATGCCGATGATGATTTGCTTGATTGTCCTTTCATCTTCGCATCAGCTAAAGCAGGTATAGCTTCAACTGATCCTGATGTACCCGGAACTGATATGGAGCCCCTCTTTAAGACCATCGTTGACTATATCCCCGCTCCTGAAGGCGATCCGGATGCCGGCACACAGATCCTTATCTCAACTATCGACTACAACGAATATGTAGGCCGTATCGGTGTAGGTAAGGTTGATAACGGTATCGTAAAGGTCAATCAGGAAGCAGTGATCGTAAACCACCACGATCCTGATAAAGTTAAGAAAGTAAAGATCAGCAAGCTCTATGAGTTTGACGGGCTTGATAAGGTGGAAGTCTCTGAAGCAAAGATCGGTTCGATCGTAGCCGTATCCGGTATTTCCGATCTTCATATCGGTGATACCATCTGCTCTCCAGATCATGTAGAAGCTATCCCCTTCCAGAAGATTTCCGAGCCTACCATAGCCATGACATTCTGCGTAAATGATTCCCCTTATGCCGGTCAGGAAGGCAAATTCGTAACATCAAGACATCTTCGTGAAAGACTCTTCAAGGAGCTTAATACTGACGTTTCACTCCGCGTTGAAGAAACAGATTCTACAGATGCATTTAAAGTATCGGGACGCGGTGAGCTTCATCTCTCCGTACTTATTGAGAACATGAGACGTGAGGGCTATGAATTCGCTGTATCAAAAGCTGAAGTGCTCTATCATACTGACGAGAACGGCAAGCGCCTTGAGCCTATGGAAAAAGCCTATATAGACGTTCCCGACGAATTCTCCGGAGCTGTAATTGAGAAGCTCTCTCAAAGAAAGGGTGAGCTTCAGAATATGGGTACTATCAATGGCGGATATACACGTCTTGAGTTTTCTATCCCTTCAAGAGGTCTTATCGGCTACAGAGGCGAGTTCATGACCGACACAAAGGGTAACGGAATCCTTAATACAATATTTGACGGATATGCGCCTTTTAAGGGCGAGATAGCTTACAGACCTTCAGGTTCGCTCATAGCTTTCGAAACAGGTGAAGCTGTAACATACGGTCTCTTCAATGCACAGGGTCGCGGACAGCTCTTTATCGGAGCCGGTGAAAAGGTTTACTCCGGTATGGTCATCGGTGAGAATCCCAAGGCCGAGGATATCGAAGTTAACGTATGCAAAAAGAAGCAGCTTACAAATACACGTTCTTCCGGCTCAGATGACGCTTTAAAGCTCACTCCGCCCAAGATCTTAAGTCTTGAGCAGTCGATCGATTTCATAGGCGCTGACGAGCTTCTGGAAGTGACTCCCGAGCACCTGAGGATCAGAAAGAAAATACTCGATCCTCTTAAGAGAAAGCGTGCCGCTATATCAGCAGCCGCTAAAGCAGCTAAATAATTCCAAGTAATTCTTCAATGCCCTGCAGAATACTGCAGGGCATTTGTTTCTCATATACGCGCTGTATTTTATTCTGTGCTGCAGAGCTTTAGCGGTGATATGCAGAAACTCCCCGCAGTACTTATGTATGCGGGGAGTTTGTATATACGCTACAGATGTTTACGAGCAGATCAGGTCTCGTCCAGTCCGAAAATCTCGTGAGCTGCGTTCATAGCACGCTCAACTTCCTTCTCATCGATAAGTACCGTTACACGGATCTCAGATGTAGAGATCATCTTGATGTTGATATTTGAATTGTAAAGGCATTCGAACATCTTTGCAGCCACACCGGGGTTGCTCATCATGCCGGCACCTACTACAGATACCTTTGCAACGCCGTTCTCAGACTCAACCTTTTCAAAACCGATACGCTTCTTGTTATCATTAAGAACCTTAAGAGCATCATCTTCATAATCACCGACTACTGTGAAGGCGATATCCTGCTCTCCGTTCCTTCCAACTGACTGAAGGATCATATCTACGTTAATATTTGCCTGTGCAAGTGCATCAAACAGTCTGAAAGCTGCACCGGGCTTATCACTAAGGCCCATAACAGAGATCTTTGCACAGTTCTTATCCGATGCGACACCGCTGATCAACATTCTTTCCACTTTGACTTCCTCCTTAACGATCGTTCCGGGTTCATTTGTAAGACTGGAGCGAACTACAAGCTGCACTCCATATTTTTTTGCAAGTTCAACAGATCTGTTGTGAAGCACGCCTGCACCAAGTGTTGCAAGATCAAGCATCTCATCGTATGTGATCTCATCAAGCTTGCGTGCGTTCTTTACGACCCTGGGATCGGCTGTATAAACGCCGTCCACATCGGTATATATCTCGCAGGCATCTGCCTTAAGAGCAGCAGCAAGAGCAACCGCAGTAGTATCAGAACCGCCTCTTCCGAGGGTTGTGTAATCATTATACTTATTGATTCCCTGGAATCCGGTGACAACAACTATCCTTCTCTGATCAAGCTCATGAAGAATACGCTCTGTATCGATGCGCTTGAGTCTTGCATTTGAATATGCGGATGTGGTGTGCATTGCCACCTGGTATGCATTAAGGCTTACAGCAGGTACTCCAAGAGCATCAAATGCCATTGCGGCAAGTGCTACCGAAGTCTGCTCTCCTGTAGTCATGAGCATATCCATTTCACGTCTGGAAGGATTCGGATTGATATCCTTTGCCTTGGCGATGAGCTCATCTGTCATCTTACCCATTGCCGAAAGCACGACAACAACATTGTTTCCTTTTTTGTATTCCTCGATACATCTGCGTGCAACATTGAAGATGCGCTCCTTATTCGCAACAGACGTACCTCCGAATTTCTTTACGATCAGCATTACGGCCTCCCTTTACCTTGCTAATTAAAGCCTTATATAGTTAAGTTTTCCATCAAGAGCATTATATGCATTCATAAAGCTGCCCTCTTTCATAAGTGAAGTGGTAAAACCAAACTCACCTGCTTCAGAGGCATCCACGGGCTTAACAGAGCCGAAAGCTGCCTTAAGCGCCGCTTCATTATCAGAAAATGCACCTTTGCATCTGACGAAATATTCAAACTCAGAATCTTCTACAGGATCAAGAGCAACCTCTTCCGCACTCCATCCTGCTGAGAAATGATCACCCAGGTGACGAGCCAGTTCAACAGCATCACCTACAACTGCTGAAGCCGTAGGAAGCTTTCCTGCACCTCTTCCATAATAGAGCGAATCATCCAGCATGTCCGAATGAACAAGCACTGCATTGAAAACACCCTGTGCACAGTTGATTGGGTTCTCTTTATCTATCATTCTGGGAGACACTATTGCAGCGTATCCCTTTTCTGTCTTATGACATGCAGCAATAAGCTTGATCGTCCTTCCAAGCTTATGAGCATACTTGAAATCAACAGAGCTTATCTTTGTGATGCCCTCTGTATGTATCTGTTCCCAGTCAGCTCTCTTATGTGAAATAAGAGAAACGATTATAGCTATCTTTCTGCAGGCATCATATCCTTCGATATCTGCCTCGGGATTGCGCTCAGCGTAGCCCTTTTCCTGAGCCTCCTTAAGAACAGCATCAAAATCAGCACCCTCTTTTTCCATCTTTGTAAGGATGTAATTTGTTGTGCCGTTAAGTATGCCCTGGATGCTCTCGATCCTCTCTGCCGTAAGCGCATCATTAAGCGTACGAAGAATGGGAATACCGCCTCCTACGCTTGCCTCGAAAAGATAATTTACATTATTCTTCTTAGCAATCTCCATAAGTTCAGCGCCCTTTTCGGCAACAAGTTCCTTATTGGAAGTGCAGACACTCTTGCCGGCCTCCATCGCCTTTTTTGAAAAAGTAAAGGCAGGCTCTGTTCCACCCATAGCCTCGCAGACGATCTTAACCTCATCATCATTCAGGATCTGGTCAAAATCGTGAACAACAAGCTTTTCAAAAGGATCACCGGGGAAATCACGCAGGTCAAGAATATATTTTACATGCATATCCACTCCGTGAGCAGCTATGACATCGGCATTATTCTCAATAACGGAAACTATTCCGCTTCCTACAGTCCCATAACCTAATACTGCAGCTTTAATCATGACTGTAACTCTCTTTCTATACTGTTTTGTGC
This sequence comes from Lachnospiraceae bacterium NK4A179, assembly GCA_000421045.1. Lineage (GTDB taxonomy): Bacteria > Bacillota > Clostridia > Lachnospirales > Lachnospiraceae > NK4A136. The sequence goes on from ATWC01000001.1 coordinate 256,933, forward strand.
AAACACAGTTTTTTATTTTAACATAGAAAAATCCCGCATGCAAGCACATGCGGGATCGATTTTTCCCTTAAACATCATCTTTTTCGGAACTTTTCATAACTACAGCTTTAAGTGCATCGGCATACTTCTGGAATTCACGCAGATAGCTTTCCTTTGTGAACGTACCGCTCCTGTACCCCTTCTCAAGAAGGGCCCCGGCAGTATTGTCGAGCATATCTGTCAGAAGCAGATAATCCTTGCAATTCTTAAGCTTACTGTAATCAGCCTTTCCTAAAAGAATACCCACCTGTTCATTATACAGATCCCTGACATCATTTATTTCCGGAAGTGCATCGGGATCTTCTTCATTAAGCACGGACTGTATAAACAGAGGAAGATACGGATACTTATCGGTCATCCTCATCTTCAGGCCTTCCAGTTTCATCCTCACATCAAAATAATCTTCGTCTTCTCCGACGCTGCACATTGAATACTCAAGCATTGCATACTTAAGCGAATACGAAGCTACAAAAGAATACAGCCCCGTCTTTGTATCAAAATAATGGAACCACAGACCTTTGCTGACCCCCGACGCCTTGACCATATCATCTGTGGAAGCATGACGATATCCGCTCATGGCAAATATCTGCATAGCGCCGTTTATCATGGTATCCTGTTTATCTTTTTTCAAAGAATAGAATTTTTCGTTCATGCACTTTAATATATCACAAGGTTATGAAAAATCAAATTGCCATTGATAATATATTCTTTTCTTTTAATGCAGATTATTATAAAATAGCTGTTAAGACATATAAGTAATCCACGGAAAGGAGAAAGTAAATGTCAAAAAAGTTAGGTAAGATTCTGGTTTTGGGTGCAATAGCAGGAATCGCTGCTGCTGGTGTTTATCATTATCTCCAGACAAAGGATAAAGAACTCGAGGATCTCGATGATTTTGATGACCTTGATGATCTCGATGATGACAGCGAACTTTCAAGAAGCTATGTAAATCTCGACACAGATAAGGCTTCAGATGGAACTCCCGCAGATGCAGAGGATGAAGAAGATTCTGCAGCCGCTGACACAGGCGCCACCACAGAAGATTTCTTCAATGACTCTCAGCCTACGGAAGCATAAAAAACACCCCGCACAGATATGGTAAAAAAGGCATCCGCATTTGCGGATGCCTTTTTATTATTCTTCTTTAAGCTTATTCTTAAGCACCTGAATGAGCTCTACGGATCTCTCTTTCTGTATTTTGGTAGCATTTACAGATACTGCCACAGTTTGAAGAAGCCTTAATGCATCTTTTTCGCCTACTCCGGTCTCGATAGAAATCACCCCGATAAGATAATCCAGAGTCACTTCATTCATTCCGGCATATGGAGTATTCTCGGCAGTCCTTGCCTTTATAAAACCTTCGCGTGCATTCTTCAGGTACTCTATTTCCTGAACTTTGTATGCCTCACGCTTTTTAGCCTTAAGCTCAGCCGGTATCCTCGGATCCTTCTCAATAGCATCATTCATACTTCTGTACAGCCATGCCATTTTTAAGCATATAAATGCCTTTTCGCTGCTCTTGCCTTTACGTACGACTGCATTGAGAAGCGCCATCTTGTACCGGACCATCGCCTGCTCATAAGAGATCGTTTCTCCGAGGGGAGCCGGCGGAGAGAACCTTGCAGAGATATTCTGCCTGATAAGATCTCTGAACGGCTTGGGCAATGCTGCATGAAAACGTATGAGTGATGCATATCCGCAGCGTTCACAAAGAACCACCTCATATTTATTCAGATCTACATGCTCATATATCGGGCGGAGGTCCTTATCCTGTGCGATCATCTTGACGCTGTTTGAGCGGACCACACGCTGTTTGAACTTATTGCCGCAGACAGGACATTCAAAAGTCTTGTCATAAAGAAAATCCGTCTCCTTTACTTCCTTTACCGGAGCCGCCTTTTCCTTTGCATCTTCGTTCTCGGTATTTTTCTTTTCTTCCTCATAAAGAGAAATATTCTCAATCCCGGAAAGTCCCAGTGAGTCAAGTCCGTCAAGAAGTCCCATTTCGCACCTCCGTATACTTAATACTTTAAGCTGTAGGCAGTTTAAACGAACTCTTAAGGCCTACCACTCTGTTGAACACCGGAGCACCGGGAACAGAGTCCTTATTATCCGCGCAGAAAAATCCGTTCCTTACAAACTGGAAAGAATCATATGCATTTGCATCCTTCAGGCAGGGTTCCATTACACAGTCTTCTATGACCTTAAGAGAATCCGGATTGAGATTCATCTGTCCGGTCGCCTCATCATACACTTCCTTGCCTTCTTCGATAAGACTTTCATAAAGCCTTACCTTTCCGTGGAATGCGGTTGCTGCATTTACCCAATGGATGGTTCCTTTAACCTTCCTGTCCACTTCACGACCGTCCTGTTTTGTCTCGGGATCATATGTGCAGTGAACTGCAGTGATATTGCCATCGGCATCCTTATCACATCCGGTACACTTCACGAAATAGGCATTCATAAGCCTTACTTCATTCCCGGGGAACATACGGTAATACTTCTTAGGCGGCTCCTCCATGAAATCTTCTCTTTCTATGAAAAGTTCCCTGCTGAACGGTATCTGCCTTGTGCCGAGCTCTTCATTCTCAGGATTATTTACCGCAGTCAGCATCTCAGTCTCGCCTTCCGGGTAATTGTCTATGATGAGCTTCACGGGATCAAGCACAGCCATTACGCGGGGCTTCTTAAGCTTAAGATCCTCTCTTACGCAATACTCAAGCATAGCCATATCACTCGATGAATTAGCCTTGCTGACACCGGAAAGTTCCATGAAACGTCTTATCGCTTCAGGTGTGTAGCCTCTGCGTCTGAGTGCCGCGATAGAAACAAGTCTGGGATCATCCCAGCCATCAACTACTTTGTCCTCAACAAGCTTCTTTATATAACGCTTTCCGGTAACAACACCGGTAAGATACATCTTTGCAAACTCGATCTGCCTGGGCGGATGAGGATACTCAAGCTCTTCAACTACCCAATTGTACAGAGGTCTGTGGTCCTCAAACTCCAGAGTACATATCGAATGTGTGATGCCTTCAATAGCATCCTCTATGGGATGAGCAAAATCATACATGGGATAGATGCACCACTTGTCACCGGTATTATGGTGTGTCATGTGAGCAACTCTGTAGATGACAGGATCGCGCATATTTATATTGGCGCTTGCCATATCTATCTTTGCCCTGAGAACCTTGCTTCCGTCAGGATACTTCCCGGCCTTCATATCTTCAAACATCTGAAGGCTCTCCTCAACAGGACGTTCCCTTGAGGGATCATTCTTTCCGGGTTCTGTTAGTGTGCCTCTGTATTCCTTTATCTCATCAGCAGTAAGATCAGATACATAGGCCTTGCCCTTTTTGATAAGCTTCACAGCAGCTTCATACATCTGATCAAAATAATCAGATGCAAAGAAAAGCCTGTCTTCCCAATCTGCGCCCAGCCATTTGATATCTGCCTTAATGGCATCTACAAATTCCGTTTTTTCCTTTGTGGGATTCGTATCATCAAAACGCATATTGAACTTGCCGCCGTATTCCTGAGCAAGCCCGTAATTCAGGAGGATAGATTTAGCATGACCTATATGAAGATATCCGTTGGGTTCCGGCGGAAACCTTGTATGCACTGTGTCATACTTCCCTTCAGCCAGATCCTTGTCTATCTCAACCTCTATAAAATTCCTTGAACGGACGCCTTCATTTGCTCCGGCATTCTCCAATTCTGCTGATTCTATACCCATTACAATACCTCTTTATACATATTTTATAACCTTATCATGATACCACAGATTCAATGGTGCGTTCAACATCACTCACCCTGTTCCGCCGCTGACAGACTTCCTGCATTGTAGAAAACCTGCACTATCGGCGAATCAGGAGAAAGGATAACTGTCTTGTTATCGCTGTTCTCCATAGATGCTTTAAGTGCATCCAGTGAACGTACAAACGAATAAAATTCTGCCTTCTGAGGATCTGCGTATGCCGCGGAGAGTATCTCCATGTATTTTGCCTCGCCTTCAGCCTTAATGACCGCAGCCTTTGCACGTGCGGACGACTTAAGAATGGAAGTCTCCTTATCAGTCGTATTGATTATCATCTGGGCTTCCTCATTACCTTCTGCCTTGTACTGTGCAGCAATGTTCTCACGTTCCGAGATCATACGGGTATATACTGCTTCTTTGTTTGCATCCGGCAGATCAAGTTTCTTTACATCTACAGTATCGATTAAGATGCCATACTGCTTTTCCTTCTGGCCTATCTGCGCCATTATGAGTTCCGTAAGAGATTTTATCTCTACCTTCTCAGGTTTATCTACAGCCATGTCATTTGATGATACCGACTCGCTTTCCGGAACATCCGCCTGAGTCACATCAAGCTTGCCGTCACGTGACTGTATAACCTCGTTCTGAGTCATTGAAGAAATGACCACCTTGGTCGCATTGTAGACCGTGGTGTTAATTCTGGCCTCGGCATTATCCGTTGATCCGTTCAACGCCTGTACAAACATCTTCGCATCCGTAATATGCCAGAGGACATAGGAATCAACTATCATAGTCTTCTTATCAGATGTGATAACATCAGATTCAGGAAGATCGTAGATAAGAAGCTGCTTCGGAAGAGGCGATGCCGAATCGATAACAGGCACTTTGAACGTAAGCCCCGGCTCTTCAACAACATCTATAACCTCACCAAAACGTCTGATCAGCATATATTCATCAGGCCTGGTCACAACAAAGCATGATTCGGATATTGCTATCGCAATGAATATCACGATCACAAATATTATCTTCGGAAGTATATTTACCTTCTTAGGAATATCGTCAATTACTTTCTTGTTATTATTATTCGAATCCATTATCATTCCCCTCCTTCCGCTTCATTAGAAGATACAGATGTTCCATCTGTCATTCCCGGATCCGTAAAGCTGTCCAACGGAAGCATGGTCTGCATATTTCCGTTTCCGTCATCGATGATGACCTTCATATCAGGAAGCACATCCTCCATCGTCTCATAGAACATACGCCTCTTGGTCATACCCGGAAACTTTTGATACTGCTCATACTCAGACTGGAAACGGGATACCTGTCCGGTTGCTTCATTTATACGCTCCTGCTTGTTAGCTTCAGCCTCCTGTACTATCCTGTCGGCTTCTGCATTTGCAGCAGGGATCTGTTCGTTCCGGTACTTATTTGCATTATTAACGGCCGTTTCCTTGCCCTGCTTTGCAGTCTCAACAGCCTTGAAAGCTTCTGATATATCCGAAGTGGGCGGCTCGGCATCCTGCATGGATATTGATACCAGCTGAATACCCAGATCATAAGTCTCAAGCTTTTCAGTGATCATTGTGAATATATTGGACTGGATCTCATTCTTTCCCGTTGTGAGTACCGAATCAACGGTATATGAACCGATCGTTGTCCTTATGCTGTTCTGTGCTATGTTCTTAAGGATCAGTTCAGGGTTCTGTGAAGCAAAAAGAGATTTCTCTGCATCCGTAACCCTGTACTCAACATAGAAATCCACTGTTATGAAATTGTAATCCGATGTTATCATCATCGAATCCGGAGTGGATGTATAGATTGATGTATTTGCCTCAGGATCATTCGGATCCACATTAGGATTTGTCGTCGTGGTATAACCCACATCAAAGCCCTTTATCGTTGTATCAACCTTATAGACCTTCTGGATAAACGGCACCTTGAAATGCAATCCCGGAGCAGCCTTTCCGGTGGGCTTTCCAAAAGTAAGAACAACACCCTGTTCCGATTCCGAGATCGTGTAAACACCTGACAACAGCACTGCGCCTGCGAGCACCAGTAAAACAATTATGGTGATCACAGTAACAGCTGTTTTTGCACCTTTACTCATAATTTTCCTCATCCTTTCTTTTTCAGACATTACAATCCGCTATTATAGATTCAAAACCCGCTCTTTGCAAATTTCCGAAACTTAATTTAGAAGTGGTGTTGATAACAAAAAACTTCCGGGATTCAAAGCCCGGAAGTTTCTAAATCTGTATATTCACCAGATCAGAATGTGAACTTTTCAGCAAAATATGCATCCAGATCAGCGATAGCTATGCGCTCCTGCTCCATGCTGTCACGATCTCTTACTGTTACCTTGCCGTCTGTCTCTGAATCAAAGTCATATGTCACGCAGAAAGGAGTTCCTATCTCATCCTGTCTGCGGTAACGCTTACCGATAGCGCCCCTGTCATCAAACTCACAATTGTATTTCTTTGAAAGAGAAGCGAATATCTTCTCGGCGCCTTCATTCAGTTTCTTTGAAAGAGGAAGCACACCGATCTTAACAGGTGCAAGTGCGGGATGGAAATGCATAACATTTCTTACATCCGGCTTCTCGGGAGTTCCTATATCCTCTTCATCATATGCTGCACAAAGGAATGCAAGAACTACTCTGTCTGCACCGAGTGAAGGCTCTATAACATAAGGAACATACTTCTCGTTTGATTCATCATCAAAATATGAAAGATCCTGCTTGGATACATCCATATGCTGCTTAAGGTCATAGTCGGTTCTGTCAGCTATTCCCCAAAGCTCACCCCAGCCGATGGTCGGGAAAAGGAATTCTATATCGGTAGTTCCCTTTGAATAGAATGCAAGCTCTTCCTTATCATGATCGCGGAGACGGAGTTCATCTTCCTTAATTCCGAGAGAAAGGAGCCAGTCACGGCAGAATCCTCTCCAGTATTCAAACCACTCCAGATCGGTTCCGGGTTTGCAGAAGAACTCAAGTTCCATCTGCTCAAACTCACGTGTACGGAATGTGAAGTTTCCGGGTGTGATCTCATTTCTGAATGACTTTCCTACCTGACCTATACCAAAAGGTATCTTCTTTCTTGAAGAACGCTGAACATTCTTGAAGTTTACAAATATACCCTGGGCAGTCTCGGGACGGAGATAAACAACATCCTTTGCATCCTCTGTAACACCCTGGAAAGTCTTAAACATAAGATTGAACTGTCTTATATCCGTAAAATTATGCTTGCCGCATGTCGGGCAGGGAATTGAATTAGCCTTAATGTAATCCATCATCTGCTCGGGAGTCCAGCCGTCAACCGAAGACTCAAGCTTGATGCCGTTTGCTTCAGCAAAATCCTCGATAACCTTATCTGCGCGGAATCTCTCATGGCACTCTTTACAGTCTATAAGAGGATCGGAAAATGACTTGAGATGACCTGAAGCCACCCATGTCTGGGGATTCATAAGGATCGCACAGTCAACACCAACATTGTAAGGTGATTCCTGAACGAACTTCTGCCACCATGCACGCTTTACATTATTCTTGAGTTCTACGCCAAGAGGGCCGTAATCCCAGGTGTTTGCAAGACCGCCGTATATTTCTGAACCGGGATATATAAAGCCTCTGCCCTTTGCCAGATTTTTGATCTTATCAAGTGTCTTTTCCATCTTTTCCTCCATAAAATATGTATCAGTAGATTATAAAATAAAGTCCGTCATTCTCAGGCCTTACCGTATCGCCGGATTCAGCCGTCATTCCCTGTGAATAATATTTTATCTTTCCGGGAACGGTAACCGCAGAAGAACCATCCAGTATTATCAGCTTTTCGGAGCCCATCTCAAGCAGGTCCTTCTTACCTATACTGTTTTCCGAAGATGATGCCTTATAAAGAGATCTGTTGAAATCATATCCGGCAGTCTGTGCCTCCGCAACAGTCCCCATAAAAAGCTCTCCGGGCATATATTCACTGTAATCAGCACATGTCTTAAACTGAAGCTCAAGTGTCATTATCCCAGCCTTGAGTTCATGTTTGCCAAGGGCTATAGAGCCGTCGCCATGTGTGGAATTATAATCAGCGATCTCTGCATTCACCATGTTTACCAGCTCCTGCTCGCTGTAATAATCCTTATCGAATGACTCCATAAGAACAGCCGATACACTTCCGTCAGACTTAAGCGTTATGCTGCTCTCCTCTGTATGGATCTCAGGCTCTTTTGTGCATCCGACAAGCAAAGCAGCCATGATGAGAACAGCCAGATTTTTGATAATGCCTTTTTTCATCTTGCCTCCCGCGTCTTATCTTTCAGTAAAACGCGCTCATAACTATATCATATAGTCTTCAACATCTCAAGGCTCTTGAATTCATATCCTTCAAACGCAGCACTCATTTCACGGGCTGACAGGATCTGCGCTTCAGAAAGAAATTCTTCTTTAAGAGCATAGCCGTATACTGACTTTGCAGGTGTCCTGTAAAGCACCTCGGCATATCTTTTCACAGTATCCGAAAAACCGCCTTCAAGCACAGCCGTATTGAACGTTCCGGATATCATGACCGTCTTCAGTTCAAATATCGTCCTTACCAGACTCTTTGAATATACAGGATGAGTAAGTGCCCTGAGCGTCTGGTAAAGAAGCACCAGCATATCACTGTCATCACCGTTTTCGACAGTAGCCTTTTCAGTTACTTCCAGAAAGTACATGCCATAAAGAGCCGCTTCATAATCGGCCCGCAGTTCACCAAAATAGTTCTTTACATTCACTTCCCTTATTGTAAATGCGTTCCTTCCGGCATAAAGACTGAATTCCGCAAAAACAAAAAGATCGGTGGATGCAGCAAAACGGCTGCCCTGTTTTCTGGCGCCATTTGCAAAGGCGGCGATCTTACCCGCTTTCTCGGTAAGTATCACCACCCTTCTGTCAAAATCATTAACCGGTGAACTCTTAAGAACGATACCGGATGTGTTCAAAAACTCCGCCATAGAGTTCAGATCTGATCCTTCCTGTATCCGAAATTGGCAACCAGCACATCCGAATCGCGCCAGTTTTCCTTAACCTTCACCCAGAGCTGCAGATAGACCTTTGTACCTATCAGTCTTTCGATCTCCGGACGTGCTTTCATTCCTATATCACGAAGCATAACACCTTTCTTTCCGATGATTATGCCTTTGTGAGACTCCTTCTCGCAAACGATCGTTGCTTCTATATCCGTCATATCCTTGTCCTGACGTTTCTCCATACGGTCGATCATCACCGCGATGCCGTGAGGTATCTCCTTATCAATAAGAAGCAGCGCTTTTTCCCTGATTATCTCCGCGGCTATGTGACGCATGGGCTCATCTGTCAGCTCATCATCAGGATAGAATGCAGGCCCCTCGGGAAGAGTGTCGAATATACATGACATCAGTTCCTCAAGCCCTTCCTGCTTTAGTGCCGAAACGGGAATTATCTCCTTAAAGCTGCAAAGATCCTTATATGCATCGATAACCTTGAGCAGTTCTGGCTTTTTAACTGTATCGATCTTATTGATGACCAGAAATACCGGAACACCCTCGCCCTTTATCCGCTCGGCTATCTGCCTGTCTTCATCGGGTATATTGCTCTTCGGCTCCACAAGCCAGAGTATCAGATCGGCATCCTTCATCGAACTGCCGACTGCTGCCATCATATAATCCGACAGCCTGTTCTTTGACTTATGTATCCCCGGCGTGTCGATGAACACGGCCTGTCCCCTGTCATCCGTATAAACTGTACGGATGCTGTTTCTTGTTGTCTGAGGCTTCGGAGACGTGATCGCAATCTTTGTCCCTATAAGCCTGTTCATAAGTGTTGATTTGCCGACATTGGGCCTGCCTGCGAGCACGCAGAACCCTGCTTTCTTATTCTCACTCATAACGTTCTCCACGATCCATCAATGGAAAAGCGGTTCAACCGCATCAAAGCAGTCTGAAGCCTCTTTTATCTTTGTCTCACTTCCTATTACGCAGAGTGCATCATCCGACATGAAGGCGGAAACATATTCTGCCAATTCTCTGATATCCTTATCTTCAGCCGCAAGTATATCATCTCTGTCCTTCTGGATCATCTCATCACTGATTCCGTCAAGGCATGCATGCAGTGATCGCATTCCTTTCATCGCCGGTGTAAGCGGTGCATCCACCTCACCCATGGTTCCTATGATATACTTTGTCATCTGCTCGTCCGAAGCCTTGAAGTCTCTAAGATAAGCTGCTGCCTTCTCAAATATGTCTATAGTCTCCTTAAGATTAGGATCCCTGTATGAAACAAAATAGCTCTCGCCTGTTCGCTTGAATGCATTCATGCAGCCATAAGCGCCACCCTTAACCCTGACATTTATCCAAAGATAATCATATCCGAGTATGGTATGGAGTATACGAAGCGTTCCCTTGTAAGGAAGTCCGTGCTTTTTAAAGTTTCCTGCCCTTGAAACATACTGAACCTGTGAAGAGCAACCGAAAGCGGTATTTACTTTCTTTACAGGAAGAGTTCCCTTCTCAGGATAATCAGTGCTGTCCGAAAGCTTTGCCACAGTCTTTGATACCAGCCCCTTAAGAGCCTCTTTTTCATTCTCCTTACCCGTAAGGTCAATGAACATACCGTTCTTTCTGAGGAGGATATCTGCAGTTTCTTTAAGACCTGCGATCAGATCTGCTTTCCTTTCATCAAAGTGTTCTTCCATATCCTCAAGGAATCTGTAGAAATCCATTCCGTTAAGAAGTTCTCTTCCGCGCTCATATTCTGAAAGCATACTCTGCGCATAACTTGAAGCCACCATATGAGATACCATATTGATGGTTCCCTGGAATCTTGAGCGACCCTCTGCCACTATCTCCTTAAGTCTCTTTTCATCATCTATCTTTGAAGTGAAAATGATCTCATTTACAAGATCCATGGCATTCTTTATGTTCGATGTGAGCGAACTTACCCTTACCGTAAAGTAAGGTATGTAATTATCCGTATCCGAACCGGGCAGTGCATAGTCATAAGACGTTGCAAATGAGCCTGTGTACTTGTCCAGTTCATAACCGAGCTGGTCATATGTATGATCTGCCGTATCTACCGAACGGAACACGCCGAAAAGGATTCCCGCATACGGATAAAGCCTGAACGGAAGCTTGCTCATATCAAAGAACATTGTCATATATACAATGCCGTTCGTATCAATATTGTGGAAAAGAGTCCTGACTCCGTCTATCTCTGTCCATTCGTTTATAAGTTTATAAGCTTCCTTCTTTATATCCGAACGTTTAAGTACCGGAAGGCACTTAAGTGCTTCCTCCGGATCGGGTGTCTCCTGGAAAGCCTTCAGTTCTGCTGCCTTCTTTACGATCTCATCTTTCTCACTGTCAGAAAGGCTGTCTTTATATGCGGCAAGCTTATCGGCTAACGCCTTCTCCCTTACTGCCTGCAGCCCCTTCTTCGGAACAAGCTTAAGTATCGAACGATGTTCATTGTTGATCAGATACTTTTCAACCAGTTCTTCAAAATATCCGGTATCGATCTTTTTTCTTAATGAGGCAAAAGTATCAAGTTCTTCAACATGAATAAAGGGCTTGTCATCATCATAAAGCCAGCTGTCCAGACACTTAAGTCCAAGCAGAAGACCCTTGGGGTAACGCCCCGAATCAGCTTCTCTGTACTTAAATTCCAGATAATTAAGGTCGGCAAGGAGCGCATTCTTATCAAAGCCCTCTTTAACCACACGCTTAAACTCATTTTCTATAAGCTCTACAAACTTCGCCTCATCCGAAGCATTAGCATTCTTTGCTACTATGCTGTAATAAGGCTCACATATCCCATTCTCAAATGTTGAGGATATCTCTGTCCCTATACCGGCTTCAAGCAGGGCCTTCTTAAGCGGTGTGCCTTCAGCATCTATAAGAGCATAATCAACTATCTGGAATGCAAGATAAAGCTCTCTGTCTGTGGAATCTCCGATCACTGCATTATAAGAAAGATATGTATTATTCTCTTCCTTCTCATCCTCGGAGATAGGATACTCTTTTGTGATCATATTGACCTTATCAAAAGGCTTCTGTTTTCCGGGATATGATGAAACTTCAGTTCTTTCGTATGCGGAAAGATATTCCCTGTCCAGCCACTCAAGCTGTTCATTCCAGTTTGAATTGCCGTAAAAGTAAATATATGAATTTGACGGATGATAATATGACCCGTGGAACTTAAGGAAGTTCTCATATGTAAGTTCGGGTATGACTTCGGGATCACCGCCGCTTTCTACACCGTATGTTGTATCAGGGTAAAGCGAATTCATTATCTCGCGGTACATCACATCCGACGGATCCGAGAATGCACCTTTCATCTCATTATAAACAACACCGTTTATCTTAAGTTCTGAATCCCTATCGTCCATCTCATAATGCCAGCCCTCCTGGCGGAATATCTTCTCCTCATGATAGATATTGGGATGTAATACGGCATCCAGATAAACATCGCAAAGATTTCTGAAATCCTTTTCATTGCATGAAGCTACGGGATAGACCGTCTTATCCGGGTAGGTCATGGCATTTAAGAATGTATTGAGCGAGCCCTTTACAAGCTCAACAAACGGATCTTTAAGCGGAAACTTATCGGAACCGCAGAGCACCGAATGTTCAAGTATATGAGCCACTCCCGTCGAATCCTTAGGGGGTGTGCGGAATCCTATATAGAAGACCTTGTTTTCGTCATCATTATCAAGCAAAGCTATCCTGGCACCTGATCTCTCATGCTCAAGAAGATACGCCTCACTGCTCAAATCGGTGCTGTGATGATGCTCTTTGACCTTGTAGCCTTTTAATTTCGCCGCATCAAACATGTATGTGTTTCCTCCTTAAAGTTTAAAGCCCATAAGGGCAAGATTTGAAAATGATATCTCCTGTATCACGGATCCCTCCGGAAGAGGAGAATCAGCAGCCTCTGCAACTGTAATGTCCTTAAGTGCATACTCCCCGTTATCTTTAGGGACAGCAGCACGTATTTTTGTCTTAAGTTCGTTAAATATGCGGAAATTGGCATCATCCCTGCTAATATGCATAAGATGCTCGCCTATCATCATGTTCTCATCCGCATAAGGTATTATAAGCCTCTGTACTATCGTCTGAAATTTAAAAGGCACCCGTTCAGCACTCATTAGTTCCCTGTAGGTGTAGCGGGCGCCTATCATCGTTTTGGAAAATTCCTGGATCACAAACTTAAAGTCTGTATCCATTTCAGTCATCATCGATCGCATAATCCTCTGTCATTCCTTATTGTAGATTATATAATCTCCGCAATTGTCGGATAACCTTATGGCTTCATAAATATCCTCGTATGTAAACTCGCCTTCGTCTGCAAGTTCTTCAACACTTACTTTCCTGCCCAGTTCATCATGCATATCCTTAGCCTTGCCCATTATCTTCATGACCAGTGCAAGCGCCTCGCGGTTGGCTGCCGCCTCGGCATTCTCCTCGTCTATGAGCGCTTCCATCGAATTCATGATCATGCGCATAACCATTTCATCAAGATCTTCCGGCGAATCCAGACTATCCAGCTTGGAAAGTGCATCCGCAAGAGCCACATTTCCTTCGCCGATAAGATCCGAAGTCTCGGCACCCTGCCCCGTATAGAGCTTAGCGGTATCGACAACAGCTTTCAGATAGGCATTCATAAGCTGTTCTTTTGAATTCCTATCTCCGTTCTTTGCATTCATGACAAGAACTCTCTTCATGTCTGCATCCGGCTCATCGATGCCCTCAAGCTCATCCATATATATCTTAATGAGCTTCTGTTCATCCTCACCAAGGTAGTCCTTTTCATCAAGAGGACTGCCTATACCTATATTGTTTTCCTTAAAATAATCTAACAGGAGCTTCTTCTGATCTTCCGTAACAGCAGGGAAAACTTCCTCAATCTGTTCCTCGGTTATATAACCTCCCTGCATCACTGCAGTCTCTCTGATCTCATTTATGTCCTGTATGAATTTTTCTTCTTTTGTCATGATTCTGATCCTGTGTTATTTCTTTTGAAATGCTTATGCGTAAACAGATGGTCCTCACAGAATTCATAATTTCCCTCACACTGTGAACAGAAACGGAATTCCAGATCAGGATAATCATCGCTTGTTCTGCCGCATATAGCACACTTATGTTTTGCTACTGTAGTGCGTATAAATTCCGCGTCCCTGCTCTGTCTCTTAAACTCCTTCCGCATAGTTCTCATCTTAGGCGACATTTTGAACCTGCTTCTGGTCAGAATAAAGAATATTATGAAATTAAGGATCGAAGCACCTATAACAAAGAGACCGAGTATTCCCATTTCGATACCCTGAGCTACAAGAACTATAAAATACAGGATTCCCAGCACCTTTACCTTCACCGGTATGAAAAACATAAGAAGCACCCGTGCTTCCGGATATGTCATCGCATACGCAAGGAACAGGGACATGTTTACAAAATAAGTCGAAAACAATCTGGCTGTAGATGCATAAAACCATGAACCACCGGCTAAGCTTGAACACTCCTGTCCATAATGCGTTAAGTATAAATCATCATAGAATGCAATATCCTGCGGCGCTAACAGTTCAAAATATCCCAAGAGCAGAAAAGCGCCAAGCACGGTAAAGATCAATCCCATAAACACATAGAGATTGAAGATAAAGCTGCCCCATGCATTTTCCAACGACCTTGATATCGAATAATAGAAATACAACGATATCAATACGAAAAACACGTTGTCGCTTCTGGGCGGTATGAGCACCCAGGATACTATGCGCCATACCTGACCGTGAACTATTGCATATGGGTTGAGCGAGATGGCATCTAAAAGATTGTCTCCACCTGCCATCTGCATCAGATAGCCTGCCGCATAAGTTAGCAGAATATAGATCGGCAGATTTGATATTGCATAACGTCCGATCTTTCTTTCAAGTTTATTCAAAAAATTCATAATTCTTAACCGTGTAGTCCTCTAGCCTGTCTGTCCATGTCTTCAACAACTATATCATAGATCTCACCGAGACTTCTGCAATATTCAAGCACAAGCCAGGGCTCATTTGTATGAAAATGAATCTTTATCGGGTCTCCGTCACCGCCCACCGCAAGCAGGCAGTCTCCTTTGAAATGCTCCCTGAAATAATCATTCACCTCATCTTCATCAAGATCATCTCCATCTATGAGAAGCTGAGTGTCATATCTGAATTCAATATCATCCATTAATGTACCCTCCTTTTTTTGAATCAAGTCTGATTATATCAGTTGCGCCTTTTCTCTGCAATTTATCTCCATGGCTCAAACTTGAAAAAGGCTCTGTTCAACGTTATAATCACGGGGTATGCGTATAACTTTATGCACAGGAATTTATACCGGAGTTAGGTTTCAGTTATGGATGAAATGATTTACCGACTGGGCATAGATATCGGTTCTACAACCGTAAAGATCGCCCTCATTGATAAAGATAATAATATACTGTTCTCTGATTATGAACGACATTTCGCCGATATCAGCAAAACACTTGAAGCTCTCTTAAACAAGGCAATGGAAAAGACCGGTGATAAGACAGTAAGACCTGTCATTACCGGATCGGGCGGACTGACCCTCGCCAATCATCTTCATTCGCCCTTTGTTCAGGAGGTTATCGCCGTAAGCACCTCCCTTGAGACTTTTGCACCCAAGACTGATGTCGCCATTGAGCTTGGCGGTGAAGATGCCAAGATAATCTATTTC
This sequence comes from Lachnospiraceae bacterium NK4A179, assembly GCA_000421045.1. GTDB lineage: Bacteria > Bacillota > Clostridia > Lachnospirales > Lachnospiraceae > NK4A136. The sequence continues at coordinate 272,447 of ATWC01000001.1, forward strand.
GAGAACGGAAACGTTGAGCAGCGAATGAACGGCATATGCGCCGGCGGAACCGGATCCTTCATCGACCAGATGGCCTCTCTTATACAGACAGATGCCGCCGGTCTGAACGAATATGCCAAGGACTACAAATCACTCTATACGATCGCGGCAAGATGCGGCGTTTTTGCCAAAACCGATATACAGCCTCTGATCAATGACGGTGCCACAAGAGAGGATCTGTCGGCTTCCATATTCCAGGCTGTTGTAAATCAGACCATTTCAGGCCTTGCCTGCGGAAAACCGATCAGAGGACATGTTGCATTCCTCGGCGGCCCCCTCCATTTCCTTTCCGAATTGAAGGCGGCTTTTATCAGAACACTCAAGCTCGATGAAGAGCATACTATAGATATAGAAAATTCCCATCTCTTTGCAGCGTTGGGTTCAGCCCTGAATGCAAAAGAAGATGCAGAAACCACCACATTAAAGGCCATGGCCGATCTGTTAAACAACGGCATACATATGGAATTTGAAGTGGAAAGAATGGAGCCTCTCTTTAATGACAAGCTTGAATATGAGGCATTCACCGCAAGACACGAAAAAGCCTGTGTAGGAACAGGCGATCTTGAAAAATATAAAGGAAACTGCTTCCTTGGAATAGACGCCGGATCGACTACCACAAAGATGGCGCTCATCTCAGATGAGGGTGCGCTGCTCTGGTCATTCTATTCAAACAACAACGGTTCTCCTCTTGAGACAGCACTCAAGGCATTCAGGGAACTGAAGGCAAAGCTCCCCAGAGAGGCCCATATCGTAAGAGCCTGCTCCACCGGCTACGGTGAAGCTCTCATGAAAGCCGCTTTCATACTTGATGACGGCCAGGTTGAGACTGTTGCACATTACTATGCCGCAGCATTTTTTGATCCCGAAGTAGACTGCATACTCGATATAGGCGGTCAGGACATGAAATGCATCAGGATAAAGAACGGCAACGTTGACTCGGTAATGCTCAACGAAGCCTGCTCCTCCGGCTGCGGTTCATTCCTTGAGACTTTTGCCAGATCGCTCAATCTATCCATAAGAGATTTTGCTAAGACAGCTCTTTTTGCTGAGCATCCCATAGATCTTGGAACCAGATGCACTGTATTCATGAACTCAAAGGTTAAACAGGCACAGAAAGAAGGCGCTTCCGTAGCGGACATCTCTGCCGGTCTTGCCTATTCCGTTATCAAGAATGCACTATTCAAGGTTATCAAGGTTTCCGATGCATCGGCACTTGGAAAGAACATCGTTGTACAGGGCGGAACCTTCTACAATGATGCAGTTTTAAGAAGTTTTGAAAAGATCGCAAACTGCGAAGCTATAAGACCTGATATAGCAGGTATCATGGGTGCATTCGGCGCCGCCCTCGTTTCAAGGGAACGTTTCGAAGAAGGCTACAAGACCACGATGCTCTCTTTTGACGAGATCGACAGGTTCACCTTCTCCACATCGATGGCTAAATGCCGCGGCTGCACAAACAGCTGCAGGCTTACTATAAACAATTTCTCCGGAAACAGAAAATTCATCTCCGGAAACCGTTGCGAAAGAGGACTGGGAAAGCCCAAGAATGCCAATAATATCCCTAACCTCTTTGAGTATAAATTAAAGCGTTTCTTTGATTATGAACCGCTTTCCGAAGCTGATGCCTTCCGCGGAACGGTCGGTATCCCCAGAGTACTCAACATCTATGAAAATTTCCCTTTCTGGGCTACCTTCTTTAAGGAGCTGGGCTACCGTGTGATTTTAAGCCCTGTATCCAACAGAAAGATCTATGAGTTGGGTATCGAATCAATTCCTTCGGAATCGGAATGCTATCCCGCAAAGCTCGCTCACGGACATGTTGAATGGCTTATTGCGCAGAAACCTGATTTTATCTTCTATCCTTCACTTTTCTATGAGCGTAATGAAACAGACGGGGCCAATAATCACTACAACTGCCCTATCGTTTCATCCTATCCGGAAAACATAAAGAATAATGTGGAAGCGATCACTAAAGGCGAAGTCATATTCAGACATCCCTTTATGAATTTTTCAAGTCCCGATCTTATCGCACAGGCTCTTATCAAGGAGTTTGAAGAGATTGACCAGTCCAAGATCATCGATGCGGTATCAAAAGCATGGGATGAACTTGATAAGGCACATCAGGATATGCATGACAAGGGTGAGGAAGTACTCACCTGGATGGAACAGAACCATAAACGTGGCATAGTTCTCGCCGGCCGTCCCTATCATATAGATCCTGAGATCAACCACGGCATCCCCGAACTTATAACAAGTTTCGATATCGCTGTGCTTACAGAGGATTCGGTATCCCATCTCGGTGTTCCCGAAAGACCTCTTATCGTATCTGACCAGTGGATGTACCATTCAAGACTGTACTGTGCTGCAACATATGTACGTACAAGAGATGATCTGGACCTTATCCAGCTCAACTCTTTCGGCTGCGGTCTTGATGCAGTGACCACCGATCAGGTAAATGACATACTTTCAGGTTCAGGCAAGATCTATACCTGCTTAAAGATCGACGAAGTCAACAATCTTGGTGCGGCACGTATACGTGTCCGTTCACTTATTGCCGCTCTTGAAGTCAAAGAGAAGAAAAATGAGAAGCGTGAGCTCAAACCCACGAACTTTGACCGTGTCCTATTCACCGAGGAGATGAAAAAGGATTACACCATCATCTGCCCTCAGATGTCGCCCATTCATTTTGACATGTTTGAAGCGGCATTCAACAGCTGCGGCTACAAGCTTCACGTGCTCACAAATGACAACAGGCATTCGGTAGACGTCGGACTCAAGTATGTAAACAATGATGCATGCTACCCTTCACTCTGCGTAGTAGGACAGCTTATAGAAGCCATACAGACCGGCGAATACGATACCGACCATCTGGCACTTATGATGACACAGACCGGCGGAGGATGCCGTGCTACCAATTATGTGGGTTTCATACGCCGTGCGCTTGAAAAGGCAGGCTATCCGAATATTCCCGTTATCTCCCTGAATCTCAGCGGCCTCGAAGCCAATCCCGGATTCAAGATCACCTTCCCTCTTGTGGAAAGGCTTTTATATGCCGCCATTTTCGGTGACATATTCATGCGCTGTGTCTACAGGATGAGACCTTACGAAATAACACCGGGTTCTGTTGAAGAAGTACATCAGAAATGGCTGAAGAGATGCAATGAATTCATATCAGGAAAACACTTATCCTTTGGCAGATATAAGCGTATGTGCCGCGAGATGATAGAGGAATTCGACAATATCCCCATCCATGAAGAAAGAAAACCCAGGGTCGGTGTAGTCGGAGAGATACTTGTCAAGTTCGCTCCCGCTGCAAACAATCACCTTGTCGACCTTCTGGAAAAAGAAGGTGCCGAGGCCGTTGTTCCCGATCTTATCGATTTCATGTACTACTGCTTCTATAACCAGATATACAAAGCCGAAGAACTTGGAATGAGCAAAAAGACAGCGCGGAATTCAAAACTTGGCATAACCGGTATGAATTTCATCCGTTCCTTCCCTGCCAAGGCGCTTAAGAAGAGCCGACACTTTGATCCTCCGGCAAATATATATGATCTGGTAAATTATGCAAAGGATATAGTTTCTATCGGAAACCAGACAGGTGAAGGATGGTTCCTCACAGGTGAGATGCTTGAGCTGATCCATTCCGGTACCGAGAATATCGTCTGCACCCAGCCTTTTGGCTGCCTGCCAAACCACGTAGTCGGTAAGGGTGTTATAAAGGCACTGCGCAGCAGGTACCCCTCTTCCAACATAGTGGCTATCGACTACGATCCCGGTGCCAGCGAGGTAAACCAGCTTAACCGCATAAAGCTTATGCTCTCAACCGCAAATAAAAATCTGACCAAAAAGAAAGAAGCCGATAAAAAGGCCGGTAACTGATCTCAGTTACCGGCTTTTCTTTTTGCTTCCTCTATCTCGGCCAGTCTTGCAGCCTCATCTGCTTCAGCTTCTGCCTGAAGCCTGTTATAGATCTCCAGGGCCTCAGGCGGCACTTCTGTACTGCCATTCCCCGAAAGAGCCTCATTTAAGAGCCTTTCAGCCGCGGAATCAGCATCATAACCATCATCAGCGACTGTCATGCCTGCCGTCTCCATATCAGCTTCTGTCATATTGACATTCCACCATTTAACGATACGGCCATGCATGCGTCCATAAAAATTTATCTTGTCCAGCTTATCCAGGCGATCTATTCTGACCAATTTCACACCCTCCGGCTTAAGATCAGTTTATATTCTTCTTGGCAACGGCGGTATTACAATACAGTTCAGCATCGGCATGCTTATAAACATCATCTACATCAAATGTGCCTTCTCCGAAAGCTCCGCCCCAGACCAATCTGATAACAAACTCATCAGAATTTCTGTTAAGACGTCCTACTCTGTCAACCCATTTAGTGATTATCGATACCGACTCCTCCTCAAGATATCCGCAGATAACTATGAGGAAATGGTCATCTTCCAATCTGTATGTATGGATACTGTCGGAGCTCAGCCTTCTCAGTTCTCTTGCAACCTTTGAAATGATACCGTCTCCTGCATCGCTGCTTATCTTCTCGTTTGCAACATGAAGATTTATAACATTGAGCCCCGCGATGTATATTGTATCAGCAAACGGATATACTTCTTTCTTTCTCTTATCAAACTTAACTTTGTTTGCGAGCATCGTCATACTGTCATGCTCTGTTTCCCAGCTTGCCTCACGCATATTTATAAGGTAGTCACTGGTATCCATCTGAAACTTCTGAAGTGCATGATACAGTTCCTCGATCTCGCCTCCTGAAGTGATATTCAGATTCTTAAGTGCACGCTTCGGATCTTCATTATCTTCACGCATACCTTCAGAATCATAAGAGATGGAGGCTATAGCCTTGGTCATATCCGTAACCGGTTTCACTATATAGATCTCTATGAGCATCCCGGCTATAAGTATAAGGATAATGGCGATAAGTATCATCGCACAGGTAAATATGATAAAAAACTGTTTTCTGGATTCTTCAATGCTGCTGCCATCACGAAGATACGAATCAAGCGCATTTGAATAAAACAGATAACTGATCAGTGTTGAAAAAAACACCAGTACTGCAAGGGCTGCCGAAACAACAGCCACCGTCCTGCCCTTTAATGATCTTGTCTTCATCCCGCCGCCTTTACTATGCTCTGAACATACTGCCATGCATCTTCAAGTCCCTTATCAGAGAATTCAAAGTACTCGTGATGCTTTAACTGATCGTCCGTTTTTTCATAACAGAGCGGTTCCGGCCAGATGCAGACATGTATACGGTCATCCGCATCTTCCTGCTTCTGCAGCTCTATCAGGAAGCGCTTTCCGTCATAGCTGCCGGTATAGTGCCCGCCCCTTTTTATATATCCCGGCGTAAGCCGGTATAATGCATCATCAAAATCTATCATGCTATTCTGTATCCGTTCTGTTCGTTTTCCTGTCGGCAACTATTGTATCATGGATGATATGCGCAAGTCTTATCATCCTGATCTCATTAAGTATCGCCTGTTCTTTTTCCTTTTGTGCCCTGGCCTTAGCTGCGCGCTCCTCAAGCTTCTTTTTTTCCATCTGCTGGCGGTTTTCGCTTTCGGCCTGCATCTGCTTTTCAAAGTGCCTTCTTTCGGCCCTTGCCGCAGATGACCCCGGATGACGGCTTACACTTCCGCCCATTATCCTTGGGCCTCTTTTTAAATTCTGTACCGCAGGATCAGCATAGACAGGAACCGACGTCATATCCCTTTGAGCGATTCCGGAACATATAGAGTTATATGCCTCATTTACAAGCAGATAACGCCTTTTGTCATCTTCCGATGCGCCGGCATTATCCGGATGGTACTTCTTGCACAGTGCTCTGTATGCTTTTTTCACATCCTCATCCGATGCCGTAGGCATCAGCCCGAGTATGCTGTAACTCTCTGCTGTATTCATGACACTCCGGCAGAAGGGATCTTTTATCCCACCTTAAATACTGAAACAAGTTCCTCAAGTTTTTCGGATACAGTCTTTAAGTTATTGCTCTGATCCGCAAGCTCTACCATGATACCGGATACCATAGCTGTTGAAGCGGTTGTCTCCTCGGTGCTTGCTGCGTTTTCTTCAGATATAGCCGACAGATTGGAAACCACATCTATAACCTTACCGCTGGTCTCGTCCATCTCACCGGTCTGTTTTGATATCTTCTGTATATCCTCCATGGATGCTCCGATGCCGGACATAACATTATCAAAAGCTTCATTGGTACGTGTAACGTTCTCGTCCTGCTGCTTCATTATCTCGAGGACACTGTTCATTATATTCATCTCACGCTCGGAATTCTCGGTAAGACTATTTATTATCTCAGCGATCTTTCCGGCCGATTCGGAGGACTGATTCGAAAGAGACTGTATCTCGGAAGCTACTACAGCAAAGCCACGGCCTGCCTCACCTGCTCTTGCAGCCTCAATGCTGGCATTGAGTGAAAGAAGACTGGTCTGATCGGCGATAGATACGATAAGCTCTGTTGCTTCCCTGATATTTGAAACAGACTGGTTTGTAAGTTTTGCCTGCTCATAAATATCGTTGATCGCACTGACAGTTTTCTGATTAGTAGTAACCAGTTCCGTCATAGTATCAATAGCCTTTGATCCGGCATTTTGCATACTGTCGGCATTCTTCGAAAGATCCTCGACCTGGCTGTTTGTATCTTCTATGAGTGCTACGATACTGTTGATATGTTCTGCCGCATCCTCAGTATTTCTTGCCTGATCCGAAACACCTGTGGCGATCTCATTCATGGCTGTCTCAACCTGCTTGATACTGCCCTCCGTGTCGGTGATCCTTGTATTGAGGATTTCGGTTGAAGAATTGATATTGATTATCTGGTCTCTGATCTCAGAGATGGTGCCTGAAAGCCTGTCGATGATCTTTAAGGTGGATCTTGCCATAAGGCCGTTCTCATCTTTTTTACGCGCAAGCGCTTCAAGCTTTTCATCTTTCCTTATATCAAGATTACCGAGAGCGTCAAGGTAACCTGCAACCTCAGTAAGTGATCCGAGGATCTTAAACATTGCAAGTGTTCCAAGAGCAACAGCTATAATAAGGATAAGCACTCCAACTCCGATAAGCATCACCTTCATACTTGTAACAGCCGCCATAGCATCCTTTTCATCACAGGTAACTACAACGATGGCTTCAGCATTCTTTGTGGTATAGCAGCCGGCATACTTCTGGGCGCCCTTGAATTCATAACTGATAAACGAAGGCTCGGGAATCTTTCCCGCACTTATCTCACCGACAACCTGCTTTACTGCTGCATTTTCAACAGGTTTGCCTATCTTTTCGGCAGTGGGATGATAAAGCATCGTGCCTTCACCGCTCACTATATATGCATAACTGGAATCCAGACCTTTGATCTTGACATTGCCGTACAGATCTCCGAGATGTTCCGGAGTGAGGACCTGATCAGCACTCTTTTTTGACAGCTCTTCGTCCAAAAAGACTCCGGCCATATTAGACATTGCATAGATATTGCTCTCCATCAGACTCTTTATATTCTTTTGAGCACTTCCGGCCGCTATAAGCACATTGATCAATGTGGCTATGATCACGACCAGCGACATCATCAGAATGACTTTGCCTTTAATGGATGCAAAAAAAGATACCCCATTTCCCTCTTTTTTCATAAAGCGTAACCCTCCATGTATGGAATATCAAATACCCCTATATTTTATCATTCCGGGTTTTATATATCAACCCAGGTCGTACGGTGTAGCCTGATAAACGTAGTAATTTAACCAGTTGGAATACACTGTATTTGCGTGTGCTCTCCATATAAGTGAAGGCTTATTTTCGGGATCATCATCCGGGTAGTAATTTACCGGCAGATGTATAGGAAGACCTTTGCTCAGGTCTCTCTTATACTCCTTATCAAGGGTGTAGCGGTCATATTCCGGATGCCCCATCATAAAGATACGGCTGCCGTCCTTATTCATGACAAGCATTACACCTGCCTCACTGGAAACAGCAAGTATTGTAAGATCGTTGCAGGCTTCAATATCAGCCCTTCTGTTCGTGGTATGTCTGGAATGAGGCGCATAAAAGACATCATCAAAGCCTCTTACAAGAGGAGTGCTCTTGTGAAATACACGGTGCTTGTATATGCCAAAAAGCTTTTCGGGCAGATCTATCTTAGGTATGCCGTAAAAGTGATAAAGCCCCGCCTGTGCTCCCCAGCAAAGATGCATGGTTGATGTCACATGGTCCGTGGTCCAGTCCATGATCTGGCATATCTCTTCCCAGTAATCCACTTCCTCAAACGGCATCTGCTCCACCGGAGCCCCTGTTATTATCATGCCGTCAAACTTTCTGTCCTTTATCTCATCGAAAGTCGTATAGAATCTGTTAAGATGATTCGCAGACGTGTTCTGTGATATATGGCTCTTCACCATAAGAAACGTAAGATCTATCTGCAGCGGAGTATTGGAAAATGCCCTGAGCAGCTGAAGTTCTGTATCTTCCTTAAGCGGCATCAGATTAAGTATACAAACCTGAAGAGGACGAATATCCTGATGGATGGCCCTTTTCTCATCCATTACAAATATATTTTCCGATTCAAGTACTTCCCTTGCAGGAAGATCACTCTGTATTCTTATTGGCATCTACCGGTCCCTCCCTTTTTCTTCCCGTGTTTTTTAACGACAACTATAGCACAAGTGGCCCATTTTTCCAACATATTTCAAAAATAGTATACGTCTTCCTCACACCGGTAGCCTTATCTGACGGTGGTATCGCTCGCCAAGCAGTTCTTACGAAAATGCCCCAAACTATTGTTTTTTCCGGAACCGTTCACACGCCACATCCATGTGTCGTTGTTCACTCGGCCCGCCATCCATGGCGGCCCGTTCCTAGTGAATTTATGCATTTTCGAGAACTGCTAAGGCTCACTTAAATACCGTCAGACAAGGCTACACGGTGTGAGAAGTTTTAGATATTTATTTAAAACATGACATATTTCTATATCCATATAGCCGTATACAAAAAGAGACCCAGAAGCTTTTCTTCTCAGTCTCTATTTGATTATCTATATTTCTCGTTTAATAATATATGTTTCCCAATTCCAGATTCTTCCTGTATCCACACGCTTTTGAATACAGTCTATTCATATGCAAACATTTCTTAGCAGCTGAACACTCTGCAAATTTAGCGCAGCAACCGAACGCTGATGCTTTACTCTCATAATGCTCAATCGAGTATTCAATTACTTTACGAATATATTCTTTAAAGCCATCCGTAGAAGGATCAACTATAACATACGGATTCTTTATAGGAATACATTCTGTATCAGAATTTAATTCAGGATTATCTTCAAGTTCCTTCTTTGTAGGTTTCCTTGTCGCCTTGTATATGACCTGTTCAGGAAACTCCACGTTTTCAATAACATCCTTACTTATACTTTGCAGCTTAAATTTATTCTGTTCTTTACCAGAAAGAATCTGGATATTTACAATTACCGGACCGTCAGAACTGTTAGAAGAAGCATCAGTCTCAGGATAATCTTTCTCAAAAATAACAATAGAATACGATGTTATTTCATTCTTTTTTCCATTTCCAGGATTTTCTTTAAATTTTATGGCATTATCATAAAGTTCATACTTTCGAATAATTTCATCTATTATCTCTTTAATTGTGGTCTTCCAATCGCCCATTCAATCTTTCTCCTATTACTTGTCCGAAGAATCACCGTTCAAACGCATGACATCTGGTATAAAATCCTTTTCTTCAACTATGGATATCTCTATACCAGTATTTTTATATTCCATTGCCTTTTGTATTTTGGATCCATAATTACCGGTCTTCCATGCGCTACTCCCCTTAGCGCCAACTACAACATAGTCAGTAACTTTTTTCGTGCTCTTATCTATAATTCCTCCAACGCTTTCAATAAGCGTTTCTACATCCTTTCTAGAGCCATAATCAAAATCCCCTGTTATACAAACATGCTTATCTGTCAGCGTATCTATTCCACAGTGTTCACAAGAGCGCTTTACCGGATCAACCACTTCCGTAAGTACATCTTTCAACTCCAGTAGTTCTTCGTCAGTTATTACTCCATCTTCCAAAATAGCATCCAAAGTAGCATAAGTCTTGTCAAAAGGATAATTGCCGGATAAATTCCTATGTTCTTCAACCCAAAAGCATAGTGCCTCTGCTTCTTCTCTATCAACTATTCCATCTTCAAGAATACCGGCCAGAATAGTCTGTAATTCCTGTAAAGCAAGTGTTTCAGCAGAATACTGTATATGAAAACCACCACTACTTTTATGACTACTTTTTTGATATACAATATCTCCAAAGTCATTGAACAGTTTATCGTAGCAATCTTTAGTCAGATAACAGTCTTTTAATGCTCTATGTTCTCCTGCAGTGTCTAATTGATAATATTTACTTACTGTTTCCAGCTTGGCATTTTCCAGTTTTAATGGGGAACGTCTTACTGCATGCATCACGTCAATATAGTCATTAGAAAAAACTTTGTCAGTTATCTCCAATACCTTGTCATATACAATATTCATGTCAAAGCTTGCATTATTGTAGCCTATGACAACATCATCACCCACAAAATTTAGAAACTCTTCTATCACAGCTTGTATCGTCGGTGCATTTTGTACCATCTCATCTGTTATATGATTGACAGCTGTTGCAGCATCAGGAATATGATATCCAGGATTAATTAACGTCGAAAAAGAATCTATCACTTGGTTATTACGCACCTTTATTGCAGATATTTCGATAATATCTGCCGAATTAACAAAAATGCCTGTTGTTTCGAGGTCTAATACACAATAATTATCAATGTGTCTGTTGATACTATGCCCTTTGAATTCTCTTTCCTTTGACATAACCATCCCTCTTTTCTTGAAGACAGCTTACTCTCCCGACTGATTCTTCATATCTTCAACAAATGAAGATTTCTGCATATCTACAAAAAAGTCCTGTAATATACGAACTTCTTCTCCTGTTTTTAATGTAACCAGAAAACTATGAGTTCCACTCGGCTGATAAGTATCAACTACCCTGTAGTCTGTTACTTCAAATTATTCTTCTTTAAGCCTGTTCATCTATCATTTTCAATAACTCAGCTTCATCAATGATTTTTATCCCAAGCGTCTGGGCTTTTGTCAACTTAGAACCAGCAGCATCGCCAGCTACAAGAAGAGATGTCTTCTTGCTGACACTTGATGTGAATTTTCCGCCATTCTTTTCAATTAACTCCTGAACTTCTTTTCTGCCAAGAGTCGGAAGTGTCCCGGTCACAACAATTGTAAGGCCTTCCAAACAATTAGATGTACTTTCTTCTTTCTTTGCGGTCATGTTGACACCGCTTTTTTCGAGTCTATTAATAATCGATATCGACGTATCATTATGAAAGAAATCAACAATACAATCAGCCGTAGTTTCTCCGATATCATTAATAGATGTTAGCTCTTCCTTTGTCGCGCTCATAAGTGAACGAATATCAGGGAAATGTTTCATTATATCCTTAGCGGCACCTTTTCCCACATTCCTAATAGCAAGAGCCGTAAGTAACTGTACTGCATCATTTGATTTAGAATTCTCTATAGCCTTTAATATTTTATCAGTGTTATCCGCTTTACCAATAATAGATTTCTCTATCAATTCTTCTCTATGGTCTTTTAAGGTATATATATCTGCGCAATCATTTAAATATCCACTCTTAATAAGCGCGTCAATATTATTCTCCCCAAGCCCCATAATATTCATACAGTTAAGTGATGTAAAATAAGATATATTTCTCAATCTTTGTGCGGCGCAATAAGGATTTTCACAAACAATATCAACAGCGTTTTCTTTCACAAGAAACGACCCGCAAATCGGGCATCTATCTGGCGCTTTAAATACTTTAACAGGCTTATCTACGCATCCGTTTAATTTCGGAATTATTTCCCCACTCTTAAACACTTTATAAGAACCACCGATACCAATGGTCATATCATTAATATATTCCTGATTATGAAGTGTGGCCTTTGATACATTCGTTCCACATAATTTAGCAGTCTTTCCTGTTTCCTTATCATGAAATATCCCAGTGAATGTAAGTTTTCCTGTCCTGCCAACATCTACAAGTATATCATCCATAACCACTACCCTCTCTTCAGGAGGATATTTATAAGCAATATGTCCACTTGAATACTTACTTCCAGCCGGGAAATCATCGCGATACTGAATCTGATCAATCTTAACAACCGCGCCATCAATATCATATTCAAGATCACTACGCATTTCGGCAATTTCATCTATTGCCTGAATTATTTCATCTGCAGTTGAACAAGCTCTGTGAAAAACAACAGGAATTCCATTTGATTCCAAAATATTCATTCCCTTACAGTGGCTTCCCATCAATTCATCAGGACCTTGCTGAACATTAAATACAAACATCCTAAGTCCACGCTTTTTTGTGATTGCAGAATCTAACTGTCTTAATGTTCCCGCTGCCAGATTACGTGGATTAGCCGCCAGTTTTTTTCCAGCTTTTTCCTGTGCATCATTAAACTTTTCAAAATCCTCGTGAGACATATAAACCTCTCCACGAAGTTGTAGCGAATCATAGGGTAATTCTATATACCTTTTTACGTCCGGAATGACTAATGCATTTTCAGTAACATCTTCCCCCACAAGACCATCCCCTCGGGTTTCGGCTAATGTAAGCCCTAATTTGCCGTTTTCTCCCTTTTCATAGCGAAGAGTCATTGAAAGGCCATCTATCTTTGTTTCAACGGAAAACGTACATTCCGGGTGAATAGTCTTAACCTTATCTACCCAGGCGATTACATCTTCCTTTGAAAACACATCTTCAATTGACAGCATGGGAACATCATGTGTAACCTTTACACCTGCTTCTCGTTTTGCTGTTCCACCAATTATCTGTGATGGTGAATCCGGGGTGATCCATTCAGGATGCTCTTTTTCAGCCGCTTTTAGTTGAATCATTAACTGATCATACTCATAATCACTGATTTCAGGTTCATCCTGATTATAGTATCGATCCATATGATATTTTATCGTTTCCTTAAGGTGGTTATATTCGTTGATATTCACAATATTATTTCTCCTATTATCAAGTCACCTTTGCAAATCAATAAAAGAAAACCGTTTTTCTTTCTAAGGTAAACGCAAAAGAGCCCGCCGTGCATTCAGCGCGTCCGGGCTCTTATATCCTTTCTCTAATATTCAGGCGTCAAGCACTTTATCAAGTCGTTCACTTGCCTCATCCATCGTGATCTTCATTGCTGTAGCTATCTCGCTGAACAGTATCCTCTCTGCATATTTGAGAGTCTTCTCTTCAGCAATATTGAGTCCCTTATGATTCTTCCTGTTCTCGGCTTTAAGATTCCTAAGCTGTCTTATCATATTGGACACTTTGAGATTGTCTCCTGAACGGAGGATCTCCTCGCATTTTTCCTTCTCGGGAACATTCCCGGTACGTTTGCTGGACTTAATGGACGCAATGATCTCTTCGGCCTGCTTTTTGCCTATGACCTTACGGGCGATATCATCCTCCTTGTCCACCGGAACATAGATGGTATCCCTCTCGTCATAAACCGGTTTCAGGGAATAATAATCCCTGTTATTACCGCCGAAAGAAAGAGGGCCTATCTCAACTATCTCACAAGCCCCCGAATAGCCATATAATACAAAATCACCAATCTTGTATTTCTGCATTGCATCCTCCATACCAATATGCTAAAATTATAAATTTTTCAGAAAATAAATGCAAGCTGTAAAAATTGCACAAAAAACAATACACTTCTGAAAACCTTATGGGCAAAGGGTTTCAGAGTCCTGATCATGGTATGGAACACAAGGCCTTACGTTTACATAACAGCCGCTAAGCGGCTCAGACGGGTGTGATTTTGCACAAAAAAACATCGGCTGTCAGACTCAGATTTACTAAACATAATCTCAGCATGCTTTGACCTGGCTCTATCAGTTTTCAAGCGATCATACCAGAAACTTTTCCTTCATTTCTTCCGGTAAATATTTAGCCAGTTCCTCAACCAACTCATATACTTTTGTTCCGGGTGCGATCATAGCAGGTGTCATTCCCTGGCGCTCATTAATAATCCTCTTAGCATATCGAATAGCAAGCTTTGGATTTCCATGTTTCCAAAGCACCTCAAATATGTTTTCCATATTCTTGGCGTACTTCCCGATTCCTAATTCTGTGAGTTTATTATTGAGGTATTCTATATACTCGCTTCTGTAGTTATTCGATGTGTAATAAGAAAAATGCAGGATAAACCAAAACTCAATACACTCATTGCTCCAGGCAGCACGGTATTGAACAGCTTCGTTTTGAGCATTCAAAGCTTCTGCTCTTTCTATGACTCCGTTGAATCTCTCGGCAGGAAAGCTATCCTTATCATAGACACACCATATCTGACCTTTGGTTATTTTGTTTTTACGCACATAATCCTCTGCCTGAGCGATAACACGCATGGTTTCTGCGCCACATGGCTCAATCTCAATCAATACCATGTCTTTGTAGATAGGATTAGATTCAATATACTTTTTGAATCCGTTAAAATACTGCGGTTCGGTTTGCTGTCCTTCGCAGAAAATGTAATAGCGCGATTCCTTTTGCTCCAGATATTCCCGGCGCCTTTTCTTCTTCCAAGCTTCCATTCCGGCTTTCTTAGGCATCAGATCTCACTCCAATCTATAAGTTGCTTAAGATATGGATCAGCGCCATATTTTCCTTCAAGATACTGCTTGTCAAACTTGGCATCCTTACGCACAGAAGAACCATCAGAATTTTTAAATTCAACCAAAGAATAAAGCTTAGAATTCTGTTCATTCCCCTTTGCGACAAACCAGATCTCATCTCGTCTGAACACTTCACTGTTCATAGTAGACAGATCATGTGAAGTAAAAATAAGCTGCGCTCCATGCTTATTTATCTCAAGGTTGTTGTATAGCATTATTATATGCTTAAGCAGAACCGGATGTATCTTTGCATCCAGTTCATCAATAACAAGGGTAGTGCCTTTAGTAAGACTTTCAGCTATAAATGGTAATAGACCAAAAAGCTTCTTCGTACCGCTTGATTCTTCTGAAAGGTTTATTTCATAGGCATTGCCATCTACATAATGTTTTGTGAATACCTGAATATTGTCGGATTCACGTTTTTCTACTCTGAAATCCTCTATATCCAAGTCCATCTCACGGATCATATTAAGGATCAGCTCCTTAATATCTGTAGAGTTGGCTATTGCAAGCTGTAATTCCTGAATTGGGCTGCCATAATTCAAGAATTCAATTCCATCTTCAAACCAGCTTATACAATCATCGATCACTTCATTCTTACGGTATGTGATTCCAAGATAAGATAAAAGAGGGAGTGTGTCTGAAATATCTTCGCTTACCTTTAACTTGCTGAATCCATCACCCATAGATATTTTTCTGTCTTCTCTGACAAAAATAACCGTAGTACGATTGGTTTTTGCTTTGCGCATCGAAAGGCTTTCATACACTATTGTTTCTCTTAAAACATGTAGTATATAACGATACTCTGCCTTTTCTGTCCAAAAGAAAATCTCAAACTCTGTCGGACTATTCTTACTTTCCTCATTAAATGCAAATGGAACAATTTCAAGATTCTTCATGCGTAATCTGCTGATAATATCTGCTTCTGTAGCATATAAAGGGCGAAGAACCTTTAACTCCAGCGTATGAAGCGCTTGCAACACATTGGATTTTCCGCCTCCGTTTGGTCCATATATAGCAGATACAGGTAATAGCAATTCATCATTACTTGCCTTTATCAAACGATCTGTATGCTCCGATATAGCAGTGGCCTGCATATCAAAGGTCATATCATCTCTTATACTTTTGTAATTTTTCACCGTAAATTGACTTAACATAACAAAAACCTCCAATCTAAGGATAGTATATCCTGCGACTGAAGGTTTGTAAACACATATATGAGTATTTCTCTCATATATGTGTTTGTAATCCCTGAACGAGGGAGGTGAAGCTGAACTGAATGTTCAATCCTCTCGTACTTTAAACTTTCCCACTTATATGGCAGGGACTCTCCCTATTAGCTATTACTATAACACCTTTGATTATTTAATCAACCAAATAGCGAAACCAACAGAGCTGCCCGCATTTGCAGGCAGCCCTGTTTGATGAACTACTAACCCCGTCCCCCAATGGTCATTTTACATTTACTGTTATGGTTACAGGTTTACCGTTAATCTTAGCGGTGAACTTCGCCTTGCCTCTACCTCGTATCACTACATTTAAGTTTTCATCGATAAAGGCGACATCAGGCTTGCTGCTCTTAAAGACTACCGACTGGGTTACTCCAGCAAATGACAGCTTTGTTTTGTCGTTAACCTTAAGCTCGTCGATGATATATCTATTCTTGTCAGGCTTACCATAAATCCTAAGTCCCGTTCCGCTGATCGTAAGATCCTCATCGATGACCTTAACTTTGTATTCCTTTCCGTTCTGTGAGACACTGAGCTCTGTTGTGCCGGCATTAAGGCCTTTGACCTTATTATTCTGTACCGATACGATATCCTTTACGAAATCTTCCCACTCTGCGTTCTTCAGGCCCTTGATGCTTATGCTCTTTGACGAGCCCTTAGCTACATGGAGGGTACGATTCAACAAGGGTTCTTTTTCCGTGACCTTTACCATACAGCTGTATGCGCTGCCGTTTATGTATGCAGTAACTTTAGAAGTTCCCTTGCCTACTGTTGTTACCTTTCCGGTATTGTCTACGGTAACAACATCAGGATTTGCGCTGTACCATAACACTTTCAGATTTTTATCATATTCAAACTGGAGCTGTTCAGACTTAACCTCTGTGTCTGTTTCCAGCTGAAGCTTAAGAGTTTTACCCATCTTAGGCTTGCTGATATGTACATTTACTTCCCATGCCGTATCACCGTAGCCGCTCTTGATGACCGCTTCACCTTCAGACTTAGCCTTAAATATTCCTTTATTGCTTATGCTTACTTTTCTCTTACTTTCCTTATCAGCCTTATCAATATACCAGCCCTGGCCTATATTGAACTTCTGTCCTTTAACAAGATACAGATCTTTAGTTACGCCCGGTACAAGTTCCGGAACAGGATCCAGAGCAGACTTACCGATAACTACAGGACCGGGGCCATCTTCCTCAGCCTTCTCCCACTTGGCATAAAGGGTGAAATTGGCTGATACAGGAGCATCGAAGTCATATTCCTTCTCACCGGCTTTATCAGTGCACCATGCTATGAATTTATAGCCCTCTGCAGATGGATCCGAAGGTTTTGTAGCAGTCTTTGACTTTTCAACAATCTGCTGAACAGGTGCTGCTCCTTCCTTACCGTTCAGATCAAAAGTGAATGTATAGGTTTCAGCAGATGCGTCAACCCACTTTGCATAGATCACGGTATCCTCTGTTATAGCTTTCGTGAAATCAAACTCATTTGTGCAGGCAGCTTCCTTATACCAGCCCTCAAACATATAGCCTTCTGCCTCAGGATCGGTGGCAGGCTTTGTGGCAGTCTTGCCTTTCTCAACAATCTGCGGTGCGGGTGCAACCCCTGTCTTACCGTTCAGATCAAAGGTTACGGTATAGGTTTCGACAGTCGCCTCTATCCATTTAGCGTAAACAGTAGTATCGGCTGTGACCGGTGCACTGAAATCAAATTCTGTAGTCCCAGCTGCATCCTTATACCACCCCATGAAAACATAACCTTCTGCCTTAGGATCTTTTTCGGGCTTCGAAGCTGTCTTTCCCTCTTCAACCGTCTGAACCTCTGGCGTATCTGTAGCTGTCTTACCATTCATATCAAATGTTACCAGATACGTTTTTAAAGGCTGTCCCCCAGCCAAAATATATTTATATGTTTTTAATGTTGCTATGCTACAAGTCTTTTCGGGAATTTCTACAACTCCACTGCCATCAAAAGAATCACTTCCCTTAATTTCTTTCGCTTGTATTATCCCTCCGGCACTTTCACCATTTGATATTATATCTGAAATTCCGCTTGTAGAACCTGCGGCTTTCAATGTTGTCCCCTGCAGATTCAGCGATCCACCAAGCCTCACGCCATAAGCAAAGACATGGGTTTCATCTTTTCTTCCTCCCTGTCCGATTATCTCACCTCCGCTAAAGCTGCTATCGTAAGGCCTTGATATATATACTCCAGTATGACACGTAAAATACGGATATCCCCCTTGTTCATTGTCACTCTCTCCATATGTCAAACCTTCTACTATTCCTCCACTTATTGAAATAGTCTCAAAAGAAACACCGCAAGCAGATGCCTTCCCATATAAGTATATTCTCGTCCCTTCTATGCTTCCGTAGAGTTTCCCTCCTTTAATATCTGCATTTTTACACTTGAATGCGCAGGAATTCAAATATGCATTTGTAGGCGGATATGCTGCCCCTGTTGCGGTTATCATTCCGTCATACATTATAAGATCATTATCAACACAGATACACACAGCTTCTGAATCTTTAGGTGCTCTCCTCATAACAGCCTCAATAGATCCGCTTTTTATTGTCAGATCATTACACCTAATTGCTGATCCCATTTCGCCTCCACGCACGCTTAAAGAACCACTTTCCATGATAAAGCTTTCTCCAACGGTTAAACCGTATCCGTTTTCACCATCTTCACCATAATTATATGCTTCTTGATTGTGATACCCGTATTGGCAACCATCAATATCTATACTTATACTACCATCTCCGCCGTTTACGATCACAAAATCTTTTGTCACATTGACACATGATGCAGTATCATATTCAGCTATTCCTGACGCTACTGTCAATTTTGCATTACTATCTTCAGCATTGGTGATGGTCAATGTCCCATCGACTTCTATTCCCCTCGGCGAAACAATATTATGCGAATCATCCGGATGATATCCTATACTATTCTCCCCGTCACAAATAATCTTAAGATTACCGGTATACTTTATGCCATGATAATAAATCTGATCAGCAGACTTTAATCCAGCTTCTTTTCCTGCCTTATAGTTTGTAAGCTTCAGTTCACTTATCTCATCTCCGTAGGTAAATTCGGCCGCGACATAATCTCCGCTTTCGTTATGCGCGATAAGTTTTTCTCCGTCTTGAAGATATGTATAACCCTCAGTAAACTCATCTGAACTATAGTTATTCTTACCGGCGATCAATATCTGTGTCCCCTGCGTGCCGGTCTTGTCAATTAACACTTTCTCTGCTACAGTATCTTCTGGTACGTCACTATCTCCCCCCGCGTTTTCTTCATTATCAGTTGCAAACACAGTAATCCCTGTAGTCCACAACTCACCCATACAGAGTATCAGTGTCAGCAGCATTGCTAAAAGCCTTTTTATTTTTTTCATTCGTTTCTCCTCTCTCCATTACCTGATAAACAAAAAAAATGCGACAAGAGGATATTTCTATCCTCTCGCGCAGGTATCATCCTGTATCAATATAATAAATTACTTCAAAAAGAGCGCAGTCGGTCGGTCGGTCGGTCGGTCGGTCGGTCGGTCGGTCGGTCGAGATTATGCACTCCTTAATCATAACTGTCAAGCCCTTTCATAAGATTTAAAAATCATTTAGCTTCTTTATCATTGTAGCATACTTGCTCTTATCCAACTACGGCTAAATAGGCTGAATTGAAATCCGAGATGCAGGTTTGTGAGCCACTAACCCCGTCCCCAAAGGTTCACAAATGCACATATGTGGGCGATACTCTGAACAGTGAAAAATA
>ATWC01000002.1 GCA_000421045.1 Lachnospiraceae bacterium NK4A179
CATCCACTCTCTGGTATTGATTATCTTGGCAAGTGTATCCTTAAAATATGCATCATCTCTTACAGCCTCTGCTCCGAGCAGAAGTGAAGGAGTATTCATCGTATACGAATTGATGGAATACTTCACATCATTGATATACTTGATAAGCTTCTCAGAGCCCATCGCAAAGCCTATACGTACACCTGCCATAGCCCTGGACTTGGAGAATGTCCTTATCACAAGCAGGTTTTCATACTTATCAAGTAGCGGAAGGACCGAAGCATCGTCTCCGGCAAAATCAACGTAAGCCTCATCTATCATTACTATGCTGTCAGGATTGTTCTTTATTATATATTCAAGAGTTTCCCTGCTTTCCAAAAGACCCGTGGGCGCATTCGGATTCGGAATTATTATGCCACCGTTAGGCGCAATGTAATCCTCCTTTACTATATGGAAATTCTGATCCAGTTCTTTGGTCTCATACGGGATCTTATATACATCTGCCCATACAGGATAAAAAGAATATGTTACATCCGGGAAAAACACCGGCTTCCCGGAATTAAAGAATGTGAGAAATGCCACTGATATGACATCATCAGATCCGACACCGACAAAAACCTGCTTCGGAGAAAGTTTATAATATTCTGCCAGACATTTCACAAGTGAACCCGTATCAGCTTCAGGATAAAGTCTCAGGTCCTTGTAATTTTCTTCTTCCAGGATCCTCTTAACCCCCGGTGCCGGCGGATAAGGGCACTCATTTGTGTTAAGCTTTATTATCCCCTCCGACTTCGGCTGTTCCCCGGGTGTATAAGGTACTACTTTTCTTACATTATCTTCCCAACTCATTGTTCTCTTTCCTTTATCTTTTCAAATTGATCTTCATATTCTGTTTCATATTCAAACATATAGCTTTCATAGGGATTTATGATAAGCGTATCTTTATGTGTTTTCAAGCGCTTATACTGTCTCCCGTAATTGGTATGTACATGTCCGTGGAGAAAATACCGCGGCTCGTACTTATCCAACAGTTTGCCAAAAGCCTTGAATCCCATGTGAGGAAGGTCTTCACCGTCACCTATCCCAAATGCAGGAGAATGCGTCACAAGTATATCAAAGCCTCCGTTCTTTTTTATCTTTGGAAGAAGCATCCCGACACGGCAATCCATATCGTATTGATTATACTGATTAATACCTTTCTTATAACGCATTGAACCACCCAGGCCGATTATCCTTACGCCCTGATATATATACATCTTCCCTTCAATACATACGCAGCCGTCAGGCGGATGATCCTTATATGTATCATCGTGATTGCCTCGTACATATATGATCGGAGCCTTTGAAAAAGTCGCCAGAAACGAAAGATAATCGGCATTAAGATCACCACATGAAATAATCAGATCTATTCCATCAAGTTTTCCGGGCTGATAATAATCCCAATAATTCTTTGATTCTTTATCAGCAAGAGCCAGTATTCTCAACTCTCCTCGCCTCCATCTTCTTCCGATGAAGTTTTATCGACAGATTTTTCTGCATCTGCTCCGACATTGATACCCTGTACTCTCACAAGATCCACAGCTTCATCCTTAAGTTCAGATATATCAGGTATGTATCCGACTATGTTTTCGTTGAGCCAGTTAATGGAAACAGATTCCTTGGCCGAAAGACTCTGACCATCCTCACACCTGAGCTCACCTTCCTGATCATATATAGGTCCCATAAAAGGATTGAAATCCATCTCTTTAATACCGGAACGGAATGCACGCAGCAGTCTTACAAGTCCGGACGGAAGATTTCTTGAATATATAACATCAATAGCGCCCGAAGACATGCCCCAGAAATAATTAAGGGCCTGCGGGCCAAAAACGTTTTCATCATTTTTATAACCGCCAATAAGGATCGACTGTATGATCTCCTCATAGAGCTTGCCCCAGTGTCGCACCGGCATGGCAAGGTTTGTATGAGTACCATCCTCATTAAGCATAAATAATCCAAACTCCTGTCCCATGCTCACCCTTGCATTAAGATCCCTTCCTGAGATGAGACTGATATCATTTTTCTTAAACTCCTCAAACGGATCCCTATCCTTAACCATCGACCACTCAAGATAAACCTTTGCCCTCGGATTGACTGTCTGTACACCCAAAGCAAACGCATTGATCTCGGCAGTGGTTCCATGTATCGGATAGTCTGAAATGTATCCTATTTCTCCGTGTTCAAGCATAGCGCCCGCAATAGCACCTATAATAAACTTCGCCTCATACATTCTCAGGTAATATGATCTTATGGTCTGATGAGAGAGACTCATCGAGCAGTTAAGTATGACCACCTCGGGATATTTGATCGCGGCTTTAAGCGCAGATGCAGCAAGTTTTGGCGAAGTTGCAAATATAACCTTGTTACCGGCAGCGACTGCCGCATCGAACACTTCATCAGCATCATCGTCATCGACTCTTTCAATAGAAGAAGTAATGATCTTGTCACCAAAAACATCCATAACAGATTTTCTGCCGAGTTCATGCGAATATGTCCATGAAGATTCTGCTGCAGATTTATCATGTATAAACGCTATCTTAAGCGGAGCACTCACGCGTGAAAGCAGCATTTTAAGCGCAGGACGCTTTGATTCCGGAGTAGGATCGAGCACAAGCGTAAGCTCATCTCCTCTGTCATAAAGATCAAACTCTTTCCAGAATTTCATGATATCATTGTGAAGTTCGTTCTGACTCTTATCCTTTACATCTTCGTAACGGTAAACGCTCAGATAAAGAGCGACAGCATCGCCTGCAGAGATGCCAAGTTTTCCTTCCGCACGTAAATTGAATTCATTTTCAAAAAAGGTAAAAAAGGCTCTGAACTCAAGCCGTTCTTCTTTTGTCCATCTAAGCCTCTCCTTACGTTCTGCATCAGTCTCCTCGGTTTCGGGAGCTTCAGCCTTGGGATAGGTTTCATCAAGAAGCTTTGCGAAATTTCCCTCCCTGGTCATATACAGATAATTAATTTCCGTAAGATCATAGAAATCCAAAAATTCATAATAGATCCTGTTTTCCGGTTCATCCGTACGCTTCGGGATCATTCTTGTAACGCTGCCTTCTATGCAAACTGAATCCATATACTTGGAAACGGAAACTCTCTTGTTTCCCTCGACAACGTAGAATTTGTTTCCGAACTCGTAAACCTTTATTGGCTCTCTGAGCCCTTCTGCTGCCAGACTGTCATACAACTGAAACCATTTCATCGCAAACTCTGAATTCTCACGGAGTATAGGCATGAAATTTGCCGCAAAAGAAGTGGTCCTTCCTGCGGAATAGGTACCTACGATCTGTTTTAACGGTATCTGCACAAGTCCCAGCGGAACCTGAGACTCGATCTCCACATGGGAGACGATCTCATCAAGAACAGGAAGATACGGATACTCACCGCGTGAAACACGGAGTTTGTATTCTTTTTCCCCAAGCTTCATTGCTTTAATATAGTCCGTTATCATATCAGGCTTTTACCTCTTTTTTTGTTTCATAACTGCTGCCGGCTTTTACGTTCACTTCATGCAGACTCAGACCGTTCTCTCGTGCGATCTTTGCTGCATCATCATATTCGGGTTTGTACTTCGAAGAACCGAAACCTTCCGAAACCTTGATCCTCACTTCTCCGTATCCGGTCTCTGCCGTATCCATACGACGCTTAAGCACATATCTTTGGGCATCAAATCTTCTTATACCCAGCGTTGACGTGTTCTTGAAAACCGTCTCCGCCATTATTTTTTCATCATCTTCAGTACACAGGCAAACCAGAAGATTTCCGGATCTTCCTTTTTTCATGATCACAGGTACTGTATATACATCCTTTGCGCCTTTTTCCATAAGGAGCTCTGCAGCATATGCGAGTTCCTCACCGCTCATATCATCTATCTCACATTCAAGCTTCACTATATGTTCCATATCTCCGCTGTCAGTTACTCCGGAAAATACCCTCACACAATTGGCTCTCTCAAATTTCTTTCTGCCAAACCCATATCCGCATGAATCCGTTTTCATAAGAGGCATGGCTCCGAAACTGTCAGCAAAATACTTAAGGATTGCTGCCCCCGTAGGAGTACAGAGTTCCCCCTGTATCTCTCCTCCGTAAATCGGAACGTCCTTCAGAATATATGCTGTAGCAGGAGCAGGCACAGGAAGTATACCGTGCACACATTTAACACTTCCGGCCCCCACATGTATAGGAGAAACGATCACCTTCTCTGCTCCGATCTCATTAAACAGAAGGCAGGCAGCGGTAACATCTGCCACTGCGTCCATAGTACCCACTTCATGGAAATGGATATCGCTTACAGGAACTCCATGGACACTGCTCTCAGCCTCGGCCAGCATCCTGTATATATTTTTTGCGTCTTCCTTAACTATATCAGGTGCAGACGCGTGATCTATCATGTGAAAGACTTCATGCAATGAGCCTCCATGGTGATGGCCATGATGATCATGATGGTCATGAGGTTCATGATATTCCTCGTGATGGTCATCATGATGATCTTCAGCATGGTGATCATGCAAATGCTCATCCTCTTCCATTCCGTTGTATTTCACATCCGTATGTATGCCTTTTATCCCACAGTCAGAATATTCTTCCAGTTTATAAACGATCCCCGGAAGTGACAAAGAATTCAGCTTATCCTCAACATTCTTTCTGTCTCCAAGACATCCGGCCAGTGCGGATATAAGCATATCACCGGCAGCTCCCATCCCGCATTCTATATAAAGTGTTTTCACCAGATCCCTCCACTCAAAACTAAGCCTTCTCTCCCAAATGGTTGATCATGCTTGCCATATAGCCTGCTCCGAAACCATTGTCTATATTCACCACACTCACTCCGCTGGCGCAGGAATTGAGCATGGAAAGAAGCGCCGAAAGTCCCCCGAATGAAGCACCGTACCCAACACTCGTCGGAACCGCTATCACCGGAGCATCCGCAAGCCCACCCACAACACTGGCGAGTGCTCCTTCCATACCTGCCACAACAATGATCACCCTGGCATTCATAATATCCTCATCGTGTGAAAGAAGTCTGTGAAGCCCTGCAACGCCCACATCATACAGTCTGTTCACACGGTTACCGAGTGCTTCAGCCGTAACTGCCGCTTCCTCTGCAACGGGTATATCACTTGTGCCGCCTGTAGCGATAAGGATCACGCCCTCGGTACGGATCTCAGGCATTGCACCCGCAATGGCGATACGTGCATCCGCAAAATATCTGTGAGGGATCCTGAGTTCAGCCGCCCTTGTACTGTCAATCCTTGTAATAAGAACGGTCTCTGCCCCGTTTGCAATAAGTCTGTCGGCAATGGCATCTATCTGTGCCGCGTTTTTGCCTGCACCATAGATCACTTCCGGAACCCCCTGCCTGAGTGCCCTGTGCAGATCAGGCTTGGCAAAGCCCAGATCCTCAAACGGTGCTTTCTTAAGTTTAAGCACTGCCGCATCAGGACTTACCTTTCCTTCAGCCACATCTTTCATCAGTTTTTCTATGTCAGTCATATGTATGCCTCCATGCGGCTGTGAGGAACCGTTCATAAACAGTTCCTTAACGTAACATTACGAGATTCATTGTATCATAAGGAATTGCAGCAGAAAATGTTCAAGTTAATTCGCTAAAGTTCCTAAGTAGGGCGGAATGAATATAAACGCATTGGCTGCCATATGGAAGATAAAACACAATAGCAGATCCCTCTTTGTCCTGTATAGCAATGCGATCACCAGTCCCATGAGGGAAGCGTATATCACCTGCACCGGAACTATATGCATTATTCCAAAGAAAAGCGAGGACAGGATAATCGCCGCGATCTCTCCCAGATGCTTTTCTATCCTTCCATACATAAGCCATCTGAAGGTCATCTCTTCTAAAAGCGGTGAAACAAAAACATAAAGGATCAGGCCGGGTATAAAGGGCGTAGTCTTCGGATCAAAGCTTGCAGCGGAATAGAACTTTTCATCAGTTCCCAACATATCTATCAGAAAAGCTATCATCCTGTTTAACAAAACCGAAAGAATGCCGCCCAAAGCAAATGCAACAAATATGGCCAAAGCTCTCTTGGATTTCCCGGCATATACAGCTTTCTCCGGCTTATCAGTTTTCATAAATACAAGGAGCAGTATCAGCGCAGTCAGAGTATAAGCAAGTATATTAAACATATATTCGGCAACCGAGGCATGTCTCCTGAAAAGATCCGCCGCACCGTTTCCCGAAGAAATGACCGCAGATGTGATCATATCCGCAGACACAAGAAATGTTTTAAGCAAAACGGAATATAACGCAAAAGGTGCAAGCATATATACCGCTCTTTTAAATGATCCCATTCCACATGTTCCTTTCTGTTTATCTTGACAATTATACCATTTAGAGAGTATAGTAGCACGGTACAAAAACGCTAGGGGCGCATTCGCTGAGACGGATCATGATCCGGACCCTTTTACCTGAACCGGGTAATACCGGCGTAGGGAAGCGAAGAGTTAGCCCTCTTTGAGAAAAAAACACAAGGAGGCTTTTTTTATGGACAAATTTATTTTGTATTCAGCAGAAGACGGGGCCTATGCACTTACTCAGGCAGGCATAGTCGCAGTGATCGTGATCGCAGGTATTCTCGTCCTGCTCACCGCATTTCTCGCATCAAGGGCAATGAATATTGCCGCTATTTCCGATACTGAACAGGAAAATAAAGCAGCTAAAACAAAAGAAAAGACAGGCAAAAAGCTTTTTTCCACAAAGCAGCTTGTCGTTTCGGCACTGGGCATCGCTCTCGCTTTTGCCCTTTCCTATGTAAAGATAATACCCATGCCCTGGGGCGGCTCAGTTACTCTCTGCTCCATGCTCTTCATCACACTTATAGGATTCTGGTACGGCCCCGCCATAGGTCTCACAGCCGGGCTGGCCTACGGTCTGCTTCAGTTTGTACAGGACGGTGCAAGCTATATGCTTAATCCTCTGCAGGTATTCCTTGATTACATCTTCGCATTCACCGCACTCGGTGTATCAGGATTTTTCAACAAAACGAAGCACGGCCTCGTTACGGGTTATATCGTTGCCGTACTTGCAAGAGGCGCATTCCATGTGCTCGGAGGATATCTCTACTGGATGGACTATATGCCTGACAATTTCCCTTCGCAGCTTGCATCAATTTATCCCTTCTGTTACAACTACTCTTTCCTGCTCTTAGAAGCAGTGCTCACCATAATCATAATATCCATACCCGCGGTAAAGAAAGCATTGATCAAGATAGGTCGCACAGTACAGGGGTAAACGCAGATACAAGAAAAAGGAATAAAAAAACACAGGCTCTGCAGCCTGTGTTTTTTATGTATCAACTTCAGTTCATTCCGTTTAAAGGTCGTTCATTAGGCCTCATACCCGCATCCTGACCATATATCAGAGCAGCCGGTTCACCGGCACGTACACCCGAAGCTTTCTCCTGCTCCTCCATACGGGCTCCGTCACTCTGGATATTACCAAATGCAATCTCTTCGATTTCTTTCTCTCGCATCTCCTCTTCCTTCATCTCTGAGATAAGCTTATCGAAATTCTTCCTCATGTAATCAGATACTATACGCACTATACCGGCATCAAGCTTGCCCTCATCAACCATCTCTGCAAGGACCTCAAGCGCCTGATCAAGCGTCATCTTTTTCTTATACGGTCTGTCATCGGCTGTAAGCGAGTCAAATATATCACATACTGTGATCAACCTGGTAAGCAGATCAAGCTGCTCATCCTTAAGGCCGCGCGGATAGCCGCTTCCGTCAATATACTCATGATGGTTTGCCGCTATATCCATTACCTTGTCATACTTACCATAGAAATTGATCTTTGAAAGCATCTGTGCGGTGTAGATAACATGACGCTGAACTGTCTCTCTCTCTTCATCCGTAAGTGTTCCCTTTCGGATATGCAGAGCACGGTTCTCATTCTCTGTAAGATAATGGATGACCGAACCATCAAAATCCTCAAATTTTTTCTCTGCCATCTTATCAATAAACGCTATCTGCTCATCGGTAAGAAAACCGGCAGTATTAAAAGTATCAAGCTGCTCCAGAAACTTCTCAAGAAGCTGGTCCTCTTCCTGCCAAAGCTCGATCTGCATCTTGTTTTCAAGCATATCGATCTTCATTTTGA
Source organism: Lachnospiraceae bacterium NK4A179 (assembly GCA_000421045.1). GTDB lineage: Bacteria > Bacillota > Clostridia > Lachnospirales > Lachnospiraceae > NK4A136. The sequence continues at coordinate 8,141 of ATWC01000002.1, forward strand.
GCCTGATCTTTTCGAGCTTATTCTTAAGATCCGAATAACCTTCACCGAGTCTGGTCGCTTTGTTAAGAACCTCTCGCGGAGTTATCATCTTTCCTATATCATGAAGCATTGCCGCCATGTGCAGCTGTTCCTGATCATTCGGTGATATGAATACATCTATATCGCCTCTTGTATGAAGCGCATTGATATGATCGGTGATCTCCTCACAATATCTGGCAACATGTTTTGTATGTTTGCCATTGTACGGAGTACGTGCGTCGATCGCGGTCGTCATACATTCAACGAAGGATCCGAGGAGTTCCTCCTGATCCTGGATCAGTATCATATTTGTAAGAGTGTTGGCCATCTGCGCTGTAAGCGACTGTACCATACGCTCATAGTCGGTATCAAAAGGAATGATATTTCGTCCGACATCCATGCAGTTATAAAGCATCATCACGCCAAGAACATCCTGCCCGGGCTCAAGGATCGGAGCCACAAGAACAGACTGTGTAAGGTATGAATGCTTCTTATCAAACTGCTTGATGGAATTAATGTCGAATCTGTCGTCAGAATATATATCCGGGATATTGAGCATATCCTCAGGATGACGGTAGCAGTATGTGAAGATATCCCTGTCATCATCGGCAGCGTCCATCTTATCTGCTTCTATACTGCTCTTCTTATTATCGGAATCAAGTGTACGATTGATATCGAGAAGATGCTTGAGCTTACCTTCTGCTGCAATGTATAGCGTACCACCATCTGCGTTGGTAAACTTAACGCAGCTGTCCAAAATCATATCGAAAAGGGTATAGAAATTACCTTCAGTGGCAATGTTATAACCCAGATCGAGCAGTCTGTCTATGTCTTCAGTTATCTGCATCTAATGAAAAACCTCACTTAAACTCCGAGAGTATTATACCAAAACACCTTAATACTTTCCACCATATTATATACGAACGCACGTTTGTAACGCAAACGAGTAAATCAGCCTTTCCGAAACTTCCATACCTCTTATCTGTGAAAGTGCATCCGCATAGATCTCAAGCTGACGGCTGTAACGACTTACAAGCCTGTCGCTGCTACTCACACGGTCAGTCTTATAATCAAGCAGTATTAGCTTACCATCCTCTTCAAAGAAGGCATCTATGACCCCCTGGACCAGTATGTCCTCGTCTGAAGGAAATGCTTTGTCAAACCTGTCTGCCGGCACCGCAAAGAAAAACGGTTGCTCCCTGTAAAGCTTTCCTCTTTTGGCTGCTGCGACCATCCGTGCCGCAAGCGGATCTTTAAAAAAGGCGGCAGCCTTTTTTGCATCCACATCTTCTGCCGCAGTAGCACTGAGCCTGCCGGAAGCCGTCTCTTTCCGGATAACGCTTTTTATGATCTCACTGCCGTCTATACTGCTAAGATCATTCGGAAGTTCCCCAAACGGTAGCAGTTCCATCACGCGGTGAAAAGCAGTTCCTGTCTCAGCCGCACGATTCTCGCCTCCCGAGACAAAAGACGGAATATAGCTTTCTTCTTCCGTATCCGGATACATGAAGGTCTCACCGGTCTCTATATCCTCTTTATCACGGTTTGCCTTCTTAAGTTCGGAAACTGTGGTCTTCGCAAAAAGTCCTTTAAGAGAAGCGTAGCCATACGTGTATTCTTTCTTTCTGGTATACTCATCATATAGCACGTCATCCACAGAAAGATTACCCTCAAGCAACGGAACAGCTCTGTCGATGGCTGTTTTGTCGAGACCCGTGATATATCCTGCTATATCCGACTCGCTTACGTTCTTTACATAACCGGCTTTAGACGCATTTCCCAATAAAAGGGCATATCGGATCATATCCGCAAAACATAATGCATCAGGAACCTCTTTTATTTCAGGTCCTGTCGAATTTTTTCCATAAAGATCGACATCGACAAGGATCAGTTTTTCCTTTGCGCGTGTGAGCGCCACATACAGGACTCTCATTTCCTCAGCGATCGCATCCATCCTTTTCTTTGATGCAAACACAGTATACTTGAGTCCTTTTTTCACAAGACGATCTTTGGTGTCTATGGCTTTCATGGCGATACCCATGTCTGAATCCGCAATGAAAGGCGCCTTGCTTTCGGAAAATCTAAATGCAGACGAAAGGCCCGGTATCACTACAACAGGAAACTCAAGACCTTTGCTCTTGTGTATGGTCATTATACGGACTACATCAGCTTTTTCATCCAGTACCGGAGCCTCTCCGTAATCTACATCCCTGTCCTTTAACTCATTGATATAGCGTACGAAACGAAACAGACCATGATAAGAGGTTTCTTCAAAAGCAGAGGCTCTTTCAAGAAGCAGGCCGATATCGGCACGTCTGCCGAGTCCTCCCGGCAGGGCTGTCATTCTCTCCTTTAATGAACTATCAGCCACCATCTTTTCTATAAGTTCTCTTATTCCCATGGTGACTGCATATTTCCTGAAATCCGAAAGCCATGCGATAAATGATTTCGATGCTTCCATTATCTCATCGGTCACATCGCCATGTCCTTCCGCAGAAAGTTTCACTGCCTCATACAGGCTGCAGTTTTCCTTTTTGGTGATGCCTCTAAGCTCTGCCATGCCTTCGTTATCAAACAATTCAAGGAGGCCTGTCAGTGTTCCGTATAAAGGTATATCCTGATCAGGATCATCTACTACCTTTAAGGCATTCAGTATCAGTTTTATCTCAAGTGTATCAAAATACCCCGCAGCACTTTCATAATAAAGAGGCATTCCAAACTCATCAAAATACGTCTTAAGAGTATCTTCATATCCTCTCGAACGCACCAGGATCACAATGTCACTGTAGCGGACAGGCCTCATCTGTTTGGTATCTTTATCAAAGACCATAAAGCCGCTTTCCATAAGCTGCTTTATCCTGAGTGTGCAGATAAGCGCCTCATATTCCTTCACATTATCCGCAAGTGTATCATCTTCCTTATCATTAGGTTTATAGAATCTGAGAACTTCCGTCTTAAATTCATCCCCTTTAGCCGCAGGATAATAATCAGCACCATTATATAATCTTGCCTTATCATCATATTCGATCCCGCAGTTATTCCTGTGCATTATGTTCTCAAAGATATCATTAACAAAATCCAGCACTTCGGCCCTGCTTCGGAAATTCCGGTTAAGATCTATACGTCTGTTGATACCGCTTTCCTTATAACTCTCATACTTTTCCATGAATATGGAAGGTCTGGCATGTCTGAACCCGTAGATGCTCTGCTTAACATCCCCGACCGTAAAATATCCATCCGAACGTGCGATACTGTGAAGAAGCTCCTCCTGAACCATATTGCTGTCCTGATACTCATCGACAAATATATATCTGAAATATTCTCTGTATTCCTCAGCTACAGGTGTCGGTTTACCGTCATCCCCTGTAAGTATCTGCAGCGCAAAATGCTCCATGTCGCTGAAGTCTATTAGATTCTTCTCTCTCTTTTCGGCATCAAACCTTTCCTTCAGTTTTAAGACAAGTCTTATAAGCTCGGAAACATTGCGCGACGAAAGAAGCAGCTCTCTGTCAGCTCCCGCACTATCTGTCCCAAAGATATTCATCGCTTCCTTCAGTTCATCTCTTGCCCTGTCTATATATGCTTTTGCCCTCTCCCTTATATCAGGATCCTCATTCTTTTTCCCCCTTGCACCGCGAAGTGAAGGAGCCTCAATACTCTGAAGGAATTCAACTCTGGCCTCAAAGCCATCTTTTGAAAGTGCATTTTCCGAAATGCTCACAAGTTTTACGCAGGCATCTGTATAAGCGGAAGGACCGTCTGTCATCCTTGAAAGCTTCTCAGCTTCGGATGCGCATGCAAAACATCTTTTCAGATGACCTGTTCCCTTGTCATATGCAAGTTTGAGCCATACGCTGTCTTCTGCATCGCTCATGCTCTTTTCATTTTTTTCGAGTGCAGACATAAGCCACTTTTCGGGACGCGGCTCACTGAGAGCGGTTTCAAGCAGGGAAAGCATCATATCCTCAACTGTTTTTTCCGAACTGCCTGTAACATAGCTTTCAATAAAGTTTAAAAACTCAGGATCGTTTTTCTCATACTCATCTTCAAGTATGCCGGATACAGCATCCGAAAGCATCAGCTTGCGTTCACCTTCATCCATGGGTCTGAAACCCGGTTCGAGATCTATCGCAGAAAAATTATTCCTCACAACATATAATGAAAAACTGTCTATCGTTGTGATCTGCGCATTCTGTATAAGGCTCTCCTGCTTTGCAAGCCGCCTGTTGTCGGGATCTTTTTCAAGAAGCTTAAGAACCGCATCAGCGATCCTCTCCCTCATCTCTGCCGCAGCAGCTTTTGTAAATGTCACAATGAGCAAATGGTCGATATCAACGGGATCATCTCTGTCTGTTATAAGGGATATGATCCTGGAGACAAGCACGGCAGTCTTACCACTGCCTGCAGCAGCAGAAACCAGAAGAGATGATCCTCTGGCATCGATGACCGACTGCTGTTCTTCTGTAAAATTCATATCACCCATAACTAATCCTCTTTACCGCATATGAGTTTAAAAGCTTCATCTGATTTAAGCTCTTTTTTAACTGTCTCAAATCCCGGGATTTTCTTTTCAAATCTGCATATCTCACGGATACTGCAATACTGACACGCTCCTTCCACCGGCTTTATGCTGATATTCCCGTCAGATATATCCTTTGCAAGTTCATCTGTTTTCTTTTCTGCAAATGACAGTATGCTATCCATCTCTTCACGGCTTACAACCTGCGCATTCGAAGCGAAGCTTCCGTCCTTCTTAAACTTCATCTTCACATTTTCCGAAACACCTGATGAAGCAGCATCCGTATCCAATGCTTCCGGGACTCCGTCTTCTGAAATAAAACGTCCGTCCGGCAGCATTTCCATACGCTTAAGCGTCTCTATTTCTTCAGCCGTCTTGCCCTTTCCCTCTTTATCGCAATCGATCATAGGATCCTTCAATGAGAAATAGAAATAGGCAGCAGGCACTATCTCCTTTCCTGAGAATCTTTCCTCCATCGCTTTCTTTGCTTCACTAAGATATACCGGCAGCTGCAACTGAAGGCCCATGTAAAGATCAGGCAGATCAAACTGAACTTTTCCGGATTTATAATCCGTTACCTTAAGAAGTTTTTTATCTCCGTCATCGCAGGTATCCACTCTGTCGATACGTCCGCGCATTTTAAACTTAAAACCGCTCTCCGTCACTATCTCCCGTTCAAAAGGAAGTTCCGCCGCATACGGCACAAAGCGGCCGTTTCCAAGCTGTCTTTTAAGCGTTTTCAAGCTGTTTTTCAATATCCTCAAAAGACGTCTGTTCTGATAGGACGTTCTGTGATCCTTGAAAATGATCTCTGCGCCAAACTCTCCCTCAGCATCAGCAACGGCTTCTTCAAGTATCTTTTCACATTCCTCCCAGGAAATTTCCGAAATCCGCTTTCCTTCAGCCGCAAGCTTTTCAAAGAAGATCCTAAGAACTTCGTGATAGATTGTTCCCATATCCACATTTTCAAAACGGCTGTTCTCTCTTTCCCTGAGTTTCATACCAAAGCCAAGGAAATGCGCATAAGGACAGCCGGCATGTTTTTCCAGTGAAGATATACTGCAGGCTATCTCTCTTCCGTATACCATAGCCACAGCCTTTTTCGAAAGAGGGTGGGAAGCATAACTGTAAAAAGCATTTTCTATAAGTTTGTTAACCAGCACGCTGTCATTTTTCTTTTCCTCACCGACAAGAATGTTTAACAGTTTCCTGTCATCTTCGGAAAGAAGACCGGCAGCATATCTGCACAAAAGCAGTGAAATAAGTGACAGACTTCCCCTGCCCCCCGGAATAAGATCAAGGCCTGATCTGTCGGATGCTTTTGCCGCAGACAGCCCGGGAAGTATCTTCTTAATCACGCCGAGCACATATGAAGGCCTGAGCGAACCACCGGTCTTATCCATTGAAGAATAAGAAAGGATAAGCTTTTCTGAAGGCCGTGTCATCGCGTGATATATATATAGTCTCTGTATATACATCTGCTGCCTTGGTGTAGGCGAAAGAGCAAAACCTGAAGATATAAGAAACTCACGGTCCAGGTCCGAGATCATGCCGCCGCTTGAATTGCCTCCGGGTATGATACCGTCATTGAAGCCCGCTGCAAACAACACCTTTACAGGTTTGAAGCGCGTCCTCTGCATATCACCTATCACAACCCTGTCTGTGTCGATAGGAAGCACGCCTATCATGATCTCTTCTATACCGGCCTTCAATATCTCAAGATATTCCTTAAGATCCATCACCTCATCAGATAAAAGAGAATCTATCTGTTCAAAGAGTTCGCAGATATATCTGTAGATCTGCTCATATTCTTTCTGCCTGACTATATCTCCCTCACGGGCAAACTCTTCTGCATATGCCTTCAGTTTCTTTTCACATTCATTTGCTGTTACATATGCATATACAGCTCGTGTTATCTCTGAAGCAGTCTTTCCCTTTCTGACAGGAATAAGCGGTTTTAGCATATCCCAGAAACGCTTTCTTATATCATTGATGCGTTTCATGGCATTTACGCGATCTTCATCATCAGGGTATCTTCTCTTCAGATATCCCGGAACCCTTATAAAATCCCTGCTGTAATTCTTCTCTCCTCTTATGCCCGTAGCATACAGATAATTATCAAGCATGCTTATGTCATCAGGATCGATACCTGTCATGCCGCTCTTTAAAAAGTGTATAACGGTCTCATAAGAAAAATCGCATGTTATTGTTTCAAGCGCGCTTCTTAAAAACTCCGTAAAAGGAGTCATATAAAGCTTTCTGCTGTAATCGGCAAATATAGGAATATCAAATTCTGCTGCCAGTTCATCAAGATAAGGAGCATAAATATCCATACTTCCTACAGCTACTGCAATATCTCTGTAGGCATAGCCTCCCTCAAGAGTGAGTTCTGCAATACGGGTGAATATCTCTCTCATCTCAGCAGCCGGATCATCCGCAACAAAAAGTTGTACCTCCGCTGAAGGATCGTCTGTATAGAAAGAAGCATGCTCCCTGAAGATGCCGCTCTCCAATGCAGACAGCGCCGGTCTGTTTTTATATCTGATAACAGGGGAGCCCTGCAGATAAACATCAGTGATCCTGTCGCATTCCGCATCCTTAGCGAGCTGTTCCATCGCTCCTATGGTCTTTCTGCTCAACGAAAAAAGTCTGTGTTCATCATCATCGGTGCGGTAGCTCTCGGCCTCCTCCGCAGGCATAATGATACTCATCCAGACTTCGCTGCATTTGCGCATCAGTTCGTAAACAACTCTTTCCTGCACCGGCGTGAATCCGGTGAATCCGTCAAAAGCTACTACCGCGCCTTTTAATTTTTCAGATCTTTTGATGCCATCTGCAAGGACATCGAATTTTTCTTCTTTCGTTATATACTTTCCCTCACAGAAGGAACGCATTTTTTCATAAACAAGCTTTATATCTTTTAGCTTTCCGTTAAGATAGGGCTTTCCGGAAGTAACGGAAAGAAGACCATCCATATCGGACGGAGAAATGCCGTACTGTTCAAATTCGGATATAACGGATTTTACTTCATGAACGTAACCGGTGCGCTTGAACGACTTTCCGATCACCGGAAGACTGTCAGAAATATCTGCAGCCACTTTTCTGATAATAAGATTTTTTCCCGTATCATCAAGAATAAGGCGGGAACTGTATCCCACCTCATCTCCTATCCTGTGCATGAGTCTTCCAAAACTCTGCACATCGATATTCATAATGCCCCGGTTCGGGTTCTTAAGGACCATCTCTTTCTGAGCCTGCAGCGTAGACTGATCCGGAACTATCAGAATAAACTGTCTGTCCGGATCTGCTGCTGCAAGTTCAGTCAGATCATCCTCTATCCTTGATGTTTTGCCGGAGCCCGATGCTCCGATGTAAAACTTTAAAGACATAACCCCTTAATCCATCAATATGCTTTAAGCCTGATCGAGCAGTTCCTTAAGAAGCTGATTGACAGTTCCCGGATCAGCCTTACCCTTGGCCTGCTTCATTACCTGTCCAACAAGGAAACCTATTGCCTTCTGCTTGCCACCCTTATAATCAGCTACGGATGCCGGATTATCAGCGATAACCTGCTCACAGATACCCTTTATCGCTCCGGTATCATTTTCCTGCTTAAGTCCGTTTTCTTCAACATACTTTACAGGATCCGTATCATTCTCAAACATTACTTCAAACACCTGCTTGGCAGTATTGTTATTGATCACTTTCTTGTCGACCAGATTTATAAGGTCGGCAAGATGAGCAGGTGAGAATACTATATCCTCCGCATCCATATTCTTTTCTTTAAGAAGCCTCATAGTCTCAACCATCAGCCAGTTTGAAACCTTTTTAGGCTGTCCGCAGAGTTTTGTTGCCTCTTCGAATATATCCGCTGTTTTCTTGGTTGCAGTGATAAGCTCAATATCGTAATCAGGAATACCATACTCTGTCTTATAGCGTTCCATCTTCTCAGGTCTGAATTCAGGTGCGGATGCTTTCACTTTTTCGATCCACTCATCAGATATATCTATGGGGATCAGATCGGGATCAGGGAAGTATCTGTAATCCTGTGCATCTTCCTTTGATCTCATCGCATATGATTCAGACTTTGTGTCATCCCAGCGTCTCGTCTCCTGAATGACTGTGCCGCCGGACTCAAGTATATCTATCTGTCTCTCGCGCTCACCGGCTATGGCATGCTGTATCGATGTGAATGAGTTAAGGTTTTTCATTTCGGTTCTTGTTCCGAACTTTTCACTTCCGACTTCTCTTACGGAAAGGTTCACATCTGCTCTCATCGAGCCTTCTTCAAGCTTGCAATCCGATGCCCCGAGATACTGTACGAACATACGCAGCTTTTCAAGATAAGCGATAACCTCTTCAGCAGAGCGCATGTCAGGTTCCGATACTATCTCTATAAGAGGCACACCTGAACGGTTATAATCAACAAGTGAACAATCACCCCATTCATCATGGATAAGCTTTCCGGCATCTTCCTCCATATGTATCTCATGGATGCCTACACGCTTTCTCTTAACTTCACCGGATTCTGTCTTACCTGCATTCTTTTCATTAACAGACAGCTTTCCTGTCTCGATCTCAACATAACCGTTTCTGCATATAGGAAGATAAAGCTGTGAGATCTGATAATTCTGCGGGTTATCCGGATAGAAATAATTCTTTCTGTCAAACTTGCAGTGTCTTGTTATCTCACAGTTTGTTGCAAGACCAACAGCCATTGCATATTCAACAACCTGTTTGTTCAATACAGGAAGCGATCCCGGCATTCCTGTACATACAGGACATGTATGTGTATTAGGTGCTCCTCCGAAAGCTGTAGAGCATCCGCAGAAGATCTTTGTCTTGGTTGCAAGTTCAACATGAACTTCGAGGCCTATGACTGTTTCGTATTCTTTACTCATCACACAGTCCCCCTTATCTTTTCGTATGTATATGCAGCCTGAATAAGTGTCTTTTCCTTAAAGCAGTCACCTATAAGCTGAAGGCCTATCGGAAGACCTGTCTTATCTTTACCGCAGGGCAGACATATTCCCGGAAGTCCGGCAAGGTTCACTGAAATAGTATAAATATCACCGAGATACATCTTCATTGGATCAGATAAGCTCTTTCCAAGCTCCGGAGCTGTCGTAGGTGCAACAGGTCCGAGAATAAAATCATACTTTGCAAATGCTTCATCAAAAGCCTGTTTGATCAGAGCCTTTACCTTAAGGGCCTTCAGATAGTATGCATCATAATATCCTGATGAAAGCACGAAAGAACCGAGCATTATACGTCTCTGTACCTCTGGTCCAAATCCTTCTGAACGTGTCTTCTTGTACAGGTCATGAAGATCTGTAAAGTTGTCTGTGCGGTATCCGTATTTTATACCGTCAAATCTCTCAAGGTTTGAGCTTGCCTCTGCATCAGCTATGGTGTAATAAGCAGGTATTGCATATTTAACAAGTTTTAGATCAAACTCCTCAACTTCTGCTCCTGCTGCCTTAAGATCTTCCGCAGCCTTCTTTACAGCTGCTGCCACTTCCGGATCAAGACCGTCTCCAAAATAATCACGCGGCAGACCTATCTTCATCCCCTTCACATCTTCCTTAAGTGCAGATGTGAAATCCGTATCCTTTCGGTCCAGAGAAGTGGAATCCTTCTTATCATGTGAGGCAATGGCCTCAAGTATCACAGCTATATCCTCTGTACTCTTGGCAAGCGGTCCTATCTGATCAAGTGATGAACCGTAAGCCACAAGGCCGTATCTGGATACAGTTCCGTAGGTCGGTTTCATTCCAACAACTCCGCAGTATCCTGCAGGCTGTCTGATAGATCCACCCGTATCGGATCCAAGCGCAAACGCACACTCATCCGCTGCAACTGCAGCAGCCGATCCGCCGGATGAACCACCGGGTACATGCGCCGTATTCCTTGGATTCCTCGTGACACCGAATGCCGAAGTCTCTGTCGTAGAACCCATGGCAAACTCATCCATATTGGTCTTGCCGAGAACTATCGATCCCGCATTCTCAAGATTCTCCACAGCGGTTGCCGTAAATGTCGGAACAAAGTTATAAAGTATCTTTGATGCACAGGTTGTCTTCAGATCCTTTGTGCACATATTATCCTTTATAGCCGCAGGAACGCCTGCAAGAGGGCTCTTAAGCTCTCCCGCATCGATCTTCTTCTGAACATCCTCCGCTCTCTTATATGCTGCATCCTTATCGACCGTGATATAGGCATGCACTTCCTCATCCTTTTTATCTATGGCAGCAAAGCAGGCATCCAGCGCTTCCTTAACGGAAACCTCTTTTTCCTTTATCTTCCTGCCAAGCGCTACAGCGCTCAGTTCATTTATATCTGACATAGGTCTGCTCCTTAATCAAAAGTGCGCGGAACTACGAATGCACTATCCTTCTCCTCCGGTGCATTCTTAAGTATCGCCTCGTGATCGTCACCATTTGTAACCACATCCTCCCTGAAGCAGTTTACTTCAGGATGGATATGAGTCATCGGTTCTACGCCCTCGGTATCAACTTCTCCGAGTTCATCGATATAATCAAGCATCTGGGCAAGGTCCTTCTTGGCCTGCTCCTTCTGCTCTTCATTTAACTTAAGCTTTGAAAGTATGCCGACATATTCTATGGTTTCATCACTTATAACATTAGCCATGTCTGCCTCCTGTATCAGTCGCGTACTTTGATGTGTACTTCGCGAAGCTGCTGCTCGGTTACTTCATTGGGTGCACCACACATAAGGTCCTGAGCTGTTCCGCTCATAGGGAACGGGATCACTTCACGGATATTTTCTTCATTCTTAAGGAGCATGATCATACGATCAACTCCCGGTGCCATACCTGCGTGAGGCGGTGCTCCAAACTGGAAAGCATTATAGAGAGCTCCGAACTTGTTCTTAAGAACTTCCTCATCATAACCTGCGATCTCGAATGCTTTTACCATTATCTTCATATCATGGTTTCTTACTGCGCCTGAAGAAAGCTCAACACCGTTGCAGACGATATCATACTGATATGCAAGTATCGTCAGAGGATCCTCCTCTTCAAGAGCCTTAAGCCCGCCCTGAGGCATTGAGAACGGATTGTGTGTAAAGCCTATCTTCTTCTCTTCCTCATTGTATTCATACATAGGGAAGTCATTGATATAGCAGAAACGGTATGCGTTCTTTTCAAGCAGGTCGAGACGATTTGCTATCTCTGTCATAAGCTGTCCTGCATAAAGAGCTGCCTGCTTTTCCTTATCGGCAATGAAGAAGATGGTATCACCTGCATTAAGACCTGCAAGATCCTTTATCTCCGTCTTCATGTCATCAGGTATAAACTTGTCGATAGGTCCCTTGTAAGAAAGGTCCTCCTGCACCTCAAGGTATCCAAGGCCACCCATACCGATGGACTGTGCAAACTTAAGAAGCTTTTCATGGAAGCCTTTTGACATCTGCTGGTGTACATTTATCGCACGTACAGTCTTTCCGTGGAAAGGCTTGAATGTACATCTCTGGAAGAACTCTGTCACATCTATGATACGGAGAGGATTTCTGAGATCCGGCTTATCCGTACCGAACTCAAGCATTGCCTGCTTATATGAGATAACAGGATAAGGAGCCTGGGTTACCGAATATCCCTCGGGTGCAAACTTATTGAAGGTATCTGTAAGAACCTGCTCACCTACCTTGAACACATCTTCCTGTGTTGCAAAACTCATTTCAAAATCGAGCTGATAGAATTCTCCCGGGCTTCTGTCTGCTCTTGCATCTTCATCACGGAAGCAGGGAGCTATCTGGAAATACTTATCAAAACCTGAAACCATGAGCAGCTGCTTATACTGCTGAGGTGCCTGGGGAAGAGCATAGAACTTGCCCTTATATTTTCTTGAAGGAACGATATAGTCTCTTGCACCTTCAGGTGATGACGCACAGAGTATGGGAGTCTGTATCTCAAGGAATCCCATCTCGGTCATCTTCTGTCTTAAGTAGCTTATAACCTGTGAGCGAAAGATCATATTATCCTTGACCTTCTTATTGCGGAGATCAAGATAACGATACTTAAGACGCACATCCTCTCTTGTCTCTTTTGAAGTCATTATCTCAAAAGGAAGCTGACGGTATACCTTACCGAGAACCTCAACACTCTTTGCCTCTACCTCAACGGTTCCTGACTGGATCTTCGGATTATATGTATCCTCCGAACGCTTCTGCACTGGTCCTTCCACGGAGATACAATCCTCACGTGTAAGGCCTTCAAGAAGGCTTGTATCACGCATTACAACCTGTACCACTCCGTACTGGTCGCGCAGATCGATAAAGGACACACCGCCATGGTCCCTTATGTTCTCGAGCCAGCCGGCCACTTTTACTGACTGGCCGATCTTCTCTTCACTGATCTCATCAAGTGTTAATGTTCTGTACTGATCACTCATTTTCTTCTTCCTTTCTTAATGCTGCTCATCACCCGGCAGGGATAATTCTTTCTTCCTGCAAGTGAATAAAAAAGTCCCGGGATATGTGTTTTACATATCCCGGGACGGATCAAACAAATCAATCCGCGGTACCACCCGCTTTGAAGCCTTTAATTCCATATAGCTTCCACTCTCCAAGCTTAACGCGCTTACTCGTATACCCCTACCTGCCCTGTTTCATGCTCTCAGGATATCTGCTCCGGAGTGTTCCCCTTTGTCTCTAAAGCCGGATGCGCTTTCAGCCGATGACGCTTCCTCTCTGATGCCCTCTGATGACAGGAGTCTCCTTCAATGCATTTGGATATTATTAAATTAACTTTTCAAACTATAGCATAAGCCGGTTTAAAATTCAATCATTTTAGCTATTTCCAAAAGCATACTGCCTTGTAGACCCTATACCAGCATTCCGGGCCGGTGTAATCCAGGCTAAGGACCGTAGCATATGAACTAAAAAAGTAAAGGAAATAATATACTATTCCCCAAACCAGAGACAATAAAATGATAGCATGGATTAAGTTTCTATACTTCCTGTTCTGTTCCGCTTCCAAAAGCATCACAACAGTTTCGATTCCCAACAACAGCCCGAAGTCAAATATGTACCTGATGACAAGGTAGAAATATGATACTGCTATCATAAAGAATGCAAGAAATATCAGTAAAATTCGGAGTATATTACCTGAATTGCTTTTTGATTTATTAAAGTGCCAGCAAAACAAAGACCCTAATGAAATCGGGAAGATCACAAAATACCCCGCCAGATTATCACTTACATTTTCTGCAATAAGATCAGGAATGTGATATATGACCCAGGGAAAATCAGTACTAAAGTGCGGAATTGTAAAAAGATAAAAGAGGGCTGCGCTCTTAAAACCGGCAAAAGAAAACTGTCTATTATAAATCTGTCCGAATGTAAGGTTATAATATGCCCCAAAATCAGCTACGGATCCGAAACGTGCATAGTTATAGTACATAAGCGGAATGGCTACAATTATATAAGGCATGATAAAAAACAACCAATACCTTAAAGTGTTCTTTTTTAACATTTTTTCCTTAAGCAGCGGATATGCGACCAATGCACAGAATGTAAGCTGCGGTCTGCATCCGGCAATAAGTGCAAAGCAAAAAGATCCTGCAGCGATCAGTTTTTTATCAGATTTTGAAGCTATTCCCGCCCAAGTATAAAAATAGCTCCCCCAGATCAAAAGAGTTACGCCACAAAGCTGTGGGATAGTATAATTCAGCCCGCCATAAAACAACACATTGATCGACGACATAAGCAGAAGCAGCGCGTATAAAGATACATATGTTCCAATTGATGTATTGTTATGATAACGTTTAATATATGCGGAAAGAAACTGAGCCAATCCCCAAAGGAATAAAGCAAGAACAAAAAAGAAACATAATGAGTACGACAGCATCTTCCCGGTTATCAGATAGTATGGCAGGAAAGCTAATACAGAAGGAACGACTCCGAAATATACATAGTATTTTCCCTTGTAATACGCATAATCAAGCAGATAGTCTACATTTTGGCGCAATTCATAGTTGTATGGATCATCCATTTGAAGCAGTTCCTGACTGGGTGTCAGATCTGTGTAGAAATGTCCCTGTGCAAGTGCTTTAGTAAGTTCACCATAAGAATCAACAGCAGGAGTTTTATTTAACCAGATCGGATTGCTGACTCCTATGCAGATAAATAAGCATAAAGCGACAACGGCAGGCGCCAGCATGACAAAAGGCGTTCCTTTGTATGGTTTTGTCCATATACTGCTTCCCGGTGCAAATGCGATAATGAAAAAAAACAGCATACTGATACTAAGGAAACGGATAATATTGAATTCAAAAGGAATGGTCTTATTTACATATACCGAATCAATATACGCATCACCTGATAACTTAACGTTATCATGACTAAACTCGGTAAGAATGTAATAATCACCTGCAGGGAGATTTATATACATACTGTTTTCTTCAGATAGATAAGATACACGTTCTTTGTGAAAAAGCTGTGCACCTGTAGTATCGAAAACAGTAACTCTTTGATTTATTGTAAATTTATCAATTGTGTAGACTACATTGTCCGACGTATTACTCGGACGAATATGATGTATGTATGGAGCCGTGTCACCCGATATAGATGTTGCAAAAGTCAGAGACTTGAGTTCACCGGAGTATTGAAAAAAGACTCTGACGTTCTCGGTTGAAAGCAGCTTGAATCTGTTTCCATCAACAGAAGCATTTTCATCTGTTGAGATATCTGATATGGGTATAGACTGTTCGTCCGGAATAAGCGTACACCAATACCTGAAATTGAATAAATACACTTCTGCTATCAAGACTATAATTATAACCAAACAGTATTTTCTTTTTTGTGAAGATAGTTTATTTAACATATAAATTGTTTTAGATGGTTGAACTGTTTCTGTAATGCAATTATGCAGATATCTCCCCAATTATACTTGCAGATATTTTATCTTTCAATGAATACAAAAAACAGAAAAGCTTTCGCCTTTCTGTTTTTTATATCATTTCTTTCTGACGTTCAAGATTTTAAACCGTACTGTATCCGAATCCGTTGCATATAGCATCAACTTTAGCCTTATCTTTACATAACGGACAGCTTTCCGGTGCATAACTGTGATAATCCGGAAGGTCAGTAGTCGAATATAGGGAATGGATAGGAATTCCCATAACCTTTGATGCTGCCGAGAATATAGCAGATACACCTACTATATGACCTTCATTGTAGCCTACAGCTTCCATCGCGCTCGAAAGCGAGCTTCCTGTTGATACAGTAGCTGTGAGCATAAGAACTTCCTTGCCTCTGATCATGTGTTCTATATTCTCACGGAAAATGATCTGGCCGGAAGTATCATATTCAGGGCTCATAACATATATAGTCTTGTGTGCATTCTTTGATATTACACCGGCCTTTGTAAGTTTGTTTGCCAGATATGCTCCGACAACTTCCATGTTTTCAAGACAAAGGATCGTATCAATAACAGTTGACGCGAGATACATATCGGCCATCTCTTCACCGGTCGCTCTTGCTTCTCTCTGTCTTGCCTTCATATCACTTAAGTCCATGTAATAATTTACATGCGAATGCGGAGTAATGAAGTGCCCCGGGATATATCTGAGCACAACATCCTTGTTCCTGGAATAATCAATCTTTTTGTAATCCTGCATCTCGTAACCTCCTCATGTTTTTTTAATCCCACAATATATATTATAAGCTCCGAAGCTTCAAAAGTAAAATCCTGTTACCGGGATCATATATTTCCAAACACAAAATCCTTTGCAATACCGCAGCTTTCCCTGAGCATATTATTTGGAAGATATCTTGGCGCCGACATCCCTGCAATTCCGCAGACATTTTTATATCCATAATGCTTTGCCAAAGCCACTCCGCGGAACACATGATAATTGCTTGTCACGATTCCCACACTGGCATGTTCCTTATCCAGAAGCTTGGCTGAAAAAGCTATATTTTCTGCTGTATTTGTAGACTTTTCTTCTGTGAGTATCCTGTCAGGATCAATCCCGTTTTCAACCATATACTGTTTCATGATGACAGCTTCGGGAGCAGGCTCATTATATCCCTGCCCTCCCGATACTATAGCCTTTGTATCAGGATTATTTTCCATATATTCAATAGCAGCTTTAAGGCGCCATACAGTCACTACAGATGGTCCGTTTTTCTTAACCTGTGAGCCAAGCACGATAATATAATCCAGATCAGGCACTCCTTTTGCATTAAACTGTGAAATGATCATCCCCTGTGTTACTGCTTCAAAAAGAATTCCCAGAACAAGAAAAACAACGCAGATAACTTTTATCGGTTTCTTTACTTTTTTCCAGGCATGCTTATATGCCATAAATGACAACAATGCAAATACTGCAGCTATCACAAACCATATAAGAAAAAAGGCTGTGCCGGAATGCACCATAAAAACAACTATACCGTACATCCCCGAAAGAACAGATGCCGCAGCAAAGAGCAGGTAAGAATAATTCTTTTTTATACTTTTCTTCGCTTTTAATTTATTATTAGTATTTTTATTATCTTTCTTCACGTATAGAACCTCTGATACTTACCATTCATCTTCCGAAATATTCATCCACGCCGTTTGCAAGACCTTCGACCATCTTTTTCTGACCTGAACTGTCATTCATAAAAAGATCATCGGACTTGTTGGTCATATAACCCATTTCAAATATACATACCGGCACCTGACTCCAGTTGATACCGCTCATATTATCTTCTTCGATAACACCCTTATTCTTAATCCCGGTTGCTGCCGAATAATTATTTACCAGGGCATCACAAAGTTTCCTGCTTGCAGCATACTCATTGGCATTCCACGGGTTTTTTTTCGTCTGACATATACCTTCTGCTCCTGATACAGATGCATTATCGGAGCCGTTTGCATGTATACGTATAAAAGCATCCGCATTATTGTTATTCGCTATCATGGCTCGTTCCGAATTGCTCAGATCCACATCTTCCGTAGTCCTGGTCATGATAACAGTATATCCGCGTCTCTCAAGTTCATCCCTAAGAGCAAGTCCGATCTGCAGATTGAGAGCATGTTCTGTCACACCTGAAAAGCGACCTTCCGTACCTGATGACACCTTAGCTTTCATCTGATCTGAGCCCGGTCCTACTGGTTCCTTAGCACTATTGCCCTTCCCCTGATGTCCCGGATCTATGCATACCACAATCCCCGAATGTGCTGCTTTGTTTTCCGGAGCAGGCGTCACTGTTTCAACTGTATCATCTGTTTCATCTGTTTCTGATGAACCATTTTCGTAAGCTGCTGCTTCCGATACGCTTTCTTCTGCAGCCATATCGGAGGCAGATAATTCTTCGGAATACCCTTCTTCCGAAGAGCCGTCTTCAGGATCATCTTCATTCAAAACACTTTCTTCTGACACAGCTGTATCTTCCGGCACAGTATCATCTGCCAGACTCTCTTCTTTATTATCATATCCAAGGTTCAGGTTCACAACCTGAACTGCCTCCTCTGAACTCTGTACAGTTTCCGAAGCAGGCTCTTTGTCTGAACAGGCGACCAGAAGCAAAAAACTCATAAGAGTTACCGTTATCAGTTTTCTCATTATTCCTCCTTAGCCGATTCTGAATATTATAACTTATGGAAGCAAATGCTCGCAGCAATAATGTCAAAAACGCTAAAAATATACCACAGAATTATAATGCATTCCAAAAACATAAGTGTATAATCAGCTTGCTTAAAAATCAGGAGAAAATACTATGAAGACTACACAGAACATGACAACGGGCAGTCCTGTCCGCCATATAATACTTTTTTCGATACCGATGATGATCGGTAATATCATTCAACAGTTCTACAATCTGGCGGATTCGATAGTAGTCGGAAGAGTTGTCGGCCGTACTGCCTTGGGCGCGATAGGCGCTACGGGTTCGGTCACCTTTCTTTTCTTTGCCCTCTGCAACGGCATAGGCTCCGGCGGCGGAGTCATCACCTCGCAGTACTTCGGGCGCGATGATAAAAAAAAGGTTAAAAGATGTATATTCAATGTTGCACTTATAATGCTTATATTTCCGTTGATCGTAGGTGCCGCTGCATTCTTTCTTTCAAGACCGCTGCTCATACTGTTAGACACACCCGAGACCATGCTTCCGGATGCAGTAACTTATATGCAGATGATGAGCATAGGCCTTGTTTTTGTTTCACTTTATAATTATATTTCCTCAATGCTGCGCGCACTCGGTGATTCCATGACACCTTTGATGTTTTTGATATTTGCCAGCCTGGTCAATATCGGACTTGATATAACATTTGTTAAATTCCTGGGACTTGGTGTACTCGGTGCGGCACTTGCCACTCTTATATCGCAGTTTCTCTCAGGCGTTCTGTGCTTGCTCTTTGCCATACGGACCAATCCGTATTTTCATCTTGAGAAAAAAGACATGCGTTATGACCGCAAAGTCGTAAAAGACTCTCTTCGACTGGGCATCCCTCTTTCACTTCAGTTTTCAATGATCGCCGTATCATGTATGGCTCTTCAGCGTGTAGTGAACGGCTTTGGAGATATCGCAGTAACTGCTTTTACCGCCACAAGCCGTATCGAGCAGGTCATTCACCAGCCCTACCAGACGTTAAGTGCAGCACTTTCAACCTATAGCGGCCAGAACTACGGCGCAAATAAAAAAGACCGCGTGATAGAAGGCTATCGCAAAAGCCTGCTTATCATGGCGATCTTTACTCTGATCATGATACCTGTCTTACAATTTTTCGGAGAAGACATAGTCTCTCTCTTCTTAACTGATGAACCCGAGGTTATCAGGACAGGAGCCATAGCGCTGCGCATCTCATCGCTCTTCTATTTATTCCTGGGAGTTATATATGTAGCCCGTGGTGTACTGAGCGGTATAGGTGATGCCTTTTTTGCCCTCCTGAACGGTATTGTCGAGGTAATAGGCCGATTTACGATCCCCCTGTTTTTGACCGCTATCCCCATGATAGGCATGTGGGGCATATGGTGGTCCGTAGGTATTGTGTGGTTCGTAAGCGGATTGACTGCATGGCTCAGGTATGTGCAGAAAATGAGGGAACTCACCGGAAAAAAACTTATTCCTGATAAGGCGGCTGTTCGATAGTTTTTTCTTCCCCTCATACCCAAATTTTACACATCTAAATATTGATAAAATACAAAATTATACTGTCAGGAATACTCTCTTATCAGTGATATGAGCAGATCACTCAGTACAGGAACCGCTATAAGCACATCCAGAACTGCAGCATAAACAGGTTTTATCTTTCCGTATATCTTTTCAGTCAAAGGATGTGTAACTTTAAAATAAAAAACTGCCATCACCGCAAATATCAAACTTGTAAAAACACATGAACGATCCATGATCGAAAGCGGCCATCCGCTGTATGTCCAGAAATAGTAACCATATATCCATTCCAATACATACGAAGATATCAGTTCAAACACTGTTGTGACAAAAAAAGAAATAGCAAATAAGGCAGCAGTGTTTTTTATCTTTCTCACAAAAAGCAGAAGCAAGAATCCGCCAAAAGCATAAATCGGAATGAGCGGTAAAGTCATCACCCCCCTGTCGGCATAATAATGAAACACCAACCACACACATGTAATTTCATATACCCAACCCATGAATGAATTTATAATGAATTCCACTTCATACCTGAGTAAAAATTCTGCAACTCCGGTTTTTCTTACGCCTTCGGTTTGGTGATCACTGCGATGATCAGATCCCATTTCCCGCATTTACTTTTACTCCACTAATACTTCCCACTTGTTACAGACCACTAACTTCCTCACACCGGCAACTTGTCTGACAGCGGAACCGTCCCTGATGAATCTCTGCATTTTCGAGAACTGCTAAGACTCACTTTAACACTGTCAGACAATGCTGCACGGTGTAGGAAGTTTGAGTACTCCATTTAGTATACTATCACACAACTCATCATTCTCATCGTACACAAGCTTCAATGTAAAAAACGGAGCATCCTCATAAAGAAGCTTTAAGAATATCCTGTCGCCGGGCCATAGATTGAGGTCGGATATCTTTTCTTTCTCAACCCATTTAAGGACACCCTCATTACATTCATACTCTTCTTCCGGCTCGGTAAAATCTTCAGAGGTATAAAGCATCATTATATCGGTCACATTCCGCCCCGAGATAAAGCTGACAATACCGCGAAGTTTTTCTGAGTTCATGACTATCCCGCTTTCCTCAAACACTTCGCGCCTTGCGCAATCCTCCGGACTTTCATTTTTTTCAAGATGTCCACCAATCCCAATCCACTTTCCCTTATTCACATCTTTCTCTTTTTTTGTACGGTGAAGCATAAGATACTTCCCGTCCTTTTCAAGATAGCATATGGTGGTGCATATGACAGGTTGAAAAAAGCGGCTCTTTTTTAATCTGAATACCTGTTCTGCAGTCCTTCGTAAATTTTCGGATGCTGTTTCTTTTCTGCAGGCAGCATGTATATCCATAGGTTCGCCTATTACCGGGAAATATGCTTCAATTCCGCAGGCATTGCATTTATCGGCACCATCTCCTACAGCCCCTCCAAAAGCTATCACCGGAACGCCATAAGCGCCTGCAGCTTTCGCTATACCTACCGGAACCTTTCCCATTGCCGTCTGCTCATCCAGACGTCCCTCGCCTGTAATGACACAGTCTGCCTCCTTTATCAGATCATGGAATCCGTTATATTCGAGCACCATATCTATGCCTGGCTTAAGATCTGCATTCAGAAAAGTCTTAAGCGCAAATCCCAGCCCCCCTGCCGCGCCTGAACCGGCAGCCTTTTCATCAGCATCAGGAATAGTCTTTTTGACCGCAACAGCATATGAAGAAAGCCATCCATCCATTATTTCCACATCAGAAGACGCCAGACCTTTCTGCGGACCGAATACCGCACTGCAGCCGTTCACCCCGTTCAAAGGATTAGTCACATCACAGGCTGCAGTAAAAGTGCATTCTTTAAGAACAGGTGCCGCATTATCGATTCGTATCGTTCTTACATTTTCAAGGGAGCTTCCGTTTATCCCGACCGCTTCTCCTTTCTCATCAAGGAATTCAAAACCGAGAGCTGACAGCATTCCGATACCACCGTCATTCGTGCCGCTCCCGCCAAGACCGATAACTATATCTCTGCAGCCTTTTGCCACCGCATCAAGTATCAGTTCTCCAAGTCCGTATGTAGTTGTATTAATGGGATTCCTTTTATCTGAAGGAATAAGATCCAGACCACACGCTGATGCAGATTCCAGCACAGCTGTACGACCATTATTCATTACCGCATAAACCGCTTTTACTTTTTCGGAAAGTGGTCCGCAGATCAAAACCTCTTCCCTGCGTGTCCCCTCTCTGCCAAGAAAAGCACCTGTCATGCCCTCCCCTCCATCAGAGACGGGAAGCACGTCAACATCAGCTGAAGGGATGGCGCATAGCACCCCTTTTTTAACAGCCTCTCCTGCTTCATACGAAGACAGGCTTTCCTTAAATGAATCCATTGCCACGATTATCTTCATACCCGGTTCACCAATCAATCCTTTGTCCAGTATGGCTTCTGATCCTTATGCGTAAAGCCTACCATCTTGCCGCGATAATCTTCCACCACTTCCGAATAGTATTCTTTCTGTTTTTCGTTTAACTTTCCCTGCTCAATAAGCCTGTTAAATACAGCCTCAAGATTTCTGAAATCATCCTGAGCAGCATCCTTGTAATTATTTGACATATTGAGCTTCAGTTTAAGTACCGCATCCTCAAGCTCACTGTTCTTCCCCAGATGCTTAAACAATCCAAACATTTACGCTCCCTCCCGGGTCAATTCTTTTTTCCATGCTTCCGTCAGCTTATCCAGACTCCATGCGGCGTTGGCCGGGCTGCTTGAGGGCAGGCACACCGCCTTTATCCCCGTAATGCTTTCGAGATATTTAATATAGTATTTTTCAGCAGTCTTTCCATTTACAAATATACGTTTCACGGATGACTTTTTGATGATGCCGTTAATATCCGCAGGGATCACATTTTTAATGCTGCTGTCAGACGAACCTGTTATATCACACTCTTCTATTACATCATACAAAGCCAGATGATGCTTAAGTATAAGTTTCTTTTTGGCACCTGTATCATCATGAAGCGGCACAGGCTCCCCGTATACTGCCGCGATGATCTTCCAGAAACGATTCTGCGGATGTCCGTAGAAAAAAGCCTGATCCCTTGATCTCACAGAGGGAAAGCTGCCCAGTATCAGGGTATCGGAAGCTTTGTTATATAAAGGAGGGAAGCCGTGTTTTTGCCTGTTTTCAACTGCTGTTTTTTTCATAAGATGATTTTACCATATAACCAAAACTTCTCACTTGTTATATGCCGCTAACTTCCTCACACCGTGTAGCCTTATCTGATGGTATTTAAGTGAGCCATAGCAGATCCCGAAAATGCATAGAGTCACCAGGAACGGTCCGCCACGGATGGCGGGCCGAGTAAACAACGCCACATGGAAGTGGCGTGTGAACGGTTCCGGGAACATGCAATAGTTTTGCGCATTTTCGTAAGAACTGCTTGGCGAACGATACTACCATCAGATAAGGCTACACGGTGCGGAAAGCTTTACCATAATATAAATAATTTCTGCTATTGACACATAGCAGATACCAGGTGTATCATCTGAACATATGAACAGTCATTCATATGTTTCATTAAATAACTTTTAATCCAAAAATATAAGGAGAACAAAAATGAAAAAAACTTATAAGATCGATGTCGACTGTGCAAACTGTGCAAACAAAATGGAGGAAGCTGCAAAAAACACTTCCGGTATAAAGGATGCTTCAGTTAACTTCATGACACTCAAGATGAAGGTTGAATTCGATGAAGGCGCTGATGCAGATACCGTTATGAAGGAAGTACTGAAGAACTGCAAAAAAGTTGAAAAGGACTGCGAGATATATCTTTAATTGACCCCGGACGGAGGCTTGCTATGAACAGGAAACAAAAGATCATGCTTGTACGGATCATCATATCCACCGTACTGCTTATAATATTTCATTTTCTCCCTGCAAAGGGACTTATACGATTTTTCCTGTATCTCATACCGTACCTGATAATAGGTTATGACATACTTCTGAAAGCAGGGCACGGCATAGCCAACAGACAGGTTTTTGATGAAAATTTTCTGATGGCGATCGCAACAGTAGGAGCATTCGCCATCGCACTTATAAACGGAAGCGGCGACTATACTGAAGCTGCTGCCGTAATGCTCTTCTATCAGATCGGCGAACTCTTTCAGAGTGCTGCAGTAGGAAAAAGCAGAAAAAATATCAGTGAACTGATGGATATACGTCCGGACTATGCGAACATAGAACAGGACGGCGAGATCATAAAGACCGATCCCGATGAGGTGGAGCCGGGAACCATTATCATAGTCAATCCCGGTGAGAAGATCCCCATCGACGGCATAGTTGTCGATGGAAACAGCACACTTAACACTTCAGCGCTCACCGGTGAAAGTGTTCCCAGAACTGCCGAACCGGGAGATGAAGTGATAAGTGGCTGCATTAACTTAAGCGGCGTACTTAAGATAAAGACCACAAAAGAATTCGAAGAATCTACCGTATCAAAGATACTTGAGCTTGTGGAAGATTCCACATCCAGAAAATCCAGATCAGAGGCCTTCATCAGCAGGTTTGCCAAAATATATACACCCGCAGTATGCGGTGCAGCACTTGCTCTGGCTCTGCTCCCTCCGCTTTTCAATCTCCTGATCATCAAAACAGATCCTGCCTTTGCAGAATGGATCTACAGGGCACTCACATTCCTTGTTATCAGCTGTCCGTGCGCGCTTGTTATAAGCATTCCGTTAAGCTTCTTTGCAGGCATTGGCGGAGCAAGCCGTGAAGGTATACTGATAAAAGGTTCAAATTATCTTGAAATGCTCTCTCATACCAGAATAACAGCCTTCGATAAAACAGGGACAATGACCAAAGGCGTATTTGAAGTAAGTGCCGTGCATCACGCCACGATCGATGAAGACAGACTGATGTACCTGGCTGCCCACGCAGAATGCGCTTCTTCACACCCTATTGCCAAAAGCATCATAAAAGCTGCTTCATGCAGCATTGACAGATCCAAAGTTTCCGATATCGAAGAGATAGGCGGAAACGGCATAACCGCAGTTGTAGATGGACACAAAATTGCAATCGGAAACCGCAGGCTTATGGAAAAGATCGGTGTTGAATATAAGGACTGTCACAAAACCGGCACCATTGTCCATATAGCAATAGACGGTGAATACAGCGGGCATATCATCATCTCCGATATGATAAAGCCCACCGCAAAGGACGCTGTTGCCGACCTTCACAAAGCAGGTGTCTCAAAGACCGTAATGCTCACGGGCGATGCGGAAAGCATAGGAAAAGAAACTGCCGAAATGCTGGGGATCGATGAAGCAAGATGCGAACTCCTGCCAGCAGATAAAGTAAGCGCGATCGAAGAACTCTTGTCTGAAAAGAAAGGAAATGATATCCTTGTTTTCGTCGGTGACGGCATAAACGATGCACCGGTACTGGGCAGAGCCGATATCGGTATTGCTATGGGAGCACTCGGATCCGATGCTGCGATAGAAGCCGCTGACATCGTTCTTATGGATGACGACCCGCAAAAGATAGCTAAAGCCATCCGTATTTCAAGAAAATGCATGCGCATCGTATATGAAAACATATGGTTTGCGATCGGCATCAAGTTTATCTGTCTTATACTGGGTGCCCTTGGCATAGCAAACATGTGGCTTGCCATATTTGCCGATGTAGGCGTAATGATAATAGCGGTTCTTAATGCAATAAGAGCGCTTCTTGTAAAGAAACTGTAATGTGTGGGAGAAGAAAATGTCTGAAGAAAAAGCAGCAAAAATGATCGCGGCCGGATGCTGTGAAGAGATCAAGATCCACGAGGATCTTATGAAAAAAGTAACCGATACTCTTCCCGAAGAAGAAGATCTGTATGATCTGGCCGAGCTGTTCAAGATATTCGGAGACTCAACAAGAATACGTATACTCTTTGTTCTGTTTGAGGCAGAGGTGTGTGTCTGCGATATGGCAGCTATACTTGGAATGACCCAGTCAGCCATTTCTCACCAGCTTAGGATACTTAAGGCCAACCGTCTTGTAAAAACAAGACGTGACGGAAAACAGATCTTCTACTCCCTCGACGATGAGCATGTCAGGTCGATCATTGAGGCCGGATGCATACATCTTAAAGAAGATGACTGATTATCATTGACAAGTCCGCCGGCTTATGATATCTTAACAGTCGTGCTTTCGGGCATATGTGCGTGTAGCTCAGCTGGATAGAGCGTCTGGCTACGGACCAGAAGGTCGTGGGTTCGAATCCTGTCACGCACACTAAAAGACGGTTCTCAAATGAGGACCGTCTTTTTGCATATATTTATGATATTATATAAGGGTCCCAAGGTGCAAAATCCGGATCAGGCTTGCCTGAATGATGATTTTGACCTTATGTAGTATGGATCAATAATATCAGATCGACTCCGGAGCAATTCACATATGATAAAACATAAACCCACAATTCTTATAATTGCAATCTTATGTGCTTTTTTCCTTGCAGCCTGCGGGGAAACAAGATGTGATTTCTGCGGCGAAGAAAAACAATGCAAGGTCTTTGAGATAAACGGGGTAATGAGAAATATCTGCAACGACTGTCTGAACAATACAGCCAGCGCTGTTTCAGGCAATGTGGCAAGAGGATATGCAAAACTGTATGAAGACGGTGTTCTTGAATATCCTTCCGATTCACCGCTAAAACCCGTTTCAGATACTCCCGCCTCAACGGAAGCTACCGAAAAACCTTCTGCTCCGGATATCATCATCCCTTCCGTTTCAAACGGAGATACTGATATTTCCGAGGCCGCATCCGTAATAGACGGCGAAGAACCGTCCTTCGACATCGGCGAAACTCCGGACACTGCCGTATCGGAAACTTCTTCAGCTTCCTCTGATGACCGCGTCGATAACATAAACCGCGGACTTCTACCAGAAGGCTTTTCTCTTGCAGAGGACGGCTCAGGATCCGGACGCTACAACATGATGTCCGGTGATACCGATACCGGCATCGATTTCACCTTTGTGGATGACAAGCTGAAGATCGAAGAATATGATGAAAACTATGCGCAGCAGTATGTAAAAGCTGTTATACGTACCATACTCGCCTATACAAACAGCAACGATTATGACGGCTATGGTCACGATGTCTACAACAGTACTCTGGAAAACGGAAATTATAAATCCGGCGGTGTGACCTTTTTCTCATCAGTAGGAACCACCGACGAGATCGAAAAAGGGTACCCTCTCACCACTTTTACCATAGTCCCCTGACCTCTATGTAAATATTGAACAAATCAAACCGTTGTAAGGCACTTTCCTATGGTAATTATTCAGTAAATCTGATATAATCTTCTTTACGTGTGGGGGGATGCACGTCTTAATATACAAAAGCATTCCTTACAGAAACCTAAAATAAGAAAGGCGGGTAATACAATGGCTGAAAACCGGTACTACAAAGAGATCATGAGCCTTAAAGGCATGAATGATTTCAAGGATGTCATCGAACAGTGGCATCGTCTCAGTGAAAACATGCGTAAGTTCAACGCAAAGAAGGCTCCGACACTTCCCAACCTGTTATGGGCATCCGACAACGGTATGGATCTGGAAGACATCACAAACCTGCTCACCGGTTTTGTATACGAAGAACAGAATCTGCTTGATTTCTACGGTGCTGTACAGGACCTCGACTACTTTATGGAGTATGTTCCCAACGGTGAAGAATTCCATGAGATCGATAAGATTGCCGAAAAGATCAGAGGCGCTGCCGGTTTCCGTTCAGAATACAGAGGCATCATGGCTATTGATGTCAGCGAGTGGATCGGACATTTCCAGGAAGAGAATTTCATAGAGGTTCTCAAATATCTGCAGTCAATCTCTTCAGATATCCTTTACATATTCCAGATACCTAATTTCAATCCTCAGGCTGTTGAGCAGCTCACTCAGATCCTTGCTCTCTTCTTCCATATACAGCCGATCGAGATGAAGCTTCCCGAGTCAGCAGAACTTGCTGAATACACAAAGGATCTCCTGCTTCAGTATGGTCTTACACTTGACACTGAGGCTGAGCAGATGCTCACCAACTCAGTTGCTAGACTTAAAGAAGATCAGTATTTTGCAGGCTATACACTGCTTGACCGTATGGCCTCCGACATTGCATATTCCATCTTCACTTCCACTCCTCCCTATGACGGACTGGTAACGAAGGGCATGATCACTGCTTTCGCTCCTGACGGAATATATGTAAATGAGATGATACAGAACAACGCGCGCGTATTCACGTCGCAGTTTAATTATTAAGAAAGGGAGGCTCCCACGAAAAATGGCAAGCAATCAGATAAAAAACAACAGATACAAAGCTAACAAGGGCCAGACACGTTGGGCAACAGTTGAAGAGATACAGCGTTCAGCCACCAAGGTTGACCTGCATGCTCCTGTTTACCCCACAGCCGGCATTCCTGTTATGTCAGACGGAAACACAGCATACCTTGACGGTACCGATACACATACACTTATCTTCGGTGCTACCGGTTCAAAGAAGACCCGTATCTTCTGTATGCCTACCATCAACATGATGATAAGAGCAGGTGAGTCTTTCGTCGTAACCGACCCTAAGGCTGAGCTTTATGTCCGCACAGGCGGATTTGCAAAAGAAAGAGGATACAAGCTCGTCGTACTTAACTTCCGTGATATCGGATACGGCGACATGTGGGATCCCCTTGCACTTCCTTTCGAGTATTACACTCACGGAAGAAAAGATGAAGCAAACAACCTCATCAACGACCTTGCAGCTACACTTTCAGCAAGACAGAAGGAAAACTCAACCGATCTGCTCTACCCTCTGATGGCTGAAACACTTCTTACAGCTAACATGTATCTGCTTTTCGAAGCAGCTGCTGCAGAAGGCGCAGTTAACATGCGAAGCCTTACAGCTCTCTGCTCACAGTCAGCTCTTGAATCACTCAAGACTCTCGCCGGAAAGATGAGCTCACAGAATACGATCGGTATGCTCTTCAAGGGTACACTCCTTGGTGAGAACGAAAAGACCATCGGTTCTATCATGTCAGTACTTTACGGAATGGTTTCAATCTTCAACCTGAACAAGAGACTTACCGACATGCTCTGCCACAACACCTTCGATATGAGAATGTTCGGTCACGAAAAGACAGCAGTCTATATCATCGTACCTGATGAAAAGACCACCTGTCACTTCCTTGTAACAATGTTCATCAAGCAGGTTTATGAAATCCTCATCGGTGAAGCTCAGAAGCAGCCCACTCTTTCACTTCCTGTCAGAGTAAACTTCGTACTGGACGAGTTCTGTAATATCCCGAAGATCCCGGATATGCCGTCCATGATATCTGCCGGCCGAAGCCGAAACATGAGATTCTATCTGATAGTTCAGTCTATCCATCAGCTTAAGGGTCGTTACGGAGAAGATGCTGATACGATCAAAGGTAACTGCGATAACTGGGTATTCCTTACATCCCGTGAGCGTGACCTCTTAACAGAAATGAGTTTCCTCTGCGGTGAAATAGATGCATGGGGCCCCGCAGGTCCTGAGAAGAGACAGCTCATATCCATCTCCGAGCTGCAGCGTTTCAATAAGCAGAAAGGTGAAGTTCTCATCCTCCACGGACGTGAGTATCCTTTCATCACATACATGGCCGACATTGACCAGTATCCTGATTTCGCTAACTACCGCGTTGTGCCTATCCCGCCTATCGAGATACCGCACGTACCTACATTCGATGTAATCAAGTTCACAACAAAGAATGCATTCCTTCCGGACGGCGTTCCTTTCAACGAGCCGGACTGATACATCAGTTTTCAGATTCAAAAAAGCTTCAGCCATTTTCATGGTTGAAGCTTTTTTATTGTTACTATTCTACTATTCACAGCCCTTCGTGCTGCTTTGTCAGATCATCCTATCTCACGTATACGCTCCACAATGCTTGCCTTAGAGAGTCCTTTATAAGAAACTAACGGTACTATTATTCCAAGCAGAGCCATTATCGGCAGCACCATCAATACCGGTGTGATCGAAAAATGATCTGAATAAAACCAGAAGAGCTCGTTCGATACAGCATTTACCACAGGAACAAAGATCACTGACATAATAAGCGCTATTACTCCCGATCCGGCAGTATAGATCATGCCTTCAGTTATAAGCATTTCCTTAACCTGTTTTCCGGTCATACCTATAGCCTGCAGAACTGCGATCTCATTCTTTCTTGTTATGATCCCTGCCATGATAGTATTTAAGAAATTAAGTATCCCTACAAATCCTATGATCAGGCTAAGTAATCCGCCAACGAGAACAAACATGTTTTTGAATCCTTCAAAATCAGCTCTTCTTACGGCTTTGCTTTCATAAGTAATACCGGTGTTTTCTTCACAATAATCATGTATATAGTTTTCTGCTTTTTCTTCATCTTCAACAGAAGCTGTATCAAAGGCATAGAATAAAGGTACAACACTCTCTCCGAAATCTGATCTCAGCATATCAGAGCCTACGATCACATCGTACGTGCCTGATGACATGCGTTCACTGATATCGATCGGAACCTCTACATATGCACAAACAGTATACTCATATTCAGTGATCCCTGTGTATATCGCACATGAATCTTCAGTTTCCTGTCCAACGTTTCCGCTCTCACCTGCTTCAATACCTTCTGCCCAAGCCAGTGATATCTTTTCACCGATCTCCGGGGCATTCTCATCAAGCACATACTCTCCGTTTTCAAGTTTATGTGTAAGAATGGCAACATATCTGGTATCACGATCTTTGAGTAAAGAAGCATCTCCCTCACATACCTCAAGTCTGTCGATCAGAAAATCGTCCATTCCTTCTATTACGCTGCTTGAATAAAACTGTCCGCTTTCTTTAGAAGGCTTTGTTGTTAATTGCGGCTGAAACATATGGTACATTTCATAGTTTTCTTTACCAAGCTTCAGAAGAGGCAACCCGGTAAGATCATAAGCAAATCCATCATTCTCTATAGCCACGTTTTCCTTTATGTCCTTTGCATTTTCTGCAAGCATTGAATTCAGATCGGGTCCGGCAAACTTAAAATATGATAAATCTCCGACCACGAAATCTGTAGACATTTCCGATTCCAGCCATTTTTCCGAATCAAAACCACCCGTAAACATATTTACAGCATTCAGGACAACAAGTGAAAGAGCAAGTGACACAAATACTACCATTGTTTTCTTTTTGTTTCTGCCAACGTTTGCCAGCGCCATATCAAAAGGCTTTGCACCTCTTGTATTCTTTTTCTTTTTTCCACCCGATATGCTTTCATTGTATTTTAATGCTTCGATCGGTGATACTTTTCCGGCTGTCTTTCCCGGCTTTATCACGGAGATCATAACAGTAACGATCTCAAAAAATCCGGATGCGATAAACACTATAGGAGAAGTTGTGATCATCGCACAATTGTCTGCCATCGTCGTTATCTTCAAAACAACAGGTGTAAGCCATGAACCAAGGATATATCCAAGTATCAGACCTGCCGGAATACCAATCGCACAAAGGACGAGTGCCTGGATCCTGATGATCTTCTTGACCTGCTTCTGTGTAGTTCCTATGGTTTTGAGCAGGCCGTAAAAACGTATATCGCTTACTACAGATATCTGGAAAACGTTATATATGATCAGGTATCCGGTAAAAATAACCAGCAATAAGAATACTGACATGGGAACAAGCATTTCTAACAATTCTGTCCCTTCCATGCTTCCGGAAGTATATCCGGGATTAATCCCGTACCTTATGCTTTCATCCGTACTTTCATCACCGCAAGTGTAACCACTCTCTTCTATTACTCTGATCATTTTGCCCTCTGCACCTACAGGTGAAGAGAACTTAACATCCATATTGATCTTTATCGGTTCGAGACCGCGATCCTCAGCTATAGCAATAATGGATTCTGCATATTCTTTGGATACGTTAATGAAATGTGCAGGGCTGACCGGATCAAACTCCCAGTATCCCACTAATGTAAATGTATCCTGATAGCCGCTTTGATCCTCGCCTTTTCCATTGATCTCAAAGGAAAGATCGATCTGTTCACCAATAACCGGCTCATACCCGAGGAGTTTTAAAGCTTCCTTATCCATTACTATCTCGTTATAAGCTTCAGGCATATGTCCGTCTTCAAGCTCGATAAAGGACCATTCAGCAGTATTTGCATCCATATAACTTATCTCTGCGGACTGATTATGGAAAGTATCCTCACTGTTTATTCCAAGGATCATACGCTCTCCGTATTCCTTGATATTATCATTCTTTATCAGATCTGCTTCCTGTGCTGCAGTGATATCTTTAAATGTTCCATGAGAGCTTCCGCCAAGTTTTCTGAAAACGCTCATCTCATAGGATGCATTGATCGACATTATGATCGTAAACAGCGATGTAAAAAGAATTGCAGTAAGTATGATCGCCGCTATGGTTATCACATTTCTTCTTTTGTTGGAAGCAAGGCTTCTGCCTGCGATCTTGTAAATGCTTTTTTTGTTATTAACCTTCATGATACCTTTATCTCCCTTCGGTTGCTGAAACAATATGGCCATCCTCGATCCTGATGACTCTGTCTGCAAGCTGGGCGATCTCATCATTATGAGTGATCATCACAATAGTCTGAGAATACTTCTCGGCAGATACTTTCAACAGGCTTAACACATCCTGTCCTGTTTTTGAATCAAGATTTCCCGTCGGCTCATCGGCTAGAATGATCGCCGGTCTGAACGCGAGCGCCCTTGCTATTGCAACACGCTGCTGCTGTCCTCCGGAAAGCTGATTTGGAAGATTCTCATTTCTTTTTGTTAACATTAAAGTATCCATGATCTCTTCTACAAATTTTTTATCAACCTTCTCACCATCAAGCTCCATAGGAAGAACTATGTTTTCATATACATTAAGCATAGGAACAAGGTTAAACGCCTGGAAAACAAAACCGATCTTTCTTCTTCTGAAAATAGTCAGCTCATCATCCTTAAGATCAAAGATTGGTACTCCGTCTACGATAACCTCGCCGGAAGTCGGTCTGTCCAGACCTCCCAGCATATGAAGAAGTGTTGATTTTCCGCTTCCTGATGTGCCAACAATAGCCAGAAATTCGCCTTTGTTGACTGCCAGATCAACACCGTCAAGAGCATAAACTCTGTTCTCTCCCTGTCCATAAACTTTTTTCAGATTCTTTGCTTCTAAAATACTCATTACAAAACCTCTCTTATTTTATTTCGATCCGGGATGCTCTAAACCTGCACATTCGTGTGAATAAAAAAGTGTGTAGGTTCCTTCCCTCTACACACTGATTATCGCACCTGATTCTTACCAGATTCTTTCACAGAAAACATTAATTCTGTCACTTTTGTAAGATTTAAGTCTGTTTTTTAAGAAAAACAAGAAATTCCGATCCTTTGCCGGGCTTTGATACCACTTTAATATATCCGCCTTCTTTTGTGATGATCTCTCTGGCAAGATACAGGCCTATTCCAACACCTTCTTTATCGCGTGAAGACGAAAGCCTGCCAAATCTTGAAAATATCTTAGGGATATCCTCTTCAGCTATTCCGATCCCGGTGTCTTTTACGCTTATACACGAAAACATTTCCGTAGACTTGATAGAAATCTGTATCCCGCCTTTATCCGTGTATTTAACAGCATTTTCGGCAATATTACACAGGGCTTCAAGAGTCCACTTATAATCAAACACAGCGGTCTCATCATCATCCGTAACCGAAAATGAAATTCCCTTACCCTCCGCTTTTTTTCTGACAGCGGATTCCGTTTCCTTTATCAGTTTCCCAATACTCCATTCCTGCGGGGTTAAAACAAGTATACCGTTTTCAAGACGGGACAGTTTTACCAGTGCATCTACAAGAAACCTCAGTTTTTCCGCTTCATTTTCTATTGCATCAAGACTTTCTTTCTGATCTGCATCCAGATCGGTCTCTCTTAACAGCTCACTGTGCAAAAGCAGATTTGCTATCGGAGTTTTGGTCTGATGTGAAATATCCGCAATGAGCGTTTTGATCTTATCACGATCCTTCAATACATTTGCAGCAGAAAAAGAAGATGCCTGAAGATAATCAGACAGTTTTGACTCTATCCTGGATGTCCTGTACTCAGAAAACTCTTCCTCGCAAAATTCTCCTTTTACAGCTCTATCCAGCATGTTTTCGACATGATCCAGTGTTTTCTTTGATCTGTATCTGTAATAAACAGAATAAGCCACAGCACCCACAGTAATGCAGCACATTACGGCTATGATCCATTCATTCATCATCCTTTACCCACATGTATCCAAGTCCATATACCGTTTTGATATAGTCCTTAGCCTTAAGCTTATCACGAAGCCTCTTTATTGCCACGGAAAGCGCGTTCTCATCAACATATTCTGCCCCATCCGTCCATAATCTGTCGATCAGATCATCTCTTGAAAGCGTGATCCCACGGTTACTCACAAGCATTTTTATAAGACGCTGTTCTGTCTTGCTAAGCGAGACTTCCTCTCCATCGATCGAAAAGATCATACGCGCAAAATCAAAGGAGTAACCGCCGATCGTAACCACTTCTCCGACAGCTAGCGGTTCTGATTTACGCAGCTGTGTATTTACACGCGCTCTTAATACACTTAACGAAAACGGTTTCGTAACATAATCATCCGCACCCAGTTCAAGCCCTTTAACAATATCCGAATCAGTATCATTTGCAGACAGCAATATTACCGGATATGAAAGCTTTTTCTCTCTGATCTCTCTTACCAGATCAAGGCCGTTTCCATCCGGAAGATTAATATCAAGCAGGATCAGTGCAGGTTTTGTCAAAAAGATCTGCTCTCTGGCGCTTTTCAGATCCTCACAGGATACAATGCTTCTGGAGTCATCCTTCAGAGCCTTACACAGACCGGCGCCAAGATCCTTATCGTCTTCTACTATAACTATTTGAATATTATTACGCATAAATATAAACCTTTCTCAAATGCTAATCATTATAATACATACGGCAAATAAACTGCAAAAATAAAACCGCAAAAAAAGAAGTCATACATGACTTCTTTTTTGCGCTAAAAGTAATATCCCTGCTCATCCGCATTATATCCGTAACACTATTGCATCGAAGAATTATTAACCAGCCAAATCCTCCGAATGATGTTTCGGATGCTTCGGGCTACACAAGCGATCTCGTTATGAATTAGCAGCAGCCTTCATATCTCTTACATATGCAGCAACCTTATCAACAGAAGCAGCACCGTCTGCTGCCACCATGCGTACTATCGCTGAACCTACGATAACACCATCGGATACAGCTGCCATACTGCGCGCCTGTTCTGTATCTGAAATTCCGAAACCTATGCAGCAGGGTATGTCAGAAACCTTCTTAACTTTTTCTATCATAGCTCCTACATTTGTTGTGATATGCTCACGTACACCGGTCACACCAAGAGAAGAAACACAGTACAGGAATCCTTCCGCTGACTTTGCGATCCTTTCAATGCGTTCATCGGATGTAGGAGCGATCATATTGATAAGATCGACGCCGTATTTATGACATACACTCCTGACCTCTTCACTTTCTTCAAAAGGAACATCAGGGATTATGATACCGTCTATACCGGCTTCCGAAGCATTCTTTATGAAACGGTCATTTCCGTATGAAAAAACAGGATTGTAATATGTCATGAAAACAAGCGGGATCTCAGACTTTGCGCGTACACGTTTAACCAGCTCAAACAGATCATCCGTTGTGGTACCGCCTTTTAAAGCCCTTTCATCCGCTTCCTGTATTACAGGACCTTCCGCTATGGGATCAGAAAACGGTATTCCTATCTCTATGATGTCCGCACCGTTCTCTGCCATCCTAAGTATCAGCTTTTCAGTTGTTGCAAGATCCGGATCTCCGCCTGTAATAAAGGGAACGAAAACCTTTCCGGCATTAAATGCATTTTGTATTCTGCTCATCTTTTTATCTCCCTTAATCAAATATCTGTACGCCGCGGTATCTGGCAATAGCAGCAACATCTTTGTCGCCTCTTCCCGAAACTGTCACAACTATTATCTTATCTTTGCCCAATTCAGGAGCAAGCTTCCTTGCATAGCTTATGGCATGTGCACTCTCTATTGCAGGGATGATACCCTCAACTCTTGATAGATACTCAAATGCGCTTACAGCCTCATCATCGGTAACAGGCACATATTCTGCCCTTCCGATCGAGTTCAGATATGCATGTTCAGGCCCTATTCCCGGATAATCAAGACCGGCCGAAATCGAATACACTTCATCTATCTGTCCATACTCATTCTGGCAGAAAAGAGATTTCATACCATGAAATACCCCAAGTTTACCATTTGCCATTGTAGCGGCATTCCTTGCAGTATTCACACCCTCGCCTGCAGCTTCACAGCCGATAAGCCTTACCGAAGGATCATTTATAAAATCAAAGAATGTTCCCATTGAATTGGACCCGCCGCCTACACAGGCAAGGACTGCGTCAGGAAGACGCCCCTCTTTCTCCATAAGCTGAGCCTTTATCTCTTCACCAATGATCTTCTGGAAATCACGGACTATCATAGGGAAGGGATGCGGTCCCATAACCGAACCCAGTACATAAAGGGTATCATCCATACGGCCGGCCCATTCACGCATCGCCTCATTAACGGCATCCTTAAGTGTCATGGTTCCGGTTGAAACAGGGTGCACCTTTGCTCCAAGCAGTTCCATACGATATACATTCAGAGCCTGCCTC
Source organism: Lachnospiraceae bacterium NK4A179 (assembly GCA_000421045.1). Classification (GTDB taxonomy): domain Bacteria; phylum Bacillota; class Clostridia; order Lachnospirales; family Lachnospiraceae; genus NK4A136. Next base: position 44,530 of record ATWC01000002.1, read on the forward strand.
TCGGTATCGGTCTTACCCATGAATATCTCGCATTCCATGTCCATGAGAGCTGCAGCCGTAGCGGTAGCAACACCATGCTGTCCGGCACCGGTCTCTGCTATAACTCTCGTCTTCCCCATTTTCTTTGCAAGAAGCACCTGACCAAGCACGTTGTTTATTTTATGAGAACCGGTATGATTGAGATCCTCTCTTTTGAGATATATCTTCGCTCCACCAAGATCCTTAGTCATTTTCTCTGCATAATACAGAAGCGAAGGTCTGCCTGCATACTCATTAAGAAGATACTTCAGTTCTTTCTTGAAATCCTCATCATTCTTATACTTCTCATATGCCTCTTCCAGTTCATGAATGGCCGGCATAAGCGTCTCCGGCACATACTGTCCGCCGAAATCTCCGTACCTTCCTTTTATCTCTTCCATAGCCGCTCTCCTTTATTGATTAAATCGCGTTTATATATTTAGATTATTATATCTGCATTTAACTTCTCAGGGAGCTCAGCATTTCTGCCTTGTTCCCGCTTGTTACCATTGCTTCACCTATGAGAACTGCATCTGTCCCGCAATCTCTGATACGTCTGATATCATCCGGAGTATGGATCCCGGATTCCGAAATAAACAGTTTATCCTGCGGTATCAGATGCCTTAATTCTTCAGTATGACTTATATCGGTCTTAAAGGTTCTCAGATCACGGTTGTTGATCCCTATGATCTCTGCACCTGCCGAAAGTGCCCTGTCTATCTCCTCAGCAGAATGAGTTTCAACAATAGCGGCAAGTTTAAGTTCCTTAGCCCTCTTCAGATACTGTTCCAGCTGTTTCTGCTCAAGTATGGCTGTTATGAGCAGCACAGCCGAGGCTCCCAGTATTTCAGCCTCATATATCATATACTCATCTACCGTGAAATCTTTGCGCAGAGCCGGGATGCTAACATTCTGTACGATCGCTTTCAGATAAGCATCCTTTCCCTTAAAATACTCGGGCTCTGTAAGGACCGAAAGCGCATCCGCACCGGCTGCCTCATATTCCCTTGCGATATCCACCGGCCTGAATGCGTCATCGGATACCATAGTTCCCTTTGACGGAGAGGCTTTTTTCACTTCGCATATAAACGAAAGACCTTCCCTTGAAAGAGCCCCGGTAAATGCCGCAGCTCCGGTCATTCCTGCCTCTTCTCTTGCTTCCAAAGCCTTCTCCGCATTAAGCAACACCTCGGAAACACTTGCGTGCTCCTTTTGCTTTTCTATACGACCAAGTGTATAGGCCGCTATCTCATCAAGAATATTTTTATCAGACATATCCTATATAAACCTCATCAGATACTCAAAAAGTTATCCAATATCTTCTTTCCCTCAGGTGTAAGAACTGATTCAGGATGAAACTGCAATCCGTATATATCATAGTCCTTATGCTTAACAGCCATTATCTCCCCGTCATCGGTAAGACCTATAACCTTCAGGCATTCAGGCAGGCCCTCTTCCGAAACCGCCAACGAATGATATCTTGCCACCTTTATGCGCCCGGAAAGACCTGCAAATATCTTTTCATCTTTGTCGATCTTTATAACAGACTGCTTTCCATGCATCAGCTGCTTTGCATGAACCATCCTGGCTCCGAAGCTCTCACATATTCCCTGGTGTCCGAGACAGATGCCAAGGATTGGTATCTTACCCTTGAAATACTGAACCGCCTCTTCGGAACGTCCTGCATCCTTAGGCCAGCCGGGACCCGGAGAGATGATAAGTCTTGAGGGCTTCAGCGCTTCCATTTCTTCACAGGTAAGTGCATCGTTCCTGATAACCTTTATATCGGGATCCGTTGATCCAATGAGCTGATACAGATTATATGAAAAACTGTCATAATTATCTATAAGAAGATTCATGCATTCCCCTCCTCCATAGCAACTACTACAGCCTTTGCTTTGTTAAGGCTCTCCTCAAATTCCTTCTCAGGAACAGAATCGGACACGATACCAGCTCCGCTCCTGACATGTACTTTGCCGTTTTTCTTATACGCAAGGCGTATCGCAATGCACATATCCATATTTCCAGTGAAATCGATGTATCCGACTGCACCTCCGTATATGCCTCTCTTATCCTTTTCAAGCTTCGCGATTATCTCGCAGGCTCTGATCTTGGGAGCGCCTGAAAGCGTGCCGGCAGGAAGAACTGCATTTATCGCATCGACCGCATCCATATCCTCACACATAACTCCGCGAACGGTTGATGAGATATGCATGATATGTGAATACTTTTCCACCTGCTTGTATTTTTCCACTTCAACAGTTCCGAAACGGCTTACTCTGCCAAGATCATTACGTCCGAGATCTACCAGCATATTATGCTCGGCAAGTTCCTTCTCATCCGAAAGGAGCGCTGCTTCAAAAGCCGCATCCTCTGCCTCATTGACTCCGCGTTTGCTTGAACCTGCAAGCGGGAAGGTATGAAGCACGCCATTTTCAAGCTTTACAAGCGTTTCAGGTGAAGCACCTGCCACCTCAAGTGTATCGCTTGCAAAATAAAACATATAAGGAGACGGATTAAGCGAGCGTAACTGTCTGTAAACATTCATAAGCGAACCTTCATATTCGCCCGTAAGGCAGTTTGAAAGCACTACCTGGAATATATCTCCATCAAAAATATACTCCTTCGCTTTATCCACCATCCCGCAGAACTGTTCTTTTGAAAAACGCGGCTTAAGTTCAGACTTAAGGCGTCCCTTAAACTCTTCATCACTGTATCTGCCGAAAGCCGCATCCCTCATTTCCTTTATACGATCTGCTGCCTTCTCATACTCTTCATCAATGTCATCCAATTTGAGATTTACGATAAAGTAGATCTTCTGTCTGAAATGATCAAAAGCTATCAATCTGTCAAAGAGCATCAGATCCACGTCTGCAAAGCCTTCGCTATCCTCGGTTTCGATACGCAGACGCTCTTCATTGTACCTGATATAGTCGTATGAAAAATAACCCATAAGACCGCCTGTAAATGAAGGCATACCCTCGATCACCGGACTCCTGTATTTTTCAAGAAGCTCTCTTATATCTGAAGCAGGATGATCCGTATGACGCTCGCAGATAAAACTGTTGTCTGCAACATTTCTTATCCGAAGATTTCCTTCAGTACATGTCAGCTCAAGCTTAGGATCATATCCTATGAAAGTATATCTTCCCCATTTGCCATGCTCTGCGCTCTCAAGTATAAAGCATCTCTTGCCTGCACTGCGAAGCGCCCTGAGAACTTCTATCGGAGTACGTTCATCTGCAAGTATGGAATCCGCTACCGGAACATAGCTGTAATCTGTCACATATTTACTGCATTCTTCAAGTGTGGGAAATATCATTTGAGCCTCCTTATTCAGCCTGGTTTGAAGCCTTTACAAGAGCATCAAGTCTTTCAAGTGCCTTGCCGTTATCTATAAGCTCTGCTGCCTTCTTTACGCCCTCAGCCATGCTGTCAGCCTTTCCGCCTACGTAGATAGCTGCACCTGCATTTAAAAGAACGGTTTCACGCTTAGGGCCTGTGATCTTTCCGCTTAAGATATCTCTTGTTATCTGTGCATTTTCTGCAGGTGTTCCTCCTGCAAGCTCTGATTTGTCGCATCTCTTAAATCCGAAATCCTCGGGACAGATCTCGTAAGTTTTATACCATCCGTCCTTAAGCTCGCAAACCTTGGTCTCAGAGCTCATGCTTATCTCATCAAGCTTATCCTCTCCGTAAACTATCATTCCTCTTTCAACACCAAGTCCGGACACAACGCTTGCAAGAGGCTCTGCAAGATATCCGTCATATACGCCAAGCAGCATGTATTTGGGCTTTCCGGGATTTGTCAGCGGGCCAAGTATATTGAACACCGTACGCACACCAAGCTCTTTTCTGATGGCTCCCACATACTTCATTGATGTGTGATACTTCTGAGCAAAGAAGAAACACATTCCGGCATCCTTAAGCAGTCTTTTGCACATTTCAGGATCCTCATCGATATTTACTCCGAGAGCCTCAAGGCAGTCTGCTGTACCGCACTTTGAGGAAGCTGCACGGTTTCCGTGCTTTGCAACCTTAACACCGGCCGCACTGATAACGAATGCTGATGTGGTTGAAATATTGAAACTTCCGGCATGATCTCCGCCTGTACCGACTATCTCAAGTACATCCATCCCGTGATCAACCTGTACTGCATGTTCTCTCATTGCTGTAGCACAGCCGAGTATCTCATCAACGGTCTCTGCTCTGGCACTCTTTGTGGAAAGTGCAGCCAGAAACGCCGCATTCTGTGTCTGTGTTGTCTCGCCGTTCATTATCTCATTCATTACGGCGTATGCTTCATCATAGCTTAAGTTCTGCTTGTTTACGATCTTTACAATAGCTTCTTTGATCATTTTTCTTCTCCTTTTGTTTTGTGATGTGTTTGATTTATAGTGTCTTAAAAGAGATTTACTTTTGCCATCGAAAAACCTGTATCTGAAACATTTTCTTATTCTCCATACGCTGACATTTTTCCTTACGGCGGCTCTGCGATAAATAAAAAACCTGTCCTGACATCTTTGTCAGGACAGGTTAAAATCATCTTTACCTGCGGTACCACCTGAATTGATCTTGATCAGATCCGCTCTGTTCACGCACCATCATGCGTTTCCCCTAAATAACGGCGGGTTCTCCGTCGACAGCTAATCTGATACCCATATCGATAGTCTCATTTTGCCATCGCCCTCCCGGAGCCATTCCACAAGACCTTTGCTGCCGCATCTCACCGCCGCGGCTCTCTGTTAACTCAGGTGTACCTCATGTACTATTTCCGGTCATCGGTTTATCTCTGTTAAATTGATTGGATTATATTCTATCTTTATCGCTTTTGCAAGCCCTAATCTAAAATCAGTCTTTTTCGCCCCAGATCTTTCTGTTGAGCTCTGCATCCTTTGCGCCGATCATATCAAGGACTTCCTTAGCTTTCTTCTGCTCTTCTATAGCTCGTGACTCATCCTTAACAAGCAGTTCCAACGAACCTGAAATGGTATCGATGTTGTTCTTAAACTCCTCGACCATATCAGCGGTACGCTGTCTCGCAACTCTTATAACTTCTTCCTTGTAGGCTACGAACTGCTCAACCGTCTGAGCATTGAATGCACGCTCAAGATCGCGCTTATATGCCTTTTTATCCATCGTATTGAATATCAGTATAGCTTTCTGCTCATTGATATAATCGTTCATCTTAAGAGCTGTAAGCTCTGAAGGCGGGATCTCGGTCTCGGATATATCTGCGATCCTTCGGATAAGACCTTCATCAATACCCTTGTATTCCTTGATCCTCTTTACGATTATATTCTTGAGCTCCTGCACCTGCGAAGAAAGGATGTTTCCGCGGATACGCTTATAAACATCATCTATCTCCTGAAGGTATCTGTTGAGCTCGCTGATGATTATCTCATTCTTTTTCTCAAAGATCTCAGGTTTGAGAGCGATCCACTGCATCTTATCTGCCTGACGGCTGGCAGCTTCCTGTCTCTTCTCTATCTCATGAACAAGTTCCTTTATCTCGGCAACCTGTGTCTCAAGCGAATCATCCGTGATGCGTGCTACATACTCATCATGCGCAGCTTCGATATCTTTGACCATGCTTGTCTTCATGATCTCGATATTCTTTTCAATATGCTCCTTTGAAAGCCTTGCCTGATTCTCTATTGCTTCATAGTCAACACGTACGAAATTGATCAGGTTCTCAATACTGTCATAAAGTCCCTTTGCCTTAACAGCCAGGGCATACTTTCTGGCATACTTCATGATCTCCTGCTCTATGGCATACATGCCGGAATTTACATAAATCCTGCGGATTACACCGTCAAGCGCATTACCGCATTCTCTGGCAGCTCTCTCGGAATCTGCGATAAGTTCCTTGGTCTCAAAATCAGCATTTGCAAGCTTGTCATAACGGTAGAAGATACCGCTTTCAGCCTGTATGTTTGAAGGATTCTCCGTGAACGGATCGACCGTAGGCTCGTTGTTTATCTCATTCTTATGGTTTGCAAGCCATGTACGCTCATCATCAAGATCGATATTTGCCTGTATGGCCTTGCTGATATATGCAGCTTTTGATGAAACGAAGAAGAGACGTGCCTGTGAAAGGTCTATCTCCATATCTTCCTCATCACAGATCTTATCTTCTTCCTTCAGGGAAACCATGACCTTCTTGTTTCTTAAAAGCTTAAGATCCTTGCTGGTCTTTGTGTCTGCCTGATTGATAACATGAAATGAACGGTCAAGGTCAATCGAAACGCCCTGATCATTCTTGGAGCCGTCACGAAAACCGTTGATAAGCTTGTAAAGCACAGAATTTCCGGTGCCTTCCATCTTCGTAGGCTCATACATAACGATAAGTATTGAATTTGTCTGCTGCTGAAGAGCTTCCTTCAGGATAAGCAGATGTTCTGCGGAATTGGAATCGGTACCAGGAGTATCAAAGAATGTGAAATTGATATCTCTGCAGAGAGGAATGGGATAACAAACCTCGATAATACCATTGATATAACTTGACCCGTCAGGCTGCTCATGATTGGGCACGTCATTGAGGCGCTTAAGTATCCTGCATAACTGCTCGTGCTGCTTAAGTCCGAGTTCAGCCACACTTGAGGTTTCCAGATCAAGCATCTTTCTGATGACACCATCCTCATGAGGATTCTGTGTCTTTACCACTTCAAACTGGCCTATTGCCTCGTTCCAGACAATCTGCACATTATCCGCTCTGTTCTCTTTTGAAGAATGGAGCGTGAAATTAACCTTGGGGGTCTTACTATTCTTGATCTTGAACATCTTGGCAGTTTCTGAATTGATGCTCTCAGGGAGTATACGTCTGCCGATGATTGCGTTGATAAATGTGGATTTTCCTGCTGAATATGTTCCTACCAGGCAGAGATTAACCTCATCCTGATCAAGTACTGCCTTACGCTCATCGAAGAGCTTCTTACGCAGACGGAACATCTGCTTTGTTTCCTGATTCTTCAATTCTGTATCAAATGATGCAAGGGCCTCGTCACAGAATTTGCTTATAGCTTCATAAATTTCAGAAACATTAGGCAACTCGATATATTCGGATATCTTGAATATTTCTTTGCCTTTTTCCTCATTATAATCAAGAACTTTCTTGCGAAAATCCTCGTAATCTATCTTTGTTCCTTTAAATGTAAGGTTAACGTTGTCTTTTGAGAACTGTTCCCAGATATCATCAAAGAATGCCGATCCCTGATTCTGAAGGAGAAATTCACCTGATCCGGGAGAATACTTTACAAGGAAAGGACAATCCTCATAAGGGATCTCCACAAAATCGCCTTTAAACCGTCCAAAGAACCTAATCTCCTTCTTGACGGGGTGGTACATGATCATTAACTCTTTCATTATTTTTGGCCCCCTGTGGCATATATTGTGCCTAACTAAACAAAATATCCACGATTAAGTATATCTAAAAGCCCTGAAAAAAACAAGGGAACTCCACGAAAAAAGCCTCTTCGGGGAGAACAATTTGTATCCGAAAAGGCTTTTCCTTGAAATTTGTATCTAATCTGCCAGTTCTGCGGCAGTTTTCAGAGCAATTTCCATCATCTGTCTGAAGGAAGTCTGGCGCTCTTCAGCACTCAGCGCCTCTCCCGTAAGTATATGATCCGAAACTGTGAACATACCCAAAGCTTTTTTATGGGCTTTGGCAGCATTCATATAAAGAGCCGCCGTCTCCATCTCTATACAGAGAACCCCCATCTTTATCCACCTGTCATTGGCATCATCCTGTGCATCATAGAAGGTATCCGATGAAAGCACATTGCCGACATGATAGGATGCTTCAAGCATCTCAGCGTTGTCCACTGCCTTCTTTAGAAGACCAAAATCCGCTATGGGAGCGAATACCCCCGGAAGTTCAAACTGTCTGGCGTAATTCGAATTAGTGGAAGCACCAAGAGCAAACACGATGTCTCTTACTTTTACATCTTCATTTATGGAACCGGTGGATCCTATGCGGATTATATTCTCTACTCCAAAGAAATTGTAGAGTTCATAACTGTATATGCCGATGGATGGCATTCCCATTCCGCTTGCCATGACCGTAACAGGCTTTCCCTCATATTTACCGGTATAACCCTGTACACCTCTGACATTATTTACAAGCCTTGCATCATCCAGAAAGTTCTCTGCAATAAACTTTGATCTCAGTGGATCTCCGGGCATAAGAACTGTTTTTGCAAAATCCTCAGGTGAGGCATTGATATGCGGTGTAGGATAAGCTGCCATTCTGTTCCTCCGTTTTCTGATCTGTCATTTGAGTTTTTTTATAAGTGAGACCATATCGCCTTTGCTGTTAAGTCTTACCTCTATATAATACTTCTCAGTTTCAATATTCACAACCCATGAGACCTCAACGGTAGTGATCTGTGTTTCGTTTTTATCATTCCCGACGCCGGTTTCTTTACCTTCCGATGATGACTTCCCTGAATTTTTATTATCCGAAGCCTTATTCTCAGAGACTGCCTTATTGTCGGAAACAGCCTTATTGTCACTGACAGCCTTGTTGTCCGATACTGCCTTATTGTCACTGACAGCCTTGTTGTCTGATACTGCCTTGTTATCACTTACGGCCTTATTGTCAGATGCTGTCTTTTCATCATTCTTATCACTCTTATCTGTCTTCTCAACAGTCTTTGTTTCAATCTTAGCCTCATAACTACTCTTTGATGAAACAACTACATCAGCAGATACTCCCGCTTCATAAAGAGCGATCTTATATGCTGCACTCTGGCCTTTCTCATCATTTTTGACAAGTGCTTCGGCAAGAAGTTCTCTGTCACTTAATGCAGGCTTTTCTTCTTTTTTCTCTTCCTTCTCCTCTTTCTTTTTCACTTCAGGAGTAGGTGTCGGTGTAGGCGTAACACTGCGTTCTGATTTCTCAACCGCCTTATCATTTTCAGCGATCAGATTTTCATCTGCAGCCGGCTTATCTTCTGAAACTGTTGTCTGTGAAGGAACCGCCTCTGTAGCTGCAGCCATTGATACTGTAGTATTCTTATCAGCTGCCGGAGCCTCCGTCGGGATCTTAACAGGCTCTTCAGCGCTTAATGCACCGTTACGATAAAGTGCTCCGATTATGGCATTCTCTGCCACATCATCATCAACGCCTTTAAGATTCATCTTATTAACGGCGTCCTTAGCTTCATAATTAAGGGTATTCACATCCACAACCCTGCCTGATGAATTAAGACAAAGCGAAACATCAGGACTTATCTCAATGATGCTGGCCGTAGCCACATCCGGTTCTTCAACCTGATCCTTATCTTCTTTTCTGTCGGTAAGGAGCACAAGATTGACTGAAAGCAGAAGCACTGCAGCAGCAGAGAGACCTGTGCAGACTAACGGAAGCACCGGCCTTGTTTTTCTTACCAATCCCATGGGCATAGGAACAATTGCATCATTTTCCGATGCATTCTCAAGACGTCCCTTCACTTTATCCAGGACATCCGGCGTGGCATGTTCCCAGGCCGTTCTTAATTTTTTCTCTGTATCACTGCTGTTCAAGTTTATCCTCCAGAGCTTTCTGCAGCTTCTTTATTGAGCGGTTATACTTAGAAAGCACTGTCGCTAACGGCATGTTATAGATTTCCGCTATCTCTCTGTGCTTAAGCCCCGATACAGCATGCAGCATTACGATCTGAGCTTCCTCATCATTCAGCACTTTCATTGCGCTTTTTATGACGATACGGTCCTCAGTACCGAAGTTTTCTGCAGCTTCATCAGAAACCGCGTTCCATTCATAGTCCGGAAGGCTACCCTCATGCTTCCCTGACCGCAGCTTCATAAGAGCGAGGTTTCTTGTGATAGTCACGATCCACGCCATAGGTTTACCTTCGCTTTTGTATGCCTTTGCATTAAGACACACCTTCACATATGTGTCCTGCATGACATCTTCAGCGTCCTCAGCGCTTTTAAGCATGGAAAACGCAAATGCATATATGCCGCTCTGTGTTAGTTCATATATCACATCCAAAGCCGGCATGCTGCCTTTTGCGAGTTCACCAAGAGCATTGTCCAGTTTTCTGTTTCTCTCTTTTGCGTCATCGGTGGGAGCATCCATTCCCCCTGTCTGAGCAGACATCAAGACGAAAAACATGTGCCGGTCTCCTTCCGGTTATCAAAAGAATGCACAAAGTCCGGAATTTATTTCAAATTCCCAGAAAAAATTTCAGACTCCGAGTTTGATCATTTCAACTGCTTTATCTATTCCAACCCTGGAGGTATTGATGACAAGGTCATAATACCTGCCGTCTCCCCACTCATGATTCGAATAATAATCATAGTAGGCAGCCCTGTCTTTATCGCTGCGAAGGCACATTCCTTCCGCCTCTTTTTCGGAAATACCGTGTCTTTCAGCGGTATTTTTTATCCTGAAATCCATATCCGCATGTACAAATACGGTAAAAAGCCCCGGCATTTCGGAAAGCACATAGTCAGCACATCTTCCGATAAAGATGCCCGAGCCGTCTTCTGCGAGTTTTCTCATTGTGTTGAACTGTGCCAGATAGAGCTCCAGAGCTAACGGTTTCTGGAACACTGTGCCATAACTGTTCACACCCATAGCCAAGGCAAACAAAAAGCTGTTCGTCGGCTTCTCATCATTTTTTTCCAGAACTTCCTGCGCAAAGCCGCTCTTACGGGCAGCCTCGTTGATTATCTCCTTGTCATAAAAGGGGATATCCAGATCCTTTGCAAGCCTGCGGCCTATTTCCCTTCCGCCGCTTCCCAGTTCACGTCCGATAGTAATAAGAATTTTGTCAGCCATATCCGTATCCTCCTTTGATTAAAAAATCCTCCGCAGACCCGTGCGGAGGATTATTAAACTATTGATACTGCTCTTCGGGCGTCAGCCTACAACTTTTTTAACTGCTTCTATTACGCGGTCAGCCTGAAAAGGCTTAACTATGAAATCTCTGGCACCGGACTGAATAGCTTCGATAACCATCGCCTGCTGGCCCATTGCGGAACACATGATCACTTTAGCGCCTGCATCCCCAGCCTTGATCTCCTTAAGAGCCTGGATTCCGTCTTTCTCGGGCATCGTAATATCCATAAGTACAAGATCAGGCTTAAGTTCTGAATATTTACTGACTGCAACGCTGCCGTTTTCCGCCTCGCCAGCTACCTCGTAACCATTCTTAGTCAGGATATCCTTGATCATCATCCGCATAAATGCGGCGTCATCAACAACAAGTATCTTCGCCATTTGCTGTACTCCTTACAGAAATAATTCTTTCAATAATACCCGCAAAACTATATTAATGATATAACAAAAATGCTTATTTGTCTATGTTATTTTGCTTTCGGGATAATGATAACACAGCACTTTGCAAAACACAAGATTGAGCGCTTTCCACGCATTTGCTATGATACTATACCATAATAAAGAGGAGGTATATTAACCAGTGAACATACAGATCGATAATATAACCGCACTGCTTCCCGGAGCAGATAAAAAGCAGCCTTTCGAAGCAGTAAAAACAAACATTTACATTTCCGGTGACCGAATTGCCGGCATAGGAAAATGCCCCGAAGGTTTCAAGGCAGAAAAGAACATAGACGGCACAGACAGACTCGTGATCCCCGGACTCATAAACGCACACACACACTCATATATGGCATTTATGCGCAACGTAGCTGATGACCTCTCTTTTGAAGACTGGCTCTTTGGACGCGTAAGCAAGATCGAGGACCTTATGAGCGATGAAGATGCCTATTGGGGAGCCAATCTTGCAATACTCGAGATGATGAAGAGTGGCACCACCTGCTTCAATGACATGCAAATGAACATAATGCAGACAACCCGCGCCGTTAAGGAATCGGGAATGAGAGCTGTAATATGCAGAGGTCTTGTGGGATCAGGAAATGATGAGGCCGGACGCAGCAGGCTCGAGCAAACATATTCAGAAAGAGATGCTTTCAAAGACTGTGACAGACTCACCTTCAGGCTCGGGCCTCATGCTCCCTACACCTGCGATGAAGCATATCTTAAGATCATTGCAAAAGAAGCAGCCGAGCAGAACATGGGCATACATATGCATCTGTCCGAAAGTGTGACCGAGATCGAAAATTGCCGCAAAGACTACGGTTGCAGCCCCATTGAACTTGCAGAACGCACCGGCCTTTTCGAACACCCTTTTATTGCAGCTCACTGCGTCCAGATCAACGACAATGATATGAACATTCTGAAAAAACATAATGTAAGCGTTGTAACAAATCCTGCCAGTAACATGAAGCTCGGAAACGGTTTTGCTCCCGTTCCCGAAATGCTTGAAAAAGGCATCAACGTGTGCATAGGAACCGACGGAGCAGCCAGCAACAACTCTCTGAACCTGATCCACGAAATGAGCCTGGTAGCTCTCATCCATAAGGGTACACACAGGTCACCTCTTTCCGTGAGTGCAGCAGATGCATTTGCAATGGCTACCATCAACGGAGCAAAGGCGCTCTCCCTCGATAACGAGATAGGTTCCATCGAAATCGGCAAAAAAGCTGACCTTGCCATTCTTAACCTTAAGACACCATCAATGTGGCCTGTAAACAATCCGCTTGCTTCCCTCTCCTATTCCGCAAACGGATCTGAGGTTGAAACCGTAATAATAAACGGTGAGATAACCATGGAGAACAGGCATGTGCTCACCATGGATGAAGAACGCATCTATGCCGAAACCGAAAAGACAAGACAGAGGATCTGTGGTTGAACTGATTTTTCAAGACGCGCTGTAACAATACGTAGACTGCAGTGCGGCGGTGCATATGTGTTCGTTCCGGACCCTTGAGCTGCGGAGATACAGTCCATGAGCAGATACTTAGCGAACAGCGCCTTAAGAAAAAAGAAAAGCCTGAAGAGGCTTTTCTTTTTTCTGCGGTGTGAGCGCTCGCTTGCGAAGGGTTTAGGAAGGAATACATATCACCGCTAAAGCTCTGCAACACAACTTAAATTACAGCGCGTCTAATTTAAAGATTTGATGAGTTAAGGTATTTCTCCTGCTCAGGTGTGAGCACATCAATTTCCTTACCGAGGAACTTAAGTTTCTTAACAGCAACTTCCTTATCCACTTCTTCAGGCACATCGATAAGCTTTGTCTTAAGCTCAGCGCCATGCTCAACCAGATATTTTGCAGAGAGTGCCTGGATCGCAAAACTCATATCCATGATCTCGGCCGGATGTCCGTCACCGCATGCAAGGTTTACAAGTCGACCCTCACCGAGCACTGCTATGGTCTTACCATTTGAAAGCTTATAACCGATTATGTTGTTCCTGAGTTCATGTGACTCAACAGCCATCTCACGCAGGCCTGCCATATCTATTTCGCAATCAAAGTGTCCTGCATTGCAGAGGATAGCTCCGTCCTTCATCTCCATGAAGTCTTCGCCCTCTATGACCTTATCGCAGCCTGTAACGGTAACAAAGAAATCACCCAAAGCAGCTGCTTTCTTCATAGGCATTACTTCAAAACCATCCATCACCGCTTCTATAGCCTTAACCGGATCGATCTCCGTAACAATGACCTTTGCTCCGAGCCCTTTTGCTCTCATCGACACGCCCTTGCCACACCATCCGTAACCTGCTACCACTACAGTTTTGCCTGCAACGATAAGATTTGTGGTACGGTTGATTCCATCCCATACAGACTGACCGGTGCCATATCTGTTATCAAAGAAATGCTTGCACTGTGCATTGTTTACCTTGACCATCGGGAATAAGAGCTTGCCTTCCCTGTTCATTGCTTCGAGTCTGATGATACCTGTAGTAGTCTCCTCACAGCCTCCGATCACCCCGGGTATGAGCTCCCTGAATTCGGTATGCATCATGTGAACCAGATCACCGCCATCGTCTATTATGATCGAAGGGCCTACCTTAAGCACTTCCCTGATATGTGCATCATACTCTTCAGGTGTGCTTCCGTGCCATGCATGTACCTCCAGACCATCAGCAACAAGGGCAGCAGCTACGTCATCCTGTGTAGAAAGAGGATTGGAGCCGGTAACATACATTTCTGCCCCACCGGCTTTCAGGACCTTACAAAGGTATGCAGTCTTCGCTTCAAGATGCACTGAAAGTGCCACTTTCTTTCCGGCAAAAGGCTTTGATACAGAAAACTCTTCTTCAAGAGTCCTAAGAAGATCACAGTGGTTCTTTACCCATTCGATCTTCATCTTTCCCGAAGGGGCCAGGTTGATATCTCTTATCTCACTTCCCATTTTTTCCTCCTGAATAACTTTACATTTATAAATACCTTTCGGCGTTCCCACCATAAAAAAGCGGTCCCTCTTTCGAAGGACCGCCATATCTTTATATTATCAAATCTCAGGTTCGATCAGTCCGTAAGTATTGCCTTTTCTCTTATAAACCACATTGACCTGATCTGTCTCTGCATTGCAGAATACGTAGAAACTATGGCCAAGAAGCTCCATCTGTACGCATGCATCTTCAGGATACATAGGCTTGATATCAAACTTCTTGCTGCGGATGATCTTGATCTCCTCGTCATCCATGAAATCCTTCTCAAGGTATTCCTTCTTGAAGTATCCGCCTTCCTGCTGCTTATCAGTGATCTTGGTCTTATACTTCTTAAGCTGCCTCTCGATTATCTCTTCCACAAGATCTATAGAAACATACATGTCGTTGCTGACCTGTTCAGAACGAATGATGCTGCCTTTTACCGGAATGGTAACTTCTATCTTCTGTCTGTCCTTCTCTACGGAAAGAGTTACATGAACCTCGGTATCTTCCGTAAAATACTTTTCAAGCTTTCCTATCTTTTCTTCTACAGCGTTTTTTAAGCCCTCCGTAACCTCGATGTTTTTGCCTAGAATAACAAATTTCATTTGCGATCCCTCCTTGTCTTATGAATGCGGTTTGCACTATTTAGGCTCACACTCCGCGGCGGATCAACTCGTTTCCGCGGGCACTTTTATGATAAGAAATTATAGCATAAGCGCCCTGTCATTACAACCTCGCGGGGTATTACGAAAAACCGCATCCTCTTTAAGGATGCGGCTTCATTGTCTGTATGTTCTGTATATCAGAATATCCTTCGTATTCCCAGGAGACCTCTGTACCTCGCATCTCCTATAACGATACCTGTCTTTGTAGTACTTGCATGGACTATCCTGCCGCCTCCTATATAGATCGCTACATGACCGGAGTAGCAGAGTATGTCACCGGGCTGAGCATTCTCAAGTCCATTGACAGCATATCCTACACTTCTGTCAGCGGTTGAAGAATGAGGAAGCTTGACACCGAAATTCTGGTAAACACTCATAACGAATCCCGAGCAGTCAGTTCCGTTTGTAAGGCTCGATCCGCCATATACATAAGGATTGCCGACAAACTGGCAGGCAAAGTTTGCAACATCGGTACCTGCACCGCTTCCTGATATTTCCGGCACAACATATGTGGCAGCGCTCTTTCCGCTTGTACCTGCAGCAGCAGTAGCTTTCTTCTTTGCTTCAGCTGCTTTCTTTCTTGCCGCTTCAGCTGCTTCTCTCGCAGCCTTTCTCTCTGCTTCTTCTTTAGCAAGACGCGCTTCTTCTTCAGCCTTGCTTTCAGCATGTACGAAATCGGTCCTCAGATCCACATAATCAGTGGATACATAACCGTCGCCTTCTTCTATGGATACTTTTACGAAATCTTCGGTCTCTTCAAGTACCAGAAGATCCTCACCTCTGGGAATAAGACCGAGCACTTCAGATCCGGTATCAGGCTCTGTTCTTACTTTAAGAGTAGTAGTATTTACTGTAGCCATTCTTGTGCCGACCTTTTTGGCAAGCTCGATAGCATCCTCACCGGTCACACAATATTCAGCCTTAACATAGCCTGTTACATTTCCCGAATGTATCTTATACCATTCGTCGCATTCCTCAAGGAACTCGCCTGCAGAATGATCGTAAAGCTTACCGACAACCTCACCGTCGGTGCTTGGAACAGCTCTTACATTAACATAATCGTTTACATCAGCAATGACCAGATCGCTGAAATGCTCAGGATCTCTGGCAAGTGCCTCATTTTCGGAAACAAGCTGAGCTTCCTTTATCTCATTTGCCGAATCCTGCGCAGCATTTATGATGCTTACAGCCTTGAATGCAGCAGACTTTGCACCCGACTCATCGATCGTGAGCGCTGCCGCTGCGCCAACATGCTCAAGTTCCGCAATATCCTTATACTCCGGACTTTCTTCAAGTGCTGCCGCTGCACCGTATGCAGGGATTATATCCCGTATATTCTCTGTTCCCTGTGCTGCAGGGCCTGCAGGCTTCTGAAGCTCAAGTGTTACAGCCGCCGGTGTCTCGGCAGGTGCTGCCGAAACATGCATATCTTTTATCTGGGAAGCTCCCGTTGAAATAACGGAAGCTATAGAGATCCATACCGCGCCGCTAATTAAAGCAGTCCTTAACTTACCTGTAGTTTTGCCCATAAAAGGTAAAATATCCTCTCAGTTAATTGTTACAACTTTGTTAAGATATGTTACGAATAATACCATTCGAGTTATGTTTTGTCAACTGACCATTACATTTATTGCCTATAACACTATCATTTATTGCGGTCAGCCTTACATAATATCTTCTCAGCCGTAATAAGATCGTCAGGTGTTGTCACCTTTATATTCTCATAATCCCCCATGGTAAGTTTCACTTTTACATCCGAAAACATCTCTGCTACCGAAGCATCATCCGTAACCATGATCTCCTGACCGTTACGTATCGCCCTGTACATTTTCTCATATGCATCCGTGATGATCCTCATATCAAAAGCCTGCGGAGTCTGGGCTATCCATACCCTGTCCCTTACGGGTGTATCTTTAATGAATCCGTTTTCATCCGCGATCTTTACAGTATCCTTTGAAGGCACCGCAGTACAGCAGGCCCCATATTCCACAGCATCAGCGATCGTTCTTTCAATAACGTCTCTGCTTATCATGGCCCTGGCCGCATCATGGATCAATACATAACCATCCATGCTCCTGTTTCTCTGTTCAAATATATCCAGTGCGCTCCTTATCCCATTCCATGAGGAATCAAATCGTTCCTTCCCTCCTGTGGCTACCCTGCTCACCTTTTTAAAACCATATCTGCAGACAATGTTCTCATAGACCTTTTCTTCATCGCCTTCATTCACGACCAGAATGATATCCGTAACGGAGCTTTCTTCAAAAGCCTTTACGGAATAATAAAGAAGAGGATGTCCTCCTATCTCCATATACTGCTTTGGCACATCCGAATGCATACGCCTGCCGGAACCTCCGGCAAGTATTACCGCAGCTGCGGGTTTGTTCATAAGATCCCTCCGAAAAAAAGTGTTATACTTAATCTATGTAACATCTAACAGTTTAGCACAGGGGGATTACATTATGGAGAAAAAATATATCTGTGCACTTGATGCCGGAACCACAAGCAACAGATGCATAATCTTTGACCATGAGAGCAACATCGTTTCCATGGTCCAGCGTGAATTCACACAGATCTACCCAAAGCCCGGCTGGGTTGAACATAACCCATCCGAGATCTGGTCCACAATGCTCGGTGCTGCCGTCGAAGCTTTGCAGAAGGCAGATATCGATCCCTCAGAGATTGCCGCGATCGGCATCACAAATCAGCGTGAAACCACCATAGTCTGGGACAAAAATACCGGAGAGCCCGTATATAACGCGATAGTATGGCAATGCAGGCGTACCGCGGAATACTGCGACAGTCTCAAAGAAAAAGGACTCGCGGATAAATTCCGCGAAAAGACAGGTCTGGTCATCGATGCATATTTTTCAGGTACAAAACTCAAATGGATACTTGACAATGTTCCCGGGGCCAGAAAGAAAGCCGAAAACGGTGATTTGCTTTTTGGCACAGTCGAATGCTTCCTTATCTGGAAACTCACAAAAGGAAGAGTACACGCTTCAGATTATTCCAATGCCGCCAGAACACAGCTGTTCAACATAAACACTCTTGAATGGGATGAAGATATCCTGAATGAATTTGACATTCCGACATCGATGCTTCCGGGAGTCCGTCCTTCCAGCGGTGTTTTCGGAATGTGCGATACACAGTGGTTCGGCTGTGAGATACCTATAGCCGGTGCTGCCGGAGACCAGCAGTCCGCACTCTTCGGGCAGAACTGCTTTGAAGAAGGCTCGGCCAAAAACACGTACGGGACAGGATGTTTCCTGCTTATGAATACCGGAGAAAAACCTGTATTCTCCAAAAACGGTCTGGTCACCACCATTGCCTGGGGGATTGACGGCTGTGTGAACTATGCGCTTGAAGGTTCCGTATTTATTGCAGGTGCATCCATACAGTGGCTCAGAGATGAACTTAAGATGATAGATTCCGCAGAAGACACAGAATATCTTGCCTGCAAAGTAAAGGACACAGGCGGCTGCTACGTCGTTCCCGCTTTCACGGGACTTGGCGCCCCCTATTGGAACCAGTATGCCAGAGGCATCATAACCGGTCTGACACGCGGAGTGAACAAATATCACATCATACGTGCTGTTCTTGAATCCATAACATTCGAGACGATGGATGTGCTAAAAGCCATGGAAGCCGACAGCGGGATCGCACTTAAGAGCCTGAAGGTTGACGGAGGTGCAAGCGCCAACAACTTCCTTATGCAGACTCAGGCCGATATCGCAGGCATAGACGTGATAAGACCCGCTTGTGTTGAGACCACCGCCATGGGCGCAGCTTTTCTCGCAGGGCTTGCAGTAGGATTCTGGGATTCAAAGGAAGATCTTAAGAAGAATATACATGAAGGAAGAACTTTCACCCCTTCCATTGCAATGAAGGAAAGGGAAGAAAAGATAAAAGGCTGGAAGCGTGCGGTACGCACCGCATCCGCCTGGACAGAGGCATGATACATACATACATACGTATCTGATACTTACCTCTCCCCAAGTTTGAGATTCGGAACGGCGTTTAAGGACATATCACTCCTAACGCCGTTTTTAAATTCGTAATAAGCCGCTGCACCTATCATTGCTGCATTGTCTGTGCAATAGATCGGTTCGGGACGATAAAACTTTATTCCTCGTTTCTCGCATCCCTCTTCAAAAGCCTTTCTTAAATGTCTGTTTGAAGCAACACCTCCGGCAATGGCAAAGATCTTTTCTCCGCCTTCCTCAAGTGCCGCATAAGCATGCTCGGTAAGCACATCAACAACAGATGCCTGAAAAGAAGCCGCTACATCTGCCTGACTTACTTCTATTCCTTCCATACGCGCAGAATTAAGATAATTCAGGACAGCACTCTTCAAACCGCTAAAAGAAAAATCATATATGTTATCTGCCACCTTTGCCCTCGGAAATTCTATCGCCGCAGGATCACCTGCGTCGGAAACTTTATCTATCTTGGGTCCGCCCGGATATCCTAACCCTATAGCCCTTGCCACTTTATCAAACGCTTCACCGGCAGCATCATCCCTGGTCTTTCCGAGTATCTCATATTTGCCGTAATCCATGACACGCACAAGATGAGTATGACCTCCCGATACAACAAGACAGGGAAAAGGCGGTTCAAGCTCGGGATGATCGATAAAGTTTGCACAGATATGGCCCTCAATATGATGAACTCCGATAAGCGGTTTGCCTGAAGCAAACGCAAGGCCTTTCGCAAATGAAACACCCACAAGCAAAGCTCCGACAAGTCCCGGACCATATGTCACAGCAATAGCATCCACATCCGAAAGCTTTAAACCGGCCTGTAAAAGCCCTTCGGAAACTACCCTGTTGATCCTTTCCGTATGTTTCCTCGATGCGATCTCGGGAACCACGCCTCCGTATAGAGTATGTATGTCTATCTGCGACGAAATGACATTCGAGAGCACCTCTCTGCCGTTTAAAACGACCGCCGCAGCGGTCTCATCGCAAGACGATTCAATTGCAAGTATCTTCACATCTTTCATCCGTTCACATCCTCATCCGTCACAATATCAAATCCAAAGATCCTCCAGTGATCTTCAGCATCCTTACGCAGTATATATACTTCTCTTGTCCCCTGAAATACCGAGCCCGATTTGAGCGTATAGGTACAGTATAACTTTGCACACTCATGACCATCATGAGTAAAGTATTCAACATCAGTTGAAGGTGAAACCGTACTCTGGAATATGGTTATGTTTCCCTTCTTGAATGTCTGTATATCTGCCTTAAGCGCGATAAGATAATCAACATCTCCCTGCGTTGCTTTCAGCTCTTCGTCAAAAAGACTTCTCGAAAGCCTTGCAAGGCTCATAAGCTGCTCATCGGAATAAGTCTCATTATAAAAACATGCGGTGATCTCATTGTAATACTTGACCACCTGAACGGGCGTTGCCGGATAATCCTTATACGGAGCCTCAGAGATCAGCTTCTGCACCGCAGTCAATTCCTTCTGCGCTTCCGTCTCCATCGCAGCCCCCTGGCTTTCCGAACTGTCACGCGCGGAAATAAAGCCGTAGAGCCCGATAAGCACACCGACTATAACCAGCATTATAATGACTGTCTTAATCCCCGACTTTTTCATCTTCAAACATCAGTTCCTTAGACATACCATCCCGTCCTGCAACAGCATTCGGAAAGATCCTGTTTACCATTGGCATGAAAGGCTCAGGCCTTATCATCGCCGGCCCGTAATGAGTCAGCCACATTTCCTTCGGTGCTGCCTTGCGCGCAAGTTCCGCAGCCTCCCTGAAGGTCATATGCTTCTTTTCCTTTGCGCTCTCAATTTTTTCATCTTCTCCGTACATACCTTCGCATATGAAAAGATCAGCCCCTGAGGCATTATCTATAATAGACTGCACCGGTCTTGTATCAGTCGCATAGGTTACCTTCAGCCCTTTTCTTTCAGGCCCAAGTACCATCTCCGGAGTGTAGGTCACGCCATTCTCCGTGATCACCTCACCGTGTTGCAGTTTGTTCCAGTACTTAAGATCAATACCAAGCCTCTTAGCAGCTTCAGCATCAAAACGTCCCTTTCTGTCAAGGATTATGCTGTAGCCGTAACAGGTTACATTATGATTGACCCTGAAGGCTCTTATCCTGCCCTCTTCAAGCTCTATATCTTCAGTATCCTCTTTAAGCTCATGAAAGTTTATCTTAAAAGGTATGTCCTGCGCGATAACTCTGAGTGAATTGACCACCCTTTCAAGGCCCTTGGGGCCTATCATAAGCACAGGATCCTTCCTCTCGGCATTTGCCATATTGAGAAGCATACCGGGAAGACCGCTTATATGATCGGCATGATAATGCGTAAAGCATATTATACCGATAGGATTTGCGCTCCATCCTTTTTTGCGCAGCGCCATCTGCGTTCCTTCACCGCAGTCAATAAGTATATCCAGACCGTTATATCTGGCGATCATCGATGTAAGATAACGCTTTGGAAGCGGCATCATACCGCCGGTCCCAAGCAGACATATATCAAGCATAGATCATTCGTCTCTCTTCCACATTATCAGGGCATCATCTTCCGGATCCCTGTAAAAGCCTTTTCTTGTTCCTTCTTTAGCAAAACCCAGTGATTCATAAAGTCTGATCGCAGGCTCATTCAGACTCCGTACTTCAAGAGTGAAATACTTCACGCCTCTTTCTCTTCCGGCTTCCATAAGCCTCTGCAGCAATGCAGCTGCGATCCCTTGCCGCCTGAAGCAGGAAGCAACGGCAACATTTGTGATGTCGGCAGTGTCATAGCTTATGATAAGACCGGCCTGCGCCGCATAACTGCCGTCGTCGCCCCTTGCTTTCATGAAAAGATAAAGTCCGCTGTTTTCAACTGCGTCTTCAAAATCCTTCCTTTTCCACGGTCTGGAGAAGCATTCCGCCTCAAGTGCATATGCTTCATCGATATCCGCAGCTTCAAGCACAGAATACTCAAACTTCATGAGACTCTTTCTCCGCCCTCTCACGTTCTGCCTGTGATACCCTGAAATATTCAGGAGCAAAGGAAGCTGCATCAACGACCTTTCCTTCTTCATAGAGCCTTGTCGCATATGTCACGAGCGAGCCCGCATCCTGATATTTTCTGTGAAGCGGAGCTATCGTGTAAGGCACCTTGAGCGTTTCTTCTATAATAGAAATGGAAACATCCGTACCGTCTCCGAGGAGCATGACAGGCGCATCATTTTCCCCGCTATACAATTCGTTAATCTTACGACACTGATCAGCACAGGCAAGCGCAGCGCCTTCACTCTTAATGCACAGATCATATTCTTTCTTTTCAATATCAAACTCAAAAGAATATATTCCGCTGTAAACCTGATCGCGCCTTGCATCCATCATTGGACATACAAGACCCGCATACCCGTAAAACTGCCAGGCAAGTGCATCAAGCGTTGGAACAGCAATTATAGGTTTGCCTAACGCTTCGGCCATTCCCTTTGCGGAGGCTGCGCCAATACGCAGCCCGGTAAAAGAACCCGGTCCCGCAGAAACTGCTATAGCATCCGTTTCTGACAGATCAGTCTCTGTCATACGTTTCAATTCATCAAGCATAGGGAGCAAAGTCTCCGAATGCGTTTTCTTATGATCGATAGTGTACACTCCGGCCAGCCTGCCATCCTTTACGATCGATACACTGGCTGTCATCCCGGAGGAATCAAGAGCTATGATATTCATTCTTCTATAGTTATCTTCCTTATATCTGTTCCGCGCGTCAGATCTTTTTCGATCTTTATGCGCACTGCGCCTTCAGGTATCAGTTCATCCACAAGTTCCGCCCATTCTATTAGGCAAACGCCGTCACCTTCCAGATATTCATCAAACCCCACCTCAAACATTTCTTCAGGATCCTCGATCCTGTAAACATCGAAGTGGTAAAACGGAAGCTTCCCACCGTCATAAACCTGCAGTATCGTAAATGTCGGAGAATTCACTGCTTCATCTATGCCAAGCCCCTCTGCAAAGCCTTGGGCGAAAACTGTTTTTCCCGTACCCAGATCTCCCGTAAGAGCATATATGCTTCCGGCCTTAGCCTTCTGTGCTATTTCCCTGCCAAGCTCATATGTCTCGGCGGCACTGTGTGTTTCCCTGCAAGCAATCATCAATATCTCACCTTCATCTTCTTCGGGCCTACATGCTCTGCAGTCATCGCAAGGAAAGCAGCAAGCTCCTCGCCAAGCACTTTTCTCGGAAAGATAGTTGCATTGTTTTTACCTGTATATACAACTATCGACTGTCTGGTTGAAATAACCTTTTCGCACATTCCCCATTCTGCCATATTTACTGTCTCATCCTGCGAAATGCGGATCCCGTCTTCATCAATATCATATATGATCGGTTTCTTAAAAACAGGATTCATCATCTGAACTTTTGCCCTGTATCCCAGATTTATCGGCAGATAAAGCACTAAAAGCACTGCCAGCGCCAGATACATGATCTCATGTGTTTTTGCAAAAAACATGAAACCAAGCGCCGCAAAACATACCGATAAAATTCCTGAAAAGTGCGTATATGCATGATGTATCATATAATCATAGAGCAGCTTATCAGTCATAAGGACTTCAAAATGAAGCCTTCCCCTGTTTACATTTTTTTGTTCTTTTTCTTCTAATATCTCTTCCATTTTTACCTGCGTAAATACAATACCCGTGGGCATACTTATACCAAAATACAATAATAGCAAAAATACTATTCTTATGCAAAGCATAGGACAAAATAAACAAAAATGTTGTATCATTGCAGACGGAAGAATAAAGTTTAAAAGAAGTGTTGATACATTTCTCTTGGCGGAGATAAAAAATGAAAGAAAAAACAGCATTTATAACCGGCGCATCAGGCGGCATAGGCAAGGCAATTGTCGAAGCTCTTTTGGAGAGCGGATACAGACTTTACGCATGTGCAGGCAAACATTCCGATGAACTTGACGGATTAAAAAGCAGATATCAAGATTCCCTACATATACTGACCGGAGACATCGCGGATGCTGCTACGGTAAAAGGCTTCTTTAATGATGTAACAAGTCTTGATCTGCTGATAAACTGTGCCGGCATATCCTACGTGGGACTTCTTCAGGACATGACGGATGAAGACTGGAAAACGACCATGGGAATAAACCTGGATTCAGTCTTCTTTTGCTGCAGGGAAGCTATCCCGTTATTTCTAGAGAACAGCTGCGGACGTATAATAAACATATCTTCCGTCTGGGGAAATGTGGGAGCCTCCACCGAAGTTGCGTATTCAGCCAGCAAAGGCGGAATGAATTCTTTAACCAAAGCTCTTGCGAAAGAACTTGCACCTTCAGGCATAGCAGTGAATGCTCTTGCCTGCGGCTTCATCGATACAAAAATGAACTTTCACCTTTCCGATGAAGAAAAACAGGCAGTGATCGATGAGATCCCTGCCTGCCGTATGTGTACTGTATCCGAAGTAGCGGATGCCGTATGTCTTCTTGCCCAAATGCCTGTCTACATGACCGGCCAGATCATAACGATAGACGGCGGCTGGACATAACAGTCAGTTTTGGATATCACATCCGCCTTTTAACTATTCAGCAAAAAATATATCTATATCTCCGGACGTTGTAGTTGCACGGACTGATCTACTGGCATTCTCATTATTTACATCATCCATATTCTTGTCGCCGGATGTAACTTTAAGAGTGATATTATAATCTTCCTTCTTTCCTTCAAGCATAAGATAAACCGAACCCGAAGTTGTTTCCGCATCCACACTATCCGTATTAAGATCTTTGAAGTTGATATCTCCCGAAGTACAGCTTGCATTCATTGTATTGCAGTTAAGCTCATTACCGTTTACGTCACCTGAGAACGTACTTGCTATAAAATTGCCTGAAACATTGATATCATCAAGCTTCACATCCCCGGAGGTTGTCTTTGTTTCAGCATCTCCTCCGACACCCAGGCCTTTTATTTCTATATCTCCGCTGGTTCCTTCACAGGTAAGCTTTCCTTTAACATCCACATCACTAAGAACGATATCTCCTGAAGATGTATTGAGTTCCATATCGCTTCCCGAAGATATACTTTCCATTTCAATATCGCCCGATTCAAGCCTGCAATCATACTTTAGATCCATATCAGAAGGAACCGTCACGATCACATCATATTCATGATTATCAACATAAGTAAAACCAATATGTGCCTTAGGAGCTGAGTAATATGTAACTCTGAGATTTCCGTCATCCTCACTGAATGTATATTGTTCATTCTCATCTTCATAATACTCAACTGTCACATTATCCACATCACCTTTAACTATTCTCACTTCCTGAGAAGTAAGATCAAGATCAATAGCAGTTATATCAGCATTGCATATATATTCCTTCTTAACCACTTTGGAATACTTTGCCGGATCCTTCCGTATGATCGAAGTTGCTATACCGGTAAGCAGACCACCTGCCACAAACATTCCGGCTGAAGCTAAAAGCATTATCTTTGTGATCTTTAACATGATCAGTCCTCCTTTTTCCCGCGGATAATAAGCAGCTTAATACTTTTTACGATCCATTTAGTAAACGCCACCATACCCTTTACCGAATAAAGCGCTGCATAAAACATAAGTATTGATAAACCGCCGCATATCAGTCCCATACCGATTGAAAGCATCCCCAATACACTGTTTTCAAAAAGTGCAACAACTCCCCCTATAACAGAAGCGAATGCCGTTATCACACAAGTTGCTTCAACAATCCATAATGTCAGCACAAGGATCCACAGTGTCAGATATAACCAAAAAACAGTACATATAACAGATAAGAGCACCGGCAGCCATACCGGAGACCCCAGGATAAGAAGAACTATCGTAAATGCTCTGCTCTCTTTAGAGCCGCTTTCATGCTTCTCCTTAACACTTTTGGCTTTTTCTCTTATAAGTGTTCCAAGAGGCAGTTCGAGTTTTATCTGATTGACTATTTCTTCAATGCTGCCGATAGATGCAACCGCTTCCTCTTCATCTGCACCATCCTCTATCCTGTCATCTATCATCTCTGAATAGAAAGCTATGGATCTGTCAACTTCTTCCGGGGAATACCCGTTCAGTTCCGACTTCAGTTTTTCAAGAAATCCTTTTTTGTTCATTTATCAGCGGCCTCCCCTTTCATTTCATCTTTGATAAACGAAAAAATATCCATCATTGTTTCCCATTCATCCAGAAAAATCTTTATCTTATCCTTTCCACCGTCTGTTATCTTGTAATACTTGCGCAGTCTTCCGTTATGCTCCACTGAATAGACTGTAAGAGCTCCCTGCTCCTCAAGACGTCTTAAGATCGGATACAGCGTTGATTCAGATATTTCAATATGAGGCTGCAGATCTTTGATTATCTTATAGCCATACGAGTCGCCACCGATCAGTGCTGCAAGCACACATACATCCAACATACCTCGTTTTAATTGTTTATCCATGCTTGTTCTCCACGAAGAGAAATCCGCATATGCGGTTTCTCTGAGCTGGCAAATTGGCGCGTTTGCTGATAGCCTCTTTATTCGCGCCAATTTGGATTTGACTTCAAACGTTATGCCTCTTTACACGGCATACTATACTACGCATAGTATTATGTGTCAATAGGTATCAACGCATTCTCCCCTTTTTATCTTTTCAGCTTTTTCTTCAAGATAAAAATATCTTTCCATCAGTCTTTCCAGCTCCTGTTCACATGAGGCTTTTTGCTCTGACAGTTCCGCAAGCTTTACAAAGTCAGTTGCACTCAAAGCCATCTGCTGCTCCAGTTCTGCTATCTTTGATTCACACTCACTGATATCACTTTCTATGGTTTCATATTCACGTTCTTCCTTAAACGTAAACTTTAACGGTTTCGGACCGTTTCTGCGTTCCTTTGAAGATACAGATTTTTTGCCGGGATCGGATGAATATCTTATCTCCTCTCCCTCTTTCCTGATACTGCCATCGATCCCTTCAATATATTCCCTGAAGAAATCGGTATATGTCCCATTAAAGAGATGTATCCCGCCTTTTGAGTCAAAAGTGAGCATCCTCTTGCTCGTCCTGTCGAGAAAGTAACGATCATGCGATACTGCTATAACGATACCGGGAAACGAATCCAGATAGTCTTCAAGTATCTGAAGCGTTGATATATCCAGATCGTTTGTAGGCTCATCCAATATCAGAACATTCGGTGCCTCCATAAGAACCTTGCAGAGATAAAGCCGTCTCTTTTCTCCGCCTGAAAGCTTTCCTATCGGCTGATACTGCATGGCCCCGCTAAATAGAAATTTCTCACACATTTGTGAAGCCGAAATGTATCCGTCATCAGTCTTTATATATTCAGCCGTGCTCCTCACATAATCGATAACCCTTTCATTATCATCCATAGCCTCTGCTTCCTGGGCATAATACCCCGGGACTACGGTATCTCCTATCTCGACCGTTCCGGTATCAGGCTTCACGCTTTGCATAATGATCTTCATCAGCGTAGATTTCCCGCAGCCGTTTGGACCAAGTATCCCTACACGGTCATCACGAAGAAAGTTATATGTAAAATCTTTTATCAGTATCTTTTCACCATAGGCTTTTGAGATACCATTAAGCTCTATTGTCTTCTTTCCGAGTCTCGACGATACTGCCTTTATTTCAACATCAGCATCCAATTCAAGCTTCTTTTCATCCCTCAAAGCTTCATATCTCTGAATATGAGCCTTTTGTTTAGTTGTGCGCGCCCTCGCTCCGCGTCTCATCCATGCAATTTCCTTACGCAGTATATTTGCATGCTTATCCTGCGTTGAAAGAGCTGAGGCAATGCGTTCAGCCTTCTTTTCCAGAAAGCCTTCGTAATTCGTATCATATGTATAGAGATTTCCCTTATCCACTTCCACTATCCTGTTGCAAACAAGATCAAGAAAGTATCTGTCATGTGTTACCATCACAAGGGCTCCGCGATAGCCTTCAAGATAATCCTGAAGCCACTCTGTCATTGCATTATCAAGATGGTTTGTAGGTTCGTCCAGCAGGAGAATATCAGACTTCGCAAGCAGGCATGCGGCAAGCGCAGCCTTCTTTTTCTGTCCGCCGGAAAATGTCGATATCTTCTGATCTATATCTGCAAATCCCAGCCTGCCAAGTATCTTCTTTGCCTCTCCTTCAATTTCCGCTTCCAGATTCTTTGCTTCATAATCATTCTGCGGTCTGCTTCTTTTTACATTTTCAGCGACCACATACTCATAAAGCGTATAATCTCTATCAAACACAGGCATCTGCGGAAGATATGAGATGACGATATTCTTTCCTTTTATGATCTCACCTGAATCCGCCTCTTCAATTCCGGCTATGATCTTTAGAAGTGTTGATTTTCCTGTGCCGTTTATGCCTATAACTCCTATCCTGTCATCGCTTCCTATCCCGAAGACAGCATCCTTTAGAAGCACCTTTTCCGTATATACTTTTGAAACACCGTTCATTGACAATAGATTCATGACTGTATCCCTTTTTCTCATAATGACCGCGGCACGATCCGCTGTCCCGCGTCATTTTATCAGAAATTAAAAACAGGTGCATCAGCAATCTTTGCCGATACACCTGTTCAATATCATCATCACGAATGATTATTTTGCTTCAGCATTTTTATCAGACTTTTTTCCGCCTGCAAGAGTCTTGAAAGCATCAACTGCGATGATAAGTGCAAGTACTATAAGCAGTGCTCCGATACCGGCCTGTACGACCATCCAACCCTTATCAGCGCCTGCCGGATCAACGATAACCTTGAACTTAGCGATGATCGTCTGAGCAAGAGATGTGATGGTAACTATAAGCATAAACACCATAGGTACATAGAACATCTTATTATTGCGTCCGATAGATTTGAGCCATGTGCATACTGCTATAAGACCTACAGCGGCAAGCAGCTGATTTGCTGCACCAAAAAGCGGCCATATCTTTGTATAACCTGTAAGACCAAGTGCGATACCAAGCACAACCGTAAGAACAGTTGCAACATAAGGATTTGCAAGATACTTCTTGATTCCCTTAGCATCGGCAGGCTGCTCGCCCTTTGCAAGCCAGAACTCCTGGAACATATATCTTGCAAGACGTGTTGCCGTATCAAGCGAAGTGAGACAGAATACGGAAACTGCAAGAACAAGCATGTTGTACATTACCTTTGCAACACCTTCTCCGGCAAAAGTTCCTACCATCTGTGAAACACCTGTTGCAAATACAGCTGTGGGAGAAGCAAGACCTGCGCCTGCAAGGCCGCCTTCTGCGGCTGCCGCATCCTGTATCTTATCCCAGCAAAAACCTACTGCGCAAAGCGAGATAACTGCAACAACACATTCGATAAGCATTGAACCATACGCTACCGGTTTTGCATCTTTTTCATTTGCCAGCTGCTTTGATGTAGTTCCCGATGAAACAAGTGAATGGAAACCTGAAATAGCACCGCAGGCAATAGTTACAAAAAGTGCGGGGAAAAGCGTACCCGTTGTAAACAGTCCGTTTGACGCAGGAGCCGTAAAACTGCCAAGGAACGGGGGTATATCAAGTGTGGCATTGCCTGTGAATGCACATCCGATAACACCTATGAGCGATACACCGATCATAAAGTAAAGCAGAAAACTTGAGAGATAGTCTCTGGGCTGAAGAAGTATCCATACCGGTGTCACCGAAGCAACAGCTATATATACGCCCAGAAGTATCATCCATGTATTATATGACAGCGCTATGGGGTGAAAATTAAGTCCTAAGGCTGTGATCGCAATTATACCTGCAACACCTATAACGCTGGCAACTCCGACATTCATATGCGCCCTGTAAACAAGCATACCAAAAACTATTGCAAGCAGAATGAAGAGCATGGATATCATTGCCGTCGAAGTGTTTGCAGCATAAGCCGCATCACTTACAGGAGCACCCTGCATATTTGTAACACCGAAAGTACTTGCAACTATCGATCCGAAAGCCGCTACAACAAGAAGAAGTGTAAGATATCCAAATACAAGGAATATCTTCTTTGTTTTCTCACCCATCGTATCAGCAATAACTTCACCGATAGACTTACCATCATTCCTGAGAGATGCGAACAATGCACCAAAATCATGAACACCTCCCATAAAAATTCCGCCGATCAGGACCCAGAGCAGTACGGGAACCCAGCCGAATACGGCTGCCTGAATAGGGCCGTTGATAGGGCCTGCGCCCGCGATCGAAGAGAAGTGATGTCCCATAAGGACAGGTGCCTTTGCAGGAACATAATCCATTCCATCCTCATGTTCATAAGCAGGAGTCTTTCTCCCCGGATCGATCCCCCACTTCTTTGCCAGCCATCCTCCGTAAAAGATATAGCCGCATCCAAGAATTACGATACTGACTACCAGTAACAGTGCTGCATTCATCTTTCTTTGCCTCCTTTATAGTTTGAATGCTTATATAAATGCAGATCTTAATCTGCATCTATCTCATTAAAAATGTCCCTGTACATTTTCTGCATATAAGACGCATAGCGATTTGTATATATACATTTATCTTCCAGATCAACAACGATCAGATGTGCTTCACATCTGCCCCGGAAAGATAAGAGATACCCCTTTTCAAAATTAAAAGTTTTTATTCTTTTTTTCATCTCAGGTGACACCCGTTTTTTACATATGACCACTGACGAAAGAAATGTCATCATGTGATCCTTTTCCGGATACTTCTTGCCCGCTCTTACAAGTTCAGGTTCCATATATAATGACATCAATTCATGCATGTCATTCAAAAACTCGTCCGTGATATCAGCATTCTCGGAAAAGAAAACATGCTCGAAACTTTCTGTCTTCCATAGTTTTGCAGAACTCACAAGAACATATTTCTCGCTTGTTGACGCAAACCTTGCATAAGCAGAAAACTTTCTGTCATGATAAGTGTGCGGTATCTCTATATCAAACGCACCCTCATATTTTTTTAAAACTTTTTCAAGAAATTCCGAAGAAGTCATGTTTCTTCCTGTATCGTGCAGGGATGATGAAATCCCCCTGCGGTAATAAAAAAGCCTTTGAGATCATTTATCAATCTCAAAGGCGAATAAGCTTACTATCCGTGGTACCACTTTGATTACCGGAAACTTCCGGTCACTCTTGCCCGACTCCGTGCCGCCTCGCGGTACTTTTATCAGGATTCCCGTAACGGAGGAAACCGGTGACACTTACTGATATCTGTATATGTTCGGTGCACTGCTCACAGAGGATAATCTTATAAGGCGTAACACTGCCTCGCATCATCCGGCAGCTCTCTGAAGTCCGTATCACATAAGACCTTGTTCTGTTCATTGCATTTATGATATTCAGTTCAAAAAGTGTTATACACCCGTCTTCATTCCTTGTCAACAATCTCTTGTTTTATTTTTTTCATAAAAAGCCAAATAAGTGTAACGCCCACCAGCACTATACTGAATATCTGATTTACCGTTATGCTCTTAGTCAGATGATCATTACGCAGATAATCAAGCAGGAATTTAAGAAGCGCACACGAGATCACTGTGATATACACTATATATCTTTTAGTGCTGAAAGCATTCAGGATAAAGAATATGAGCAGAAA
Organism: Lachnospiraceae bacterium NK4A179; assembly: GCA_000421045.1. Classification (GTDB taxonomy): domain Bacteria; phylum Bacillota; class Clostridia; order Lachnospirales; family Lachnospiraceae; genus NK4A136. Next base: position 76,028 of record ATWC01000002.1, read on the forward strand.
ACATACAGTTTCGATCAGCTGAACAGGAATAAGCGGTATATTCTCTCCATCCGGATAGATAACAGAAAACGGCCCATCGTATGGGAGGCCGCCGCAACAACCCGCAATAAAACAGCCTGTTTTTGATATTCCATAGATAAGCGGAAGTGAAACGACCGAGTATCGTATAAGCTTCCCTTCAAGATTAAGGATGGATTCAAAGATAAATGATGCCGCAAAAACACCGAGCATTGCACCATAAGACGACAAGCCGGCATTTATGATATTAGCCTCCCCCTTAGATACGATCACCGTAAACAGTTTACTGAATGTAAAAACAGAAATAAAGTATATGAGCAGATACAGATAGACATTATTCTGCAGAAGCTTATCTTTTTTAAGCAAAGCAAAAATATACAGCGCACCGACTGCCAATGCCACCAATATAATGATCCCATATAAAGAGAACTTTGGCGGCTCAATAATAAAACGCATATCCGGCATCACCTATCAGAGTCCCCGACAGGATTCTATAATATAATAACAAAACGCTATGAGGGCTACGATCAACAATACTGCGATCACTACTAACGCGATATATACCCACATGAGCAGTTTTCCAAAGGTATTCTTCGGATATTTTATACGCACGAACACCATAAGTACGATCGACGCTAATGGAAGAATACCTATAATACTCAGAATTATATTATCCAGGAATTTAAAATTGTCACCATGGAACATTGCCCAAAAGAAAAATAAGAAAAAATGAGCAACCATCAGGCAAGTTGATATGATGCAGATAAGATTAGCACGTTTTCTGCTCTGCCCCGAAGATCCGTCACCCAGGTCAGCTGTCATACGCGAAGGTGCACCCGTATTCATTCCGGGAGTTACATTTTGTCTCTGCTGCATATTATTTCCCGGTGCTACATTTATTCCCTGTGATGTATTATTATCCGGTGTTGCATTTACTCTCTGTTGCAGATCATTCCCCGGAGTTACATTTACTCCCTGTGGAATATACTGCGACTGTTCGGGATCATACATTGAAGAAGCTGTCTGCTTTTCATTTATGTGCCTGACAACACTCTGCTGTACTGACGGATCTATCTTCTGACCGCAGTACGGACAGATCAGCTGACCATCATCTAATTTTCCACCACAATTAAGACAATACATTTCCCCCTCCTCAATTAATGAGTATTTTTCCTGAAAAGACTTTTGGTAAGCATCTCTGCAAGCTCTTCTATACCTTTTCCGTTTCCCGCACTGATATATATCCTGTTATCATCACTCGGACGTATCCCGGTTTCTATCCCGGATACATCACATTTATTCATTACGGTTATCACTGGGATAGCACCTGCACCTATCTCTGCAAGCGTCTTTAACGTTACTTCAGTATGCATCGCGTGATCAGGAGAAGACACATCCACAACATTCAGCAGAATATCTGCCATTACCGCTTCCTCAAGTGTAGATCTGAATGCATTTATCAGATCATGCGGTATATCACTTATAAAACCGACAGTATCAGAGAGCAGGATTTCCATACATTTATACTGCTCATTCAGGTTGCCGTACGGTATCCTGAGTTTCCTGACTGTTGTATCAAGTGTGGCAAACAGTTTATCTTCCGTATAGACTTTGTCACCGTTACCATACCGTTTAACCAGCGCATTCATAAGAGTGGATTTTCCGGCATTCGTATATCCCACAAGTGCAACAGTCTTTATATTATTCTTTATCCTTTTATCCCGCATTACGCTGCGGTTCTTTTCTATCTCAGCCAGACGTTTTTTAAGGATCGACATACGCCTGCCTATTATCCTTTTATCAAGTTCTATCTGTGACTCACCGGATCCTTTATTTGACATCGATCCGCCTGCACCGCCTTGCCTTGAAAGATTCTTTCTCATGCCTTCAAGTCTTGGGAGCATATATTTAAGTCTGGCATATTCAACCTGCATCCTTGCTTCTGATGTACGGGCTCTTCTTTCAAATATATCAAGTATAAGACCTGTACGATCCAGTATCCTGGCTCCTATCCTGTCCGACAGATTGGATATCTGAAGAGGCGAAAGAGTGTTATTGAAAATAACAACATCAATATCATTTTCTTCTGTGTAAAGTGCTATCTCCTGCACCTTGCCGGAACCAATATATACCGCAGGATCCGGTTTCTTTAACTGCTGTGTAAAAACCTGAACCGTTTCAAGATCACAGGATGAAGCAAGGCCTTTCAGTTCATCCAGACTTTCCATAAATTCGGCTGTCTGGATCATCATCCCGGCACCCACAAGAACACATCTCATCATATAAGTCCTGCCAGAGCCTCTCCAAGCGCCTTATGCCCCTCAGGTGTCATATGAAGAGAATCCACATCTCCGGCATATGCCACGTCCGCAGCATCAAAGAAATCGCATTCAAACTGATCTGCAACCAGCTTGTACCAATGTGCAAGTTTTTTGGAATTTTCAACAGCATTCTTTCCATCAAAAAACTCACCAAAATAAGAATCGCCAATACCTTCTCCAAGATGAGGCGGCGCCACAACTATTATCCTTACCGCATCATCCGGAAGATTCAGATGATATTTAAAATGCGCTCGTATCTTTAAAAGCATGTTCTGAAGACTCCCTGCAATATCCGGTGCAGGAAGCCCAAACTTTTTCTTCAGATCATTGCTTCCAAGCATTATGATCAAAACATCCATGGGCATATGTGACTCTATCATGGGTATCACATAATCAATCCCTTTCTTAGTCCCCCATTCCCAGGGATCCTCGCATGCTATGGTCCTTCCGTTCTGTCCTTCTTCTATTACCTGCACATCTTCCGAGCGAAGTTTCTGCAGGACCATTGGCCATCTTGTATTCTCATCATAACGTGATCCATCAACAGGATCATAGCCCCATGTATTTGAATCACCAAAACATACAACTCTTTTTTTCATCTGTCCTCCGAACCTTAGAAACTGTTCCTTACTGTTTCTTCATAGTAAGATACCAGTCCACGCATCTTAAATTTTCATCACCGGAATTCATTCGTCCCTCTGCTTCTTCAAGAGTCAGCGGTGCGCCCATAACAACCGGATCTCCGGGTTTCCAGTCTGCAGGTGTTGAAACATTTTCAGCATCATGCAGCTGAAGAGCCTTAATTATCCTTATGATCTCGGGGATATTTCTTCCGGTTGACATAGGATAAAACAGTATCGACCTTATAACACCCTCCGGATCGATCACAAATACCGCACGTACAGTCTGGGTCTTGGCTACTGACTGAAGCATTCCATATTTCTTTGCAACATTCATGCTTACATCAGCTATTACAGGAAACGGAACTTTGACAGCGCCCTTCCCGTCAAGATCTATCCCTTCTATACTCTTCACCCATGCAAGATGAGAATGAAGAGAGTCGATCGAAAGGCCCAGAAGTCTGGTATTAAGCTTTGCAAATTCATCTGTGGCCTTTGCTAACGCTATAAACTCGGTTGTGCAGACCGGTGTGAAATCTGCAGGATGAGAAAACAGCACCACCCAGCTCCCCTTAAAATCACATGGAAAACTGATCTTCCCCATCGTTGTCATTGCCCTGAATTCAGGCGCCCTGTCCCCTATAAGGGGCATCTGAACTTTTTCCTGTGTTCCGAAAGATGCATCTGCCATTACCGGTACCTCCGTTAGTTCATTGTTTCTGTTCAACTGCTTAGAATAAATTTATCAATAACTATTCCGTACAATCATATATACATTCACCGTTCTTACATGTTATCAAAGATTTGTTAAGATCATTATCATTCAGAAAATCAATTGTTATTTCCGCACCTTCTTTTCCAATACCTTTATCATCCAGCCTGTCATACATATCCTGTGATAATGAAACAATATTGTTTTTCATCTTTGACCATGCCGCTATCGCATCAGGATTTCCGGTAGCCACAACTGTTGATGCATCCGCTGCTCCATCAACCCATACCGTGATATTCATTTTCTTATTTTCAGGTTCGAGATTTACTTTAAAGTTTTCTCCAAATCCTTTCTTCATTGCAATGTCCACGAGAACTTCATACTCACCCCAGGCTTTAAGATTATCAGTGCCCGTCAGTTCCGTTGGTACTGCTTCAGATTCTTCCTGCTCTTTTTCATCGATCTGACCATCAGATACATCCGTATCAGATACGTCAGTTTCGGAAACGTCAGTTTCAGACACTCCGGTATCAGCCTGCACTCCCGCCGTATTGTCTGTATTGCCGCATGCTGCTGACATTATCGAGATCATCGCAACTGTGCTGATGATCGCCAACCTTCTGTAAAACAATTGTTTTTTCCTCCGTAGATCAGTAGTTCTCTATTTTTTCAATAACCTGTATACCGTATATCACTCTGTTACTCTTTGTGTTTATTTCTGTTTGGAAAGGAAGTTTACTATGGTTTCACGCGCGCATTGCAGCTTATCTTCATAAAAACCATGATCTGCTCCTTCGATAAACTTTAAAACACATCTGTCATCACCGTAATGCATACCGGCCATTACCGTATATCTGTAATCCACAATACTATCTTTAAGTCCATGTATGATAAGAACCTCTCCCGGATATTTTTCTATAAGGAGATATGGATCTGCCGCTGCCTGTTCATCATGGCTCCTGCGGCCAAGAGTTATCCCTCCGCAGTCAATTCGCTCCGGAACATTGGCAGGATCATATTTGGCTCCCCCAAGTATACCGCGTCTGGCATGATCCGGGATGCATAATGCCGGATACAGCATGATAAGTCTGTATATCCTGCTTCCCAGTCTTGCAGCTGCAATACCTGAAACATATCCTCCCTGACTCTCCCCATAAAGAATAACCGAATCCTTATCAATATTATCAAGGGACACTGTATATTCATAAACAGTCAGAAGGTCCTCCACTTCAGAAAAAACCGTCATATCAACCGACGATCCCTCACTCTTTTTTTCTTCAGGCGTATCATCCTGGGAACCTCCGCAGAAGCTGTATGTAACAGCCGCATATCCAAGCCCCCTGAAAAACTCGCACTGCTCATAAAGATCCGTCCTGTTGCCTCTGAAGCCATGACTCAGTATCACCGCTTTATATGGCGGTCTTACTTCCTTTGAAGGATTACCGTCCCCTGTTTTGTCAGGCCAGAAAATATCTCCTTTTATTGTGAGTCCTCTGCTGTTCTTACACGAAAAACTTACTGAATTTCCCATACTCTAAACTCCATATACATTCTTATTTTTTTGATGATCACTCATATAATCCAGATTATACTATAAACATTCCGCTAATAAAAAGAAAAGCCGGGCAAGGCTTCCGCTTATATTGTTTCCTGATGCGTTATATTTGCCTCTGTAACCGTTTATCTCAGCCTTTCCGTCAGCATCTGTATGAACCGTAAGTTCCGTAGTCCATTCTTCATGGATGAGTTTCTTTAATTCATGATAAGAGGGTTTTAATGTGCCGTCCTCACGTATCAGTCCGCTGGGAGCCTTAAGCCATGGCCCATCCGCAAAATCCCAGCCTGTCACTGCTTCAACGAGCGGATGTGCAAAAAGCATGTATCCTGCCTATGTTGTAGCTTCCCCGCAGACTTCCCATAAAAGCGATTTCTTTTGCCTCTCATACATATTCGCATACTTTCCATTCAGTTCCATAAGCTCGCTATGACAGCCGCGCTCGCATATTTTTCCATGATCCAAAACAATTATTTCATCAGCATTTTTGATATTTCTCAAAGTGTGGGCAATAACTATTACGGTTTTCCCGGCACACAAATTGGAGATTGCCTGATGTATCAGATACTCATTTCCGGTATCAAGAGCGGCAGTTGCTTCATCAAGAATAACTACCGGAGCATTTTTCAGGATTGCTCTGGCAATGCTCAATCTCTGACGTTCTCCTCCCGATAAAGAGACTCCGTTTTCAGTAAGGACTGTATTGATCCCCTCAGGAAGGCATTCAATAAATTCATCACAGCATGCAACTGCTGCAGCATGGCGCACTTCTTCCTCTGTGGCTTCCGGTTTTCCAATCCATATATTGTTAAGGATAGTATCGTGAAACAGGATCACATCCTGAAAGACACAAGTGATATGGCTCAAATACCATTCAGGCTGTATTATGCTTATATCCCGGCCATCAATGCGGATTGAGCCTTTAGCGGGCTCCCAGAGCCTTGCTATGAGATTGGCGATGGTTGTCTTCCCGGATCCACTTTCACCTACCAGTGCAGTCACATTTCCTGTCTTTGCGGTAAAAGATATATCTTTCAGCACCGGTCGGTCAGTGTATGCAAAATCAACATGTTCAAACTCTATATCGCAGGATTTGAATTCCGGTCTATCATCGCCATGTAAAGGAGTTTGTGCAAGAATTTCTTTAATGCGTTTATTTGATGCATTTTTCTCATACACCAGTGATGGCAGAACAGTAATAAGCTCAGCCACCGGAATATATATCCTCAGCGCAAACGCAAAGAAAAGAACCGGTATCCGAACACTGATCCCGTCTTTACTCATGATAAGCATAGCTGTCAGGACTACAAGGCCTATTCCCATCTGAAGCAGTACTTCTGACGCTGAAGTAAATACGCCTGAGGTCAGTTCCATTTTCAGAGATGACTTTTTTAAATCATTGATCGTTCTTCTGATCTTTATTCTTTCAAGACCATTCCGGGAATCTGAACGAATCTGCTCCATTCCAAAAACATACTCCCGGAGCTGCTCTTCAGCCTCATGCTTTACCTTAAGTTGGTGAAAAATAAGTTTTTCCTGATATCTGAGAGAACTTGCCTGAACCAGAATCCCCACAACAACTGTTATGACCGATGCGATCCCCATTCGTGCATCCAGTATAAATGCAATGATAAAAGCTGTCGGAACAGTTATACAGTATGCAAAAGCCATCGGTATAAGAGACGATATAAGCTGCTCTGCATAGATACAGTCATCCACAAGCGAAGCCACAATGTCGGTGATCTGCCTCTTTCCAAAAAATGAATATGGAATACGATTTAATCTCTCTATAACCTCCAGACGCATTCTTTGGCACTCTCGGTAAGCAGGAATATTAGTACAGTCGTACTGGCGCCTGCGTATGCATGCCTCAAAGAGCGAAAATATTATCCCAATAGCAAAAGCTCCGATAAGCGGAATAATGCCACTGTTTTCTTTTCCCATATCTTCGGTAAGGCAGAATATCAACCCTATCCCCACAATGAAGGATGATGTTGATATAACCTGCAAAAGAATCGTCGCAAGGACAGCTCTTTTTAAATCTTCTTCTCCTCTCCTTGAAAGAACAAGAAGTCTTCTTATAAGCTTCATTTGAAAACCTCATTTCCCACAGACCATTCTATGTTTTTATTACCAAGCTCCCACAGGTTTGCGTATTTTCCTCCCGCTCTCATGAGACTCTCGTGTGTTCCGTATTCAGCCACCTTTCCCTTCTCTAAATAATAGATTTTATCTGCATTTTTGATACTGGAAAGCCTGTGTGCGATCATGATGACAGTCTTGCCTCTGGCCAAAACCTCCAATGCCTTCTGTATATGGTATTCGTTTTCTACATCAGAAGATGCAGTTGCTTCATCTAATATCAATATTGGTGCATTTTTCAAAATTGCTCTGGCGATAGCAATCCTTCGTTGCTCTCCTCCAGACAGACATAATCCTTCCTCCCCGATCACGGTGTCATAACCCTTTGGCAGCTCCATGATAAAGTCATGACAGCACGCTTCTTTTGCAGCCTTCACAACTTCTTCATCAGTAGCTTCCGGGCGTGCACTTCGTATATTGTCCCTAATGCTTGCTTTATACAAAAAAACGTCCTGAAAAACATAGGCAACATTTCTAAGAAGATCCTCCCGCCTTATTTTCCCGATATCAACCTCTCCGATTTTGATGCATCCTGATTTAGGAGAATAGAATCCTGCCAAAAGATATGCCAGTGTACTCTTTCCGCCTCCCGAAGGTCCGACAATGGCGGTAATCCTGCCTTCTCTTGCAGTAAGGTCTATCTCATGTATCTCCTCTTTTTGGTCTCCATAGGAAAAACTTACCTGTTGAAACGATATCTCTTTTACCACTTTTGGAAAAGGAGCTGTGACATCCGGTTCACAGTCTTTTAACGCAACCATCTGCCTGATATGGCTATCGGACATTATTGACTTGACACTGTGATTTCCTATAGATGCAGCTTTTGGAATGATAGTCTTAAGTGAAGGAAGCAGAATTATAAAACATGTAAGGTCTATAACCACACCAGCTGTCAATCCACTGCGCAGCACCTCTATGGCTGCAATCGGAAAAATCACCAAATAAAGATTAGACATGATGGTGCTAAAAACGCAGTCATACTTTTCCCACACCTTTGTATATGGGACACATGCATCTGAATAGGCATAGATCTGTTTTTCCACATTACTGCAGACGTTGTTATTATGTCCAAACACCTGAAATACTTTATTGCCCCGGACATATTCCATAGCTGCATTCTGAAGATTATCCAAAGCAGTCAGATAGATATCCATCATCTTTTTTCCACCACCTGCAGCATATGAATAGGACATATGGTTGTAGTAATAAGCCACCACCAGCCCCAATCCGACCGCAATGGCGTACCGGAAATTGACAGAAAGCATGATCACAAACAGCACGACAGGGGACAAGGCAGCGATAACAATGTCAGTCAGCTTATGCGCCAGATAAGACTGTATATCATTTATGTTTCCGTATAGAGCATTATAAACCTTGCCGCTCCCCAGTTTTCTGTAATATCCCATCGGAACCTGTGACAATTCCTCTAAAAGTTCCATTCGCATGTCATATCCGATACGAAAGGCTCCAATATGTGCCAGAGAAAGCGCCGCGTAAAAAAATACCACATATAAAGCGCTGCCGGCGGCCGCTATTCCTCCTCGTATAAACATGGAGTTAATACTATCCCCCGATATTTCCTCCGTTCCTAAAAGAGTCTTAACTATACAGCAAATTTCATAATAGGGAACAAAGTACATAATACCGGCTGCCGTGGCAAACACGACAGCCGCAATAATTGGTAATGGGTCTTTTTTTATCCAACTTATTATCTTTCTCAGGTCATTCATGCTTTTCTCGGTTTCTCCGCCCTTATCATGAACATGGGTGTGTTACCATAAATAAGTTTTTCTTTGTCATCCCATAAATTTTCGATGATATCCCTGTCATAGTCCACATTGGCAAATCCGATCCCGTGCAAAAGACCTGCGTCCCAGTCCGGGCGGATCTTGTCCTTAAGGACGTTATCCCATACTTCATTTTCATCCGGTGAGTGCTTTTTGAATCTTTCCAAAAGAGCTTCCTCATTGCCATCATAGATATTTCCCGAGAAGTCTGAGCCATATTTCTTCATACATTCAACGTATCTTCGAACAGATTCCTCATGCTCTGAATAACCGTATCTGCTAAGATGCCAGTTAGCATCAAAGATAAGCAGTACTCCGCCGGGTTTAAGAACTCTCATCCACTGGCTGTATACTGCCTTATGATCCCTCAATGTATGGGTCACATTTCTGCTGATGATAAGATCAAAACTGTTATCCTCGAAATCAAGCTCGTGGCAATCCATAAGTTTATAGTTCACTGACAGCCCCAGTTCTTTTGCTCTTTGAATGGCAAAAGACAGCATCAGCTCACTGCCATCGATACCGGTAACATGATGTCCTTCCTGCGCCATTATACAGGAGAAAAATCCCGGGCCGCAGCCACAGTCCAGTATCTCAAGCTCACCTTCAGTTTTAACCTGGCTCAGAATCTGTTTTTTCCACCCTGCGGATCTGAAACTGTTTATCTCATCATCAATGATTCTGTTATAATTCTTCGCCCCACGGGTCCACAATTCATTTATTTTTTCCTGAGCTTTATTCACTGCTTTTCTCCTTTTTCCTATTGATTAACTTATAATAGATCAGCATCTGCACAGCTGTCAGAAACCATGTGATCGGATAAGACATGGCAATTGTTCTGACATTCGGATAGATTGGCACCAGGCTGATCAGGATAATACTTCGTATAAGCGTAATGTTGATCATAATGATCACCGTAGGAGGCAGTGCCTTTCCCGCTCCCTTTATACTGTCCCCATATACCTGCAAGAACACATACAGCCAATATAGTGGAAAAGAGGTACGGATTATCCTATTTCCAAGAGCCACTACCGCATTGTCCCTGACGAAAAGTCCAAACACATAATCTCCTCCGAGCATCAGAAGGAAGCTGGTAATTATCGTTAATATGCAGCCTATTTTCAGACATATACGAGTTCCCTCTCGAGCTCTTTCAGGATTACCTGCGCCAAGATTTTGCCCAACGAAAGTAGTTACTGCCTGACCAAGTGCCACAATAGGAAGGTATATCGGTAATTCTACTTTGAAGTATGCCGTAAATGCAGCTATGGCATTTGTGCCAAGAGAGTTGATGAAATACTGCGCAACAACATTTGAAAGTGCTATTACCAACGTCTGAAGTCCCGATGGGATTCCTACGCGAAGGATGGATGACAGAATATCTCCATGAATGGTTATTGACCTTAGTTGTATGCGATATTCCTCACTTATACGAAAAAAGAGATATATAACCGTGCAAACCGCTGCCGCTCCCTGAGAAAAAAAGGTTGCCCAGGCAACTCCGTTTATCCCCATATTCAATCCCCGAAGAAATACGGCATCCATAACAACATTTATCACGCCACCGACAATTTGAAAAAGCAGCGGAACAAAAGATTCACCCATGCCCCGCATTACTCCGGCTCCCATATTATAGCTGACTATAAATATTGAGCTGAAAAAGTATATTCTCAGATAGCCTACTGCACTGTCTGCTATCTCTCCGGGTGTTCCTATAACATGAATAAAAGCAGGCGCAAAACTGTAACCTGCCAGAAATACAATGATTCCACTGATAATGCTCAGAGCCGCTGAGGTCTGTAGTATGTGCTTAACTTTGTCCCCGTCTTTGGCTCCAAATGCATTTGCAACAGCTACCGTCGCGCCAACAGAAAGGCCGCCGAAGAGCCCCACAAGACAAGTAACCATCATTGTACTTGCTCCAACTGCAGCAGATTCATTTTTACCGAGAAATCGTCCGATAAACAGAAGGTCTGCAGTATTATACAGCAGTTGTACCAGACTTGATCCCAGAAGCGGTAAGGCAAACAGAATAATCTGCTTTACTATATCCCCTTCCGTTAAATCTATATATTTTTTTATTTTCATTTAAACCTATTCCAAATCCGACCTTTTTTTCAACCTTTGTTTTGTCATTCGATCAGGTTAAGGATTGCTGCATTTACAAGTTTCTTGGTATATTCGTTTTCCGGATGATCATATAGTTGCTCCACGATTCCCTGTTCCACGATAACTCCATCCTGTAAAACAAAGGCTCGGTCACAAAAGCTTCGAACTAATTTGATATCATGACTGATAAATAAAAAAGCCATGTTCATTTCATTTTTCAGTTTCCGAAGAACTTCTATAAGCTGATCCTGAACTTCTGCGTCCAGGGCACTGGTAATTTCATCGCATAGAAGGAGCTTTGGTTTTATAAGGATTGCTCTGGCAATAGCGGCCCTCTGAGCTTCACCTCCACTTACTTCAAAAACATACTTATTCTTGTAACTAAGAGATAATCCCACCATTTCCATGGCTTCATCTACCCTCTTTTCCTGGTCCTTTCGCGGCATGGAAGAAAGATAGTTTAATCCTTCACGTATGCCTCTTCCCAGTTTCATACGTGGGCTAAAGGAATTCATAGGATTCTGAAACACCATTTGCATAGTGCTTCTGGCATTTTTTTCGCAACGACTTGCAGTAAGAGATTGGCCATCATAAATCACATCACCCGAGGTTGCAGGAACAAAACCGGCAACAATGTTAGCAATGGTTGTCTTTCCACTGCCACTTTCGCCGATAAGCCCTACACATTCGCCTGCATCAACAGAAAAACTCACATCATTAAGTGCCCGGAACAATTGGTCATTATTTCCCTGAAAGGTTTTATTAAGTTTCTCAACTTGCAGTAACGGCAAAAACGTTTCCTCTCTCTTCTTTCAATTTCCCATTTCGAATGTACCCTGTCCTGTCAGCCAAAGCCTTGGCTACTGCCATGTTATGAGTTACCAACAGAACTGCCAGATTATCGTGCTCCACAATTTCCTGCAGCTGTTTGATAAACTCTGCCTGACTAGTTACATCCAACGCACTGGTCGGTTCATCTGCCAGAAGAAGTGTCGCCCTGTTAGATAACGCCATGGCAACAGCCACACGCTGACACATCCCTCCACTGAGTTCATGTGGGTACGAATTCCATACTCTTTCCGGATCTGAAAAATGCAACTTGGAAAGAATATCCACCCCCTTGGTTCTGGCATCCTTCTTGCTTATTCGCTCGCTTACACGCATAACCTCTGTCATTTGATTTCCAATTGTAAAGAGTGGATCAAATGAGCTGTCCGGATGTTGTGAAATAGTAGCCAGTTCCCTGCCTAAAACTTTTTTTAGATATGGTGTATATCTGCCATTTTCAAAAATCGCATTACCCCCAAGATTGATAGTCCCTCCGGTAATCTTTCCGTTTTTTCCCAGCATTCCGCTTATAGCATTAAGGAGTGTGCTTTTTCCGCATCCACTCTTGCCAATAATGCTATAAATCTCACCACATTCAACCGTAAGGGAAATATCCCTTACGATTGTGGAGTTTTCATATTCTATTGTCAGATTTTTTACTTCTAACATATTTCCCTGTCTTAATCTAAATCTACATTTGCATCAAGATAATAGTAGTTTGAGGGGCAAGGCTTATAACCGCTGACACGACTGCTTGTAATATATGTATTTGTTCCGTTGCAATATACGATATAGCTATTGTCATCGAGAAGCATCTGTTCCATCCGGAATACAAGCTCGTTACGAGCTTCATCGCCGAAGGTCTTATGAAGCTGATCTGCAAGCTTATCCAACTCAGGATTTGAGTATCCACCATAGTTTGCACTACCGCCGGTAATAACATCCTGATCAAAGAAGTAGCTCGCATCTCCTGTAGGAGTCATATATTTTCCGCTAAGTGACATATCCCAGTTAACACCGTTGTAGGTTTCGAAGGAATCCAGATTCAGATAGCTCTCGGTTCTCATCTCAACACCGATAGAGCGAAGATCGGAGGCAAGAACATCACAGAAATCTGTGCTGGCATTCTCAGTTACTGCCATAACAAGTGAAATAGGTGCACCGTTCATCTCACGAACACCATCATTGTCTGTATCTACATATCCAGCGTTATCCAGTACCTCTGCAGCCTTTTCAAGGTTCTGCTCTTTGATGTGAATATCAAGCTTTGAATTATCTCCGTATGAAAGAGTAGCAGGATAGATTCCCCAGTTAGCTCTCTTGGTTCCGTTACTGATTTTCTCATATCCTTCACGGTCTACCGTCCATGCGATTGCTTCACGTACTGCAGCATCCTTGGCAAATTCGCTGGCATTGAAGTTGAAGATGATCTTCTCTGCGCGGGATGTATCAATTGAAAGAACGTTGTAGCCGGTAGTCTCGTTGCATACAAGAACAGCACTGCTGGTTCCGTCGCAGATATCCAGCTCGCCGTTCTGCATAGCCATAACCATTGCATCATCATCACCGAAGGTCATAAGATGAGCTTCATCAATCTTCACTTCACCGCCCCAGTAGTTTTCATTCTTTAAAAGAACCATCTCTACTTCAGGCGTGAACTGGTCTACAACAAAAGGTCCTGTGCAGTGAGCGCCATTCTCATAATCCTCTGAATCACCCACATAGTAAACAGTAAGAAGCGGATCACAAAGTGAGTAAATAAAAGTGGGATCGGCGTAGGGTGTAACAATAGTAAGATCCTGCCCATCAGCAGACATACTCTCATATGCCAAAGTTGATTCCCCGCGATTATTTATTGAAAGTGTACGTTCGAAGCAATCAACAACCGACTGTGCTGTCATCTTTTCACCGTTTGAAAAATATACATCATCACGAAGATGAAATACCCATGTAACGCCATCGGAAGGCTCGTCAAAACTTTCTACCAGAGTTGGAATGGCATCATAAGCGTCATCCAGTTTAAAAAGTGTCTCTGCTACACCGGCAAATGATAAATACCAACCATTCCAGTCTGTAGCCGGATCCAGATTGGAAGCTCCAAACATACCGGCTGATGATCCGGCATGAAGTATTTTTCTTTCGCCATTACCTTCAGTAGGTTCCTCTGCTGCAGGCGCCTCTGTTGCAGTTTCCGCAACAACTTCAGAAGTTCCTGTCTCAACTGCGACTGTCTCTTTTTTCGCAGTTTCTCCACATCCAACCAAAAGACAGGCTGTCACGACCAATGCTATTTCTTTTTTCAGTAAACTTAACCTTTTCATTTCTTCTCCTTTATCATTTATGGAATGATCCACGGTTATCATAATAATTTCGCGCACAGTCGCTGCAGATATTGAACAGGAAGACCATTATAAACAGCGCAATGCCCGGAATTACTATTAACGAAGGGTTGGTCTGCAGGAAGCGCCTTGACTCGCTCATCATGGCTCCCCACTCTGCAGTAGGCCGGGCTCCTCCAAGTCCCAAATACGAAAGACCTGCCATACTCAGCACTACATTTCCTATATCCAATGCCGCTGTTACCAAAAGCGGCGGTATCATATTCGGAAGAATATATTTGATCAAAATGCTTACGCGTCCCGCTCCGCACATTTTTGCGGCACGAACAAAGGTGTTGTTCTTAAGATTCAGAACAAGAGATCTTGAGTATCTGGCGTATGTTGTCCAATACACGAGTATCAGGGCAATCATTCCGTTTCCTTTCCCGGGACCCAGAATCCCCGCAATGGCAACTGCCAAGACAAATCCGGGGAAAGCCTGAAATACAGTAGTGATCTTGGTGATCGCCGAATCAACTGCTCCTCCGCTGTATCCGGCAAGCATTCCCACGATGGAGCCAAAGGACAGTACCACTGCTACAACTATCATGGATGAGTATATGGTCTGTTGCCCTCCGGCAATGATCCTGCACGCAATGCATCGTCCAAGCTGGTCTGTTCCCAAAAGGTATCCATCTTCTCCCGGCGAAATAAATGCATCCGAAAGATTTGTCGCATAGGGATCATGCTTCAGGAAAAAACCGGCCACAAGCATAAATACAAGTAAAACAAGCAGAACCGCCAGCGAAAAAAAATAGGCGATTTTAGTTTTATTTTTTTTCATTCCTCTTTTCTCCTCAGGATATTCTGGGATCCAGTTTTCGACCTGCAACATCAACAATATAATTGACAAGCAGGTACAATGCTGCCATCCACGCAGCATAAGCCTGAATAAACGGGTAATCTCTCGATGTAACCGCTGATACTGCTAGGGCTCCGACGCCCTTCACGGAAAAGATGGATTCCGTGATAGCAGATCCGCCAAGCATTCCGCCTATAGACACTCCCAGAAGAGTTATAACAGGAAGCAGGCAGTTTTTAAGGACATGTTTCCAAAGAATTCTTTGCCTGCTGATCCCTCTGCTGTAGAGAGAATAAACATACTGGGAGCTTAACTGTTCCAATGCTATAGCCCGTATTTGTCTGATATACCAGGACGAAAGTGATACTCCGGTAACCAGCGCCGGAAGTATGAACCCCCGGATTCCCGGCTCTGCCATAACCTTGAACAGGTTCCATTTAATACACGCATAGTACAGTACTATAAGAGAAATAAAGAAAGATGGCAGTGACGAGAAAAAATAAGAAAACAAACGCATTACTGAATCCAGCAATCCATTTGGATGATATGCACACAATATTCCTATTGGGAGGGATATCATCAAAGTAACCATCAAAGACAGAAAAGTCAGTATTAACGTATTCGGCAATGCGGCAAGCATCATATCTGTTATATTTTCCCCTGTTCTGTATGACCTTCCAAAATCCAGACGGATCACATTTTTCATCCAATCCAAATACTGTTCCAGGAAAGGACGATCCAGTCCCATTTCCTCACGGGTCTTATCCAGCATTTCCTGAGTATATCCCATACCCATAGAAGAAAGTTTTACCACCGCAGCATCATCCGGAGAAAGATAAGATAAAAGAAATGTAAGAAAGGTTACACCCAAAACTATCACTAGCGCAGATAATATTTTTTTGCCCCATTTTTTAATACTGTTTTTTTTCAACTTATATCCCTGCTCCCATAATTCCGATTGCTCTTTTATAAATCAATCGAACAGCCCTCGCAAGCCCACCGGGGGGTTATTTTTTAACTTAGCAGTATTTCTATTGAAAAAAAAAGCAGCGGCTGCAACCGCTGCTTGATTTATATAAACCGGTACGATCGGATCAAATCTCCCCCCAGTTTGAAATTCTATTCCCCCTCGTGCCGGATTTATATGATCAGTATTTTTCCTGATGACTACATTCTATATCCGTACACTAAGGGAATAAATCATAACTGTAGCAGAATAACGTACTCTATTTTTACTAAATTATCAAAATAAGCGTTAATTCTGGGGGATGAAGTTCTTAAGCATTGCTATCAGCTCCAGATCCGACTGTGTAAGCTTCAGATTGGTCTCCAGCTTCTTGCCGTCAGGCGTTGTGACTGCCATCTCAAGAACAGTATCTTCCTGAAGAGCTCCCTGTGAAACCGCACGCACAAACGGAAGAAACTTCGGATGATTCTCGGAAAAAGTCCTCCACGCCTGCGCCATTCTCATAGCATCCATCGCATTCATTAAAAACTGCCTCCTTAAACCTATTTCATCGTGATCAATTCATATTTCCTTGTACCAAGGCCTATCTTTTCACCATGTTCAAGAGTTTCTTTCCAGCTGACATTCGGATTGTTGTCAAGGAAATGATCATGATGATGTTCAAAGTGCGGATCAGCAAGATTATCGCCAAGCTGAGAGTTCCTGATAGGCTCTGTCTTCTGGCAAAGATCCACGCATGCCATATCAAGCGCTACAGGATCAAAGGATGCAAGCATTCCGATATCGGGAAGTATGGGAGCATCATTCTCACCATGACAGTCGCAGTTAGGAGATATATCAGTAATAAGGCTGATATGAAATGAAGGCCTGCCGTCAACTATAGCCTGTGTATACTCTGCTATCTTGCAGCCGAGTATTGAATTTGCATTTCCATTAGAATTCTCGATCGCATCAAAAGCACATGCGCCTATGCAGCGTCCGCAACCTTTGCATATGTCTGTATCGATAACTGCCTTACCTGAATCATAGGAGATCGCATCGCTTCCGCATTCTTTAGCACAGCGTCTGCAGGTGCGGCATTTCTCTGTTACGACATGAGGTTTTCCCTGATTGTGCTGCTGCATCTTTCCGGCACGAGAACCTCCGCCCATTCCTATGTTCTTAAGAGCTCCTCCGAAACCGGTAGCTTCATGCCCCTTGAAATGAGTGAGCGAAATGACTATATCTGCATCCATAAGTGCGCGCCCGATATAGGCCTCTTTACAGTACTCACCGTTTCTGACCGGTACGATCACATCATCGGTACCGCGAAGACCATCTGCGATTATCACGTGACATCCTGTTGTTGTCTCATTGAAGCCGTTCTCCTGTGCACAATCAAGATGATCAAGTGCATTCTTTCTTGAGCCCGGATAAAGTGTATTGCAGTCCGTAAGGAAAGGCTTTCCGCCAAGTTCCTTCACTACATCGGCAACTGCTTTTGAATAATTAGGACGGAGATATGCAAGATTACCAAGCTCACCAAAATGGAGCTTTATCGCAACGAATTTCCCTTCCATGTCGATATCAGCAATGCCGGCCATACGTATCAGCTTCTGAAGCTTCTTTGTAAGAGGGACTCCCATAACTGTACGGAAGTCAGTGAAATAAACTTTTGATCTTTCGGCCATAAAACCCTCCATTCCCTTTTGATAAAAATTTTTGAAATTATATTTTTTTACAGTAAATAATAAAACTTTTGTCTTTTACTGAACTTACTATAATTATCACCCTGTACAGATATGAAATATTTTAAAAATATGCATTCCATATCAGTTTTGAGTCCTTTTACGATCCGTTTACAGCTTCTTACAGACCTCTTTCCTTAAGACCGTGAACGATCTGCACATAAAACTCTCTTATATCAAAACCTTCTATATTTTCGCGATTCAGATCTATCATATCGGCATGTGATATCCCTCTCCTGCCTTCATGCTTAATAAAATGAAATTCCGAGCCCCATGAGCATGACCTTTCCCCAACAAGTCCGTCATTATCTCCGTCAAATGATTTGACAAAATTATAACTTAAGTTTAAGGGGAATTTCCCGCTTACGGCTTTGTTTAATTTGGAACCGAAACTCTGAGTGTATATAGCGTCAAATACTCCATCATTTGGAGCCATCTCTTCATTAAGAGCCGCTGCACCTGTATGCGTCAGATCGGTTACAGCTTTGATGAAATCAGGCTTTTTGTCGCCAAGTGCCGCTGCACCTTTATTATATGCTGCTGCCACCGAATTCTTGAGCGCTTCCGGAGCCTTTGAAAGAAGGTAATCCGCAAACTCACAGCCTTTATGCGGAGTGTTTATGGTAGTAAGAGACGCAACCTTCGGAGCCGCTCCCAACATAGTGATCGCATATCTGCTGTCAAGGCCGCCCTTACTGTGTGCGATTATATTGACCTTCTCGCAGCCGGTCTCTTCTGTGATCTTATCAATGATCTCCTTGATCTCCACTGCGCAGGTTCTTACATCTCCTGCAGATTCCTGTCCTCCGTAATAGATTACCGCACCGTTCTTCTTTAGTTCCTCGGGAACTCTTCCCCAATAGTTCAGATGTTCCGAGTCGCGAAAGAACACGCCGTGAACCATGAGAAGCGGGTACTTTGTTGCACAGATCGCATCGTTTTCCCGCTCTTTATCAAGCCAGTACTTGATACTTTCCTCTCTTACTTCCCTGCCTGTAACCTTCACTATCATCCTGAGTGCTATCAGATTGGCTACCGGAACCATTCCGCATAACAGGCCTATCACTCGTTTATCCACTCCAAGCTGAAGCGATGAAGTATAAACAAAGATGATACCGACCCAGAAAAATACAAGCAGTACCAGAAATGTGACCAATACATATATTATGAGTCCGCTCCAGCTAAAAGTTTCGAACTCTATTATCATCACGGCCAGCATTATTATGCTCAATAGAAGCGATACAGGGAAAACCGAAAGTATGACATTTCCATAAGCACAACGTCTTAAATGTCCTTCCGGTATCCCCTTTGCCGCATAAGACGGCAGGACAAAAGACAGTATAAACAATATGACCGCTGCAAGAAAAAAGTATCCGCTTTTATGCGACATAACAGTCAGCATTCCGCAAGCCGTGATGCAGATAAGATCAAGTATTCTTACAAAAAAGTATTCCTTGTACATTCTTATTCAAACGGGAATCTGAAATCCAGTCCGTACCAGTCACGAACCGTACAGAAATCTTTCTGAACGGATTCGCTGACAGGAACTCCCTTATCCTTTCTTTCCAGCCAGACAAGATATTCTTTTTCGCCTGCTGTATATATTCTTTCTTCGCCAGGAGCCTTTTTTGATGCACGCAGCGCACGGCATATATCTCCGGCAGTTTTCCTAAATGATCCTCTTCCTGTGAAAGCCTCAGGATCAACCACAAAAAAGAAATGTCCGAGCCCGTACATTCTTGGTTTTCCGTCTTCCGTCACACCCGAAAGAGCCTTCATGAAATTTCCGCCCGCAAGTGCAGCCGAAAGTATCTCAACAACGGCAGCATATCCATAGCCTTTGTATCCACCTGTATCTTCACCAATACCACCGAGAGGCGCAAGCGCTGCTTCTCCTTTTACAAGCGCATCAAGTATAGCCTGGGAATCGGTAAGTGTGCCGCCATCTTCTGTGACAACAAGGCCTGCCGGTGTAGCTTTTCCGCTCCTTGCATAATACTCTATCTTTCCACGCTGTATTATCGATGTTGCGCAGTCAAGACAGAAAGGAAACTCCTCATCGGTGGGAAGCCCGAAGGTAAGAGGATTTGTGCCCATCATGTTTTCAACACCGAAAGTCGGAGCTATCGAAGGTCTGGCATTTGTACCGGTAAGTCCGATCATTCCTTCCTTTGTTGCCATCGTCGCATAATATCCGGCAATACCGTAATGAGTCGAATTGCGTATCGCACCGCCGGCCATTCCGTACTTTTTGGCTTTTTCGATAAGTTTCTCCATCATATGATAGCTTGCAACCATTCCCATTCCGTCATGAGCATCATAAACAAGCGTAGTCGGAGTTTCCTTTACCACTTCTATCTCGGTTTTAGGAAGCAGTGTGCCTTTTCTTATCCTGTCTATATAAATAGGCTTGAAACGATTGCAGCCGTGGCTTTCTATGCCGCGTCTGTCACTTTCCATGAGTACCTCCGCGCATATCTCAGCATCTTCTGCCGGAACCCCTGCAGCCTCAAAAGCCATTTTCATGAAAGCTCCTACCGTCTTCCACGGAAGATACGGTCTTGTTTCAGTCTTGTTCTCTAACCCCATACATTTATCCCCTTTCTTATGTTACATTACTAATACTTCCCACTTGTTGCAGACCACTAAACTTCCTCACCCGACATATATTCATTCACATCCCTGATACAGGCCTCCATTGCTCGCTCGAGAGCCTCCTTTGGATCACAATTCATTTCGCATCCTGCGGCATTATCGTGTCCTCCGCCACCGAGCATCCTGCATATCCTCGCCGCATTTACCGGAAGTCTCGCAGTTACTGATACGCGGCAGAATGACGGTTTTAGCTCACGTACTATCACATGGACCGGTACACCCTTCCCGTCCGGTCTGCATATCTGATCTATCGCATCATTGAATCCTTCCAGATCACAGTCTTCAATGCCGCATTCCCTGTAATCATCATATGTCACATAAGTTCCCAGCACCCTTTCATCTTCCGAAAAACGCATTCGGCTGTAAGCTGCAGTTTCCATCTTTATCTGAGCCGGGCGCTTCCTCATGAAGTGCTTTCTTGCTATATCAACTATATGCGCCTCATTTATCTCTGACACTGCTGCCGCAGTGATAAGACTTTGTCGTCTCGTGCTTCTTGTCCGGAAACATGATGTATCCGTTATAAGGCCTGTATATATAAGATCTGCTTCAAGGACGCTCATCTTAATATCTATCAAGCCAAAGAGTTTAAAGATGATCTCGGCACATGATGATTCTTCCGGCTCTACAAGGCGCAGCGCTGCAGGAAGATGTTCGGGATTATCTATAAAATTCGTAATATGATGATCAATACAGATATCTATCTTTTCATCCGAATATCTCCCAAGACGCGATGCCGAACCTGTATCCACAGCGATATTCACAACATGACTCTTCTTCCCGTGAGGCACTGAAAGGATCTCTTCTGCAGGTTTTGTCAGCTCATGAAAGCGCTGCGGTACCGGATCTGAACAGAGAGCTTCTGCATCCGCTCCAAGACTGTATAAGCAAAGAGCAAGGGCATAGGCTGATCCTATTGCATCTCCGTCAGGTCTCTTATGAAAAAAAATACGGAAGGCTGTATCGGGCTTTCCGCATTCTTTTTTCAGAGCTTCTGCCATTTCATCGGGGGAAAGCATTTTTTCATTTATCGGATCCATTATTATCGTCTTTTCCTTTGTTTTCCAATTTTCTGTAAAAGATCATTCCTGCAATGCTGACAGCAGCCAGTGTCAGAAAGACGATTATCGCCTCTGCATATCTTCCTTCACTCACTGCATCTCCGCTGATCGCGGATGCGATTATCGCCGGTATACGTCCCAGCGTGCAAACTACAAGCCATTTTACGGGATTGATATCCGTAAGGGCGGCAAACAGATTAAAAACATCCTTTGGCGATCCGGGAATTATGAAAAGCAAAACCAGCAAACGTTTCCACCTCGGAGATCCCTCAATGAATTTCAGCTTTTTAAGCTTATCCTCAGAGATAAAAAACAGGGCGGTCTTTTCGCCAAAGCGTCTTACAAGAAAAAAGACAAACATGCTTCCGAGCCCGCAGCCCAGAATACTTAACAGAGTCGCCATCAATGGACCGAAAGCGTAGCCTCCGGCCATCTGAAACGGGCCGCCGGGTACAAACGCCGCGATCGTCTGAAACATCATAAGAAGCACGAATACCAGGTATGACCAGACTCCGAATCCATCAAGCCATTTTTTAAACCTTTCATTATCCGAAACCAGCTCAACCAGCGGCTTACCAACTCTTATACAGATCATCACAAAAAGGGAAACAACCAGTACAAGCACTCCCCATGCTATCAGACGGCGTATCAGAGCTCGTTTTCCAGCTTCCTCACTCATCATTCACTCTTTAGTGCTTTTTTCAACTCTCTTTACAACCGATGCCCACATCTGTGACTGCAGCTCACCAATGTAACCGTTTTCATTGCACACTACTTTAAACTCTTCGTAAACAGTGTCATAGCCTGACTTTCCGGCTTTTCTAAGTTCCTCTGAGTATTTCTCTATGATCTCGCGTTTTTTCATTTCTTCCATTTATTTTTTCTCCTTTCGGAACAGATTTTCATTTATTGTTTTATTGCAAATGCATAATCTTTGAAATATAATTGTATCACATAGTGGGTAAATAGTTCACACTTTAGTTATGTTATGGGGGAGGTCATTTAATATGAAGAACGTTCTTATAGTCGAAGACGACAGGATTAATCTGTCATGTGCGGAGATGGCCCTGAAAGGTCTGTGTATAGTCACTCCCACTGCTTCTGCTTCGCAGGCACTCCAATATCTGGATAGCAATACACCTGATCTGATACTTCTGGATGTCAGTCTCCCTTTTATGGATGGTTTTGAACTGATAAAAACGATTCGATCAGGCGGACGTTCAAAGAACATTGCAGTTATCTTTCTCACTTCCAGTCTTGATGAATCGATCATAGCCAAGGGCCGCGAGATGGGTGCTCTTGATTTCGTAAAGAAACCTTTTATTCCGAGCATTCTGGTTGATAAGGTTGATCGCGCTATCCATCTTTCGGAAGACATTGATGACAGGATAAAGAACGGGCAGCTGGATATTCCCGACCAGACAGCGCCTGCGCCCGCTCCTGCTCCGGAACCTGCTCCGGAACCTGCCGTTCCCGTCAATTACGCCGCGGGAACTCCGGCACCTGTTCCTCCCTCACCGGCCTCTGCTGCTCCGGCATATCAGGCCCCTGTTGCTCCGACCGCTCCGAGTTCAATGAATCCCGCTGATAATCAGGTTCATTATTCTGTTTCTTCTCAGATGACGATGTCTTCTTCAGATGTTACAGAACGTTCCATACGCGATCAGCTCACGGGCCTCTTCAACAGAGCATACGCAGGCTCTCTTATAGATGCAAAACTCAGTATGAATTCCAGAGGTATGCTGTTTGTAATGGGTCTCGACAACACCGGTCTTGTAAATGAGATGTTCGGTAATATCGCCGGTGATAATCTTCTCAAGCTCTTTGGCGAAGCACTCCGTTCATATACTTCGGTAAACGATGTTGTCTGCCGTCTCGGCGGTGACCAGTTTGCCGTATACTTTGACGGCATGCAGGAAAGAAAAGAGGCTGAGGAAAGAGCATCACTCTTAAAGAAACGCGTAAAGGGACTTATGGGTGGCACCACCAATGCTCCGGAAGTCACTTTCTCCGCAGGCATTTCATGCAGCCCTGATGACGGTTCTGATTTTGAAGGACTTCTTGATGCTGCAGGAAAGGCACTCTATCACGTAAAACAGAGCGGAAAAAATGCTTTCCACTTCTACGGAAAGAAGGTATCCGAAAGCGAAGCTGAACGTGACGGCCGACTTGTTGATATAAAGACTCTTGCAGGAATGCTTGAAAGCAATGACGGCATTTCCTCCGGAGCTTACAAAATGGAATTTGACGACTTCCATCAGGTTTATAATTTTATTAAACGTACACTCAAGAGAGAAAACAAGAATGTACAGTGCGTACTATTCACTCTCATGCCTGTAGTCGGCAAGGATCCGGATACGACAGAAACCGATCTTGCAGTTGAAATGCTTGAGCAGGCTGTGTTTGAATCACTCCGCACCGATGATGTGGCAACCCGTTACTCAAACCGACAGGTAGTTGTAATACTTATGAATGCAGCTCCTGCTGCCGCACAGATAATCGTTCAGCGTATCGCTGATGTATTCTACAAGAGATATCTGGCCGGCAAATTCGGAATCGGATATGACTTTGTACAGATGAACAACTGATAAAGATTAACCATCAACAAAGAATCAAAAGGGCCTGTTTTACAGGCCCTTTGCTTCGTCCAGAGAAATACCGTTTCCGGCACTTCCAAGCGGTATCTTATGATCCAGCCCTACGAACTTACCATTCTCGGTCCACAGGACTTCTTTTACAAAATTATATTTATCAGCATCCCATGTAGTAAAATCATCCTTTACAAGCCCGCCTGTATCTCCCGAATTTGCATTGAAACACCAGAAGGTGTGGTTGAGATGATAGTTGCCAATCAGCTCTCTCATATATGTCATCCAGGTAAGGTTTGGTTCCCTCATAAATCCGCCCCACTCCCCAACAAGAATAGGCGCTATATTCTCTTCTTCGATATAGAGCCAGTTATCATGCCAGCAGTCTTTCATCAGGGAATCATAATCATAATCGCCTTCAAACCAGGGCTGTGCAAATACTGTAGGACCATAATCATGAGGTGAGTATACCAGCTTATCCTGATACTTTCCGAGATCTACCGGATAATCCTTCACACCGCGGAGATTGCCGCCCCACCAGGTAAAATAATAATCGTCATCATCAACTGAAGAGTAATCACCGTTTTTCTTTATATCCACCGGATATATTTCAGTGCCTTCTACCATTATAAGAACATTCGGATTCTCTTTAAGCACTGCAGCCGCAGCCTTCTCCGCTTCATATTTCCAGTTGTTTTTATCCTTAGAGTCATTCCATATGGCTGCCTTGTCACCTTCGGAAGGCTTGCCGTGAGGTTCATTCTTAAGGTCATATGCGATGATAGTATCATCATCCTTATATCTTGCAGCCATCCATGAAAGCGCCTCTATGTACTGTTCTTCGGATATCTTATCCGTATACCAGAGATTGGTCATGTGACCCGAGGCATCGGTATTGGCACTATGAATATCTATCATCACTTTAAGCCCGTTTGCACGGAACTGTCCTATCACATGATCGAATATCTCAAGTGAATCCATTCCCACAAGATAATCATTTGTAGCCTGATTGAAATTGGCATCCGGAGCCTTGCCCGCCTTCCACTGAAGGATAAGTTCGGCTGATATTGGGATCCTCACAAGATTGAATCCATGGTCGGCAATGGAATTGATGGAAGTATGAAGATCTGCCGCCCAGAGGCCATCGAACAGATTGGTTCCTGTGTTGTAACCAAACCAGTTAACTCCGGTAAGCCATACCTGCTTTCCCTTGCTGTCATATATCTTTGAACCATCTGTATGAAGCCAGTCATCCGTTGTAGGTTCCGGAACAGGAAGTTCCTTTGGATCACTCTTTATCGTATCCACGGCTCCCGATGATCCGCCGTCTTCATTATTGCCGGAAGACTGCGCAGAAGCTGAAGCGCTTCCGGAAACCTTGAATTCACCCGTCACCAGCTCATAGCTCAGATCACCTGAGACATCGGCAAGTATAACACCGAATTCGGTATTCGATCCCGCAGGGATCTGTGCATTATAATCAACATTTGTAACAGTAAGTGTACCGTCCTTTATTTCAAAATTACCGTTCCATGAATTGTCTATAGTTGCATCTCCGGTATTTATCCTGATCGTCCATCCGTCCACATCCCGGGATGTAGTATTATTTATCTTTACGGCATACTGCTTATAAACAGGAGAGTCACCCCAGCTTCCGGTTTCTGTTATTGTTGCAGAAAGTTCGCCTGTGAATTTCTCGGACTTATTCTCATTTTTATCTTCATCTTTTTTATCATCTGAAGTCTTCTCCGCAGCCTCCGTAACAGCTGCAGTTTCCTTCGTCTTCTCTCCTGCAAGCTCTTCATGTCTGTTACCTGCAACCCTTATGATCAAAACAGCGACCAACACTAAAATGCCAAGTGCGATCGTTGCTCCTATGCTTATAAAAAGGATCTTCTTTTCTTTTTCCATTACCGCTTGTGCTCCTTATTTAAGTTCATCAGAATCAAGATCTATCGTAAAAGGACCGTCATTGATTATCGTGCACTTCATGTCAGCGCCAAAGGTCCCTGTTCCAACATTCTCTGCCCCAAGTATATCCCTGCAGCTTTTGATCACATATTCATATAGTTCTTCTGCGTGAGCCGGATCTCCTGCCTTTATAAAAGAAGGACGGTTGCCTCTTTTGCAGTCTGCATAAAGCGTAAACTGTGACACTAACAACACCTTACCGCCAACATCCGAAAGACCGAGATTTGTTTTTCCGTTTTCATCCGCAAAGATACGCATGCCTGTCAGCTTTTTTACAAGCCTGTCTGCATCTTCCCTTGTATCTTCAGCGCATACGCCGACCAGAACAAAGAATCCTTTTTCTATAGCGGCGAAAAGTTTTCCTTCTATCTCAACTGAAGCACTCTCCACTCTCTGTACAAGAAATTTCATTTTCTGAATTCCACCTTGAGCTTCGGATTTTCCTTACAAGCCTCTTCAAAGATACGCTTAAAATTCTTCATGTAACGGCTCATCATGCATTCAGCCTCAAAGGTATCCGTGAAGATAAACTCCGTATCCTCATTGATGAGCTTCAGCATATCCTGAAATTCCTCAAGGGTGCTCTTGAAATACGAAGGAAATGTAAGATACTTTGCCATTTCGGAATAAACATCATCCGGGTTGTACATTTTCTTAAGTGATACTGTATATGTCATAGTTAAGCCTCCGCTCTTCTTATATTTCTACTGCATGTTTATTATACACTACTCTATATTGTTCGCATCAGAACACTTTATCCGTCTTATACCGCAGGATGTTAAATGAACCGAAACCGCGGAAATGAAGAGTACCAATGCCGGATACAAGAGCAGTATATTCAGATAATTGCATTTGGCACTGATCTTATGTATCCCCAATCCCAGAAATACCGGTTTCGAAACAAACAAAGTCACAGGGCCTGATACCACAGCTGCCACAAGCGTTGCAAGCAATATCACAATGGAAAATCTTAAGATATGCCATTTGATAAGCGATGATTCCTTAAATCCAACAGCTTTAAGCAGCGCGATCTCATTTTTCTCCGAATTGATAAAGGTCTTTTCCATAAGGACGGATATCATCAGATCCAGTATAAGCAGTATCACGATCAAAATATTTCTGATCGAATTGATAGGTCCTGTCACTCCTAATGCTTCTTCCGTTAACTCATCAGCCAGACCAATCCGCAAAAAGGACGGATCTCTTGAGATAAGTTCGCATCTGTTTTTTAATTCTCTTACGGACGGATTATCATAAAATCTTATGCAAAGATCTTCATCCTGATATCCCCTGAAGGATGAATCCGGCGAAACTCTTACGTTCTCTCCCGCATTTGTAAAAGATTCATAAATGCCTGTGATGATCTTATCACTGTAACCATCTCCCAGATCAGCTCTTATCGTGTCTCCGATCTGCAATCCGTATTTAGTGCTTATACCGGAGCTAAGAGCCAGTTCTGATGGATTTTTCGGAGCTTCACCTTCGGTATAGTCATGTATATCATCCGGCGCATTTATAAATTTCACGGTAACAAATGTCAGTTGTTCTCCTTTAATCTCATATGATGCAAACTGTGCCGAATCCGAAAAGACTGAACACGGCATTCCTTCCGAGGCCAGCCTTTCCTCATACTTCTTAAGCCACGATATCACCTGTTCCTCAGAGTAACCATAAAACAGATCAGCATAACAGTTAGCGGTGATATCACACTTTGCATACATTATCCCCGTAAACATACCGCTCTTCAGGGTGCTGACCGCATTATCCAGTGTAAAAAGTGTAACCGTACATAAGAAGAAGGCCAGAAATATACCAATATATCTTGTTGGTGAACTTAATATATCATTCAGAGCCAGATAAAGCGGAGAGGGAATATCACACATCGGCATGCGTATTCCTTTCTTCCCCGTAAATCTTTCTCCTGCCGATCCAAATCTTATCGCGTCGATCGGTGAGAACTTCTTAACTTTGCCGGCACTTATCCAGGCATTAGCAGTAACAGACACAGCAACAAACAGGCATCCCAACAGATTCGGAATAAAGCTCCGGTCATTTACCAAAATCATTTTCTGTTCTGTATTGATAAGCACTGCCCTGGCAAAGGGAATACTTAAAAAGAAACCCGCTGTACATCCTACAACCGCAACAGCCATGTATTTAAAGGTATTGATCCTTCTTATCTTCCTGTTTTCCAGTCCTATAGCTTTAAGTATGCCTATTTCTCTGAAATCTTCCTCAAAACTGAAATTAACCGAAAAATGGATCGTCACGGAAGAAACAGCTACTAACGCTAAGCTGAATAAGAGCATAAGAAAAACAGAAATGAAATCCATAAGATAAAAAAGAGGGATCTGTTTTCTTGAAATGCTGACACCTCCAAACCCGGAGATCGTCTTAGTTACAGAATCGGGATCCTCTGTATTCACGAAACCTATGATCCCATATACATCACTATCCTTAAATACCGGATATTGGCTGATCTTTTCAAAATCTTTTTCATTTAAAAGGAATCTGGTCGCACTTATCATATCAGCATTAGGAAAGGCCGCATCCTTCATCACTCCGTCTATTACAAGATCGATAGTCGCACCATCTATATCTATGGTGATCACATCCCCCGGGATCAGATCATTCATATCCATATAGCTGACATTTAACCATATATGACCTTCTTCAACATTCGTTATCTCATTATCATCCCTGTCATATATTTTTTCACCGCGACGACTGAAATCCACAAAAAGAGGAACAGCTCTGTCAGTTATCAATCGTCCGCCTTCTCTGATGCTGTTTTTGTAAGAAAGAAACTCCTCCAGCCTGAGTCCCGTCACAGTCTTATTTTCATAAACGAAATCCTTTATCTCGTCAGGAGCGTATCCACCGTTATACAGAAGTATGATATCGCCCGCTCCCGCTTTATCCAGAAAACGATCCAGGCCTCCGAAAACCGAAAGAATATTCGAACCCCCCGCTCCCGCAAACATGGATGCCATGATAACAAAGATAAGAATGATAAGGTTCATCGTCTTTCTTCGCATCAGTTCTTTTGTCAGCATTTTTAAAAACATGTACTCATTTTATCATTAATTCGCACTAAACATAAAAAAAAGGAGCCAAAGCTCCTTTTTTCTAAAAACTGAGTTCATCAATAAAATTCATCCTGAAGGACATTGTTCCTCCGGAGACAGCCCGTGTCTTTTCCGCCGCTTTTTTCCCGCATTCTCCGAAATACTCACATGCGGCCATCACGGCATCTGTGCCCACTGTCTTATTTGAGGCCATAAATGCGGCTATTATACAGCTTGACATACATCCTGTACCCGTGATCCTTTTCATCATAGGGTCACCGGCCGTGCATATCAGATCTTTATTCCCGTCAGTAATATAGTCCTTTACACCGCTTCTTACAATGATAAGTCCATATTCAGAAGCAAAGGCTGCAGTTTCCTGATCTGATGGATAATCTAAATGATCATCCTGAGGTTCATCCACTCCTGTGACCGTCGCCTTCCCTCTTACAGCGGAAGCGATCTCAGCAGCATTACCGCGTATGCAGTCTATGAATCCTGCCCCTAGCATTTCCTGCATAAAACCTCTTCTGTAAGAAGATCCGCCCACTCCTACGGGATCGAGCACAACAGGATGCCCGCATTCATGCGCTTCTGCTGCCGCCAGTTCCATAGCTTTAAAACTCTCTGTCGCTCCAAGATTCAGAACCAGAGCGCTGCATCCGTGCTGAACCTCCTTAGCTTCCTGCCAGGCATGTGACATTGTTGGCGAAGCTCCTGCCGCAAGCAATGCATTGGCGCAGTCCAATATCGTAACGTTATTGGTAATGCACTGCACAAGAGGTACTGTTTTTCTCACATTCATTAATTGTTCAGTATACATATTTACCCGATCATTTATTCAAGCATGTCTTTCATACGCTGCAGACTCCCGGTTCCGGAAAGCGCAAGCGTAAGTATGGCAGCAAGTATTGTTCCTCCGCATGTAGAGATCAGAAACGGTCCTACAAAAGCAAAAAGTGTTGCTTCGCTGTTTCCCATAAGGTAAAGTGCTACAGGATAGCATAACATACCGCCTATGATCCCCGTTCCGAATACCTCACCTATATATGCTGCCGGAAGCTTTTTAACAGCTTTGTACAGGAGCCCCGAAAGAAGTGCTCCGCACATTGATCCCGGAAACGCAAAAAGTGTTCCGAGCCCGAAAGCATTCCTTAGAACGCTGGTCACAAATGCGCATCCAAGCCCCCACCAGGGGCCTAACAGTACAGCACAAAGTACGTTTACCATATGCTGCACAGGGCTGCACTTGCTCCCGAGCATAGGGAACGAAAACAGCGAGCCGATGGTTGCAACTGCCGCAAAGGCTCCGCAGACTGCAAGTTTTTTTACATTGATCTTTTTCATGATATTATCCTTTCCGGGCTTTTGCCCAGGACGGATATATCATGTGCTATACCCGTCCTATATTTTTTTTATTTGCTTTGCTTTCTTTATTGCTTTTAACTACAAAGCCTGCTGCCAGGCCCAAAAACGCTGTCACAATAAGGCAGGGAATTGTTTCTCCGAATATCCCCACAAGTGAGACCATCCATGATGCATAGGATTCCGGAGCAGCATCTACCGCAAGCAGCAGCCTGTATACTCCAAAGCCTATGAGCCATACCAAAAGATTGCCCCAATTGAATTTCTTTTCAGCATCGGAATGCTTAAACACAAAGAAATCAATTATCATCACGCCTATCATCGGAGTGAATACCGATCCGATAAAATAAAGGAAATTCGTGATATTATCCATTGTCCATATGATCGCAGCCACAGTTCCAAGGGCAGCCACGATGATCGCCACCACCTTTGCCGATACCTTCTTTGTTATCGACTCAAAAGAAACACCTGCAGACCATGCGTCAAGGAATGTTGTGGTCACTGTAGAGAAAATGATTATCAACATTCCGGCTATACCAAATCCCGCAGCATTCATGATGCCTGCCAGATCCATACTCTTTAGGCACAGCACTGCTCCGATACCGATCATATACATGAATATCGAAACCAGATTGTAGATCACTGTTCCCGCAAGCGTTGCCTTGAAGGGTTTCTCGGTCTCCGATGTATAGTCGGATATAAGCGGCAACCATGATATCGGCATTGCGGTGGCCAGTTCCACCGCACCTCCGAATCCCGGCACATAACCTCCGAGCACATCAAGATCGGGAATCGCTTCAAACACATTCTTTCCTCTGAAGATAACCGCACATAACAGTATGCTTAAGATAAAGAGTGCGCCCATAGCTATAGTGTTTACCTTGCCAAGGCTCTGAAGCCCTATAAAGAGCCATACGATTATGAGGCCGCCTATAACGAGAGCCCACAGCCAGTGTCCGGTCTGAAATATACCATTTGCCGTAATTGCGCCATCATATATCATGATCGCAGTCCAGCCTACAAGCTGCAGCACATTCAGGAATGCAAAGAGAAGTCCGCCGTATCCACCGAAGCTTCCTTTGACAGTCTCCATTGCAGACTTTCCGGTGCGCGCACCTATCATACCGGCAGCAAACATAAGTGATCCGCCTATAAGATGTCCGATAATGACCGCTGCCATAGCTTTCGCAAAACCAAGACCTGCAAGGCTGGTACCTGCAAGTATCTCGGCAAGTGAAATACCGGCTCCAAACCACACAAGTGAAACATTGAATACAGATAGTTTCTTCATTAGTTTTCACCGCCCTCTGCCCATCTGCCTGTTATGTCATAGCAGTGCTTAAGAGGGCCGCTTCCCTTTCCAAGGTTAAGACCTGCTCCCAGAGCACCTGAAAGATACTCTTTTGCACGTCTTACGGAATCATTCATTCCATATCCCTTTGCCAGGTTTGAAGCTATGGCGCTTGATAAAGTACACCCTGTTCCATGTGTATTAGGATTGTCTATTCGCTTTCCGTGAAACCACTCCCCGGTTCCATTCGCATACAGATAATCATTCGCATCAGCAAGACTGTGCCCGCCTTTGCAAAGAACTGCGCATCCATAGGCTTCATAGATCTTCTTTGCACATTCTTCCATATCTGCTTCACTCTTCACCTTCATTCCGGAAAGCACTTCACATTCCGGGATATTGGGTGTTATCACAGATGCAAGAGGCATAAGCTTTTCCTTAAGGAAATCGATCGCATCATCAGAAATAAGCTTTGCTCCGCTGGTCGCAACCATAACAGGATCAACAACTATATTCTCTGCTTTGTAAAACTCAAGCCTTTCCGCGATGACTTCTATAAGTCCTGTGGAAGCCACCATGCCGGTCTTTACTGCGTCCGGTCTTATATCAGTAAATATCTGATCTATCTGTTTCTTAAGGAATTCAGGTGTTGATTCCATAATATCGATAACGCCGGTCGTATTCTGCGCAGTAAGAGCCGTGACAGCGGACATTGCATATACTCCGTTTGCTGTCATGGTTTTGATATCTGCCTGTATGCCGGCGCCTCCGCAGGAATCACTTCCTGCGATCGTTAATGCTGTTCTCATATCATTCTCCCTTTTGTCTGTTAATCGAGATGCACTAATTTTATATAGCGACATGAGGTGGTGCCCCCAACCTGCCGCTTAGATTTAAGATTTTTACCTTATCATGCTTTCAAGTTCTGCTCTGAATCTTTCCGCCTCCTTCTTTATATCCTCAGCCGCAAACACACCGCTTACGGTGGCCGCACCTGCAATTCCGCTTCCCTTAAGGCTCTGTACATTATCAGCTGTGATACCCGCTATAGCGACCACCGGGATGGATACATGTGATGTGATATTCTTAAGCTCCTCATAAGACAGTTTGTTCTTAACCGCCTTAGTTGAAGTCGGAAAAACCGCTCCACATCCAAGATAATCGGCCCCGGCTGCTTCTGCAGCCACAGCCTCTCCCGTATTATGAGCCGTAGCTCCTATGATCGCGCTGTTCCCCAGCATCTTTCTAGCCGTAACAAGATCGGTATCATCTAACCCCAGATGCACACCGTCAGCCTCAAGTTTTACAGCCATATCCACATCGTCATCAATGATAAAAGGGACTGAATATTTCCTGCATACATCCCTTACTTCGATCGCCTCTTCCTGACCACGGTCTGAAATGCCTGTACCGAATTCCTTATTGCGCAGCTGTATCATGGTAACACCGCCCTGTATCGCAAGTTCACAAGCCTCGGCAAGTGAAAGCTTCTTATCACGTAAACGCAAGGTACTTTCATCTTCAATTTTGATCTGTGCGTATTCAAGCCATGACCGATCTGTCACGGCATATAGCAGAAGTGATTTTTCCAAATTGAATACAGACATAAAAAAATCCCTTTCGGTGATACCCATAAAATGTATACCGAAAGAGAGTAAAAAGAGCATTGCCCTTCATAAATATCACTATATTCTATGCTTCCCTACGCCGGTACTGTCCGGATCAGGTAATAAGGGTCGGCGCCTTAGCGCCTTCTCAGCAATCGCTCCCCTAGCGGTACAGCCGAGAGTTTATCGCTTTATGGAACGATTGTCAAGAATACATTTATTTTCCGGTAAGTTTTTTTGATATCTTCTTACCTGCCTCTGCGGGATAATAATATATTCCGCTGTCTACTCTGTATAATGCAGTCTCATTGGAAACATCTCTTATCATTAACGTCACATCATATATCAGAGATCCGTCAAAAGAATTCCGTTATTCATTTTGAGAACTTACTTTTTTAAGCAGTTTCTTTCTTACTATAAAAAAGCAGATCAGATGTACCAGTCCCGTGATAACCCACGAGATGGGATATGAAACATACAGACTCTCAAGCGTATGATAAGTGCGGAAAAATGTGCATACCCATACAACTCTTAAACCACAGGCCCCTATCAGTGAGACCATCATTGGAAGTATACCGTATCCCAGCCCGCGCATCATGCCGCACATTACATCCATCATTCCACAGGTAAAATATGTGGTCATTATTATGCTCATTCGAAGAAGTCCGTATCTGATCACTTCAGGATCATTCTTATAAAGCCTAAGCAGTGGCGTGCCGAAAAAATTAAACAGATTTCCCAGCACAAAACCCACAATGAAAACAAGAAGCAGACAGCGCCACATTATCTTGTTTATCCTGTCATACTTTCCGGCACCGATATTCTGACTTGTGAAACTGATAGCAGTCTGATAGAAAGAGTTCATCGACGTGTAAACGAAGCCTTCAAGATTCATCGCTTCCGTGTTTCCGGCAATGGCATCCGTCCCGAAGTAATTAACCGATGATTGTATAAGCATGTTTGAGATCGAGAAGATCATTCCCTGCACTGCCGCAGGTAGCCCGATCTTCAATATGCTCTTCATGATTCGCTTATCAATATGTAGATCTTTAACGATAAGCTTATATGAAGAATCCGTTTTCATAAGACAGTTTAATACAAGTGCAGCCGATATAGTCTGGCTTATTACAGTGGCAAGTGCCACACCGTCAACACTCATATGCAGCACGCATACGAAGAAAAGATTCAGTATCACATTTATCACGCCGCCTGCCGTAAGAAAATAAAGAGGACGCTTTGTGTCTCCTACTGCACGCAGTATGGCCGAGCCGAAATTGTAAAGCATCATAAGCGGAAGTCCTGCGAAATAGATCCGTACGTAAAGAACAGACAGATCTATGACATCATCCGGCGTCTTCATAAGCTCAAGCACCGGGCGGCAAAGCAGGATAGCTGTGATCCCTACACCTACACCAAGAATAACCGCTAACAGTATTGAAGTATGCACGGCATCATGTATCTCTTTTTTCTTTCCGGCTCCGAAGAAATGCGAGACCACCACATTGCTTCCTATGGAAATACCTATCGCCACATTCACAAAGAAGTTGATCAGCGATGATGTCCCGCCGATGGCTGCAAGTGCATTTGTTGAGGAAAACTGACCGATGACTATCATATCTGCCAGATTGAACAACAGCTGGAGTATGCCGGAGAGCATGAGAGGCACCGAAAAAACAAGGAGTTTCGGTAAAAGCTCCCCTACCGTCATATCCATCTCATATTTGTTTGTACGTACTTTATTATTCTCTGTCATTTTGTTTATCCCTGCACAGCCGGAGGAAGGTGCATTTATATCGCTCTGATAGTTTCTCATCTCAGATACAGAAGCGCTTCTGACAATGTAGTTTTTCCGGCATCCGCATGAGCCAGTATGCCCAGTGATAATTTTCTCATTATTCAAACAAATATAGAGAATATAGAACATCATGTCAATATTCAGGGATTGAGAGTCGACTCATAAAAATGTATCATATGATGTATCAGGTAATGAATTATACATATATGATCACAACCACACAGAGGAGACTAAACATGAGCAGCGTAAATGCATTTATGAATTTTGATGAAATGGGCCGACAGAACGATTACATGAAGAAGCTTTCCAAATTTTTTCTTTATAACGGCAAAACAATGCCTGACTACGACAATATTACCCCCGGCACATTGGCCTGGCACGAGGGTGAATTGATCATGAATGCAATAGAGAGTCTTGAAAACGCACACAATGAAGGCTGTGACCACGATTACGAGATCTATT
Source organism: Lachnospiraceae bacterium NK4A179 (assembly GCA_000421045.1). GTDB lineage: Bacteria > Bacillota > Clostridia > Lachnospirales > Lachnospiraceae > NK4A136. The sequence continues at coordinate 111,857 of ATWC01000002.1, forward strand.
CAAAGGACGAAATAGAAAAAGATCCCGAAAAGGCAGATGTACATCTCTTCTTTTTCCCCGGCAAAAAAGATGCCCCATATGTTCTACTCGTCCCCGGCGGAGCTTATGTCCAGGTATGGAACTTCTCCGAAGGATTTGAAAGTTCCATGGAGCTCAACAGGAACGGAATAAATGCTTTTGTACTAAGCTACCGTGCTGACCGTCCAGGCCTGCTTCCCGATCCCATAGACGATATCGCCGCAGCGATAAAATACATAAGCGAACATGATTTTCCCGTAAATAAGGAAAAATATGCTGTATGCGGATTTTCGGCAGGAGGACATGCCGTTTCGATATTCGGCTCAGATAATCACGGCTTTAAAAACTATGATATCCCGGCCCCTGACGCACTTTTCCTGATATATCCCGTGATCAGAACCGACATTCTGTATGATGAGTATAAGGCAAGCGGTGATGCTTACGAGCAGAACCTTTCTTATGTAATGCTCCAGAGGATCGGAGGAAACAGCTTCACCAGAGAATCCCTTGAGGAATACAATGCTATCAAGCACTGCAGCACCTATCCTCAGACCTTCCTTATTCACGGTCAGGATGATGACCTTGTAGATCCAAGGGGAACGTCAGACCTGCATGAAAGCCTTGACAAACTTGGTATACGGAACACTTATGAAAGCATTGCCGGTATAGGACACGGTTTCTCCTGCGGCAAGGGAAGCCCTGCCGACGGATGGGTTGACCGCGCTCTTAAATTCTGGGGTGTATAAAACCGGAACAAATTATTAAGGCTCGATACGGTACAAACCGATATCGAGCCTATTCATACTAAATACTTTTTCTTTTTATCTTAAGGCAATCGGGCAATCTGATCTCAGACCTTTTTTAAATAAAACACTGTATACTCACTGCCTGTTCCTTTTATCACTATCTTTATTATATCATCATCCGTAAACTTTCCCTTAAGTGCAGACAACCTTCCACCTATTTTTGCAAAAAATGATTTTGATGGCGGAAAACCATTATCATCATAGAAGAGATACTTCCCTGTTGCTGTCTTTTCAACTCTTCCGGCAAAAGTTCCTCTTTTACCCTCCGCCTTTTCAAAGTACAGTTCATACTGATCACCTTCCACAGACAGCATAAACACAGGATCATCGGGATAATCCATCAGACCCGCATCTTTATTCTCACACTGCACACACTTATACTTCCCCTGAAGTTTATCCGAAGATCCGATCGGATGTCCGGCATTAAGTATCCATGTTATAAGTACCACAATAATGATAACTGCTGCCGCCGCTATACCTATGATCACCCCTAACGGCAATGTCTTCTTTTGTCCGGGATCGTTATTTACTTCCGGTATGATATTTAATTCTTCGCCCATTCCATCTTCCTCCACACATTAAACATTTGTATGATGATCAGCATCCTATCCTCAGCATTGCCGCTTTACCATGCAACGTGATCGTTTCCGATTCAGCAGGAATGAATATGCAGTCGCCTCTGAAAAACGGAAACGTAACCGAAGGAGTACTGATCATTCCGCAGCCATCAGTCACAAGCAGCACTTCAAAAGTAGTAGGACCTGCATTAACTGATGCCATTTCCTTAATACGTTCTGTATTGAGCAGCATACGCTCAACCGTGAAATATCTGCATCGTCCGAGAAGCTCGGTTGCAAATCCTCTGTGGAACTTAAGACTCCTCATAGGCTGACGCGGAGCCTGCTTTCCCTTCATATCAAGCACATCCATGGCCTTGTCTATGTGCAGTTCTCTCGGCTTTCCATTCTTATCTGTCCTGCCATAATCATATAGCCTGTATGTAAGATTTGAGCTCTCCTGTATCTCTGCCACCAGAGCACCGGCTCCTATCGCATGGACCGTACCCGGTTCCACGAAGAACACATCATCGGTGCGGACAGGAACATACTGTAGAAGACTCTCAAGAGTATTAGATCCTATCGCCTTTTTCAATCGGTTCTCATCCACATCATGGCTGAAACCGTAAACAAGCTTTGTATCTTTGTGGCTGTCTATCACATACCACATCTCTGCCTTGCCTCTGGAACCGTTCTCATGGGCAGCTGCATATTCATCATCTGGATGAACCTGCACGGAAAGATCGGATTTTGCATCGATGAACTTTATCATTATGGGAAGATCTCCGGGTGCTTCGGAAAGCCCCGCCGCATGAGTTCCCATATATTCAGGATGTTCAGTAAGAACATCCTTCAATGTCCTTCCCGCAAACCTGCCACTCGCTACGGTGCTCAGACCGTCCGGATGAGTTGAGCATTCCCATGTCTCTGCAAGAGGATCCATATCAAACTCCTTGCAGAGATCATCCTTAAGTCGTCTTCCGCCCCAGATATAATCTTTACCGGCGGGAGAAAGCAAAAAAGGAAAACGGGGTGATTCCGCCATCAACTATACCTCCAGCTCAAACTTTTTCTTATCATGAACCGAGATAAGTTTTCCTATCTGAACTTCTATCATTTCCAGATCAGTCTCTGCGATGACCGTATGTCTGCAGCCTGCTGCCATAGTAACCACATCACCGGGTTTAACCTTCTGTTCCATTCCGTCGATTATCACGGATCCCTTTCCGGAGATGATATTCCAGATCTCATCACGGTGTTCGTGGCTGTGATAATTCATCCTGTGGCCTTCATTGAGCGTAACCTTTACGGTCATGCTGTCATCCTCAACATCTATTACCTGATAACGCCCCCAGGACTTCTCGGCAAACATTATCTGCTGGTCTATCTTATCAACGATAGGCTTGATATATGAGCTCTTCTCTTTTTCCGATACGAGGAATCCATCTGATGAAGCCGCAACCACAACATTCTTAAGTCCCATGCATACGATCGGAACATCAAGTTCATTCACCACATGCACATCTTCACAGCTCTCAAGCACTGCTCTTCCGATAACCGGCTCGCTCATTGCCTCTGTAAGTGTATTCCATGTGCCAAGATCCTTCCAAGTGCCGCCGAAGCGGAGCACTTCTATACTGCTCTCCTTTTCAGCAACAGCATAGTCAAAGCTTATCTTTTCAAGAGTTTCATATTTTTTGAAAAGATCTTCATAATCCGTAAAGTCGATCAGCTCATGCGCACGTTTAAGTACGTATCCCACCTTATATGCAAATACGCCTCCGTTCCAGAGAGCGCCATTCTTTATGTATTCCTCTGCGGTCTTGATATCAGGCTTCTCCTTGAATGTTTCAACCTTGGATATCTCCTCCTTATCCTGAGGTATGACATAGCCATACTTTTCAGAAGGATATGTAGGTTCTATTCCCATGAGCACAAGATTGGCTTTTCCTTCTGCGGCTCTGTTTCCGAGTGTCTCAAGGGCCTTGAAATAATCAGGCTCAACATAAGGATCTACAGGACATACTACTGCAGATTCATCTTCACCTACACCTCTCACATCATGAAGATATGCTGTGGCAAGCGCAATGGCAGGAAATGTATCTCTTCTGCAAGGTTCCACCGAAATGCCCACTTCATTTCCAAGCTGATTATGAATAGCTGAAACCTGTGTCTTGCTGGTAGCTATGGTAACATTCGCATCCTTGTCTACTGTCGTGATGCCACGGTACATACGCTGTACCATCGATTCATAGCTTCCGTCTTCCTTCCTGAATATCTTTATAAACTGCTTTGACCTCACATCATTTGAAAGAGGCCAGAGACGTTTTCCGCTACCTCCCGATAAAAGGATAATGTTCATTTGTTTTCTTCCTCCTTACTGAGTTCCCTGTATAAATCCCTGACTGCTCCATATCCACCCTTGCAGGAAGATATCCAGTCAGCCTTGCTTTTCACTTCAGGCTCTGCATCTGCGGGACATGCCTTGAAACCTACCGCCATAAATGCCGGAATGTCATTTATGTCATTTCCCATAAAAACAGCACGGGAAGCATCAATCCCGTGCTCCACGCAGTAATTCTTTACAGTTACGCCCTTGTCTTTAACCCCGTGAACAACCGGTATGCCAAGCTTTTCGGCACGTCGCTCCACAACCGGGTTCACTTCTGTCGATATTATGACCTGTGTGATACCGGCAGCCTTAAGCGCAGCCACTCCAAGTCCGTCAGATCTGTTCACATATACATATTCCATTCCGTTCTGATCTACAAGCACGCGGTTGTCCGTCATAACGCCGTCAAAATCATAGAATATGCAGCTTATGTCCTTTATGTTCACTTATCCCCCCTGAGTTCATGTCTCTTCTTGAGTTCGGAAGCAAAAAGTACTTTTTCACCGTTACCGAGAGATTCAAGTGAATCCCGTATCCTCTTCTTTAAAAGAGTCATTGCCTGAAGTTCGAGACTCGCCTTCTGATCGGATCCCCACATGTTATGATCAAGCGTAACATGACGCTCGATAACACAGGCCCCGAGCACAGCAGCGATCACGGACGGTTCAAGATTTGTTTCATGTCCGCTGTAACCAACAAGACAGTTGTATCTCTTCTTCATCGTCTCTATAAGACGGAGATTCAGTTCATTGTTAGGTGAAGGATATGATGAATTAGTATGACATATGATATAGTCGCCCTCGGAATAATCCTCAAGCCAGCTTACTGTCTTATCCATCTCGTCCAGTTCAGACATGCCTTCCGATATGATGACCGGTCTTCCCGATTCACAGGCTCTTCTGATCATCTCCTCATTGGTATTCATCGCAGATGGTATCTTTATGAATGGCACATCATACTGAAGAAGGAATTCAAGTGAGGGAATGTCCCATGGACTCGCTGTCCAGTCAAGAGGCTTCTGTCTGCAGTAGATGTCTATCTGATCATATTCGGGCTTTTCGAACTCGATACGCTTTTTATAGTCTATGTAAGCCATGGTTCCCCATGGCGTCTCACGCATTACCTGCTTCTGTGCCTCAGGAACTGCTATATCGGGCGTACGCTTCTGAAACTTGGCGCAATTCCATTCACTTGCAAATGCTGCATCTAACAGACGCTTGGCGATCCCCAGATCACCATTATGATTGATCCCTATCTCGGCGATAAGATACGGTTCGGAATTCTCCGATACGGTAAAATTGCCGAGTTTTATGGTTTTATTAGCCAATTATATTTCCTCCATACAGGCGTAAAAATCAACTTATATTGTATCATTAAAGGCCTGTTTCCTCAAGTTTGCGACCTTAATCAATACCGTACTGAGCCTTCATCTCATCGCTCATCACAGCATCTCCGAGATACTCCTTAGCCTGTTCCTGCAGTTCCGCAAAACTCTTGATCGTAAAATATCCGAATGCCGGATATCTGTCATCATTTGCCTTGCATATAAGCTTGTTGCCTTCTTCATAATATCCCAGCACGCCATATGTCCATGCCAGCATCTTATTATCATCATTTGAAATAATGAATGTATAGTTGTCGGCATTGATGAACATATATTTATCATAATGCACAAAACCGAACTCTTTACCAACGGATTGCATTTGAAGATCAAGATCTGTTGTATCTATGACTTCACCGCCTTTTGTATATCTGACATAAGTACCGTCATCATAAAGCAGGAGTATCTCATTATTGAATATATCCGCAGCAAGCACATTTCTGCCCTCATCAGGTATCACATACTTATCATTGCCGTCATCATCAAGTATAGCCGTACCACCTTCCCTTATCTTAAGAGTAACGCTTCCGTCATTTGCGCTTACAGTTCTTCCGTCGCTCTCATAATCCGACGTTTGATATTTATCAACCGAGCTTATAAACTCCACATTCCCTGTCTCCAGATCAACACTGTAAGTCTTCTTCGTCAGGTTGTCGCCTTCAGCAGTATCATTCTCATTCGTAAAATACACCAGTTTACCGTCATCGGAAACTTCCGTTATATTAACGGAAGTATAATATTTTCCATCAACCTTGGCGTTCCACATATGTTCTTCCTGATCAAGGTTGTATGCACGAAGAGTCATATCATCATCAAAAGTTACCAGGACATTACCTGCAACTATGCTGTCATAAACATGTGCATCCTTTGGAGCCTCATTTTCGGGTTCAAAAGTCAGATCATGAAAATCCGAACTGTATACCGTGACTGCTGTCACATCATTATACTGAATGACAAAAGATAAGAACCCTGCCTTGTTAGTGTAGATCGCCGATCTTTCCACATCATCCTTAAAATACGGTTTTGATATCATCGAGTTATCCGAAATACTGGCAGCAAAGGAATAATATGCGCCATTCCTGAGCACAGGCCTTAAATATTTGCCTGAACCATAGATATCAATAAACGATGCCGGCAGGCTTACAGTCCTCATCAGTTCACCTGTCTTTATATTGATGATGCCGCAGCGATCCGAGAAAAGCGTTACGATCGCAGGTTCCCTGACCCCCTCGGACACTTCCACATCATACTGGAAAACCCTTGAAGCAAAGCCTGTTGCGGAATAAGGCACATCGCAGGTCCATAACTGTCTTCCATCCAGATCAAAGTAACCTACGGTCCTGGCGCTTTCACGGCCGTAGCTTACATCACCATAATCAAAACTCGAACTAAAAATATCAGGCTCGGTAAGGATCGCCACATGTCCGTCGGAAGTGAAACTTGCTGCCATCTGGCATCCCGTCATTCCATTTATCTGTTTCCAGCTGTCTTTTCCCACATCATATATTGCATATTTATAATCGTTTAATCCGCCTGTGGGATCCGTGTATGACATAAGAATGTGCTTTCCGTCTCTGGAAACAGTCAGTTTACTAACGGTATATCCCAATCCCAATGAGTCCGATCCCCAGAAATCGATATCCTTAAATTCGACCTTGCGTATCACCTTTCCATCAGCAGCATCGGCAAGCATCATCCAATCATAAGAGTATGCCATGATCACCGGAGCCTCTGCGGACAGACTCAGCTCTAATTTGTCATAATCACTCAGTTCTTCTTCGAATGTTATCTCCCATTTCTTTTCAAAATCACCAAAACTGTAACAGGCGATGCTCTCATGCGATGCAAGTGCGAGATCGTTATCTTCCGTCAGTAAGATATCGTTTATGCCTGTCGCATCAGAACCCTTAAAAGTCTGCAGCACACCATGAGAATTCATATCCCATACTGTCGCTTCTCCGCTTTTATCAAGTCCCGTAAAATAATCTCCGCCTGCATCAACGAAGAATTTTTCCATTTTTGATCCGGTATCATATTTCCATACGGCAGTAAGATCCATAACTCCCGGCGCAATATAAGCACCCAGCGCATCAGTCATTGCATAATAGCCTGCCGAGGTGAGCGGCCTGTTCTCACTCTCCGTAGGCATGGCTGCCAATGCAAGCTGCAATGCACCTGCCCTGTCACCATCTTTTAAGAGAGTTCCCGATGCATAAGAAAGATATTTCGATTGGTTAACAAGCGCCTGATCATAATTCGCTTTTATCTGTGACCTGCTCCATAAGAGATATACTATTGCAGCTGTAAGAAAAACACCTATAACTGAAGCCAACGCCGCAAAGTGTCTGATCTTGTACTGTCTGCGTCTCATCATCAGTTCATCATAAGTGCAATGAAGCATTGAGCATACAAGACGCGGAAGTTCTTCCTTGCGTGCCTTTCTTATAGGCATACGATAATCACAGGAAAGAGGCTCTGCCAATTCCTCAAAAGTTGCATATGTTCCGTCAGAAAGCTGGCGGGTAACCGTCTGATGAAGCAGTATATCGGGAATAACATCCCCGGGTTCCCCGTCTACAAGTACAGTAAAGACCTCCTCTTTTGAATGATACTTTAGAAAGGTCTCTATTTCCCTCTGCACCCACAGAGATTCATGCGTACGTTCCGAACATATCACTATGAGAAAGTCGGAAACCTTCAGCGCATTTTCGATATCATGCTTCAGATCGCTGGTAGTAGGCAGTTCCTCCTTGTCGCGGAATATCCTGTCAAAACGCTTGATACCGGTCTTCTTTTGGATCTGCTTAGGGATCTTAAATCGCTCAAGCTGCGTCTGAATTTCCGAAGCGATCTTGTTATCGATTTCAGAATGTCTGTATGAAATAAATGCATTATATTTTTCGGCCAGTGCCATTTTGAACCTCCAACATTATATTTCTTCGTAGCTTTCCTTAAAAATCTCTTTGTTTATTATGTAGGCGTCCTCGGGATCATTAGCCTTGCATGCAAGATAATCCCCGACTTCTCCTTTAAAATACTCGTCCCTGTTCCACTTCGTGAAAACCTTTGCCGGCCTGTTAAGCGCTCTCGCCCTTATTATATTTCCGCCGTTGGAAATACATATACGTGCATGCGGTGCAAGCGGAACGGTCTCACCCGTGATGGAATTCTTGACCGTCGGAAAATACTCAAGTTCCATATCATAAAGTTCATCCGTGGCCTGATAGTTTCTTTCAAACACTTCACGCTTAGAAGCATAGACTTCACCGCGCATTCCTATCATTACAACGTTGTCATCACTGACTTTAAGGTTTGTATCTCCTTCAAGAGTTCTGACAAGCACCGGTGTTCCTTCGGGAAGAAACTCCGAAAGACAGGCATACCCTTGTCTTACAGGCAGTTTCCTGTAACGCTTCATGGTCTTTGCCTCATCCTCACTTAAACCATTCCTGATGATATCAGTCTCTGTAAAGTAAACATGAAGCTTCTCCCTTAATATGCTTGTTACGATATATCGTCTTGTCTTATCATCTGCATCTGCATAATTATCATATTGTTGGATAAGCAGTTCCTTCTGCAAAAAACCTCCGGCCTTATCACCATGACCGCCGCCGGAACCTATTTCACGTGACATATAATCGGCAAGCTCATTTGCATTTACCTCAGGCACACAGCTCCTTACCGAGAACTTGACACCTGCATCAAGCACTGAGAATACCAGACAGACATCCACCGTATCTACAGAAAGAAAAAGATCACTTATAAGTCCCAGGATATTCGGATCACAGGGTTCGCTCTCCAGCAATGCATATCGGTGCATCTCATGATACTCAACACCCAGCATGGCAATGCCTGCGATCTTGGCTTCATCAAGAGAAAGATTCATATTGCAGAGACGCTTTATCAGCGCTTTATCCGGATTGATCGAATCGAGCATATCCCTGTCAAGCGGATGATTGATCTCATTCAATTCATTTGTGTCAGTAAAAAGACCGTAGTAAAGTGCAGTCTGAAGATCAGGGCTGATCTCAAACTCTTCATTCCTGAGCATATCCCATACGATCGTGGAACAGCTGCCCATTCCCTGTCTTACATCAGATAACTCAGGAAGTTCCTTTGATATCATATGATGATCGATCACGGCTATATTCTTTGCCGGAAACTGTTTAACATTTCCCTCACCATAGAAGCAATCGCTCGTAATAAGCAGCTCCGGTTCATGATCAAGTTCTGTCACAAATTCTATCGGTATATTCAAAGTAAGAATGAAAAAAGTAAGATTTGATTTAGACACCTTAAAACGCCCGGAATAGATAAATCTAACTTCCTTTCCGTGCGCTTTAAGATATTCGTATATTCCAAATCCGGATGCGAGTGCATCCGCATCCGGATTGTCGTGGCACTGCACGACAATATCATCGTATTTTAGAAAATCTGAAAGTCTCATCTTCCTCCCCCCATTTTTGGAATGATCATACGATCAGACAGTACTCAGCACTTAAAGAACGCAAGGAGTTCAGTAAGTTCATCGGATATACCGGAAAGCCTGACCGAAAGACTCTTTATATCATCAACCGTAGCATTCACCTGTTCCATGGATGCCATTGTTTCCTCACTTGATGCAGCATTCTCTTCGGATATCGCAGAAAGAGAAGCCATTGTATCATTGACTGCACGGCACTTATTGTCTATATCCTCACAGGAAACCTTTGCCATATCAAAGATATTTCTCACTTCAGATATAAGATCGATCACCTTAGTAATGGTTTCTTTGGTCTGATGGCTCACATTCTGCTGTGCAGCAACTGTCTCATCAAGTTCCCTGACAGTATTTACCGCTGATGCGGAGCGCTCCGAAAGCTGTGTCATTATTTCAGATATCTCTGTTGCCGACTCACCTGACTGGATCGCAAGATGTCCTATCTCTTCCGCAACTACCGCGAAGCCCCTGCCTGCTTCTCCGGCTCTTGCTGCCTCAATGGAGGCATTAAGCGAAAGCAGATTTGTCTGTGTAGCTATGCTGTCTATCGTATCAACAGCTGTCTGTACGGTTTTTACAAAGTCATCAACCTTGCGCATGGACTGGGCCACTTCATCAAGCGATTCCTTTGTCCTGGTCATTGCTTCTTCAAGGTCTTCAAAATCACGCTGCATTTCTTCAGATGAACCGTTCATCTGCATCATCCTGTTATCAGCATTATTAATATTCGACGTCAGCTCATCAACACCGCTAAGTATATCGGAGATCGAAGTCACGCCTTCCTGTACTGACTGCGCCTGTGATGTTGCACCCTGCGCCACTTCACCGACAGCACGACTGACATCAGATGTATTATTTTCTGTATCATCGGCAGCCTTCTTCAGATCCTCGGCCGCAGAATTAACTTCTTCTGCCTTTCCGCTTATATTAGTAATGGTTTCGGAAAGACGCTTTCTTAAGGACTCCGTATTGCGGGCAAGTTCACCAAGTTCATCACCGTGGTTAAGTGCTTTACCGTCTATATAAAACTTAAGCTGGCCGTCAGCCATACTGTTATTTGCGCCGTTTACGCTTTCAATGATCTTCACCAGTTTTCTTGAGAATGCCAGTATAACGACACCTGAAAGGAGGAAAAATACGACCGCGATCACCACATTGGCGATCACAATGCCCATTACATCCTCATTAAATTCTGCTCTTGGTATGCCGGCAAAGAACATACCTTCTATCATGCCGGAATAATCTCTTACAGGAATGTACGAAACAAAGTAGGGAACGCCGTTCACATCCATCTTGGATGAAGAGAACTTCTCTCCCTTTGTGATAACTGTTTCGATCACGGCAGGATCAGCCTGAACATTTACAAGTCTCTCACCATTAGCATTCATAACACTTGTGATCCTGCAATAATCATCCACGAAGATTGCCAAATCTATATCTGTCTTAGCCTTGTACTCGTCGAATGAATTCGTCATGTTATCAGTGATGTTGGAACTGTTCATGTATACTCTGCTCTTTCCTTCATCATACCTTATGCTTTCCACACCGAATTCATTCTTTGAATTCTGCTCATACATCATCTGAATGGCAGAATCCAGTTTTGCAATATACTGCTCTGTAAGATTGTTGTACTGCGAAATGACCGACGCCACTGTCATCAGAGTGCATGCAAGTAACAGAGGGATCATTGCTATCATTGTGATCTCAGTTCGAAAACTTATCTTTTTCTTCATAAAATCAGTCTCCTTTGCCATTTTGTATTTCTGATGCCAGATCATAGATTAACGGTGAATTCCAATATATGGTTACTTCATTTGTTGAATAACTCTGAACGTTATCCGCATAACTCATTGCAGGAGATGCGTCCGACAGAACACTCTTTCCGTATGAATCTGAGGGGTTCGAATTTGGACCACCTATAAGCATTCCCGGCATTGCCTTCCCGGCAACAGTAGACATCCTGTGATGGGGATGCTCCGGCGTGAATGTTCCAAAACCTGTCACAAAACAATATCCCAGCGAATTGCATCCAAGTATATAATCGATCTGTTTCTTTGCCACCTCTGCATATGACATATCACCGGTAAGGCGTGAGGCCATATAGAAAAGCATTCCATTATTAGCGACCAGCATATTACTGCCCCATGCATAATTATTTCTGAAGGGCATGTAATACATATCTGTCTTCATCTCGCCTATCTTATAATCAGCTTCCTTCATGACCTGCTTCATCGCTTCATCAGCGATCACGCAGCCTTCTGTCTTTGCCAGATCATAAAATGCATATAAGCCAACTTCGCTCCAGCCAAAGCCCCTCATTACAGCGTAACTATCCATTGAAGCCAGAAGCTCGTCCTCCAGATCATTCCTTCCCGAAAGATAGAGTTCAGCCTCTGCCCAGTACTTTTCATCACCCTTGCTGGCATCCGGGTATTCACCTGTTTCCATCCCGGCAGGATTCTTGAACGACCTGTCTGCACCTTCCGTAAAAAGATATGTATATGCAAGCTCTGCAGAATCATAAGCTTCCTTTGAAAACTCCGGATCGATATCAGCAAAGACCCTTGAAGCTTTTGCCATCACTGCTGCAAAGTCTGCAGTTGCCGTATAAGACTTTTCCGAAACTATAAGCGGCTCCTTCTCTTCATCCGGCATGATGTCATTACAGAAGACCATGGGAGTAACTTTATGATATACACCACCATCGGCTTTATCCTGCATCTTTAACATCCAATCTAATTCCCACCTGGCTTCATCAAGGATATCAGGCACACCGTTGCCGCTCTCGGGAATCCCCAGATCATCATCCGTCACACGAAGATCTTCATATGTTTCAAGAAGATCCGCAACCGTCTTAGCTCCGGAAACAACATATTTCCCGTAATCGCCTGCATCATGCCAGCCGCCGCTCACATCAAACTTTTCTCCGGTGCCGAAAACTTCAGCCTCATCCATATGGCAGGCATCATGTGCATATACCCCTGCTATGTCAGGATCGATCGTCGTGCCGCAACGCTGTTTATAAAGCATCAGCACAACTTCTTTATAAAGATCATCATAGACATCATCTGCGATCTTAAACGGATAGCTTGCACCTGCATCAGTATATATATAGTATTCACCGGGCTTTGTAAGACCGGAAAAATCACCGTGGGCAACATCTTCTCCGGAACCGGTATCTCCATTATGCGGTTCAAGAGTCCCCTGCCATACAATCTTTCCCGTACTGCAGTCAACTACATAGAAATCTGCACCGTCATCAGAGGTCTTTACAAACACGGTCTTACTGTCATCTGTTCCGTAACCGACCTGATTGATATTCACCGTATTGTACTGCGGCAGAGCCTGTATGACCTGAGCGTTCGACGAATCCTTAACTTCAAGCTTTATATTATCGATATAGATCTTGTGAGGACCGGGATCTTCCTTCATATCCTCCATCTTCCCCATGTTGAATACAAGTCTCGGGGCCGGATCCGAAGTTTCATCCATCGTGAAATCAACCGAGAAATGCTCTACATCAGGACCCACATCTATATAATCACCCTGATATGCATGATAATCACCACCATTTATCTGAAGCCTGTATTCAACCTTTCGTTTAATATCCGAAGATATATCAAAACTGTATGTATACTCACAGCCTTCACTTAAGAAGAAACCGTCCCAGTATATCTGGTTGGCATAATCCTTGCCACCGCAGGCAGCGATCTCGCAAACTATCTGCCCGCCGTCTTCTTTAAGGCTGAAACTGCCGCCATTTAAGTATTTACTGAAGTCATCCTTTTCGTTTGTGCCGTCATCAAAATTGAGATCAACGACCACATCACCGTCATTTACTGAAGCAAAGGCAGCTTCTCCTCCCGCCGCACTGTAATTAAGTTCTGTCGTGGCCGCGGGCTTCTCAGCATCCGATCCAACCTTTTCCCCTGTAACCCCGCTTTCAGGTGCAGCTTCTTCTGTAGCCTGTACCTCTGTAGCCTCAGGTGCTGCCTCTGTCACCTTATCCGTTGTCTCAGGAGCCGCTGCTTTTGGCACATTGCCCGTACAACCTGCTGCAGGAATCAGCAGAACAGTCGAAAATGCCACCGAAAGAAGTCCCTTTATCCCGTTATTTTTCATAATTTCTCCCGAATAAAAATACATACTTATATAAAGTAAATTTTACTTCAAGAATATGCTTAAAACAAGGGAAGCAGCCCCTTTTATTGTATAGTCTCATGTGCCAAAAAGAAGACATAACAGCCCGGTGTTTATATGTTATAATTTTTTTGACTGCTGTTTTTTACGGGGAATAAACGCTATGAGAAAAAGAGTATTCACTAAGATCATAAGCCTTATCATGCTGTCGGTCGTTCTTGCGGGGGCAATTCCCGCTCATACCGAAGCTGCCGGCAGATCAGGTTATTCATATAACAATTACATGCAGGTCTTCGATCCGGATTATTATGCGATACTCTATCCGGAGGTAGGGATCGCCTGCAACTTCAACAGAGATCTGCTCTTAAAACACTTTGTTGAAACGGGCATGCCTTCCGGCATGCGCGGGTGCCGTGAGTTTGATCCTGTATGGTACAGACAGACTTATCCTGATGTAGCCGCATCCTGCGGAGATAACTGGTCAGCTTATTACAGGGAATACATAACCTCCGGCATAAAAAAAAGAGCCGGTTCGGCAGAAGTCCAGCAGGCACTAAATGCTGCATCAACAGAAGCTGCACGGATCGCGGGTGGCAGGTTTTACAGTGCAAACGGTGCAACCTACTTTCAGCCTGCCGGCGGCGGTAATTTCAAGGGTTGGATCTCCTACGGCGGAAAGTACTACTACCTTGACAGATGGTCCGGCGCACTTCATATAAATGATAAAGTGGACGGGATCTCGATATCATCCGACGGATCTGCCATTATGGATCAGTATGCGACAGAAAAGATCCCCGTAATGATAAAAGCCAGACAGATCGCATATACGATATGCAGCGACAAAGACACTTTAAGCACTAAAGTATGCCGTTCGATCACATATGCTGCCCGCTTCAACTACATTCTGAAAGACGCATATATAGGCGATCACAGATATAAATACGCCTGTCCCGAAGCACACTATGCAAACAATATGCTCAATGTATATGGTGACCAGGTAGTTATAGGCGGCGAATGCTATGCACAGTGCTCTGTTGCCGCATTCATATTGCATGAACTGAATGTACCGGAAGTATGGATAGAAGACAACATGTTCCACGGTTGGCTTTTTGTCGACGGACATTACTATGATCCCGGCATCGCCCTGCAGAAAGACTTCTTTTCCAATTTTGATATAAAGATCGAAGGAATACCCGAATATGAAATATCCGGGTATGTCAGATTCTGAAAAAACTTACATTCCCTTGCTTTCCATTTCGGCAAGGATAGCTATCGCTTTCATATGCCCACGCTTTGCGGCATACATGCCCCACTTGCGCGCCTTGATGATATCCGTCTGCCCGAAAGTTCCTTTATAATATGCTTCAGCCAGATCCGCTATCGCATCAAGGTCACCGCGGGCAGCATTGTCTACAAGTGCTACCCAATTTTCATCAGCCATCAGACCATGAACTTCCATAAAAATCCTCCATCAAAATACGTTTAACCTTTGCGTTATTATACAACAGGGATCACTGTGTTGCATCCGGCCTTCAATCCCACCGTTCCCATCCCTTCTATGGTAATCGTTCTGTCTCTTAACGAGTACAGTTCAAGACTCGTAAGCTTTCTGTTTTCCCAACTGAAATCGGCTGTTATACCTCCTTCTGCCCCAAGTCCTTTTACCTTGCCACTTTCCCATTCTACAGGAAGCGCAGGAAGGAATGAGACAGTAACTGCATCGCTCTGCATTAGCATCTGTGCTATAGCCGCTGTGGTCCCGAAGTTTCCATCAATCTGGAAAGGCGGATGGTTATCGAACATATTAGGAAGGACTGACGATTCAAAATACTTCCTGATACCCTCCCATGCTTTGGGTGCATTTCTCAGTCTAGCCCACATATTTATTATCCACGCTCTGCTCCAACCTGTATGGCCGCCTCCGTTTTCGAGCCTTCTGTTCAATGTTGCTTCAGCAGCTTTTTTCAGTCTGTCATCATAAAACTTTATCTGTCTCCCCGGATAAAGGGCATAAAGATGCGATATGTGCCTGTGGCCTATCTCTGTCTCTTCATAGGCATCTGCCCATTCCTGAATGGTACCGTTTGATTCAATCTTTATGACAGGAAGTCTGTCTCTTAATTCTGTATAACGTCTCTTCTCTTCTTCAGAAAGTTTTCCGCATTCAAGCATTCCATTTAAGAGCTCTCTCAGTATCTGACTGTCCATTGATGCGCCCTGACAGAGATTTCCGGTTTCACCATTATCCAGTCTGTATGTATTTTCAGGAGAAGATGTCGGAGATACTACAAGCTCTCCATTTTCATTTTCTATCATTGTCTCCTCAAAGAATCTGACCGCATCCTTTGCATAAGGCAAATACTCCTCCAGAAACGCTTCATCCTGAGTATATCTGTAATGCTCAAAGATATGGGTACAAAGCCACACAGCGCCCATCTGCCAGTATGTGGAAGAGGCAAGTGTATCCTGAGGTGCACAGTCTCCCCAGAGATCGGTATTGTGATGAGCCATCCAGCCGCCTGCTCCGTACATTTCTTCAGCCACTTTCTTTCCGTGAGGATACATACGTTTGATATGCTCAAATAATGGCATATGCATCTCTGACAGACCGCAGGTCTCTGCGGGCCAGTAATTCATCTCGGTGTTTATATTTATAGTGAACTTGCTGTCCCATGCCGGTACAAAGCTTTCATTCCATATGCCCTGCAGGTTTGCAGGAAGGCTTCCTTTTCTGCTTGAACATGTAAGAAGATACCTTCCGAATTCAAATGAAAGATTCACAAGGCCCTTGTCTTCTTCCCCATTCTTAACTCTTTCCAGCCGTTCATCTACAGATACTTCACTCTTATCCTCACAGTCAATTTCAAGCGTACACCTATTCATTATCTCATTGAAATCTTTCAGGTGTCTTTCACGCAGCCTGTCATATCCGGCCTCTTTGCCCCTATCCAGAAGCATCATTGTTTCCTTATAAGGATCATCATTATAAAAAGATGTTTCACCGGCTGCGATGATCACGCAGTCATCACTGCACGAAAGCGTTCTGCCCGTGATCCCCATAGAGCCCTTTATCGCTCTTACAGCAAAGCAATATTTCACTCCATCAGGCCCCGCCTGTCCCTGCATGCAAAGTGTATTCTTATCGGGCCTGCTCAGATCCTGCATATAAACACCGCGTTCAAGGATCAGCGAAACAGGAAGTCCGGTACTCTTTATTACCATGAGCTTATCAGGAGCAGAAATAAAACTCTCTCTTTCACACTTCGTATTGTTTATCGTATACGAAACTCTGTGTATACCATCTGTCAGATCAAGACATCGTTCATAACCATCACAGGGAAGCATGTCATATATCTGCGGACTCCATCTGTCTCGAAGCCCGAACATGCATACATTTTTATCGCTTTTAGGGATAAGGAACATATCGCATAAGGGTTCATAGTGACACTGAAAATCCGGAACTGCTGCCATGGAAAGATCGGCGAGAGCTTCCGCCTCACTTATCCTGCCTTCCTTTATCAGTTCACGGATCTTGGGAATATTCTCTTTGGCATCAGGATTAACACGATCTTTAAATCCGCCATACCACAGACTGTCCAGATTGAGCTGAAACCGGTCTGCGATATTCCCGCCAAAGCACATAGCTCCCATAAAACCGTTTCCAAGAGGGAGTGCCTCATTCCAGTTCCCGGCCGGTTTTCTGTACCATAATCTGTTGGTATTATTGCTCATAAGTCATTCCTTCCCTGTTACACTTATCATTCTGAATGAACAACGAAAGTATACCGACATCTCCTCCAATATGCAACGAAGTCACTTATATATAGTAAGCGCAATTACCTATGGCGTTTACTATATATATTTTTATTTAGGCTGTTTTGGTATATCATATAGTTGTTTTTGATATATCAAAGATGAGAGGTGTTTTATGGATATTCTTGCCACAAGCGGCGATATAAATATCATACTGATAGCGTTAGCTTTTTTCATCGTAATCGTATCCATGTTTGCGATGAAACCCGAAAGAGCTACCCGCGTCACTCACTGGACAATGCTTTTGTCGGCAATGGGCGGCATCATGATATACACCATGGCTTATGCCTCCTCTGCCACAAGCACCGTTGACCTGACAAGCGGCATATTAAGAGCTGTTACATCTGCCTTCTTTATGTTCGTAGGCAGGGAAGGCTATTCAAGCGTCATCAGCAGCTGGCCTTATTTTGCGGAAAACGCATGGATCCGTCTTGTATTCTGGCTTATCCATCTTATGGCTTTCTACGTTTCCCTTACAACCGTATTTAATGCTGTAGGAAAGAGCGCCATCCGAAATCTCCGTGTTTTCCAGTACCGCTTCACCGGAAATGATTATCTTATCCTTTTCGGAAAATCCGACAAAATGAGACTTGATTCTCCCGCCGCAGGCAAGGCACTTAAGAACGGCATACATGTTGTCCTTGTAGGGCAGGATTCTTCCGGTCTCACCATCGCCGACAGTCTCGGTGCGATATACCGAAATGTAAGCGAAATGGATAATGAAGGAAAATGGCTCAAGAAACTCGGAATAGGAAAACGATCAAATATAAGCATCATCTGCGGTGAGGCCACTGATAATGATATAGAGAATTTTCTTGAGAAGTTCGTAAAAGGCGGTAATGCTCTTGGTCTGATCTCCGGCCAGATACAGGCTACACTTATCTGCAGGGATGAATATATCTTCTTTAACAGAAATCTTGAACTCGGTGACTTAAGCTCCGGAGGCGGACAGCTCCACATGGAATTGAAAACACCTGCATCAATGTCTGCCGAAAGAATGCAGAATCTTATCCCCTTATGGGATATATATGATTTCAGATCCGAGAAGAAATGCACCGTACTTATAATCGGTTTTTCAACTCTCGGCCAGAAAACACTTCAGACAATGATACGAAACGGCGGATTCTTAAAGGACCAGATCGAATTCATAGTTGTTGACAGGAACCTGAAATCATACAGTGCTTTCAACAGACAGTATGCGAGTATGATGGAAAACTATAATATACAGTGCTACAGCTACAGTACAGATTCAGAGGAATTCCTCGATCTGCTTGATTCCTGTGCCGGAACGCTGCGCTACGCTGCCGTCTGCGAAAATTCAAGTTTCAACGGAGAAGACAAAGTTATGCTTCTTCATCGTTATGCACTTGCCAATGAAGATAATATGCCGGACAGCTTTGTGATCATGCGCTGCAATCGTGAGATAGTCGGCTGTAACGTTCTGGAAAAACCTACTCCCGAGGACCATTACAAACTGGTACGTCAGGAAACATGTCCTGTCATCGATATTGCCGAACTGATTTCCGGAAACGGCAGTCTTTCCGCGCGCAAGGTTAATGATGCCTATTACGCAGAAGAAGCCAAACGTATGTATCCGACCGATCCTGCGGGATGTGAAAACTATCTGAAGGAAATGTGGTACGGAACAAATCTCATAGACAGGTCCTCCTGCACCGCCACCGCACAGTTCATGCCTGCCTATCTCAAACTGGCCGGTGTGGGATCTTACAGTGAGCTTTACAACTATCTTGAGGATGAAGAAAATGCAGAAGCCTTCGGACGCATAGAGCATGATCGCTGGATGGCATTTGAATCCTCAATAGGTGTAAAAGCCATGGAAGAGGAAGACTTTAAAGAACGTATAAATGTAATGGAAGATCATTTCAACACCCTTATACCCAAACTCAAACTCCTTGATAAGGAAAAGAAGGCTCTAAATTCGGATGTCGATACTCTCTTCGCAGAATATAAAACAGCTCAGAGACACAGCCGCAAACAGATCCCTTTCTTCGGACTTGGCGGTGTACATGTATGCATGACAGACTGGAATAATCTTGACCATCTGTGGGATATTTACAAAACAGCAGATTACCATTTCAGAGAAGCAAATTATTACAGAGAGCATATCAAATGGCAGATGAACGATGAAGAAGGCTCCGAACCCGTTAAGCCCACTCTTGAGGGCGCACGCGGATTTAAGCAGATGGATATAAACAATATAAAAGATATGAGCCGCTACTATGCCGGCCAGGAAACAGGAAAAAAAGCCGATGAATGATAAAAAAACGATCAAAAAAATGCTGATAGTGCCGATTCTGGCTGCAGTATATCTGTTGCTTGCATGGCTTCTTCTTGTCGCAGAAAAGAACGGTAACGGAACCATTAAGACATGGTCTGATGCACTGTGGTATACCTTTGTCACCATGACAACAGTCGGATATGGCGATATGTACCCTGTTACTCCGTGCGGACGCGTGATCGGTTTCATCTTCATAATGATGAGTATGGGGGCTTTGGCAGCATTATTCTTCTTTATAGTACGCGTAGTACTCAGTGAGGCATTGATATACCTGCAGATAAGGCTTGTTAAGAATAAACCCTGGCATATCTTTTTAAATGACAACGATGAATCACGCGAACTCGCTGAAGGCATCTCCCGTGAATCCGAAAACAACAGAGCGATCTGTATATTCACAGGTGTTACTGATGATACAGGCTATGGACACAGATCGCTGCGCACTGCTCTTTCAGCAGATAAAATACTTGAGTTAGGAAGAGATATCAAAGGCATATATCTTGCCGGCGGCGAAGGAAAAGTCAACATTCACACTGCTCTGTCACTTAAAGAAACCATTCTCAAGACAGGGCATGATGATGCCTTAGACATACCTGTGTATTGTGACACAGGTGATCTTGATTTTCCCGAAAACGGAAATAACAAATTTTTCAATATGAGCAGTATGATGGCACGTAAATACTGGCAGGAACATCTTTTAAAACCGGAAGAGACATGTGTAGTTCTTATCGGACTTGGCCGGAACGGATCCGCTCTTCTCACGCAGGGACTTCTTGTAAACGCATGTGGTATTGAAAAACACGTTGAATGGCATATATTCGGGAACTCTGCAGACTTCAAAGGAAAGCACAGATTTCTGGATCAGGTATTTGCCATAGACGAAAACAGCACGGAAAAAGACAGCATATTCTTTGACGGAAATGACTGGAGCACAGATGCCCCTCTTATTTGCGACAAGGCAGATCGCATCATCCTCTGCA
Source organism: Lachnospiraceae bacterium NK4A179 (assembly GCA_000421045.1). GTDB lineage: Bacteria > Bacillota > Clostridia > Lachnospirales > Lachnospiraceae > NK4A136. Next base: position 132,720 of record ATWC01000002.1, read on the forward strand.
TGGATTCCGATGAAGAAAATCTTAAAGTACTTTCAGACATGGAAAAATACTATTCCATTAACTGCAATATCGATGTACAGTTTTCGTCTGACAATATGTGTGCAGTTTCGGGCGAACAGCTCCAAAGCCATATAACAGCATTTGGGTTCCGCAAAGATCTGTACATTCCCGAACTGGTGATGCGAAAGGAACTCGACCGTATCGCAAGACGTATGAACGAAATATACTGTGAAGAAAGCGGCGGCGGATGCGACTGGAATGAGCTCTCAGAATTTATCAAAACCTCAAACATCGCCTCTGCCGATCATATAAGCACCAAAATAGCGATCCTTACCGGAGACTATGACAACTGCGGTGTAACAGATGAGAACTGTCAGAAAGCTTATAGCGCTTATCTTGAAGAAATAAAAAAGAATCCTGATGCCGCTGAACGATTTGAACGTATAGAACACGACAGATGGCTTAAGCTCTATGCAATGTATAACTGGAGATATGCCGATAAGCGCAATGACTCTCTGCGACTCCACAACTGCATGGTGCCTTATGACAGACTTACTGCTGATGAAAGAAGAAAGGATGATTACGCCTGGGAACTGATCGGAAGGATTGCAAAATAAACTTTAACCGATCATATAACAAGAACTATTTTCAGCAGATCATTCTTTAATCCGGCATGCACGGATCCGCCAAGTTTTTCCGTTAAAAGCCTGACCACAGCAAGCCCTAACCCTGTGCTTCCATCATGTCTCGAACGATCCCCTGTGTAGAAACGTTCAAAAAGGAGATCCGGATCCAATTCTGTTCCGCTTTTTACTGAATTGCTTATGACAAGTCTTATATGGTCCGGGCCGCCTTCTTCAATCGTATCAAGTTCTATTTTCAGGATACCTGACGAATACCTGACTGCATTTGTAAAAAGGTTCTGAAGTATCCTTTCAAGCATCCCCCTGTCAGTCTCTATAAAAACAGACTTCTCCGGAATCTTGACTTCCGGTTCGATTTTCCTCTCTTCCAGCGCCGGAGCAAAATCAGCAAGATAGTCAAAAATCATATTGGAAAGATTGATCTTTTCAGGATCCGGATTATCTCCACCTGAATCAAGTACCGAAAGATCATAGAATGAATCAACAAGTTCCTTCATTCTTACAGCCTTGGATGATATAACCTTAAGTCTTTCTCTCTGATCATCAGGCATAACAGACTTTTCAAGGATCTGTATATGTCCGAGGATAACGGTAAGAGGAGTTCTCAGATCATGAGAAATATTGGCAACAGAGTCCTTGAGATAATCTTCCTGTTTTTCGGATTCCGCAACGATTCCCCGCTCTCTTTCAATGTATCGGTTCATTTCACCGGCAAGCATTTCAAGATCCCTGTCCAGAAGAGATATATCGAGAACCTTATCCGTCTTACCTTCAGCAAGAAGAGTTATCTGAGACGAAATGTTTCGCAACTGTTTTTTCAGTCCGAAATATCTTATCAGTATCATTATCAATGATACTGACAGTATTCCTGTAATTAAGAACAAAATCTTATCCAAAATCTTTTCCTTTTGTTATCGCCTTTATTTCATTTCAGCTTTCCTGAAGCATCTCCATGCAGCATAAGCCAAAGTTGCAGTCCATATCACTCCTATCATAATGATCCCGGGGTGAAAAGTATCAAGATGGCTGAGTGCGATCCTCCACTGCGTTATCGGAAGATATGCAAGAGGCTTGAATATCCCACTAAGATATACAAAACCAAGCGTCTGCACTATTGCACTGACAAGAGCTATTGTCATTGAACCAAGCGCACTCCTTACAATAAAGGATATAAGTACTGACTGCATCATAAATGCACCATTCAATACTATCGAATAAATACAGATCACTGCTATCTTCTTAAGTTCATTAGCAGGATCCGTTACCGGCACCATCCTGAGATAAGCAATTATCGCTGTTATAGGATACACTAACAGAACAAGATTGAAAACACTCCAATACGTTATCAGCTTGCTTAAATACACTTTTAATCTGCTATGACCGGCCGTAATCTCAAGATTCATGGTACGGTTTACAAATCCCTTGCCAAGAATGAATGCCTGTATCGAAACTATACTGATGATAAAGATCGTTGAGTCCATATTGAGAGTCATGAACGTATCTCCCAATGTCATGGCAGGCCCGGCTGTTCCTTCAATCCCATCTATATTTATGATATAGTACATAGCCTTGGGGCCATAATAATTCAGTGCATTGGTAAGTCCGTTCAATACTCCGAACACCGCATACAATATGATCGTACCCCAAAGCAGCCTGTTATGCATAAGATCATATCTTTCTGCTTTAAGTAAATTTCTCATTTTATCCCTCTTTTCTATTTAAGTTCTGCCCTTTTAAATACTGCAAATATCCCGCAAAATGCAGCAATGATCCATATTGTATCCACAAAGATCATTGCCGGAACAGAATAATCAAATGTATCAGCTGAAATAACAAGGGGCTGAAGAACCGGTATAACTTTTGCTGAAGCAAGCTGTAATCCCGGCTCTCCGACTCCGGTAAAACCTAAGCAGAATATCACGAATAATATTGATCCGATGATAGTCTTACCCATACTTTTTACTGCAAAAGAAATGAACACCATTACCGACGAAACTGCTATTATCGAAAAAAATGCAGCAAGCCCCACCTCCCAAAGCGGCTTGTTGAACTCATGCAGTGAGCTGTTACAAATATCGATCACCCCATAGACCAAAATCGGAAGACCTGTTACAAACAGGTTAGCCAGATCACATATGATAAGCTTGGAAGCTGCAAATGTGATCCTGCCCTTTCCTCCTGTCAGATAATGCTGATATGTCCTTGTATCAAAATCATCACCTGCAGCCATCCCTACGATTATCCCTGCAAAGAACACAAGATATGAAACGAAATGAATGGCATACTGAAACCCCGAGGCCGCTTCTCTCATCCATACGTCATAGATCATGACGCCGGTCATTGCAAGCTGTGCAACTGCCACGACCCATATAAATCTGCTGTGAAGGAGCTTATACAGTTCTGCTTTAAGAGTTTTTAACATCGCCGCCTCCTATTTTTTCAAGGAAGTATTCTTCGAGAGTATCACCTGACATCTTAAGTTCGGTTACAACTATATGTTCCTCTGAAAGAACCACGGCGACCTTCTCCATATCATCCAGACAGTCATAGAGTCTTATGGTTCCGTCCGGCATGATCTTATAATTGTCCGTTCCGAGCTTCTCCTCCAGAACTAAAGCAGCCTTATTCGGATCAAGTGCTCTGAGTGTAATATTTCTCTTACATTTTTCATCAAGCTCTCTCTCTGTGAGTTTCTCGATGATCTTCCCTTTGTCTATAAAGATAAATTCACTTGCTGTCTGATAAAGTTCCGAAAGGATGTGACTGGATATAAAGATAGTCATTCCGAATTCCTTATTCAGCGCCTTCAGCATATTTCTCACTTCGACTATTCCGGCAGGATCAAGGCCGTTGATCGGTTCATCAAGTATCAGAAACTCCGGTGAGTTTATCAGTGCCATTGCGATCCCAAGACGCTGTCTCATTCCCAGTGAAAAATCTTTTACTTTTTTCTTTCCCGTATCAGTAAGTCCTACTCTTTCAAGCGTTCTTTCAATTATCCGCTTATCCGGTATCCCTCTCTGTATCCTCTGGATTTCCAGGTTCTGATATGCCGTCATATTGGGATAGAGTGCAGGATTCTCAATGATACAGCCAATCCTCTTTCTCTGTTCCTGAATACCACGTTCATCTGATGATCCCCACAGACTTATCTTTCCGGAAGTTGGGAATGCCAGTCCCGTGATAATTCTCATAAATGTAGTCTTTCCTGCACCGTTCTGCCCGATAAAACCATATATCTTTCCCTGATTTAATTTAATGCTCACGTTATCCAGAGCCTGTGTCTGTTTATAAGACTTTGAAAGTCCTTCTGTTTCCAGCACGATCTGATCCATTGTTTCCTCCCTTGTTTCGATATGTTTCTTATCCGCATTTTTTCTGCGTCGATGTAGTTATAATAATGCCTTACTCTAAAAATACTGTTAAATTATGATCTGAAATTATAAAGAATTTATAAAGTTTTTAATCAATACTAAAGAATCGATCAATCTTCCATACGCGAGACTGCGCATAATAAAAGACGGAGATCATTCTCCGTCTTTATGCATCCTGTAGCCTATCCCCCAGACAGTATCTATGTATTCATGCTCCGGATCATATTTCTTTAATTTGGTCCTTAAATTGCTTATATGTACCGTAAGTGTATTATCCTCACTGAAATATTCCTCTCCCCATACACTCTCAAACAGATTGGACTTTGAGAATATCTTCTTGGGATATCTCATAAGAAGTTCCATTATCGCAAATTCCTTGGCCGTAAGTGTGATCTCCTGTTCAGTATCTTTAAGATATGCTGTATTTCTGCTCAGATCAAGGACAAGATTGCCACTTTCAAGTGTTTCGGAAATATCGCTTGGTGTTCCTGCTCTTCTGAGTGCACATTCCATCCTTGCAAGCACTTCCTCAAGATCAAAAGGCTTTGTTATATAATCATCAGCGCCCAGTCTTAAAAGATCTATCTTATTCTGTGTAGTCTCCCTTGCCGAAATGATGATAACGGGAATATTAGTGATCTTTCTTATATCCCTTAACACCTGATCGCCACTCTTAAACGGAAGCATCAGATCAAGCAGCACCAGTTCTATCCCGTCTTCCTTTACACATTTATCCGCATGCAGCCCGTCAGCAAGCTCGACAACTTCATAACCGTTATCACGAAGATGCTCTGCGAGAAGGGCTCTGATCTCACGATCATCTTCTACTATCAGTACCTTATTCATTCTTTGCTTCCCTTCTTCATCATCCGCGAACTTTCAGTTCCAGCATTTAACCACTTTTCCGAACTTTCCGAAATTGATGATCGCTCTTAATCCTTCATCTATCATTACTGCCACAAACACTCCCAATATTCCGAGCTTGAACACATAAACCATGATCCATGCACAGGTTACCACCAATACCGTTCCGAAAGCCTGAGTATAAAGCATCCATTTGGTATCACCGCTGCCTTTGATCCCGGAACCACAGATGATATTTGCTGATTTACCGAACAGATTAACACAAACAAGTATAAGGAGATAACCACAGGTTTCTATAATGTATGTATCTTTTGTAAATAATGAAAGGATCCTTTCCGGGTTTATAAAGCATATTATCAGCATCACAAAAGCTACCAATGCAGAAAGGCCATAGGCACTCTTAACAACCTGACTGTACTGATCACGGTCGTTCTTTCCCTTTGCTTCTCCGGTCAGGATCATAGTTGCCGTTCCGAAGGAAGCAACTACAACCACAACCAATATCTCTACGCTGAATACCATCCCATAGATACCGGCAGCCAGATCGTTTATAGAATTCAGTATCCTCATTATCACCAGATTTCCGGCATTCCAGGCTAATTCCTCCATAGCACAGTTTACCCCCATCCCCAATGAGGATAAATAAGGTTTCGCGGATGCATGGATCGTCTGTTTTAATGACGGACGTGTTATGAGTTTTTCTGACCTGATAAATACCAGGCAGGATAACAGTCCCAGGTACTCGGCGATAGTCGTTGCAATGGCCGCCCCCTCTATCCCAAGAGCAGGAAGACCAAAATGACCGAATATCAAAGCATAATCCAAAACAATATTAATACCTGACCTGAGTATTCCAAACACGAGCAAAGGCATCGTGTAATTCGATGTCTGCATGATCACACTCATAGAGCCTTCCAGACCTATAAGCAGAATGATAGGCATAAAATATTTCAGATATGCCATACAGTACGGCATAAGCGTTTCAGACACACCAAGCAACGCAAATATCTTTTCACCAAATAAAAGCCAGCATAAAAAAATTATAAGACAGGGCAGATTATTCCATTTGATCATCGATGACGTATACTCTTTGACTTTATCCATATTACCGGCACCGACATTCTGACTGATAAGGATTGATGCACCTGCAGTTATAGCAAAGCAAAAGGACATACTGGTCCACATAGGAGAATTCACATTTCCTATCGCGCTCATATAAAGAGGATCGACCTGTCCCAGAAACATGCGGTCAATGATCATCTGAACCTGTGAAATAGCATTTGAAAGTATAAGCGGAAATGCTATTTTCATAATGCTGTTTATGTATCTTTCTTTTTTTTCTTTATTCTTCTCTTCTACTGCTTTCATTATTCCGGTCTCAATCTAATGTAGTAATTATTGTCGCGTTATGGGTAAACAGGGCTATTATACCATTTTCTGTTATCGTTTTAACGTATGAGATGTATAATAGTTAATGCAATAGATTTTTGAAAGGATGTATCGATCATGGGGGAGAGAACAGCCATAAGTCTGAATTGCCCGTCCTGTGCGGGACGTGTCAGCTACGATCCGGAATTACAAAAGATCGTATGTGACAGTTGCAGCCAGACTTTCGAGGTAAAGGATTTCATCAATCAATCAAGAGAAGTGGCCAAGATGCGGCCCGTTTCATGGGATAATGTCAAAGGTCCTGAGATCGACCGCAGTGCCATGCATGTCTATACCTGTATGAACTGTGGTGCGCAGGTGCTTTCAGAAGGCCTTCTGGCCACTGCTCACTGCATGTACTGCAATTCCGAATTTGTCCTTACCGATAAATTTGAAGATGTGATGATGCCGGAAGGTATCATACCTTTTGAGCAGACGGTTGAATATGCCAGAATGACAATGCGACGGCTGGCAAGCGAAAAGACCGGTATTCCCGAAAAAGATTTCAAGGAAGAATGGCTCACAAATATGCAGGGCTGTTATATCCCCTGCTGGCTTTTTGACTGCAGCACTTCAGTATGCGGTGTTTATTTTGGAACTGAAGTAAGGCAGGGCTTTGACATGCGTTACGGCAACACCACACTGGAAACCGAATATACCATAACCCGCATAGGAACCATACAGGTAAAGAATATCCCGGCCAGAGCTGATTCAAGACTCAAGGAAACCACTATTATGAAGCTGTTTCCTTTTTATCTGAAGGATATGCAGCCGTTCAATCCGGCTCTTCTTACAGGTTACAGTGCATCACTTTATGATATTTCACCCGAGGTCGAAAAAGAAAAAATAGAAAAAGACATTGAACTACAGGCAACTACAGAACTCTCTTCAACCATTCATCATGGCAACCTCAAAACCGTTATGTCTTTTTGCAATATCAATTCCGCACAATACGGATACTGCCTGCTTCCCATATGGATCTGCAGATTCAATTACATGGGATATAATTACAAATTCTGCATGAATGGCCAGACCGGCGAAGCAATGATAGAATTGCCCCCCGGAGCCGCTGAAGCAATAAGAAAAAAACGTCAGCAGAAAAACAAACTGTTAGACGGTTTTATCGCCATCCCCATCGCCATACTTATACCCCTGGCCCTGCTCTTTATTGATTCATCACCACGTGTGAGCATGTTCGGCTTCTTTGGAAGCACCTTCGGAACTGTAGCGGTTCTTATCGTCACATTTATTATGCGAAAGATCAGATACAAAGGTTATCTGAGCGAAAGAGAGATCCAGCACGACGAAAAACTTCTGAAGAGATACGGGAAGACTTTGGATGATTTCTCGCCCTTTGCTGACCCTGAAGGACTGAACGAAGGAAGCAATGCAGGCGTACACGGCAGTTCAGACAGATTAAAACTTGAAGTGGCAACAGATGAACTTTACGGAACAAGAACCTATGCCTTCGTACCTGACGGAAGCGGTAATTCATCAAGGCAGGTTGTAAATTTCCGGGAAGGAAAGTAGCTTTACAATTTAATCTTTCTCTTCTCCGGTCTCAAGATTTTTTATCTTCTTTGAAAACAGAGACATCAGCGAAGTGATAATGAGCATCACTCCCGCGATCGATATTACAAATGCCGATCCCCTGCCAACAGAAATATTCATGATATACGCTGACCTGTCAGCAAATACACCCGATAAGGCATATGCCGGAATATAACCTAACTGTGATAAAAATCCAATGAAGCCCCAAACTCTGCCCTGAAGCGCATCCGGGATATTGGTTCTTGCAAGATAATCCAGAGACGAATTGGCTATAGGAAGCATGGCAAAGAACATAAAGCCAAACAGGCATATCATATATATATTTTCTTTCAGTGAAAAACATATCATAAAAACTCCGGCCATGGCAAGCGATAAACCCAGTACCGATGCATGACTTTTCTTTATCCCTATTACGCCTATGATAAGAGCCGTAACCAGCATTCCCAATGCGCATACAGTCTCGGCAAATCCCAGAGTTTTAGAATCGGCAAAGGAAAGGATCATGGGTTCACACAATACCTGGATCACACCTAGAAATATCGACATACAGGAAGAAATGATGATCAGCTGCAGCACACCTTTCCGCGTATATACTGCTCTCCAGCCTTCCTTAAGACTCTCCATAAATCCCGGTCTTTTATCACCTCTGCTATCAGATAGTCCACGTTTTACAACAGCTGTAGCGATGATAGTCACGAAAAAAGTACAGATGTCTATCACAAGAAGCAATTTGATCTCATATGCAGCCAACAGAAGTCCTGCTATCACCGGAGATATCAGATATCTTGCACTCCCGGCAAGCGAAACCAGGCCACTAGCCTTTGTGAATTCCTCTTTTGTCAAAAGATCCGTTATCGTAGATCTGTAGGACGGTTCCAAAAGAGATGAAAAAACAGAACTTACAAATACCCCCAGGCATATCTGCCAGACTGCACATTCTCCGTTCATCATGCATATCAGTATATAAAGAACACCGATCGCAGACAGTCCGTCACCTGTCATCATAAGGATCCTTCTGTCAAACATATCAGCAAGGACCCCTGCCGGAACAGAAAGAATAAGTGTAGGGATAAATCCCAGAAGTGTAACGATAGCCATTGTTGCAGCGCTTCCTGTTTTTTGAAAAACATAGACTCCAAGTCCAAAAGCTGTAAGTCCTCCCCCGATCTGTGAGATGAGATTTCCGATCCATAAGATCAGGAACTTTGAATAACCTTTCTTCATATCGATCTGACCTCCTTACTTTAGTCTGCAAAATCAAACATTTTCTTAATTTTTAGATACCAGAACTTTATCGACCGACTATCTGTCTATAAACTTATAAAATTAAATGGAACCCGTAACAGTTCCATTTTCTGCTTCTTTTGATCCGCTCATCACCTTCGACAGTCTGTCGGTCTGTTGTAATGATATCACTTCCGTAATTTCACAGTCAAGTGTTTAAGTGGGTTAAATCACAAGCTTTTGTTTCATTTCATTATATTTCTCAGTAGTCATAAGCGCTGTCTCATCCGTATCCCTGAGGGTTACCGTATAAGTCCATCTGCCATAGATCTCAAGCTTTTTGACTGCCTCTAACCTGATGATATAAGACTTATGACAGCGCATGAATTTATCCTGATCCAGCTTTTCCTGTATTGAAGAAAGAGATGCTGATGTAAGAAAAGTCTCATCCTTAGTAACGATCCTGCACATGCCGTCAGTACGCTCTATCATCAAAATATCCTCTGTATCAATAAGATTGATTTCTTCTTTCCCGCGTATTACCAGCTTCTCACAAGACGCTGCGGTTTTAGTCTCCTCCACTGCGGCATTTTTTTCCGGCATCATACTCTTTATTCTGTCAAGCGTCTTCCCGATCCTCTCAAGATCAAACGGTTTTACGAGATAGTCAAATGCATAGATTTCAAAGGCATTTGCCATATACTCGCTATGAGCTGTTGCAAAAACTATCTTAACCTTTGGATCCAGCTCAGTAATAGCTTTTGCACATTCAAGACCGCTTTCTCCCGAAAGATCTATATCCATAAAGACAACATCAGGGCGAAGCTTTATAAAGTCACTGATAGCTGCAGCAAAGTTTCCGCTCAAGGATACTACTTCACAGTCTGAAGTCTTTTCGATCATTTTCTTCAAAATGATCCTTATCTGTTCATCATCTTCAACTATCATTATCTTTATCATGGCTTCGCCCCTTCACAGCTGTTTAGATCTTAGTTCTTATCCTTTTTTGCCTCAACATATTCTGAGATACTGTTGCCGATATCATTCTTCATTTTTGTATCAGCCTGAACATTTTTAAGATTGTAATAATCCAGCACTCCGATACTTCCCGATCTTAATGCTTCTGCCATAGCCTTCGGGATCTCTGCCTCAGCCTTTACAACTTCGGCTTTCATCTCCTGCTCAAGTGCTACCGCCATGGCTCTTCTCTCCTCAGCCTTAGCCTGAGCGATCTTGGTGTTTGCTTCTGCCTGAAGGCTCTGAAGATTTGCTCCTATATTTCTGCCGATATCGATATCTGCAATATCAATGGACATTATTTCATAAGCAGTACCGGAATCAAGACCCTTTTCAAGAACAACCTTGGATATTTCATCAGGATTCTCAAGAACGCTGCTATGGGTTGTAGCCGAACCTACAGTTGTTACGATACCCTCACCTACTCTCGCAAGAACCGTAGCTTCTCCGGCACCGCCGATAAGTCTGTCTATATTGGTCCTTACTGTTACACGTGCCTTAACAAGCAGCTCTATTCCGTCCTTTGCCACTGCAGCGATCTGAGGCGTCTCAATAACCTTGGGAGTAACACTCATGGTTACTGCTTCAAAAACATCACGTCCTGCAAGATCAATGGCTGATGCCTGCTCAAAAGAAAGATCCATACTTGCTCTCTCGGCCGCTATAAGAGCATTTACAACACTGTCTACATTACCACCGGCCAGATAATGCGCCTCAAGCTGATTGGTTGTAACCTTTATTCCGGCCTTTGTTGCCTTAATAAGAGGACTTACGATCTTTACAGGCTTTACTCTTCTGAGTTTCATTCCTACCAGAGAAAAGATACTTATCCTAACTCCGCTGGCTACCGCAGATATCCACATTCCAATCGGGATCACCGTAACAAACACAATTGCCAGAATGATAATAAGTACTGCTACTATAATAGTTGTCTTCATTTTGTTCCCTCCTCCACAATTATCCTGTTGTCTTTTACTTCTGTTATTACAAGAACAGAATCCTTTTTTATGTAATAATTTGCAGACATTACATCAAACTTAACGCCATCAAATTCTCCCTTTCCGGCCGGCTTCAGATCGCTTATTGCTACGCCCTTTTTCCCGATCAGATATTCCATATCCTTCTCTTCGATAAACAGGTCTTTCCCTTGGAGATCTTCATCAAGTTTGATCGGTGACTTTATCTTCTTTGAACTGAATATCACTATGCTTATCACAAGCAACACCGCGATCACAACAATGGCTATTATGCCAACTACAACTCTTTCCTGAACATTCCTGCCGGTTAAAAATATGCCGGCAGCGGTAAAAACGGTACCTGCTATCCCGGGAAATCCAAAGCCGGGCAGATAGAACTCAACACCTATCAGAAGTATTCCTATTATAAGGACTACTACTCCCAATATCTGAACTGCACCCATAATCATCCTCCTTTTACAAAGCTTACTTTACAGACTATACTCATGATCATTCTCCTTTTTCAAAGCTTATCGTGAAGACTGTTTCCTCATCATCTGATGAAAGCTCAATATCTCCACCGTTCTTACTTAAAATCTCGGATACGATTGCAAGCCCCATTCCATGGCCTTCTTCTTTCTTAGTGGAAAAACCTTTCTTGAAAATGTTCTCTCTGTAATCCTCTGGGATCTTTGGGCCATTGTCCTCCACACCGAAAATGTATCTCTCAGGTGTTTCCGTGATGTTTACTCTGATCTTCTTATTATCTCCGGAGAAGTCTTCAAGTGCTCTTATCGCATTGTCTATCAGATTGGAGAGAACCTTGCACAGCTCCCAGTCTTCTATACAAAGCTTTTTGAGATCAGACTTAACATCGATCAAAAACTCGATATCCTGTGATTCTGCTTCTGCCATCTTGGCTGCCAGGAGTGCATTTATCGCAGGCTTTGACGTCTTTACAGCTTTTCCTGTTTTAAGCAGCTCCTTGTAGACTTTCCTGAGGTATGAATTCATTTCATCATATTCCTCAAGCTCCATGAGACCATAAATGATCTGCAGATGGTTTAAATAGTCGTGCCTGTCCATTCTGAGCTTGTCATTTAGCTGACACAGGTTGTCCAGGCTTTCGATAAGGACATTGTTTCTCGTTATCAGCTTCTTGTAGTTCCTTACCAGAATGGCAATACAACAGATCAGTATCACAACCAATATGACCCAAAAGATTAGATTTATATATGTATCTCCCACAATCGCCTCCGTTTTTCTATATTCCCATAATAGCATTGCTATGTCTTTCATCAATGCTAATCTTCTATACTATACAAAAATCGGTCTGAAATGACATTTATGCATAAAGAATTCTTTTAATCGAAAAACCGGAAGCCACATGTGCTTCCGGTAAATGAAATTCTTCTTTTCCGTAAATGATGAATAAATGTCATCTTCTTATGCAGATGTCCGGTTGTCAAAATCCATAGTTTTAGCTCTTGATCACGCCTATGTCACTCCATACATGAGCCTCAACGTATCGTTCAGGGCCATATTTGCCGTCCGGATTCCATTCCTGAGGAAGTCCGTACTTTTTTATTATTTCAAGTATCTCATCATATGTGTATAGCTTTTTTCTATATTCTTTTCCGTCATTAACCCGATCGCTGAATGTTGGATGTGAATCTCCATAGGTAAAAGAAACTGTGCTTAAATCCAGGTCGGCCGTATCTATCACTACATGATCGCAGTCCTCGAACCAGCTCTGTAACCACAGACATTCTCCCACCACCAGATAATGTGGTGCTTCTCTTTCGATCTTTCCGCCCTTTTTCAAAAACTCGTTTCTTAATATTTCTTCAAAACGTCTCCTGTCAGCGATATAGCTCTCTTGTCTTTTTGCACACATAGTTTCAGGTTTCTCGGCTTTGATAGCTGAAAGGACTCTGTTGGCTTCTTCCACGCTAAGGTCTGACAGATTCTTAAAAGGACCGGTTTTCTTATCATAATAATGGTATAAAAGCATTATAAGCCTCTTTTATTGCATTCTTCATAAGTCAAAGTGCTATATTTCTATATTCTTGAGTTTAGCCCATTTTCACGGATATCGTTTAGCTGCTCAGCGCTCAATACACCTGCACGGTATAGCAAAATGTATTCATTCTCTATAGTGCTGCCAAATAAAAGCAGATCATCGGTATTTATCGTAACTTTTACTCCGCTCTCATACAGGATTCTTATTGGATGATACTTATAATCCGCAACATATCGAAGTTTCACATTACTACTAGGGCACACATTCAGTTGAATCTGATTGTCTGCGAGGAAAGCCATAACTTCCGGCGAAGTTGCAGCATTAATGCCATGATGTATCTCTTGCAGCCCAAGTATTTCAACCGCCTTTTTCACATCCTCTGCAGATCCTGTTTCTCCAACATGCATCCTTTTTAACAGATGGTATTTCTCCGCTTTCCTGTATAGTGGCAAAAAAGTTTCAAAAGGCTGTATATTCTCTCCGCCACATACATCGATAGACTTGAAAAAACCGCTTGAAAAATAATCATCCATTTTGTCCGATTCCTGAGCAATATCACAACATGAAAGATATGTCAGTTCCGGCTCAAATACTATATCCGGACAATATCTGTTGTGGTACTCATTTATAGTCCTTACAAAAACATCCATGCCTCCAACAAGATCAATTACAGAAACATCAAAGTTCATTGAAAGTCTTTTGATATTGTTTCTCTTAGCCTCAGCAAATGCACCTTCCCACCTGATCAGAAGACCTTCAGCTCCTCTACAATATGGCTTAATAGTTTCAGTAAACCATTGTTGCATCCCCTCCAGACCATCAAAACTTGCAGGCTGGTTCGGAATGTTTACCTTTAATTTCTCTTTAAGCCATTCTATTGTGCATCCTTTGCCGGAATGGTTATGCAGATCACTCTTGGGTACCAAAAGCAATTTGGAAACATCATTTTCTACAAGGCCTTCACAGAACAAGTTTTTCATACGCACTCCCATCAAAATTATAATCAACATTATATCTTTGATGGTGACAATAAGCAAAAATGCCCCCTAACCCCATCTCTCATTTAATGTATCGAATTAAAAAATCAGTAATCCCTATTATAGTGAAGCCATTTTCATCCATGTTTTCCTTAATTAGTTTATTTACAACGAGTATCTTTTGTACTTGATCATTCAGCTTATAATAAGGGCGTATTTCTCTTTCGTGTGTATCCGCATTAGAAATATCGGCCGTAACCTGGATATAAAGAGATTTCAGACCTTTAATCGCATAGAAATCAACTTCATTATTCTTTCTTATGGATTTACCATATTGTAATAATCAACAAAGTTGTAGAATTCTACATTTTTAGCGATTATCTCGATGCAATAAAAAAACACCCCAGGACAGTTGCCTATATTCCGCGATGCCATTCGCAGACACTTCGTGTCTTGCTCATGTCGCGCTGTCGCGCTATAAAACAAAAGGCAAAAAAATGCTCCGTGAAGAGTAAACTCTTCCGGAGCATATATTTTGTCTTTGTTTTGTATCGCTCGTAGTTCGCGCAGATTATCTCTTTGAAAACTGAGGAGCACGACGAGCTGCCTTTAAGCCGTACTTCTTTCTTTCCTTCATACGAGGATCTCTGGTAAGGTATCCAGCCTTCTTGAGAACAGGTCTGTTCTCTGCATCCTCTACGCAAAGTGCTCTTGCTATACCGTGACGGATAGCACCGGCCTGGCCTGTGTAACCGCCGCCCTTAACAGTAACGATCACATCATACTTGCCCTCAGCATCAAGTGCTACGAAAGGCTGCTTTACGATTGCCTTTAATGTATCAAGACCGAAGTACTCGTCAAGGCTTCTCTTATTGATCGTGATCTCTCCCTTACCGGGCATAAGATATACTCTAGCGATAGAGCTCTTTCTTCTTCCGGTTCCGTAATATTTCTGAACTGATCTCTTAGCCATTTCTTATCTCCTTTTCTCCAACTCAGAACTTAAGCTCTTCAGGCTTCTGAGCTGCATGCTTATGATCGGGACCTGCGTATACGAAAAGCTTCTTGCCCATTGCATCACCAAGAGGTCCGTTAGGAAGCATACCCTTTACAGCGTGCTCGATAACATCCTCAGGCTTCTTTGCAAGCTTGTCGCGAAGTGATACGCTCTTTAAGCCGCCAACATAGTCGGAGTGTGTGTAATAGATCTTGTCATCAAGCTTCTTACCTGTAACTTTGATCTTTTCTGCGTTTACTACTATAACATAATCACCTGTATCCACGCTGGGTGTGTAGATAGGCTTGTTCTTGCCGCGGAGAACCTTTGCGATCTCACTTGCAAGACGGCCGAGAGTGCAGTCAGTTGCATCAACAACATACCACTTTCTCTCTACACTTGCGGGATTAGCTAAATAAGTCTTCATTAAACTATCCTCCAAAAATAACTGCTGTTACTGTTCGGTGCAGTATGCGTGATGTCCGGGCACGCAGACCGCCACGGAAATATATTATATTACCGGGTAAGCAAGCTGTCAATCAGAAATTTAAAGCTTCATCTTTCATCTGTTTTTGATCTTACAAACATGCAGTATCACGCTGACAGGGCTTTTGTGTATGTATTCCAGTATTCCGTAATATATTCATCAGAAACCTTTCCTTCTTTATGAAGACGCAATTGTTCTTTTTCATCTTCCAGTTCTTGTATACGCCTGATGTTTTTGGGATCACTCTCTGTGCGGTCTATCAGTTCCAACACTTTATTAAAATAAAAATCCGAATAATCCTCCTTATCCACACCGGATTTGTAATTATCCCTTGCATCCATGTATCTCTTAATCTCTCCGTCTATATTAGACATCTGTTCAAAAAGAGTAAGTCTGTACCACCGCTGCAGGCGTGGATCATTTGTTTTATCAGCCTTTTCCATTCTTCTGAATCCTTCACTTTATATATTCTTTAAGTATTTCCAATAATTCATCTATTACTGTCTGATCGGTGAGTTCTCTTCCCGCTCCGATCCCGAGTTCCCTGTTACGACTGATGTTCGGGTGTGCAGTCCATACAACAGATACAGGTGACTTCATAATGTTACCACCGTATATGTCATGTTCATCCGATCCGTCATCGTACAGCTCATACTCTAGATCATTGTGCATTTCTTCATTAACCGCTACTACACGCCGTTTTCTGTCTAAACAGAACTTGATCATATTGGGGAAGTACTGCGGATCCAGTTTCCACAGTTCTTCAAGATTGACAGGTTCTTTCAGTATCATATGATCCTAACCTCTCTCCTCAATTGTAGTTCATTCTCCGTCCACTTCACCCACCGTGCGTGGCCGGCATCGACAATCGTCACCTTCCATTTTTTGTGGCTCTCACATATCTATTATAATACCACAGACTCCGAAACTTAACTCGCCCCTGCCGCGTGATCTTATCCCCGTTAAAAATACCCTATAAGAGTAAGCCCTTCCGGCGGTGCTGTGGGGCCGGCCGCATTTCTGTCACAGGCTTCCAGCATTTCTTTTATATCCTGAGCAGTATACTTTCCTTTGCCGGCTTCCATAAGGGTACCTGCAATGATGCGTACCATATTGTATAAGAAGCCGTTTCCGGAAACACGTATGACAATATCCCTTCCGGGGAACCTGCTGTCGTTTTCCTCTGAAACAGAGATATCATATATGGTCCTCACCTTTGTCAGAACCTGCGCACCGGCACTGCAAAAACTCGAGAAGTCATGCTCACCTTTTAAAACCTCTGCTGCCGCCCGCATCTTATCAATATCATATGAGCTGTAGGAAAAATAAGCATAATGGCATTTTTGCGGATACTGTATCTCGGCATTGTAGATCCTGTATTCATAAGTTTTTCCACGACCGGATCTTCTGGGATCATAATCCGCGGGCACTTCCTCGCCCTTCACTACACGTATATCATCCGGCAGCGCCCTGTTAAGTGCATAAGGCAGCTTGTCAGCCTCGATACATGCATGTGTATCAAATACCGCAGGATTCCCGAGCGAATGCACTCCGGCGTCCGTACGGCTTCCTCCTGACACTTCAATAGGCTCCTTAAACACTGCGGTCAGAGTTTCATTCAGTACACCTGCTATTGTCGGTGCACCGGACTTCTGCGCCTGAAAACCATGATAAGCCGTACCGTCATAGGCAACTGTTATCATCATGCGGCGAAGCGGTTTCTCTGTTTTCTTTTCCTTAACCTGTTCCGATATTTCCATCTGTAAATTATTATTTCAATTTAATCCTGAAGGCAGTTCCAGCCAACGGGATGAAGATACTTCCCTGTACCTATCTGATCAACGCTTGAATAATATGGCATGGGCAGCTTTCCGCTGTACTGCTGCTCGCCCGAAAGAAGAGCCGCTGCTGCGCTTCCGCCTTCGCATCCCGGAAGATAACACATGATAACAGAATCCCAGTCAGCTTCATAATCGCTTATGATCACATTTCTGCCTGCCGTTATAAGAGTTATGACAGGCTTTCCCGAAGCCTTCGCAAATGCTATTGCTTCCTCATTTCCATTAAGGGCGCAGCTGCCGGTTATAGATAGATCCTCCGTATCACCATACCACTCGGCATAAGGCACCTCACCTACACAAAGCACTACATAATCACACTCTGAGACACGTGATTCATCTGTTATGATCTCCCAGCCGTGAGATGATGCTTTTTCATTTAATCCGTCAAGATAGGTTTTAGCTGACGGTACCCATTTATCACCGAACTCAGAATCCGAAGATGCAAGCCAGGTATAGGTCCATCCTCCGCACTGTGCACCGGTATCATCGGCTGCGGGACCTGTCACAAATATCTTTGATCCGTCAGGGATCACAAGACCAGCATCATCCTTAAGCGGTACCATGGATTCATACGCAAGCCTGAATGCCGTTTCCTCAGCAGACATGCTGCACTCCGGTTTCTTTAAGTTTTTAAGATACGGATCATCAAACAGACCTGCATCCTGCTTCACCTTTATTATCCTGCATACCGCATCATCAACTCTCTCTTCGGATATGCGGCCCTCGTTCACACCCTGAACGATAAGTTCTGCAGCCTCATCATAGGCTTCTGCTTCCATGAACATATCAATACCTGCATTAACTGCAAGCACCATATTGTCATAGAATGTTTCTCCGGAGCAGTTGTGGACCGAATCCCAGTCAGAGATGATAAATCCGGTAAATCCCATGTCATTCTTGATCTTATCGATCAGATCTTTATTTTCATGCATCTTCACACCGTCAAAGGATGAATGTGAGATCATGACAGTCTGCGCGCCCGCATCGATCAGAGCCTTATAGATTGCAAGATTTGCTTCCAGCTGCTCATCCGTCATCTTTGTATCGCCCCTGTCAAGAGGCATGACTACACCCTTTTGCTTTTCTCCTGTACCATACTGTGTGTATCCCTCTCCTATGAAATGCTTGGGGCATGCTATTGTCCCGCTTTCCACAAGTCCTTTTGTGAATTCGAGAGAAAGCTTCTTTACAAGCTCAGGGTCTGATGAGATAGACTCATAAGTTCTGCCCCAACGGGGATCCTGCGCTGCTGCCACGCATGGTGCAAAATTGAATATCATGCACGATGCTATCTCATCGGCTGCAGTGTGTTTTCCCATCTCATAGGTAAGCTCCGGATCATCTGCCGCGCCTATGTTTATGTTCTGAGGAAATATCACTGTATCTGATGCAAAATTAACTCCATGCACTGAATCATTGCCGTAAACAAAAGGAATGCCCGCTTCACTTGCCAGTGCGGCATCCTGATATTCATCGATCAGAGAAACCCATTCGTCACAGGTATACTGTGGATGGGTATCAAATCTGGAAAGAACCGAGCCATAATCATTCTCTCCCATATATTCAACCGGAAGCTCATATACCGCACCCTGCACCATCTGATAAGCCTTCTGCTCAAGTGTAAGAGATGCAGTTATCTCTTCGGGAGTCATTCCCGCATAAGGACTGACGTAAGTTTCCGTATTATCTGTTTCTGCTGTTTCATCTTTATCTTCGCCGGCAGGATCCTCTTTTGCCTGTTCCGAATCTTTATCAACACTGGCAGTATCGTTTTCAGTTTTGCTTTCAGCATCTGCATCAGGAGTAATGCCGCCTCTATCCTGTCCGGTACATCCGGAAAGGTATGTGAATGCAAGCATAGATGCCATCAGTATTGATACCAGCTTCTTTTTCATATAATCTCCTCCTCGTCAGACACAGGTTGCTAAAAAATACGCACAACAGTAGGATGATCGATCAGTCTTTCTGCCTTAGCCCAGTATCCCGGGAAGAAAATGCCCCAGGAATACGACCAATGCCAGATAGATGACCAACAGCAGGAAGGTGATATAATCCCTGCCTTTATATTTTAGCGGCTTCATCTGTGTACGTCCTTCTCCACCATGATAACATCTGGCCTCCATAGCCATAGCCAGATCATTTGCTCTTCTGAATGCCGATATAAAGAGCGGTACCAGCACCGGCACCATTGCCTTGGTTCTTTTCAGTAAATTGCCGCTTTCAAAATCCGCACCTCTTGCAAGCTGCGCTTTCATTATCTTATCCGTCTCATCCACGAGTAGCGGTATGAAACGCAGTGCGATCGACATCATCATCGCAATTTCATGAACCGGAAAATGAATAAACTTAAGGGGCTTCATAAGAGCCTCAAGCGCATTTGTAAGGCGTGTTGGGGTTGTTGTGAGTGTCATCAGGTTCGAGCCGAATACCAGCAGGATAAGACGCCCGGCCATGAAACCGGCTCTCTGCAGACCTTCCGCCGTAACCTTAAACCTCCAGAGCTGAAACAGAGGTTCCCCGTCCGTAAACATTATATTCATAAGGGATGTGAGCAGTATGATCAGCCATACCGGCTTTAAACCCTTTATCATAAACTTTATGGGTACCCTGGACATTGCCAGCGCGATCACAAGAAAAAGAAGCCCGGCTGCATATACATACGGGTCAGTAAAAATGAACAGGCTGATCAGATAAACAAAGGTCATGATGAGCTTTGTTCTCGGATCCAATCTGTGTATAACCGAATCGGCCTGATAATATTGTCCAAGTGTAATATCACGTAACACTTTTTATACTCCGAATGCTTTCATAATCTCTGAAACCGCCTCATCGGTGGTCAGAGCCATCCTGTCATCAACAGGAATGCCCGCTTCCTTAAGCCGATGCATGACTGAAACAACCGCAGGGGCTGCAAGACCTATCTTCTCCAGTTCATCAGCATGTGCAAATACCTCGGAAGGAACATCATCAAATAACTTCTTTCCCTTATCCATTACCATGATACGGTCTGCATAGCGGGCCACATCTTCCATGGAATGGGATACCAGGACTATAGACATATTGTCTTCATTCTTAAGTCCGGCGATCATATCAAGTATCTCTTCTCTTCCCTTTGGATCAAGCCCTGCTGTGGGCTCGTCAAGCACTAAAAGCTCCGGCTTCATCGCAAGCACCCCGGCAATGGCAACACGTCTTCTCTGACCTCCTGAGAGATCAAACGGCGAGTGATAGAAACACTCATCGGGAAGACCAACTTTTTTTATCGTTTCATAAGCGGTGAGTTCCGCCTGTTTCCTGCTCATTCCGATATTCTTCGGACCATAGCAGACATCCTTGAAAACAGTCTCTTCAAAAAGCTGATGCTCAGGGTACTGAAAAACAAGCCCCACGTGACTGCGGAGTTTTTTTCTGTCATAGCCTTTGGTAAATACATCCTCGCCCTTGAAATATATACTTCCGCTCTTTGGCGTAAGCAGTGCATTCAGGGTTTCTGCGAGCGTACTCTTGCCTGAACCCGTATGTCCGATAAGGCCAATGAACTCACCGGGGTATATCGTGAAGCTCACATCATCGAGAGCCCTTACCGTATTTGCAGATCCGGTCTCGTATTCATAGACAAGATGGTCTGCCACAAGCAAAGGGATTCGGCTGTCTTCAATTGTTTTTTTATCTTCGTTTCTCAAGGATCAATTTTTCCTTATTGAGTACTCTTTTTTGATACTGCGTACCAGCTCATCTTCCGTAAGGATACCATCGGGAATATCAAGCCCCGCTTCTTTAAGCTTCCAGGCAAGATCCGTTACTTCAGGCACCGTCAAACGCAATTCCTTAAGTTCCGGAACACGTGAGAATACCTCACGCGGAGTGCCTGTCATTGCTACCTTACCTTTGCTCATTACAAAAACCTTATCAGCTTCTGTAACCTCCTCCATATAATGAGTTATGAGTATTATCGTTATGCCTTCTTTGTTTAACTGTTTTGCGGTTTCGATAACTTCCTTTCTGCCGCCCGGATCAAGCATTGCAGTGGGCTCATCAAACACAATGCATTTGGGATGCATTGCTATTACGGAAGCGATCGAAACTCTCTGCTTCTGTCCGCCTGAAAGCCGTCCGGGATCTTTCTTCCTGTACTCATACATACCAACGGCTTTAAGACTTTTCTTAACACGCTCGATTATCTTTTCCGTGGGAACTCCCAGATTCTCCGGGCCAAATCCCACATCTTCCTCTACTACCTGTCCTATTATCTGATTATCGGGATTCTGAAATACCATACCCGCTGTTTTTCGTATCTTAAGCTGAAGACCTTCATCAGTTGTGTCCATGCCCTCAACTGTCACCTGTCCTTCCGTAGGAAGAAGCATAGCATTTATATGTTTAGCTAACGTACTTTTTCCCGAGCCGTTAGCTCCTAGTATGGCAATGAATTCGCCTGCGTGAACTTTAAGGCTCACGTCATCAACGGCGGTAGTGATACCTTCCACTCCGCCCTCTTCATCGCGTCTTATATATTCAAATGTCAGTTTATCTATATCTATTAATGACATATTTCCATCTTGTAAAAAATCCCCGGGGATTTATTCCCCCGGGGACTGCAGAATTACATGTGCCGGATCTTAAACGAGCTCGATGATAACCATCATTGCTGCATCACCCTTACGGGGTCCGATCTTTACGATCCTTGTATATCCGCCCTGACGGCCTGCATACTTAGGTGCGATCTCATCAAACATCTTTGCTGTAAGATCAACCTTCTTGCGGCCCTTCTTCTTGTTCTGAGCATCCTTGGGAACCTCTGTAGCTCCGTAGAATACCTTGAGCATCTGACGACGAGCGTGAAGTCTTGAAGGCATATCCTTCTTGATCTCCTTGTCTACCTCTGTGAATACGGTAACCTTCTTGCCGTCCTTAACTTCCTTAACGCGCTTTCCGTCAGCATCCTTCTCAGGAACCTTTGCCTTAACGGTAACTGTTTCGAAGTTATCCTTTTCCTTAACTGAAAGAGCGATAAGGCTTTCAGCTATCTTGCGGATCTCCTTGGCTCTTGCCTCAGTTGTTGTGATCCTTCCGTTCATGATAAGCATTGTTACCTGATTGCGGAGAAGTGCCATTCTCTGATCAGATGTCTTACCAAGCTTTCTGTACTTAGCCATTTTTTCCTTCTTTCCGGCAGCGCCCTTATGGTCTTACCTGCCTGTTGTGTGCATCAGTTTTCCGTACCTGTGGATTTACCGAAAAACCTCATCTGTACTATCAGATCTCATCCTTAAGATGAAGATTCTTTTCCTTTAACTTCGCAAGAACTTCGTCAAGTGACTTCTTGCCGAGGTTTCTTACCTTCATCATCTCATCACTTGTCTTTGTAAGAAGCTCTTCAACAGTATTGATGCCGGCTCTCTTTAAGCAGTTGTAACTTCTTACTGAAAGCTCAAGCTCATCTATTGAAAGTGATGAAGAAGACTTTGTCTGAGACTCTGTCTCGTTCTTAAGTACTGCAGCCTGTCTGCCCTTATCTGAAAGGTTGATGAAAAGCTTAAGATGCTCGCTTAACACCTTTGCAGCAAGACTTACAGCGTCATCAGGATAAATCGTACCGTTTGTGAATACTTCAAGTGTAAGCTTATCATAATCGGTAACCTGTCCTACACGGGTGTTCTCAACGTTCATATTGACACGCTCTACAGGTGTGTAGATCGAATCAACAGCGATTGAACCGATAGGGAAATCCTGTCTCTTATTCTTATCCGAGCTAACATATCCACGGCCCTTTGTGATCACAAGATCCATTTCAAGTCTTGCATCCTTGCCGGAAAGTGTAGCAATCGTCTGATCCTGATTAATGATCATCACATCCGGATCATCTATCTTGATATCAGAGGCCTTGACAACTCCGCTGCCTTCGAAATCAATATGTGCTTTCTTAGGCTCGTCTGTCTCGCTGTCATCCTTGATGGCAAGGGACTTGATGTTCATAACGATCTCTGTCACATCCTCTTTAACTCCGGGGATAGATGAGAACTCATGAAGCACACCGTCGATCTTTATCTGGCTGACTGCTGCTCCGGGAAGTGATGCAAGCATTATACGTCTCAGAGAATTTCCAAGAGTGATGCCGTATCCTCTCTCAAGGGGCTCAACCACAAATCTGCCGTACTTCTTGTCATCTGAGATCTCAGCGATCTCGATATTCGGGCTGTCAAAATCAAATTCTAACATTTATGACCCTCCTTCATGATCAAAAGTTTTATTATGAAGCTATCAGTGTTTACTTGGAATAAAGCTCGACGATAAGCATCTCGTCAACGGGAACATCTATTGCTTCTCTATTAGGGAGTTCCTTAACGGTTCCCTTCTTTGCCTCATAATCCACTTCCATCCACTCGGGAACGGTTCTTCCGGAAGTCACCTCGATGACATCCTTATATCTCTGAAGGCCCTTTGCCTTTTCGGTAAGCTCGATAACATCTCCAGCCTTAACAAGGTATGAAGGAATGTTGATCTTCTTTCCGTTCACAAGTACGTGCTTGTGTGTTACGACCTGACGAGCTTCCCTTCTTGTACGGGCAAATCCCATACGGAAAACAACGCTGTCGAGTCTGCTCTCGAGGAGCCTCATAAGGTTCTCACCGGTCATACCCTTCATGCGGTCAGCCCTCTCGTAGTAATTACGGAAAGGCTTCTCAAGTACGCCGTAGATGAACTTAGCCTTCTGCTTTTCCTTAAGCTGCATTCCGTATTCGGAAATCTTTCTGCCGCCTCTGGGATTGCGGATAGACTCATTAACGTGTCTGTCAAGTCTCTTGTTGATATTCTTCTTGCTTCCGTCTACTTCCTTGTGCCACTCGTTTGTGTGAGTGTACTTTTCAACACCAAGGTATGCCGGATCAAGACCTAAAGCTCTGCATCTTTTTAATACAGGAACTCTGTTGATAGCCATTTATTTTTCCTCCAAAATAATAGTTGCTGATAAAGGTATACTGCCCAAGATTATACACGACGTCTCTTGGGAGGACGGCATCCGTTGTGAGGAACGGGTGTTACGTCGCGGATACTTGTAACCTGCAGACCGTTTGCTGCAAGCGCGCGGATAGCTGCTTCTCTTCCTGAACCGGGTCCCTTTACGAAAACGTCTACTGTCTTAAGGCCGTGGATCAGTGCTGCTTTTGTTGCAGTCTCTGCTGCCATCTGGGCTGCATAAGGAGTAGATTTCTTTGAACCTCTGAATCCAAGACCGCCCGCTGAAGCCCAGGAAAGTGCATTTCCTTCAGCATCTGTCAGAGTGACGATGGTGTTGTTGAAGGAAGCCTGGATATGAGCCTGTCCGTGTTCAACGTTTTTCTTGACACGCCTAGCTTTGCTTTTCTTAGCTGATGAATTATTAGCTGCCATTTTAAACTAACCTACTTTCTATGATATTGATGATTAATGTTTACGGTCACTGCCAGGTATTATTTCTTCTTACCTGCAACAGTCTTCTTCGGACCCTTTCTTGTACGTGCGTTTGTCTTGGTCTTCTGACCTCTTACAGGAAGTCCCTTCCTGTGACGAACACCACGGTAGCATCCGATTTCCTGCAGTCTCTTGATGTTAAGAGCTATCTCTCTTCTGAGGTCACCTTCTACCATGTGATCACGATCGATGATCTCACTGATAGCCTTTACTTCATCATCTGTAAGATCTCTGCATCTTGTGTCAGGATTAACGCCTGATTCAGCAAGGATCTTAACTGCACTAACTCTGCCTATGCCATAGATATAGGTAAGACCTATCTCTACGCGCTTGTCTCTGGGCAGATCTACGCCTGCAATACGAGCCATTTTTAAATTCCTCCAAGTTAAGTTGTGGTGCGTGTTTCTTTTCCGCAGAAGTATTTCATTCTTTATATAACGGAATATGGTTCAGAAACATCTATTAACAGTTACCTGCTGACTGGGTGCTTCTCTTCATTCCGGGGATTCGGAATATCAGATTATCACCGGCGGATCTCTCCGCTTTGCCTTCTCCGGTGGCTTACCCGGATAAGTATCAGCCGTAAATGCACGGCGCCACCATAATACGCCTCACATTTATCAAATAAACCGGTCTGAAATTGACGGACTCCAGACCGCAGCCGCTTTACTGCTTACTGCACACAAATAAAACAGTTATCAACCCTGTCTCTGTTTGTGCTTGGGATTCTCACAGATTACCATGATCTTCCCTTTCCTCTTAATTACTTTGCACTTTTCGCAAATAGGCTTTACTGATGATCTAACCTTCATGATAATACCCTCCTTTCAGAAAAGTCCGTTTAACAGTATACTACGGGGGTTCATCAAATGCAAGGAGAATTTTTTACTTTTTTCTCCATATGATGCGGCCCTTTGAAAGGTCGTAGGGTGAAAGCTCAAGTGTTACTGTATCACCGGGCAATATTTTTATAAAATTCTGTCTGAGCTTACCGCTTATGTGTGCGAGTACCTCATGCCCGTTTTCAAGCTTTACACGAAACATCGTATTAGGCAGTTTCTCTGTTACTGTGCCCTCAATTTCGATGACATCTGTCTTTGACATAAATTCCTCCGTATTCCTATAAAAATGTATCAGTCTACTAATGAAAGTATTTCGGGTGCCCCGTCAGTAATGAGTATCGTATTTTCATAATGTGCCGCAGGGCTTCTGTCTTCTGTTACCACTGTCCAGTCATCTCCGAGCCATTCAACATCGCCGCGTCCCAGCGCTATCATGGGCTCAACTGCCAGTGTCATTCCGGCTTCAAGCTTAGGTCCCTTTCTCTTCATATGGAAGTTGGGGATCTGAGGTTCTTCATGTAATTCGGTTCCGATCCCGTGTCCTACAAGGTCCCTTATTATGCCATAGCCGAACTTTTCTATATAATCAGCGATCGCATTTGATATATCATAGAGATGATTTCCGGCAGTCGCGAATTTGATTCCTTCGAAGAAACTGTTTCTGGTTTCATCAACCAGCTGTTTCACTTCAGGAGCAACTTCACCGACACAATGTGTTCTTGCCGCATCGGAATTATATCCCTTATATATCATTCCGGCATCGATCGAAATGATATCGCCTTCCTTGAGTATCCTGTCCTCTCTCGGTATGCCGTGAACCACTTCTTCATTAATGGAACAGCATATATTTCCGGGATATCCTTCATAATCCAAAAAATTCGATACACAGCCGCAGTCTTTAATGAAAGCTGCGGCGGCCCTGTCGATATCCATGGTTGAGATCCCGGGCTTGATCATTTTAGCGAGTTCATTATGCATCTCGCACAGAAGCCTGTTGGACTCTCTCATGAGTTCTATCTCTCTGGCCGATTTTATTGTGATTGCCATTTTACTGCCTCTTCTCTTTAAAAATCCTATTTAAGGATCTTCTTTATATCTTCAAATACTTCTTTACTGTCTTTTGTTCCATCAACTGTTTCAAGAACATTTCTCTTACTGTAAAAATCTATAAGCGGGCTTGTCTGCTTGTGATAAACGTCAAGTCTGTTCTTTACTGTCTCTTCCTTGTCGTCATCTCTCAGAACAAGTTCGGATCCGCATACATCGCAGATACCTTCCTTCTTGGGAGGAATGTGAACGATATGATATGTTGCGCCGCACTTAAGGCATGCCCTTCTTCCTGACATGCGTCTTACTATATTCTCATCAGGAACATCTACGTTAACAGCCTTATCGATCTTGTCTCCGGTCTTCTCCAGTTCCTTCTCAAGCACCTCAGCCTGGGGTATCGTTCTGGGGAATCCATCAAGAACATAACCTTCCTTGCAATCATCCTGTGCAACTCTGTCAAGAAGAAGCCTTACCGTAAGTTCATCCGGAACAAGTTCTCCCTTGTCCATATAAGCTTTTGCTTCCTTGCCGAGTTCAGTTCCGTTTTTGATATTGGCCCTGAAAATATCACCTGTAGAAATATGAGGGATACCAAAATTTTCAGCTATCATTGAAGCCTGTGTTCCTTTTCCGGCCCCGGGTGCTCCAAGCATTACTATCTTCATATCTATCCTCCTGTTCTGCGGTATGATTGTTTCCCTTAAACTCAAAGGACACTATGCATAAATCTTATGCATAGTGTTCCTTGATATAACTTATTATCTTTTTGTAAGCTTAAGATCTTCCGTCATCATCTTTATGAATTAAGGAAGCCCTTGTAATTTCTTTCAACCATCATGGTCTCAACCTGATGTATTGCTTCGATCACAACGCTTACAATGATTATCAGACTGGTGCCGGCAAATGTTACTCTTGCGCCGAATGCTCCGTTGCATACGATAGGGATCGCAACAACTATGAACAGACCGATAGCACCGATGAAAATGATATATCTGAGTATATTATTGAGATACTCTGTTGTCGACTTTCCGGGACGTACGCCGGGGATGAAGCCGCCGTGCTTCTTTAAGTTATCTGAAATGATAACAGGGTTAAATGTGATCGCTGTATAGAAATAAGCGAAGAATATAACAAGCACGATATAAATAAGTACACCGATAGTATATATAGGCTTCTCTTTGTTAAACCAATAGCTGGTCTGAAGCACTTTGAATACATCTGACCAGAATCCTGTCTGCGGAGTCTTTCCGAACAGACTGGCGATCACAACAGGGAACTCCATAAGCGATGATGCAAAGATAACGGGCATAACGCCTGAAGTATTAACCTTGAGCGGAATACTGTTTGTATTTCCTGTTGCACTTATCCTGCTCTGGTTGCTCCTGCCATTGTAATGAACAGGAATCTTTCTTACCGCATCATTGAGCATGATAGTAAGAACTATTGTAATAACAATTACACCTATTATTATAACTGACGCAAGTATCGCTCTTCCGAGGTTAGATGCTGTTACAACAAACTGATTGAAGAGTCCGGCAATATCGCTGGGGATTCTTGCAGTTATGTTGAAAAGAAGGATGATAGAACTTCCGTTACCGATACCCTTCTGTGTGATCTGCTCACCGAGCCACATAACAAATGCTGCACCTGCTGTCAGTGCGACTGTTACAGAAATGATGTTTATCGCATCATACTGCTGAAGAAGTCCGTCACGTCCGAACCCGACTGCCATACCAATGCCTTCAAGTACTGCAAGACCGATCGTGGCATATCGTGTTATCTCTGAAAGTTTCTGATGTCCGTCTTCCTCTCTGCTCATTTCTTCAAGAGCAGGAATAGAAAGAGTAAGCATCTGTATAACGATGGACGCCATAATGTAAGGTGTGATGCCGAGTGCGAAGATCGACATGCTGGAAAACGAGCCACCGGTAAATGCATCAAAGAAATTGAATGCATCGCCTGTCTGCTGCGCAAACCAGTTTGCGAAGTAATCCCTGTTCGTACCCGGAACAGGGATCTGGCTTCCAAGCCTTACTATCACAAGCGCTAATAACGTATATAATATACGGTTGCGTATGTCTTTAATCTTAAACGCATTGACTAATGTTTTAAACATTAAACCACCTCTGCTGTGCCGCCTGCTTTTTCAATCTTTTCCTTTGCAGATGCGCTGAAAGCGTTAACTTTAACATTGAGCTTCTTTGTAAGCTCGCCGTTACCGAGAATCTTTACTCCGTCAGCAGCATCTTTTATGATGCCTTTTTCCAGTAAGGATTCTACTGTAACATCAGTTCCGTTGTCAAATACTTCAAGACGGCTGACATTTATAGCAACGATTTCACGAGTGTTAATGTTCTTGAAACCTCTCTTCGGGATACGTCTGTATAAAGGCATCTGACCGCCTTCGAAACCTATCCTGGGAGCTCCTGAACGTGCCTTCTGACCTTTATGTCCCTTACCTGCAGTCTTTCCGTTTCCTGATCCGTGACCACGTCCTCTTCTGAAGTTATCGCTGTGAACGGAACCCTTAGCAGGTCTTAAATTAGATAATTCCATTTTATACCTCCATGTTATGAAAGGGCTTTAAGCCTCTTCAACCTTAAGCATATATCCGACCTGACGGATCTGTCCTCTTGTTGCCTCGTTATCCGGAAGGGTAACGGTCTTGTGCATCTTTGAAAGGCCCATAGCCTCGACAGTCCTTCTGTGCTTCGGAACAGCCCCGATCGGTGACTTAACCAAAGTAACCTTTAATGTCTTATCTGCCATTTTTCTATCCTCCAGCTCTTTTTATGCCCTGATATCAGCAACAGACTTACCACGGTTCATTGCCACTTCTTCAGGACTCTTAAGACCAGCCAGACCTGCTATAGCTGCCTGTACAACGTTCTGCTTATTGTTTGAGCCGAGAGACTTTGTACGGATATTCTTGATTCCGGCCATATCGCAGACGATACGTGCAGGACCACCGGCGATGACACCGGTACCCTGAGGAGCCCTCTTCATAAGAAGAACAGCTGAACCGTACTTTCCGATCTGATCATGTGTAATGCTCTCGTTCTCATCTCTTGCAACAGTAACGAGGTGCTTTGTAGCATCCTCTTTACCCTTGCGGATTGCCTCGGGGATCTCGGCAGCTTTACCGATACCTGCTCCCACATGGCCGTTTCCGTCACCAACTACTACAAGTGCGGAAAATCTCATATGACGGCCGCCCTTAACGACCTTCGTTACGCGCTTGATGGAAACAAGCTTATCATTTAACTCAAGTCCGCTTGCGTCTATTATTTCATTTCTCATCGCTTATCCCCTTCCTTAGAACTCTAATCCGGCTTCTCTTGCTGCATCTGCAAGTGCCTTAACTTTGCCGTGATAAAGATATCCGCCTCTGTCAAAAACCACTTCCTTGATGCCTGCATCGAGTGCTCTCTTTGCAACGAGCTTGCCGACGTAAGCAGCTGCCTCTGTATCATTTGTCTTGCTAAGCTCAGCCTTGACGTCTTTCTCTACTGTTGAAGCTGCAACAAGAGTCTTGCCTGCTGCATCGTCGATTACCTGAGCATACATATTTTTGTTGCTGCGGAAAACTGAAAGGCGGGGTCTTTCAGCAGTGCCGCTAAAGCGATTACGAAGTCTGTCATGCTTCTTAACGCGGATTTCCTGTCTGGATTTCTTGCTGACCATTTTTTATCGCCCTCCTTATTTCTTACCGGTCTTGCCGACTTTGCGTCTGATCGTCTCAGTGGCATACTTGATACCCTTGCCCTTGTAAGGCTCAGGACGTCTCTTGTCTCTGATCTCTGCCGCAAACTGGCCGACTTTTTCTTTGTCGCAGCCCTTAACGATTATTACGTTCTGGCCGTCAACAACTGTCTCTATTCCCTCGGGATCGGTCATCTCAATGGGATGTGAATAACCAAGAGTAAGCTGAAGTGTCTTGCCCTGCTTCGCAGCCCTGTAACCTACACCGTTAACCTCAAGCTTCTTCTCAAAACCATCAGTAACACCAACTACCATATTGTGGATGAGTGTTCTTGTAAGTCCGTGAAGAGATTTCATCTTCTTAAGATCATTCGGTCTTGAAACCGTTATCTCGGCACCCTCTACCTTGATCTCCATCTCAGCGGGAAGAACTCTTTCAAGTGTTCCCTTGGGTCCCTTTACAGTCACTTTGTTATTTTCTGCAATATCTACCGTTACTCCGGCAGGTATCGCGATTGGCATTTTTCCTATACGTGACATGCCCGTACCTCCTGTATTATTTTGATTATTAACAACAAACTAGCATTAATTATGCGATCAACCGCATATATGTCTGCACATTCACAGACCCTGTTTTCTTTTGTAAAACCCAGCATTTAAGCCGGTTTTACTTTAGAAAACATCTATCTTACCAGATGAATGCAAGCACTTCTCCGCCTACACCCTTGTTTCTTGCTTCTCTGTCAGTTATAACTCCCTCGTTTGTGGAGATTATAGCAACACCGAGTCCGCCAAGAACCCTGGGAAGCTCATCCTTACCTGCATAAACACGCAGACCGGGCTTTGAGATTCTCTTGATGCCTGTAAGAACCTTGTCGTTCTTGTCAGCGCCATACTTAAGTGTGATGTGGATGTTCTCGAACTTGCCGTCCTGAACCATCTCGTATTTCTTAATATAGCCCTCGTCCAGAAGGATCTTTGCTATGGAGATCTTCATCTTGGATGCCGGGATATCAACCGTATCATGCTTTGCAGTGTTTGCATTACGGATTCTTGTAAGCATATCCGCTATGGGATCACTCATTGTCATCTTTTCTGTCCTCCTTCTTTACCAGCTGGCCTTCTTAACACCCGGGATCTCACCCTTGCTTGCAAGCTCACGGAAGCATACTCTGCAGATACCGTACTTCTTAAGAACAGAATGAGGTCTTCCGCAGATCCTGCAGCGGGTATAAGCTCTGGTCGAGAATTTCGGTGTACGCGACTGCTTTACCTTCATTGACATTTTAGCCATGAAATATTTCCTCCTTGATTGATGGACTGTCTGCCTTATTTCTCGTAGGGCATGCCGAACAGTCTCAGTAACTCTCTTGCTTCCTCATCGGTCTTAGCTGTGGTAACGATTATGACATCCATACCACGAACCTTATCGACCTTATCGTACTCTATCTCGGGGAAGATGATCTGCTCTTTGATACCAAGTGCATAGTTTCCTCTTCCGTCGAAGCTGTTGGGGTTAACACCCCTGAAGTCACGAACTCGAGGAAGTGCAAGATTTACAAGCCTGTCAAGGAACTCGTACATCTTCTCGCCTCTGAGTGTTGTCTTGCAGCCGATCGCAAGACCCTCACGGATCTTGAAGTTTGCGATTGACTTCTTGGCCTTCGTGATGACAGCCTTCTGACCTGTGATAGTTTCCATATCTGCTACAGCGCCTTCCATAGCCTTGGCATTTTCCTTAGCTTCGCCGACGCCCATATTTATCACGATCTTTTCGATCTTAGGTATCTCCATGACGTTCTTATAACCGAACTTCTTTGTCATGGCATCCATGATCTCGTTCTTATACTGATCTTTTAATCTGCTCACGTCTTAAGTCTCCTTCCTTAATCGATCACATCACCGGTGGACTTTGCGTAACGAACTTTCTTACCATCCACGGTCTTGAAGCCGATCCTGGTCGGATTTCCTTTGTGAAGATACATCACATTGGAAATATCGATGGGAGCTTCCTTTTCAACTATTCCGCCAGTCTGATTCTTTGCTGAAGGCTTCATGTGCTTTGTTACCTTATTGATGCCCTCAACGAGCACCTTGCCGTTCTTATGATCGACTTTAAGGACTTTGCCCTCTGTGCCTTTATTTGTATCTCCTGCGATGATCCTGACTGTATCGCCAACTTTTATCTTTGTCATTACCGGATCCTCCTTATAATACTTCCGGAGCGAGGGATACGATCTTCATGAACTTCTTATCACGAAGCTCCCTTGCAACCGGCCCGAATATACGGGTGCCGCGCGGAGTATTGTCATCCTTTATGATGACTGCCGCATTCTCATCAAACTTTATATAGGAACCATCCTTGCGGTGTGCGCCCTTTACTGTACGAACAACTACAGCCTTGACAACATCACCTTTCTTCACAACGCCGCCGGGTGTTGCATCCTTGACCGAAGCAACGATCACATCGCCGATCGCAGCATATCTCCTGGTAGATCCGCCGGATACCCGAATGCAGAGGAGTTCCTTTGCGCCGGTGTTGTCAGCAACCACCAGTCTGCTTTCCTGTTGTATCATGATTATAATCTCCTTCCGAATCTAAAATCCGATTACTTCGCTTTTTCAACGATGCCTACCAGTCTCCATCTCTTATCTTTTGAAAGAGGTCTGGTCTCGACAACCTTTACGGTATCTCCGATATGTGCTTCGTTGTTCTCATCATGAGCCTTGAGCTTGTAGGTCTTCTTCACGATCTTTCCGTAAAGAGGATGCTTGACATGGTCCTCAACGGCCACAGTGATGGTCTTTTCCATCTTATCACTGACTACCTTGCCGGTACGTGTTTTTCTTAAATTTCTCTCTTCCACGATCTTCTCCTCTCTACGTTCACGCCTCTGCCTTAAGCTTGTCGTTAAGCACTGTCTGGATGCGGGCAATGTTTCTGCGCACCTCTGTGATCTGTGCTGTATTGTCAAGCTGGTTGGTAGCATTGCGGAATCTTAAGTTGAAAAGCTCCTTCTTAGCATCGACAAGATCCTTATTAAGTTCATCCTTTGTCTTGCCTTCAAGTTCCTTAACATACTTATTAGTTTTCATTTGCTGCACCGCCTTCCATGACCGGCTCGAGGTCTGCCTTCGAAACGATCTTGCACTTGCAGGGAAGCTTGTGAGCTGCGAGACGAAGCGCCTCTTTAGCAGCCTCCTCGGGAACACCTGCGATCTCATAAAGAACGCGTCCCGGCTTTACAACAGCTACCCAATATTCAAGAGAACCTTTTCCTGAACCCATTCTGGTTCCGGCCGGCTTAGTTGTTACCGGCTTATCAGGGAAAATCTTTATCCATACACGGCCGCCACGCTTTGTGTAACGAGTCATAGCTACACGGGCTGCCTCTATCTGATTTGACTTTATCCAGCAAGGCTCGGTTGCTACAAGACCAAACTCACCATAGCTGATGGTATTACCCTTCATAGCCTTACCGGCCATGTTACCGCGGAACTGCTTGCGGCGCTTTACTCTCTTCGGCATTAACATTATCTGTCACTCCCTTCTTTCGAGGCCTGCTTATTTCCCTTTGAGGGAAGCACCTCGCCCTTGTAGATCCAAACCTTTACACCGATCTTTCCGTAGGTTGTATCTGCTTCTGCGAAGCCATAGTCAATGTCTGCACGGAGTGTCTGCAGAGGAATTGTACCCTCGCTGTAGAACTCCTTTCTTGCGATATCCGCACCACCAAGTCTTCCGGAAACGCAAGCCTTGATACCCTGAGCTCCGGTGATTGAATTGCCGCGGTTGTCTTTCTTCATTGTTCTTGTCATGCAGCTCTTTACCGCACGTCTGAATGAGATACGATTCTCAAGCTGTGTTGCGATGTTCTCAGCTACAAGCTGTGCATCTGCATCGGGCTTCTTAACTTCCTGAACATCAAGAGAAATCTCATTTCTTCCGATGTACTTCTGAAGAGCCTTCTTTGTAGCTTCGATACCGGCACCGCCCTTACCGATCACTACACCGGGCTTCTGTGTATAAACCACAACTTCAGCCTTGCCGCCCTTGCGTGAGATCTCAATCTTTGAGATGCCTGCTGCATAGAGCTTCTTCTTTAAGTACTCACGTATCTTATGATCCTCAACGAGGTAATCAGCGAACTCTTTCTCGCTGTACCACTTGGAGTCCCAATCTTTGATAACGCCGACTCTTAAGCCGTGGGGATTAACCTTCTGTCCCATATTTACTCTGCTCCTTTCTCATCAAGAACTATAGTGATGTGGCTCATTCTCTTCTCGATCCTGTAAGCGCGTCCCTGTGCTCTGGGATGAACTCTCTTCATTGTCGGTCCCTTGTCTGCGAAGCACTCTGCGATGTAGAGATTTTCGGGATCAAGTCCGTTGTTGTTCTCCGCATTAGCTATTGCGGAATCGAGAAGCTTCTTGATGATGGATGAAGCATATCTGGGATTGTATTCAAGTATTGCCTTAGCAGTTGTTACATCCTTGCCTCTTATCGCATCAAGCACGAAGCATGCCTTCTGCACTGATACCCTTGCAAATGAAAGCTTTGCTGAGGGCCTTGTATCTTTTTCCGAATTTCTTTCTCTCTTATACTGAGATCTATGTCCTTTAGCCATAGTTTTTTATGCCCTCCTTAACCTACACTGGACTTCTTATCTTCCACCTTATGTCCGCGGAAGGTTCTTGTCGGAACGAACTCACCGAGCTTATGTCCGACCATATCTTCTGTTACATATACAGGCACATGCTTGCGTCCGTCATAAACCGCAATCGTAAGTCCCACGAATGAAGGGAAGATTGTGGAGCGGCGGGACCAGGTCTTGATCGCCTGCTTCTTACCTGATGCATTCATTGCCTCAACTGCTTTAAGTAAGCTCTGATCTGCAAAAGGGCCTTTCTTTAAAGATCTTGCCATTTGTCTGCCTCCTGATTTCTATCCGTGATCACTTTATCGCTTTGCCGTTGCGTCTTCTGACGATCAGCTTGTTAGAATGCTTCTTTGCCTTTCTGGTCTTAAGACCAAGAGCAGGCTTACCCCAAGGGGTAGTAGGTCCGGGACGACCGATACCTGTCTTACCTTCACCACCACCATGAGGATGGTCGTTCGGGTTCATGACTGAACCTCTTACTGTAGGACGTACACCCATGTGACGAACACGTCCTGCTTTACCGTAGTTGATGAGGTTATGATCACCGTTTCCGATAACACCGATCGATGCTCTGCACTCGATGGGTACCATTCTCATTTCGCCTGAAGGAAGACGAAGTGTTGCGAACTTACCTTCCTTAGCCATGAGCTGCGCACCGTTTCCGGCTGCACGTACCATCTGGCCACCCTTACCGGGCATAAGCTCTACATTGTGTACCATGGTACCGATGGGGATCTCTGAAAGAGGAAGGCAGTTACCTGTTCTTACTTCAGCGTCCTTACCGTTCATGATCTTCATGCCAACCTTGAGTCCCTCGGGTGCGAGGATGTATGACTTCTGGCCGTCTGCGTAGCAGATAAGAGCTATATTAGCAGTTCTGTTAGGATCGTACTCGATCGCTGTTACTGTTGCAGGAACGCCGTCCTTGCTTCTCTTGAAATCGATGATCCTGTACTTCTGTCTGTTTCCGCCGCCGTGATGTCTGACGGTTATCTTTCCCTGGTTATTTCTTCCGGCTGTCTTTTTCTTTGATACGAGAAGGCTCCTTTCAGGAGTTGTCTTTGTTATCTCGGAGAAGTCGGAGCCCGTCATGTTTCTTCTTGACGGTGTATATGGGTTATATGTTTTGATTCCCATTTTTGTATCTCCCTTTCTTAAAGTTTATTATCGCACTGTCTTTGTGCTTAGTTTCACAAGCGTATCCTTCCGGATCAAAGTCCTGCGAAGATTTCAATATCCTTGCTGTCAGCAGTAAGCGTAACGATCGCTTTCTTCTTCTTAGCTGTCTTGCCGCTTGTCATGCCGCGTCTCTTTGTCTTTCCATCCATGTTGATGGTGTTAACCTTTGCAACGCGTGTGCCTTCGAACATCTTCTCAACTGCTTCCTTAACCTGTGCCTTGTTGGCTTCGGGATTCACAAGGAATGTATATTTCTTATCAGCCATACCGCTCATGCTCTTCTCTGTTACAAGCGGCTTTAAAATGACGTCATAGTACTTAATGTCTGCCATTATGCGTATACCTCCTCGATTTTCTTAACTGAATCCTTGGTAAGGACAAGTGTTCCGGCCTTCATGATGTCGTATACGTTGATGGTCTCAGGAAGTGCTGTCATAGCATCTTCAATGTTTCTTGCTGAGTAAACAACGTTCTCATCATTCTCGGGAAGGATTACGAGAGGCTTTACAGCATTGATGTTTGCAAGTACTTCAGCAAACTTCTTTGTCTTCTTCTCATCCATCTTGATCTCGTCAACAACGATGAGCTTCTCGTTTGCGAACTTGTCGCTGAGTGCTGATCTGATAGCAGCTCTCTTTTCCTTCTTGTTCATCTTTATTGAATAATCTCTGGGTACGGGAGCGAATACAACTCCGCCGCCTTTCCACTGCGGTGCTCTGATCGAGCCCTGTCTTGCGTGGCCTGTGCCCTTCTGTCTCCAGGGCTTCTTTCCGCCACCGGATACCTCTGATCTTGTCTTTGCCTTCTGTGTTCCCTGTCTGTTATTGGCAAGCTGCTGAACGACTGCAAGGTGTACGAGGTGCTCATTTATCTCAGCGCCGAATACAGCATCGCTTAAGTCGATCGTTCCAACTTCCTTGCCTTCCATATTTACAACAGAAATAGTAGCCATTGTAAACTATCCTCCTTTCGCTTAAGCATCAACCTTGGTCGTTTCCTTGATGGTGATGAGAGCCTTCTTTGCTCCGGGTACTGCACCCTTTACAAGAATAAGGTTCTTCTCAGCATCAACCTTTACAACCTCGAGATTCTTTACTGTTACCTCAACAGCTCCCATGTGTCCGGGCATGTGCTTTCCCTTGAACACGCGGCTCGGTGATGAACATGAGCCGTTGGAACCTGCGTGACGATGATACTTGGAACCGTGCATCATAGGTCCTCTTGACTGACCGTGACGCTTGATGGCACCCTGGTATCCCTTGCCTCGTGAAATAGCCGAGGCATCAACCTTATCGCCTTCTGCGAAGATATCAGCCTTGATCTCCTGAGCAAGTGCATACTCTTCGCTGTTTTCGAATCTGAACTCTCTTAAATATCTCTTTGCTTCAGTGCCGGCCTTCTTGAAATGTCCCTGACCTGCCTTGTTTACGCCATGGCGGTGAAGAACTTCCTTCTTGCCTGACTTGTCTCTGTTTACGACTCTTTCCTTAACATCGCCGAAACCAACCTGTACTGCGCTGTATCCGTCGTTGTCAACAGTCTTTACCTGAGTCACTACGCAGGGACCTGCCTGAAGAACTGTTACCGGGATAAGGGCTCCATCTTCATTCCAGATCTGAGTCATCCCGACTTTTGTTGCCAGAATTGCTTTTTTCATTCTCCTTTTTACCTCTCTTTTCTTGTCTGCTAAAGCGGTATCCTGCTATGGGATACATAAAGCCAGCAGAGGATTTACTGTTATATCTTCAACCGGTGTCCGTTTGCTGATCGAGATTACACCGGTAAAGTGCCAAATTATTTCATCTTTATTTCAACATATACACCGGCAGGAAGATCCATCTTTCTGAGTGACTCAGTGATCTTGGATGAAGGATTGATAACATCGATGAGCCTCTTGTGAGTTCTCTGCTCGAACTGTTCTCTGGAATCCTTGTACTTGTGAACTGCACGAAGTATAGTAACCACTTCCCTCTTTGTAGGAAGGGGAACGGGACCGCTTACTGCTCCACCGTTCTTCTTAACGCTGTCAACGATCTTCTTGGCAGCTGCATCGATCAGCTGATGATCGTATGCCTTTAAGATTACTCTCATTCTCTGGTTTGCCTGCATAAAAAAAGTCTCCTCTCTGTTCTTTACAAGCGGCGACTGTACACATCGGTCAGGATCTTTGTCCTTCCCACTCTCCCGTGTGTGTCCTGATTTCCCTTTAAAAAAGACGCAGGACCACGCGTCGTTTCCGGTTTCCCGGACGGTTCCCATCTGTACAGTGACTTGTCGTTAATATTCTTGCGGAATACATCGTATCTGTATTACCCGCCATCAACATTCGCTCCGCGGAAAACCTGCCGTTTCTTATATATATTTTGTTGCGGCAGCAACCTCACGCTTCATAGCTATCATGTCACAGCAAGACCGATTATAGATTAGTCTGCAGAAAATTGCAAGGACTTTTTGTACAATTTTTCAAATAATTACTATTCACAGCCCTTCAGGCTGTATTTCTTCTATAATATAAGCGATCGGAATGCTGCCGATTTTTTATAGTACGGTAACTGTATCCTTCCCTGCATCTTTTGATGCATACATTGCCTTATCTACCCTGCTGCATATCGTATCCAGGGTATCCGAAGCAGAAACCTCAGTCACCCCGAAGCTTATGGTAAGAGAAAAGCCTTCATCAAAAGCAAGTTCAGAAAACTCTCTTCTGAGATCTTCTGCCGTTGCGGCAGCATCTTCTGCAACCATATCGGGAACCAGAAGCATAAATTCTTCTCCGCCCCATCTTCCGGCGATAATAGGCATGCCCTCTTTATCCCCGGCCTTCCTGAACAGATCGGCAAGTGCCTTGATGGCTGCATCACCGGCCCTGTGTCCGTATGTATCATTAATATTTTTGAAATTATCTATATCGCCCATGATAAGTGAAAATCTGTTCTTTTTGGGCGAACCTATGAATTCCTCTATCCTGCGCTCTATCTCAAGCCTGTTGTAAAGGCCCGTGAGGCCGTCAGTGATGGCTGCGGTCTTAAGATTCCTCTTAAGTATCTCCTGTTCCGTAATATCCGTGATTATTCCAAGAACCCCAGCCACCTTACCATCGGCATCGGGAACCGGTTCCTTTATCACATCAAGATATTCAAGGACATCATCTACATTGATCTCCATTGTATAGCGCATGCCCTCGCCTGTAGACAGGACCTTTCTGTCAGCCTCCATGGCAAGCACTGCATTTTCCTTATCTTTCCTTATATCTTCATCGGTCTTTCCCAATATGGTCCAGTTCGGATCATCGGCATGTTTGATATGATGCCAGTAATGTGTTGCAAATACATAACGGCCTTCCGCATCTTTAAGGAAGATATTGCTGGGAAGTGCCTTAAGCATGCCGCCAAACTCATCGAAGGTCCGGGAATTAGTTATACGTATGGCATTCTCAAGTCTTTTTACGCATACTTCCTTCACATCAGAAGTGTCGATCGCATCAACAGCCCCGTGTTCAAATACCTTTGCCTCTTTAGCGGTCAGACGCCCCTTCTTTATCACCACGGCCGGCATAAACGAAAACCTGAGATCAGACCTGAACTCTTTCAGAAATCTGTATTCATTCTCTGAAGCAAACTCTATATCCACCAGAACAGCACTGAGATTCCTGTATATCCTCTCCAGCTGCTCATTTCCATCCGCAACATCCGTTGCAGGTATCACATCATAATCCGTCTCGGGAATAAATTTATATACATCTTCGTTTGTAATTGCAAGAATTATTTTTTTCATTATAAAAACTCCTCCGGCAGATATCTGCCTGTAAATCATCATGATTCTACCACAAATGCCGGTTAATAGATATTTACTACTTGAAAATGGTATTCTTATTAAATAGAATTGCTGTGAAAGCACTTACAGCAACGGGGGCAGTTATATGAACATATATGATATAGCTGAAAAAGCCGGCGTATCTATTGCCACGGTTTCCAGAGTAATAAACGGCTCGGACAAGGTCAGCGACAAAACCAGAGCCCGTATCATGGCCATCATAGAGGAGAACAATTACACTCCCAATGTCTTCGCACGCGGCCTGTCCGGTGATTCCATTCATATCATCGGGATACTCGTCCCCGACATAGCCGACCACTTTATGTCCCGTGCGGTTTCATATCTTGAGAAAAATCTCCATGAAAAGGGATATAACATACTGCTCTCATGCAGCGGATATTCTGCAGAGGAAAAGGAAAGCCACATACGTATGCTCCTCGATGAGCGCATAGATGCCATGATCCTTGTGGGATCCACTTATGCCGGCAGTGGCAACGAATCCCACAATACCGAGAGCATCAAAGAAGCGTCCTGCAAAATCCCTGTATTCCTTATTAACGGATACATCGAATCCGACAATATATACTGCACTTTCTCAAATGACTACGATGCTTCATATGAACTCACGAAGAAATTTGTGGAAAACGGACGCAAACGCTTCCTCTTCATAACTGATTCGGAAAGCTACAGTGCCAACAAAAAGCGTGAAGGTTTCACCCGCGCTCTTGAAGACAGCGGGATAAGCCCCGAAAATATAAGTTTTCTTCACCTTCCCAATGATATAGCCGTAGTTTCGGACTATCTCAGAGAACATCCGATAGGTTTTGACGCATGCTACGCATCCGAGGACGGCATCGCCATCGGAGTGGTCAAATATGCGCAGTCAAAGGGACTTCGT
This sequence comes from Lachnospiraceae bacterium NK4A179, assembly GCA_000421045.1. Taxonomy (GTDB): domain Bacteria; phylum Bacillota; class Clostridia; order Lachnospirales; family Lachnospiraceae; genus NK4A136. The sequence goes on from ATWC01000002.1 coordinate 173,700, forward strand.
GTACCGGAGGACATATCCGTTATCGGCTACAACAATTCCGAGATCTGCATCGCAGCAGTGCCCGAGATCACTTCGGTAGACAACCGTCTCAAATACATATGCGACGGCACGGTATCACGGCTTCTGGCCGTTCTCTCCGGAGAAACGGAAGTGGAACACCGAACCAGCGTAGCCTGCACTCTCGCCTGCCGCGACACCACCAATTTCAGCTAAAACTTATCTTTACAGATTGACAAGCGCGGACAGGCGCTATAATATTAATGTGTTTAATGTAAGCGCTTACAAATTATTTTCTATAAAAGCAGCTTATTTACAAGAAACAAACATCAATTCATACCCCGGGGGGATAATCCAACAATGAAACAATTCCTGAATAATGATTTTATGCTGCAGAACGATACAGCAAAGCACCTCTTCCATGATTATGCGGAAGCTTTGCCTCTTATCGATTATCACTGTCACATCTCCCCTAAGGAGATATATGAGGACAGACGCTACAACAATATCGCCGAAGTATGGCTTGGCGGACAAAATCCAGACGGTTCATACGCCGGAGACCATTACAAATGGCGCATCATGCGTTCAAACGGCGTACCCGAAGAGCTCATTACGGGGTCTGCCGATCCTTTTGAAAAATTCAAAGCATTTGCAGAAACACTGGAAGTTTCTATAGGCAACCCCATGTATCACTGGTGTCATCTTGAATTAAAGAAATATTTCGGCATCGATATGCCGCTTACCGTCTCTAACTGTAAGGAGATATGGGATAAGACTGCCGATATGCTGCAGAATGATCCCGAGCTTTCGGTACGCGGTATTATCAGAAAATCCAATGTGGAATTCATCGGCACTACCGACGATCCCATTGATGATCTCTCATGGCATGAGAAGATTGCCGCAGATCCTTCAGTAGACTTCATGGTATGCCCTTCCTTCAGACCTGACAAAGCTGTAAACATTAGAAAAGAAGGATTCTTTGATTATATTAAGAAGCTTGCCGAAACTGTCGGCAAGGATGATCTTGATTCATGCAAGGAAGTTTGCGATGCGCTTGCCAAACGCGTAGACTATTTCAAAGCACATGGCGCACGTGCTACCGATCACGGTCTCGACTACATTCCTTTCTGCCCATGCACCATGGAGGAAGCGGATGCCATCTTCAAAAAAGCAAAGAGCGGCGCAGCTCTCACCGATAAAGAGAGCGACAGCTACCAGACCGCAGTGCTTCTTAATCTGGCAAGAAAATATAAAAAAGAAGATTTTGTAATGGAGCTTCACTACTCCTGCATAAGAAATTCAAATGAGAGGATGTTCAAACTGCAGGGTCCGGACACAGGCTATGACATAATCAAAAAGTCATCATGCGACAAGGAACTCTCCATGTTTCTTTCCGAGCTCGATAAGACAGATGAGCTTCCCAAAACCATCATCTTCTCTCTCGACCACAACGACTTCAATCCGATCGGAACATGCATAGGTTCCTTCCAGGGAAATAATGAAGGCATAAAGAGCCGCATTCAGATGGGCGCGGCCTGGTGGTTCCTAGACAACAGGGACGGCATGGAGGAGCAGATGCGTTCACTCGCAAACCTTGGCATACTCGGAAACTTTGTAGGCATGCTCACCGATTCCCGCTCCTTCCTTTCCTATACAAGACATGAATACTTCAGACGTATCATGTGCAACCTTATCGGAACATGGGTCGAGAACGGAGAGTATCCCGCCGATGAAGCGGCTCTTAAAAAGATAGTTGAAGGCATAAGCTGCAGAAATGCAGAAAGCTATTTCAATATATGTTGATCATATCCATTTACACCCAGGAGGTATATTGATGATTACCAGCGAATTAAAAGACAGATTCTATAAAACAGGCGTTATCCCTGTTATAGCACTTGATGATGCAAAAGATGCGGCATCTCTCGGCGAAGCTCTTATGAAGGGCGGGCTTCCCGCAGCAGAAGTTACATTCAGGACATCTGCCGCAGTAAACACGATCAAAACACTGAAAAAAGAATTTCCGGAAATGCTCGTAGGTGCAGGCACAGTCCTTACCGCAGAACAGGCTGACCGCGCGATCGAAGCAGGAGCTGAATTCATAGTTGCTCCGGGCTGCAATCCCAAAGTCGTAAAGCACGTTCTTGAAAAAGGCTATCCCATGACCCCCGGGATCGCGACTGCAAGTGAGATCGAAATGGCTCTTGATCTTGGGATCGACTTTGTTAAATTCTTCCCCGCAGAGGCTAACGGAGGCCTCCCTATGATCAAGGCACTTGCAGGCCCCTATGTAAATGTATCCTTCATGCCCACCGGCGGAGTCAGCGCTAAGAATCTCGCAGATTACCTTTCATACAACAAGATCGTCTGCTGTGGCGGTACCTGGATGGTAAAGAAGGATCTTGTCACCGAGGGAAGGTTTGATGAGATAGAAAAGCTCAGCCGCGAAGCTGCTGATATCGTAAAGAGCATCAGAGGCTGATCAAAGGAGGAATTATCATATGGATCTCGGACTTAAAAAAGAAGGAAGCTGCAGATATGACGCCGTCTCACTTGGCGAGGTAATGCTCAGGCTCGATCCCGGCGAAGGCCGCATACGTACAGCACGTTCATTCACAGCATGGGAAGGCGGCGGTGAATATAATGTCATACGTGGGCTTCACAAGTGTTTCGGAATGAACACCGGAGTCATCACAGCCTTTGCCGACAACGAAGTCGGCAAACTCATGAAGGATCTTATCGAGCAGGGCGGCGTTGACACTTCTCTCATATACTGGAAAAAAACAGACGGCATAGGCCGCATCTGCAGAAACGGATTAAACTTCACCGAACGCGGCTTTGGTATCAGGGGAGCTAAGGGCTGCAGCGACAGAGCGAACACAGCCATCAGCCAGGCAACACCCGAAGATTTCGATTTTGAGCATATATTCGGAGAGCTCGGAGTAAGATGGCTTCATACAGGCGGTATCTATGCAGCGCTTTCAGAGCAGTCATGCAGTACCGTAATAGAAGCCATAAAGACCGCCAAGAAGTACGGGACCATAGTTTCCTATGATCTGAACTATCGTCCCTCAATGTGGTCAGCCATCGGAGGTATAGAAAAAGCAAGGGAAGTAAATAAAGAGATCGCGCCCTATATTGATGTTATGATAGGTAACGAAGAAGATTTCACAGCCTGCCTCGGACTTGAGATCGAGGGACAGGACAAGAATCTCAAAAAACTCAATGTTGACGGCTACAAAGCAATGATGAAACAGGCAGCTGCTGCATATCCCAATTTCAAGGTGATCGCAACAACACTCCGTACCGTTCATACCGCAACCGTTAATGACTGGAGCGCTTTATGCTATGCTGACGGTGAGATTTACAAAGCAGCCCAGTATGACGGGCTTGAAATAATGGACAGGGTCGGCGGCGGCGATTCCTTCGCATCAGGTCTTGTCTACGGACTTATGGCTACAGGTGATCCCGAGAAGGCTGTCAACTACGGTGCCGCACACGGTGCTCTTGCAATGACCACCCCCGGTGACACCACCATGGCGGACAAGTCCGAAGTGGAAGCACTTATGTCAGGTGCAGGCGCGCGTGTACAAAGATAATAATATCATTTCCTGCAGACGGCGATCATCATATCGCCGTCTGACAGCGATATGACAGCATTGCATCCATCGGCAAATTCATTGCTCTGTCCGGTAAAAGCAGCCGAATCATTGGTAAGTTCAGCATCCTGCAGCTTATAAGCTGCATTTTTTATATTAACACCACTGCACTTTCCGGAAAGACAAAAGACCGAAAGACCGAAGCCATCCTTTGGTTCCAGCTCTATCAAGTTGCACTCTTTACTTTTCCCGTTTAGAAAATAAAGATAAGCAGAACTGCTAAGTATCCTGAAATCAACATTTCTTGCAGCAGCATAAACCCCGCATTCACAATTTGCAAAAGTATGATCAAAGCGACCGCCCAGAGCGCATATCACATCTACTCTTTCATATCCTTTTTCCATCGCATACTTAAGTGCAAGTTTTGTATCGGTATCCGCCTTTTTTGATGGGTGTTTTTTTATTATGACATCATCTTCCACAGGCCCGGAATAAGAATCAAAATCGCTTACCAGCACATCCGGCCTGATCCCCATTTTCCCGGCATAAGCATAACCTCTGTCGCAGGCAATAATGAGGTCATAAGAAAGACGGACATCCATGATGCCCGCCGTATCATACTCTCCGCCCGATATTATCAGGCATTTTTTCTTTGTATCATTTATCATCTGTCAAAAATATTATATCTGATAATGCAGTAGAATGCTCTTGCCGCATCCTTCCAGCCTATCTTCTTTCCTTCTTCGAAGGTACGGGGATGATATGAAATAGGTATCTCATATATCCTTCTCTTCTGTGCTGCTATCTTAGCGGTAACTTCAGGCTCAAAACCAAATCTTGTCTCACAAAGCTTTATGCCCTGAATGACTTCCCTTAAGAACATCTTATAGCATGTTTCCATGTCTGTAAGAGAAAGATCGGAAAACAGGTTGGATGCCGCTGTAAGCACACGATTTCCGAATGTGTGATAAAATCCGTCTACTCTGTAAGTATTGCTCTTAAGATATCTTGATCCGTATACTACTTCGGCATCTCCGTGTATGAACGGCTCGATAAGTTTAACATAGTCGTTCGGATCATACTCCAGATCGGCATCCTGTACTGTGACAAGATCTCCGGTTGCAGCAGCAAAACCATGCATGAGCGCTGCGCCTTTTCCCATATTGTGTCTGTGGAAAAGCGCTTTCTGTATAGTACCGTCTTCTTTGTATTTCTTTATCAGGTCTCTTGAACCGTCCGTGGATCCGTCATCAACGCAGATGATTTCCAGATTGAGAGGAACAGCTTTAAGCCTGTCCATGTTCTGTTCAAGAGTATCTATCTCATTGTAAATAGGTATCACTACGGAAAGCTTTACCTCATCTATAGTCTTTTCAAGTGTAACTTTCTGCATGTGTTGCCCCCTTATTATGAAAAAACCGCAGGGATGGTATATCCCTGCGGTATGATCTTTTGAAAATTAAAGCTGAGGACCTGCTGCAACGAGTGCCTTACCTGCATCGTTGGTCTCATACTTCTTGAAGTTCTTGATGAATCTTCCTGCAAGATCCTTTGCCTTCTCTTCCCACTCAGAAGCGTTAGCGTATGTATCACGAGGATCAAGGATCTCTGTAGATACTCCGGGAAGCTCTGTAGGAACTTCGAAGTTGAAGTAAGGGATCTTCTTTGTAGGAGCGTTCTTGATGTCTCCGTTAAGGATAGCATCGATGATACCTCTTGTATCAGGAATGGAGATTCTCTTGCCTGTTCCGTTCCAGCCTGTGTTTACGAGGTAAGCCTTAGCTCCGCTCTTCTGCATCTTCTTAACAAGCTCCTCACCGTACTTTGTAGGATGAAGCTCAAGGAATGCCTGTCCGAAGCAAGCTGAGAATGTAGGTGTAGGCTCGGTAATGCCGCGCTCTGTACCTGCAAGCTTAGCTGTGAAACCGCTGAGGAAGTAGTACTGTGTCTGCTCCGGTGTAAGGATAGATACAGGAGGAAGTACTCCGAAAGCATCAGCTGAAAGGAAGATTACGTTATCAGCTGCAGGACCTGCAGATACTCCGTTTACATTCTTAGCGATATTCTTGATGTGCTCGATAGGATAAGATACACGAGTATTCTCTGTAACTGACTTATCAGCGAAATCGATCTTGCCGTCCTTATCAAGTGTTACGTTCTCAAGAAGAGCATCTCTCTTGATAGCGTTGTAGATGTCAGGCTCGTTCTCCTTGGAGAGGCCGATAACCTTAGCGTAGCAGCCGCCCTCGAAGTTGAATACTCCGTTGTCATCCCAGCCGTGCTCATCATCACCGATGAGAAGTCTCTTAGGATCTGTTGAAAGAGTTGTCTTACCTGTTCCTGAAAGACCGAAGAAGATAGCTGTGTGCTTACCTTCCATATCTGTGTTAGCAGAGCAGTGCATTGAAGCCATTCCCTTAAGAGGAAGGAAGTAGTTCATCATTGAGAAGAGACCCTTCTTCATCTCACCGCCGTACCATGTATTGAGGATAACCTGCTCTTTTGATGTTACGTTGAAGAGTACTGCTGTCTCAGAGTTAAGACCAAGCTCCTTGTAGTTCTCAACCTTTGCCTTTGAAGCGTTGTAAACGATGAAGTCGGGCTTGAAATTCTCTTCCTCTTCCTTAGAAGGCTGGATGAACATGTTCTTGATGAAGTGAGCCTGCCATGCAACCTCAACGATGAAACGAACTGCAAGACGTGTGTCCTTGTTAGCGCCGCAGAAAGCATCTACTACGAAAAGTCTCTTGCCTGAGAGCTCATCAACAGCGAGCTTCTTGCAAGCGTCCCATGCTTCCTTTGTAGCGGGATGGTTATCGTTGGGATACTCGGGTGTTGTCCACCAAACTGTATCCTTTGAGTTCTCATCCATAACGATGAACTTATCTTTAGGTGAACGGCCTGTGTAAACACCTGTCATAACGTTTACAGCGCCAAGTTCTGAAACCTGTCCTACATCATAACCGGTTAAGTCCTGCTTTGTCTCTTCCTCGAAGAGTGTGTCGTAAGAAGGATTGTATACGATCTCACTTACACCGGTAATGCCGTACTGACTTAAATCAACATTTGCCATTGTACTTCTCCTTTTTCTTAATATATTTGCATTAAATTATGCTTAATTCCAACAGCATTAAGTATAAAATCCGGGGGCATGATTGTCAAGCCAAACAGGCACTAAAATCAAGCCTTTGAGGACTTTTTTCACAGTTCGCAGTTAACACCCTTAAGGCCGTTAAACGCACCCTCGATCTTTGCATCGGGATGAGCGATAAGCCACTTATTTCTGGCTGTGAGAAGCTTAAGATCATCATGCTTTACAGATGTCGGAACAGTGTCAAAATTGGTCTCCTTGGGAAGGATAACGATAACCTTGAATCCGTCCTCTGAAGCAGGTGCATAGTGAAGGGTTGTCTGATACATTTCAACAACGGTTCCCTTCGGAACGAAGAAAGCTTCAACCTTAGAAGTATCGTAAGTATTGTCATCCTCTACATCCCAGAGATGGCCGAGCATAAGAACAGCATCGGTAACTGCGATATTGATCTCGGAATTTCTGTGATACTCAAGCGCATTGAGCTTCTTATTGTGACCGTTGCAGTAGCCTATCTCAATAGGGAGGCCGCCGAATACTCTTATGCGGAAATCCTCGCATACGGGAAGACTTTCCATCTCGGGCACAGATGCAACGTATACAACATCATCCGGGCAGGGAGCCTTTTCCATTTCCTTCTCAAGGCCGCTCAAATCGAAATCCTTCCAAATTTTTCCGTAAGGTCTGAATCTTTTGTCTGTTACAGGGATAAGTTCCACGATAATAACCTCCTCTTTTACATGTGATTTGTTTGTAATAGATCCGGCAGAAAGATCTCTCCGGATACGGTATCTTTTTGATTATAGCATAAAAAAGGCTGCAAATAACGGAATTTATTGTCGAAAAAAATGCTCTTATTGCCGGCCGTTCGGGAGCGATTTCATCACCTTTTCCTTAAACCCGCTTTTTTTAAGTAACCATGCTACAGACATCTGCATCCAGCCTGAAGCATGATCGTAAAACTGCAGATAATCATTCGCCGTTCTGTAATCTGCAAGTGCTATACCGTGTTCTCCGCCAGAGAACAGATGCAGTTCACAGTCCACGCCTTTCCTGTTAAGCGCCTCCGCAAATTCCAGCGAGTTCTTAGGGAAGATAAGCGCATCCCCCGCACAGTGCCATATAAATGCAGGCGGTGTGTCCTTGCTCACACTGTTCTGAAGCGAATATTTCTTCTCCTGAGCAGCCGTATACTCTCCGCCGAAAATATATGCATTCATCGCTATCTCAAAATCCACGAAACGTCTTCCGGCCTTCTTATCAACCGGGAATATCTTTTCTCTTGGCATCTTTGGATGTATCTGTCCGAATTCTATTTCATCAAGCTTTGCTTCAGGCTTTATACCTATATCCATTTTTTTAGTCGACGCCTTCAGATCGATGACCGGATAACCCAGCACCAGACCGTCCGGCCTTATAAGCCTGAGATCCTTTTTATACTCCGGAAACATCTTCGCATCATTCCAGAATACTCCGAGACCGGCTGCAACATGCCCGCCCGCAGAAAAACCGGATATATAGATATTCTCTCTGTCTATGCAGAACCTGTCGGGAAGCTGCCTAACATACGCAACCGCATCTGCAGCATCCTTTATCGGGCCGGGCATAACTGCATATTCATTTATACCGTAACGGAGCACAGCCGCATGAATTCCTGCCGCATAATACTGCATTGCCACAACCTCCGCCTCTCTGTCAGACAGAAATGCATATCCTCCCCCGGGACACACAATGATAAGAGGTCTTTTTTCGTTGTACTGAAACTCTTTAAAATTATCAAGAAGATATAATGTAAGCGTAACGTTTCTTTTCTTCGAAAGAACAACTTTCCTGTTTTTCATTTTGCCTCTCCTTCTCTGCTGCTTCAAATTATATTTTTGTCATTTACTGCACTTTCTATAAATAAATACAGTTACGGTAAACAAAACTTGATTTACATAAGTATAACTTACATTTTCTTGGCATAAAACCCGTATTCTTTTGCATATATACAAAACAAACTGTGCTATAATGATGCTATGCGTATTAAGGGAGCACAAATCTATACTTCAGGGCACCGGTTTGAAAACCTCGACATCCTTATCAAAGGCGGTCGTATCATACCGGATAATGAAGATATCACTGTGATGAGCAACCAGACCGTGATCAATGCGACCGGTCTTATTGCCATTCCCGGACTTGTGGACACGCATATCCATGGTGCTTACGGTGTGGATTTTTCAATGGCTGATGAAGCAGAAATAGAAAAGGCCGCAGTTTATGAAGCAGAGCACGGGATTTCAGTTATCTATCCCACTTCCATGACTATCTCGGAAGAGAATCTCGAAAATATGATGAAGCGTTTTGCTTCGTACACCGCCGATAAAAGCCACGAAGGCGCTATCATCCCGGGACTCCATATGGAAGGGCCCTTCCTTTCAAAGATCCATCGCGGATCTCAGGATGCGGATCTTATGCGCACTCCCGACATCAGGCTCTACAGGCATATGCAGAAACTTTCAGGCGGACTTATAAGCTGCATCGTTATATCACCGGATCTTCCCGGATCCATGGAATTTATTTCCGAACTCAACAGAGAAGTGAAGATCTCTATAGGACATACAGATGCTGATTATGAAACTGCCAGTGAAGCTTTCCGAAACGGAGCTTCAAGGATAACGCATCTCTATAACGGCATGCCCGGCATTCATCACAGAGCTCCGGGTCCTATCATATCGGCATTGGAATTCGGTGCGGAAGCTGAGCTTATCGCTGATGGTGTACATGTGCATCCTGCAATGGTAAGACTTGCATTCAAGCTTTTTCCGGCCGACAAGATCATACTTGTTTCCGACAGTATAATGGGCACAGGTCTCACAGGAGGATGCTGCACACTCGGCGGACGTGATATCTTCATGGACGGCGATCTTGCCGTGCTTGCAAATGACAGACAGACTATAGCCGGCTCCATTACAAATCTTTTTGACTGTATGAAAAAAGCTGTTCAGGAAATGGGCATTCCTCTTGAAGTTGCAGTACGCGCTGCTTCCGAGAATCCTGCAAGAGCACTCGGCATAGATAAGGATTACGGTTCACTTATGCCGGGACATGTAGCAGATATACTTCTTCTTGATAAGAATCTTAATCTTAAATATGTAATTCAGCGCGGGCGTATAATCGCAACCTACGCAACAGAAGTCTGAATTTTATTCCGCTGCACCATGCAGTGTCACTGCATTTTCCACTCCGAGATATCCCGGTCCGAAAATATAGATCAACTCATCCGGTTTTATATCCTCTATCATTCCGTACACATCAGTATCTGCAGTAATGTAACGTAAGTCTACCAGATGTATCTCACTGCACTGTGTGATCAGGAATGATGATACAGGTACCGCGGTGGAATCACGCACCATCACTATCTTCTTTCCTTCAGGATTGCCGTGATTCATAAGTATCATATGATCATAGTCCTGATGAAGATAAGCGTAATACGCATAATAATCAAAGCTGTAATGCTCCAGATTTTCGTAATATACAAAAGCATCTTCAAAACTGCCTTTTCGATCTATCCCCTGTGAAGGCACGGACAGTTCATAGTCACCCTTCTCCTTCGGGATCCACAGTTCATAATCATCAAGCCCTGTATAATATCTGCCCGTCATGCGCCCCTGCGCGCCAAGAAAAACATCCTCATATAAAGTCTTATCAAAATCATCAGCAGTCATCTCACAGCTGCCGTTAATCTTCTCCGCTATTGCCTTTGCAGTAATGAATGCCGCCTTATTCTGAAGATGATGATCGGTATGATAGAAATAACTGTACCATTCATCACCATCTGCCTTAAGCAGTTCCTTCACACAGATGTTTTCATATCCCTGCTCCCTTACAAATTCTGTCATGGCATCAGCTTTTGACGGAGCATATGTCACCGCGCCAAAAGGCAACACATCCATGCTGTCTTCCTTTCCCGGAGCCTGAACATAAAGGAAGTCTGCGCCTAACTTCCCGGCAAAAACAGAAGCATCCTGAACACCTTTTTCTGCAGGAGTCACATCCCTGTCATGATCGGCCATTGTAAAATAGCCGTTATCAAGCTTTGTCACATCCTCATAGAACGTGCTTCCGATCGCTACCTTTTTTCCCATGAGTTTCTGCAACGCTCCCCAGGTATTCACTGCCGTATCCTGAGCCAGTTCAAGCTTTTCAAGCCCCTTCACATGTCCGTCAGGTTCAAGCCCCAATGCAAACTCAGCAAAGTTTATTCCCGAAAATACAACGAGCACGGCTATAAACACGATGCAGAAAACAATATTCTGTTTTGAAGATTTATTCTTTTCCATAAATATACTCCACGAAGAAAAATCCGCCTTCAGAAATTGAAATATATAAACGGACTGTAGCCGCCCTTAAGTATGTAAATGATACTCAGCATAAGCACTGCAATAAGCAATACACGTTTTAGCGTGATATTTTTATCAAAGATCCTGCCGGCAGGTGTAGAGAATGCTATGCCTGCAGCAAAGAAAATCCAGTTATCCGTAAGATCAAGCAATACAGCAGGAGCTGATGTTCCTGCCGCATAATCCGCGGCTGTCTGTACAGCCCTCGCGCCTCCTCCGAACATCTGACTTATATATAACAATGCTGTTGAAACATCCGGTGAAAAGAAGAATACCAGTCCAAAGCCAAATATCAGCATCTGGTAAACCCACATCAAAACAAAAGGCGGTTTCTTTTTGGCGATGCCTGTAACTTTTTCTATCATCAGGAAAACATAATTCATCAATCCCCATATCACATAGGTCCAGTTAGCACCGTGCCAGAGTCCGGTAAGCAGCCAGACTATGAACTGATTAAAGAATGTCCTTCCCTTTCCTTTCTTTGAGCCTCCGAGCGGGAAATATACATAATCCCTAAACCACGTGCCGAGTGAAATATGCCAGCGTCTCCAGAATTCAGTCACGCTTGAAGAGATGTAAGGATAGTTAAAGTTCTCATTAAACTCAAAACCGAACATCCTTCCCAAACCTATCGCCATGTCCGAATAGCCCGCAAAGTCAAAGTAGATCCTTAATATAAAACACAGTGTTCCAAACCATGCAGCCGCAGGGCTTATATATGCTCCGCCTGACACTTCGGTCATTATCCTGTCGGCAAACACACTGAAAGTATCAGCAAGCAGCACCTTCTTTCCAAGACCGGTTATGAATCTTTCCGTGCCCGATGCAAATTTTTCCGCGCTTTCTTTTCTTAACTTCAGCTGTTCTTCCACATCCGTATATCTGACAATAGGACCTGCGACCAGCTGAGGGAAAAGAGAGATGTAGAGACCGACTTTAAGCGGATCTTTCTGCGCTTTTGCATCTCCTCTGTAGACATCTATCACATATGAAAGAGCCTGGAATGTAAAAAAAGATATTCCTATCGGAAGCTTTATATGCGTTAAAGGTATGGCTGCGCCCGTTATCTGATCGATATTTGAAATTGTAAAATCAAGATATTTGAATACAAAAAGAAGTGACAGATTAAGGACCGCCGCCGCTATGACAGCAGGCTTTCTAAGTTTGTCATTCCTGCTCTCCTTATCAGCCAGCATCCCCAGCGCATAATTCATGAGCACTGAAACTATCAGAAGCAAAACATTCCACTTTTCACCCCAGGCATAGAAAAAAATGCTTGCGGCAAGAAGCAGTATATTCTTTAACTGAAGATTTTTCCTGAAGGGAACGTAATAAAAGAACAGTACCGTCGGCAGAAAAGCAAACAGAAATATGACACTCGGGAATATCATGATGCCTTCCCCTCAAACGGTTCATACATAAGCATCCCTGCTCCCATAAAGAACAGGAAGCATATCACTACGCACGGATGACCCATCCATTCCGTGAGCATTGCGAGAGTTGTGGTTATCGTTATCATTACAGGAAATACGGTCAAAGGCTTTTTCTTTTTCACATACAGCATCACCGCATAAACCGATGATACACAAGCAAAGATACCAAGCAGCAATCCGTTAATGATGCCGAACTGGTATGATACCTGAAGATATGTATTGTGAGCATGATAAACAAGCTCATCCTCTCCCAATGTTATATTTCCGGGATAATGAGGAGCAATGCCGATCTTTGACAGATAAGCCTTCCATATATCCATCCTTCCGTTGGACACATCCCTTCCGGTATCTATCTCGATCTCCTCTGTCTGTTCAGTTCCGTCAGCCCTTGTTGAATCATCACCAAAATCAATGAGCACGCCCCACTTGCCAAGCATCTCACGCAGCAGATCAGTAAATGAAGTGTACTTGGGACTGTTTATTCCTTCCCCGCGAGTCACCTTCGTTTCATCCATATCTTCATAAGTAAAGAAATACGGCCTGTCAACAAATGCAGGAATGTATCTTACGATCAGGTAGCCCGGATAGAGCATTATCACAAATGCTGCAATGACCGCCACATATCTTCTGACAAGTCTTTTCTTATCTTTCTTTTTTCCTGAACGCATGCTGCAAACAAAAAGCACAACTGCAGCTGTAAGTGATGCTATTATTCCCGTTCTGGTATTGTTTAAAAATGCGATTATAAGATCACTTACAAGAAGCGCTGATATAAGCAGATATCTGATCTTCTTTTTTGAATTCATATACAGGAGAGTAACCAGAGCCGCCGTTGTAGCTGCGATATATTCGCCGGCGTCATTGGAATTTGAAAAACACAGTCCGTATCTTTCCAGATCATAAGGTCTGAAAAGCAGACTGAATAAAAGTGCAGCTGCAAAAACTAGAGCCGCAGCATACATAAGCGCGGTATAAAATGCTTCACGTCTCTTTCTATCAGCAGATACGATAAAGACAACGCTGTAGCAGAAAACAAACATACCGTTATAAAGATATCCGGGATTAAAAATGCTTAAAAGAACTATCCACAGTGCCCACAGAGCAGCTATCACCCTTCCGCCTTTTGAAGGCGGTATAAGAGACTGTTTTTCCTTCAGTGCTGTGCATATATAAGCAATAAAAGCAAGCCCCCAGACAAGTATCAGTACTTTGCTGCATCTGATGATCAATTCAGAAGAATAATTACATGTATCGGGTATCCATTTATGAATATATGCAAAGTGCGTGAACACATAGCATATTGGAAGCCATAATGCAGAGAAAATAAAATAACGTACCGACGGCTTCACACACAGAGTAAGAACTGCAGCTCCGAGTGCTATTCCGAAGGATCTGAAAGCCATTCCCTTTCCGAAACTGGTGCCGGCATTAACGAAAATAATGCCTGAGCATATCGTAAGAAAAAGGAATAATGTACATAATAACTTACGTATCTTCATCTTTCCTTCTTAAGCTTCCCTTCCTCAACACGGTAAACCATATCGCATTTCTCTATGGTCTGAAGACGGTGCGCTATGATCACCAGGGTCTTCTTTCCCATGAAGGCATTGATCGAATCCATTATTGCAGCCTCTGTATCATTGTCTAGAGCTGATGTTGCCTCATCAAGTATCAGTATCTCAGGATCCATATACAAAGCTCTTGCTATTCCTATCCTCTGACGCTGTCCGCCTGAGAGTCTCACGCCTCTCTCTCCTATGCCTGTATCAAGGCCCTCTGGAAGTTCGCTCACGAAATCATCAAGCTTTGCTTCCTTAAGTACTTCCCATATCCTTTCCTCAGAGACTTCATCCTTCGGTATACCGAAGGCAACATTATCTCTTATGGAAGCATCAAGCATAAATATCGTCTGCGGAATGTATCCGATATTTGCTATCCACTTACGGTAGTTTTCTTTTGCCAGCACATCCACCCCGTCAGCCTTTATGCTTCCGCTCTGAAGTGTGAGCATTCCAAGAAGCACATCAACTATAGTTGATTTTCCTGCACCGCTCGCACCCACGATACCCACACTCTTTCCTACGGGAATGCTAAGCTCCGCATTATCAAATATGAGCACATCGCTCCCCGGATAATGATAAGTTATGCCTTTTAATTCAACACTCTTATTAACCGGAAGCTTTTCCGAAAGAGGTGCCAGATCCGACATATCGGTGCTGGTATCATCAATATCATCCTGCAGATTATCGGAAACACCCATAAGGAAGGGTTCGAAATATGCTATGTTATTAAGCTGATTGTTTATCCTGTTGGCACTGGGCATGAGTCGCACCACAGCCATACCGAAGGCCGCAAGTATCGCAAGCATCTGTGTGGTATCACGTCCCGAAAGGATAAGGATCGTAAGATATGCCACCATGATCACTACACATACGGTTTCTATAACCAGCCTCGGAATGTTATTGTAAAGCGTATATTTCTGGACCGCATCAACATAACCTTTTCCGCATTTGATATATTCGTCCGTAAAATGCTTTTCCCTGCCACCGGTCTTTATCTCCTTGATACCGGCAACAGCCTCGCTTATCTGCTTGAACAGTGAGCTGTAATAATTCTGGTTGTCCTCTCCTGCTTTCTTCATCACGGGCTTTAATACAGACTTCATGATCCCCATGGTAACTAAAAGCACCACGCCTAAAAGTATCGTCATGAACGGTTCCACAAAAAGCAAAACAGCCGAGAGGAAAAACGCCACTATAAGCTCCGAGCAAAGCGTCATAAGTGCTAAGAGCAGCGCATACATATTATTAACATCGGAAGTGATAGACCTCTGTATCACCGCAGTATCGGCATTAAGGAAGAATTCATACGGTCTGCGCATATAATTCTTCATCATGCGCTCGGATGTTCTGAACTGATTTGTATAGATGAACCTGTACAGAAGTTTCTGCTGCAGATAAAGATATGCATTCTTTATTATGAACACCGCTATGAGAAGTCCTGACACAGCGATTATAAATGTACGTTCGGACGTGAAATTCAGACTGTCAAATATAAGCCTGCCATATTCATTATCAAGTATCGCTGAAGGATCCAGCACCACTGTCATGACCGGTATTATAAGCGTCACTCCCAGTGTCTCCAGCACAGCGCCTATAAGCATCATAAAAATAAGAAGGACGATAGTCGCCTTCTGCTTTTTATCAAGCAATATCTTAAGTTTCTTAATCATCCCAACCATCTGACTCTTTAAACCCTAGTGGTATATTATATCAGACCGGCCCCCTCAAGGGTAGGGGTCCTTAAAACAGACGCTTTTGTCCTAAATTACTCTGAAATAATAAATCCCGACGCCGGGATGCGTCGGGACTCATTTTTCTCCTTTCCATAATCCAACGGATTATCTTTGGATCACTTCACAACTATCTCACAGCATCCCGATGAGAATCCATCTGCTGATGCAGTGACAGTATAAAGACCGGGACGGGCGGATGAACTGATTTCCACCACTCCGTTGTTGACCTCAATGCCCTCATGATCGCCGATGATTCCCCATGTTATCGAAGACGGTGTTTCCGCATTCTTGATCTTCTTAACCTGGATCTTTATCTTCTTTGCATTCTTTCCGGCTGCAGGCACTTTAGTGTTAACCGTAGTCTTCCTTAAAATGATATTCTTATCCGGATAGCTCTTGGCAGATACTTTGACTCTCTTTACAACAGATCCGCACTTAATATCCACATAGCCTGAAGCGCCGGCACTTGTTACGAGCACGTAGCCTGACTTTGTAACCTTTATGCCCTTGCCCTTTGATTTGAACACAAGAGGCTTTGATACGGTATTATTCTTATCAAATTCAGGTACTATTCTCTTTCCGGAGCCCGGAGAGATCCTTAAGTCATTTTCGGGTATGTTTATGTATGTCACCGTCTGAGGAACCAGAACCTTTGAGTATGCCTGTGATACCACTTTGCCGCTTTCATCTACTGCCTTAAATACAACATAGGTGCCACCCGACTTCTTTGCGAACAGGCTGTAGTGTGAAGAATCATTCTTTTCAATAGAACATATGCTTGCATCCATCACTGATGCTTCAATTTTCATGCCTTTCAGCTTTTTAGGGATCCTAAGCTTTATCGTAGCTTTCTTTCCATAGGTGAGCTTAACTGTTTTCTTTGATGTAGCTAGTTTTGCACCCTTCTCACCTATCACTTCAGGTGTTGTACCGTCTACTGTGATCTTAAACTCTACTGAAGGAGCTGATCTGTATGAAGCCTTAACAACTGCAGTTCCTGCCTTCGATGCTGTCACAACGCCGTTTACAACCTTTACACATTTAGCAGGGCTTGCATCTGTAACTTCCCACTTCACACCATAAAAATATGTTCCGTAAGGATTGAGTTCAAGCCTCTTTGACTCACCCGGTATCATTTTTATATCTGTTGTTTCGGGGCAGAACTTCTTAAGCACACCCTGTTCATCAGGTGTAGAATCCAGTCTCTTCTGTTTCTCCGCTCCGGCAGTATCAGTCACTGTGACAAGGCAGGAATCGCTTATTTCTGTTCCGTCAATGGACGTGGCTGTTACCGTGGCAGTACCCGTTTCAACGGCTAAGATCCTACCGAAACTATCGACTGTTACCACCTCAGGGTCGGAAGATGTCCACTCCACTGTTTTTTTCGTTGCATCTGTAGGAAAGACCAGCGCAATGAGCGTATAGCTCTCTCCCTTTTCCAGTTCCTTAGAGCCGGGTAAAACGACAATGCTGTTTACCGATACGTCGTTTTTGGGCTGGGTATTTTCTGCTACCGTAACTTCACATTTTCCGTTCTTTCCGCTGCCATCATTAGCAGTAGCGATTATGTCTGCAACACCTTTTTTGATGGCTAGCACATTTCCTGAAGCATCAACCTTTGCGACGCTCTCGTCAGTACTTTTCCAAGTCACTCTGTTCAGGGATGCA
Source organism: Lachnospiraceae bacterium NK4A179 (assembly GCA_000421045.1). GTDB lineage: Bacteria > Bacillota > Clostridia > Lachnospirales > Lachnospiraceae > NK4A136. Next base: position 191,162 of record ATWC01000002.1, read on the forward strand.
TCCATGCCGTTTGCAGAAGCATCTATCTTGTTGAGCGACGCTTCTAACGGAAGTATCGTTGCAGTTAATGCACGTTTCTCTCCGGGCGCCAGTCTGAGCGTTGCAGGAGAAACCGTTACCGACGTAGCCTTTATCTCATCATTATCTGCAAGATCTATAGTGCTGTCTGCAGTCACTGCAGGCTTAATGCTTTCTGCCTCTCCGGCAGCGAAGCTCCTAAATCCCGATCCGTTTACAAGAAGGACCGCCGTCAATAAACAGGCGATTCTGCGTAACAAGTTTGTTTTCATTCTAACCCTCCTTCAAGATATGTTTTTGCAAATCACGAAAAGTATTATATCATGCCATGCCTATTCTGTGGCATTTTACATCCCCCGACCTGTCAGTTCTATTCAAAAAGCCTCTTTGCCACCATGATGAAGATTTATATCATCAAAATGGATCTTACCCTCTTATTCTACACCTTACATTTCAAAGACGATACCGCATCATCCGCAGCCCTTGCCTGGAAGTCATCTCCGCGTTACTATATTAACTATGGATAAAAAAGAAGTTGCAGAAAAACTTATGCTCATTCCAGATACGGAGGGCAGGCTCACACTAAAGGAAGCCTCCACCGTAAGATTCAATATCGATGAACAGGAATGGCTGCTTAAAACATATAAGCATCCCGAAGAAAGGAAGCCTTCTGACAGAGGCCCCGAGAACTCATATTTTCCTGAGCATACTGACTCAACAGGGCTCCCCCTCTATTGCTTTGCACTTGACCTTGTGCGCGCCATGGACCGTTTCAGGATAGACAGGAAAGAACTGGACAGACTTATGGATATGGCATACCGCACAACACTCATGGATCTTGTAGTAAAAAACGGCATAAAACATACCGGCGCCAGTATTGCCGATATAAAGCCCGACCCGGAAGATATGAAACGTCATCCCGGTGTGCAGGATCTGCTTGATAAAGCTCATGATGATATGCAGTTTTTCAGGGATCAGATGGCGATCGACCATGCCCTGTGGGCCTTCCCTGAAGCCTTTGATATGACAATAGAACAGGTGATCAAACACAGAGCAGAAGAGCCGCAGCGTATATGCTCCGGCCCCTCACTCAAAGAACGTTATGAAATGGTACATATACTATTAGAAAACTGATAATTACAGATCCAGCCCCTTTGTGGGATCGCAGCCAAGCACAAGGTTCATGCACTCAACAGCTGCTCCTGATGCACCTTTGCCGAGATTATCAAATCTTGTACTCAGCATTATCCTGTCATCATTGCCGTTAACATGCAGTTCCATTCCATCCCATCCTGCACATTTATCGGAAAACATCACACCGCCAAGCTCCTCTTCTTCCTCTGCAGTAAAGACCTTCATAAACTTCTGTCCCTTATAGTGCTCAGCAAGCATGCTGCGTATCTCATCCGGTCCGGGTGTGCCCTTAAGCAGTGACGAATACAGCGGGATCTGCACTACCATACCGCTGTGATAATTCGTTGTGAGTGGCGAAAACAGCGGTTCTGTCTTCAGTCCGCTTATGATCTTCATCTCCTTTAAATGCTTATGCATCTGAGTAAGGCCATACATACGTGCTGAGTCAAAGCACTTATCTCTTCCTGCTTCCTCATATGTTGATATAAGCTTTTTTCCGCCGCCACTGTAGCCTGATACGGCAAATACCGCAAGCGGATAATCTGCAGGCATCATACCGCTCTTTATAAGCGGATAAGCCAGTGCAATGACACCTGATGCATAGCATCCCGGCACTGCGATCCTTTTTCCGTTCACTATCGCTTCCTTATGAGCATCCGAAAGCTCGGGGAAACCATAAGCCCAGCCGGCCTCTGTCCTGTGGGCAGTAGACGTATCAAGTATCACGGTATCAGGATTCTCAACAAAAGTCACAGCTTCTCTGGCTGCATCATCAGGCAGGCATAAGAATGTTATGTCCGACTCATTGATAAACTTTTTAATCTCTGCAGGGTCTTTTCTTTTATCTTCCGAGATCTGCATTATCTCGATATCGTCCCTGCCCTGAAACCTTTCATTTATGCGCAGTCCCGTTGTACCCGAGCTGCCGTCGATAAATACTTTTTTCTTTTCCATTACTGCCTCCGTATTACTATATATCCGCTCTGCTCTTTACTTCATCATATGTGATGATGCCTTCCTGACCTGACATAAGCACCTTCATTATGGATCCGCAGAGCATAAATGCTTCCTCTTTATTTTTTTCTTCAGAAAACATGACCGTCTTCCCGCCTACAGTATTGATCATTACCCTGTACCTGCTTCCGTCATAGTTGCCGGTCGCCTGTATCTGTATGCTGTCGACGCAATCTCCGTTTACGATATTCCCTTCTGTTGATGCAAGAAATCTCATACTTTACACGCCTTCCTTCCCCGATATCTTTCTAATAATGTCGCCCTTTTCCGGAAGTTCGGAAAGTCTTAAAGCAATTTTCTGTCCGGGATGCGGGCAGGACTCCACCTCTCCCATATCCTCGTCATACATTGCCATGACCTTCACCTTAATATCTCTTCCATCTTTCTTCATTATCTCAATTTCATCGCCCGTGCAGAATTTATTCTTCTGGGTGATGAATGCAAGATCTTCCTTAATCTCCGATACAGTTCCGAGATAGACGGCTTCGCTTATATAAGTATTGCTGTCATATATCTGACTCTCGCTCCCCGGCTTCCCGAAATAGAAGCCTGTGGAGAAACGTCTGTAGGTGCAGCTCGATATCTCATTCTTTAACCACTCAAGGTGCGCCTTGTAAACATCATCGCCTTCAAGGCAGAAATCTATTGCTTTCCTGTATGTGCGTGCAACAGTTGCAACATAAAGAGCCGTCTTCATCCTGCCTTCTATCTTGTAACTGTCTATGCCTGCATCCATCAGTTCAGGTATATGTTCTATCATGCACAGGTCTTTTGAATTAAATATAAAAGTACCTCTGTCATTTTCTTCGATCGGAAGATATTCACCGGGTCTTGTTTCTTCCATCACTGCATATTTCCATCTGCAGGGATGAGTGCATGCGCCTTTATTTGCATCTCTTCCGGTAAAATAATTCGAAAGCAGGCAACGCCCCGAATAAGAGATGCACATAGCTCCGTGTATGAAGCTTTCTATCTCCATATCCTCAGGGATCTTTTCACGCAGTTCTTTTATCTCTTTAAGAGAGAGCTCTCTCGCACACACTGCTCTCTTCGCTCCCTGTTCATACCAGAAGCGGAAAGTTTCATAGTTGGTATTATTGGCCTGTGTTGATACATGCCTTTCAATATCCGGGCATATCCTCTTTGCAAGCATAAAGAGTCCCGGATCGGCAATGATAAGTGCATCAGGGCCAATGTCACGCAGTTCTTCAAAATAGCCTTCCGCAGCCTTCATATCATCATTGTGCGCAAGTATGTTTGCGGTGACATGAACCTTAACGCCTCTTTCATGCGCATAGGCTACGGCAGCCCGCATCTCATCCGGAGAGAAATTCTTAGCCATGGCTCTCAGTCCGAATGCATCGCCGCCTATATAGACCGCATCAGCACCATAATCAACGGCCACCTTAAATACATCAAGGCTTCCTGCAGGTACGAGCAGTTCCGGTTTTTTACGTTTTTTATCCATCATCTAATCTTTCTTTCCTGAGACAGCCATTCCGTCTCCGGTATTAAGCAGTATCGTATCGAGTTCCTTATCATGCGTAAGTTCAAAGATATAATCCTGCATTCTCTTGTGTATCGTGCGGTCTCTTCTTCTCACGGCACTCCTCGCCTTCAGCATATCGCCGTCCTGAAGTATATTATCCGTGATAAGTATCCCACCTTTTTTCAGAAGCCGCTTCACATCGGGAAGCCAGTTTTCATATTGTCCCTTTGCGGCATCCATGAAGATCATGTCAAAATTCGTATCGAGTCTTTTTAAGACTTCCGTCGCATCCTCTGCCAAAAGAGTTATATATTCACCTGCTCCTTCTTTATGCAGATTAATCTTCGCTTCCTTTATGCGCGGCTCATAATTCTCTATGGTAATGATATGAGCTTTTCTGCCTGAAGCCTCCCACATGGTAAGGGCCGAAAAACCTGTTCCCGTGCCCACCTCAAGGATGTTTACGGCACCTGTCATCCTAACAAAAAAGGAAAGAAGTCCCACTGCAGATCTCCTTATCACAGGAACATTCTGCAGCACTGCTTTCCCCCTGACCTCTTCAAGATATTCCGGCAGCTCTGCCGAGAAAGAATCCGCAAACGATTCAAAATTCTCCATGGTATCCCTTACTGTCCGCCGTCCTGCTCTGCTGCCTTTTCAGCTTCTGCAGCCTCTGCTGCTTCTTCCGCTGCTGCCTCAGAAGTTTCATCACCCGATACGGTATCCTCGGTCGCAGGCTCGGAATTGCCGGTCGCAGTCTCCTCTTCGTCTTCCTCATCGTCCGTATCCGTAGCCATGATCTCCATCATCTCAAGAGGTGTCATTGAGGTGCTGAACTCATATATACCGGGCTGCAGCCTTCCATGATAATCAGAGCAGAATTCCTCAAAATAGAAGAGTTTGGGATCTCTGATAAGTCCCTTGCTGTTCAGTATCTCTCCTATCTCCATCACAGACTTGCCTTCAACTATGGCAACAGATACCGTGTGCCCGGGAGCAGGTGATACCGGATCTTCAGCAAATATGCGGAAGCCGAAATCATATGCTTTGCTGCACATCGAATAAACAAATGAAAAGATCAGCATCAGCAATATGATACTGCACACTGTTTTTACGATCATAAATACTATCTTTTTACTGCTCATTCGAAGTCTATTCCTTTTACTACTCTGTTTGTTATTTCCTGCAGCATCCTGCAGAGCGCCAGCTCAGCATCGAGAAATGCCCTTACCCTTGGTTCCTCGGACAGTTCCTCATTTTCTGCCGCAAATTTCTCTATACGTTCTTCAAGCGTCCCGTCATCTTCGGAAGTCTGAAGCTTGTAATTCTCGGTCCGGTATTCGTTTACTCTTTTGAAAAGCTCCGGATTGGTTTTAAGGATATTCCTCCACCTGTCATATTCCTTATAGGTATCGGAATGCTTTACAGCTACCACCAGAGCATATAGTTCATTTTCAACTTCAACCATTGTCTGCTCCTATTCAACATCAAGGATTACCGGAAGTACCATAGGTCTGCGCTTTGTCTTCTTCCAGATATATTCTCCGACCGCATCCTTTATGCTGTTCTTGAGTTTCCCCCGCTCTTTGTTATCGCGCTGTCCTTTTTCATAATAATCAACGACCGTGTCATCGATTATCATGTGTATGTCTTCAAGAAGCTCATCAGCTTCCTTCACATATACAAAGCCTCTGGTCACGATCTCGGGACCTGATACTACCCTGTCCTCGGCATCCATAGCCATTACAAGGACCATTATACCGTCATCGGCAAGACGCTGTCTGTCGCGTAGTACTATGTTGCCCACATCTCCAACGCCCAGTCCGTCAACGAACACAAAACCGTTCTGAACGCGCTCGACTATCTGCGCCTTTTCATCTTCAAACTGAAGCACATCGCCCGAATGCATGATCACTATATGCTCGCTGTCATAGCCAAGCAGCTTGGCTATCTTGGCCTGAGCCTTCATGTGCTTGTACTCACCGTGAACCGGGATAGCATATTTCGGATGAGTGAGCGAATATATCAGCTTTATCTCCTCACCGCAGGCATGACCGGAAACATGAGTATCCTGAAAGATCACATCGGCACCGCGAAGGAATATCTCATTGATTATCTTCGTAACGGCCTTTTCATTTCCGGGTATGGGATGTGATGAAAATACAACTGCATCCCTTGGAGTGATCATAACCTTCTTATGAGTTCCTCCTGCCATTCTTGAAAGAGCAGCAAGTCTTTCACCCTGGCTTCCCGTGGTAATTATAACCTGCTTATCCTCCGGCACATTCTTTAAACTGTCCAGATCGGAAAGCGTATCCTCCGGAACACTAAGCCGCTCCAGTTCAATGGCGGTCTCTATAATGCTCACCATGCTGCGGCCCTCAATGGCAACTTTTCTGCCATACTCATGAGCCACATTGATTATCTGCTGCACACGGTCCACATTTGATGCGAATGTCGCGATTATGAGACGCTTGTGCTTCTGCTCTTCAAATATATTTCTGAGCGTTGTACCGACTGTTCTTTCAGACGGTGTGAATCCCGGACGCTCTGCATTTGTGCTGTCGCACATCAGTGCAAGAACACCTTTCTTGCCAAGTTCACCAAAACGCTGCAGATCGATCGCATCACCGTAGATAGGTGTGTAATCAACCTTAAAGTCACCTGTGTGGACGATTATGCCCTGAGGCGTATATATCGCAAGCGCTGCAGCATCAACGATGCTGTGATTTGTCCTGATGAATTCCACATGGAAATCACCTAACGTTATCGTCTGCCCGAAATTGATCACCTTTCTTACAGTGGTGTCAAGCAGGCCGTGCTCTTCAAGCTTATGCTCTATGATACCTATCGTAAGCCTTGTGGCATAGATGGGCACATTTATCTTCTTCAGTATGTAAGGCAGTGCGCCTATATGATCCTCGTGACCGTGTGTGATCACAAAGCCTTTGATCCTATCGATCCTTTCTTCAAGATATGTCACATCGGGGATCACCAGATCCACGCCGTACATGTCATCTTCCGGAAATCCAAGTCCGCAGTCAACTATCATTATGCTGTCTTCATATTCAAAGACAGTAATGTTCATTCCAATCTGGTCAAGACCTCCGAGCGGTATAATGCGGAGCGGTCCTGCTCCTTCAGTTATATTCCTTTTCAAATCAAACCTCTACTTTTCTGCACCGTACCGACCGCGACAAAAAACAGAGTTTAAGCAAACATCTCTTTTGTCCGGACGGATCCTGTTACTGTATTTCAGTGTCGTCCATAAGGCTCTCAAACACTTCACCAAGTGCATTGAGCTCTGCCTCATCCGTCACAATGCTAAGGACTGCATCCTCATCCTCCTTTCCTGATGCATCCTTTAAGATATATGCTTCGCAATCACCTTCCTCGCTGTCAGCAGCAAGGTAATAGGTCACACCGCCGAGAACTGTCTGTTCCAGCACATAAAGCTCTATATCATTTCCGTCTTCAGCTGTAAGTTTTATCTTATCCATTTCTTTTATCTAAATAGTCCTGCAAAATGATCATTGCAGCTATCATATCCACATGTTTTTTTCTGTCTTCCGGTTTTATACCGTTCTTGAGCATATATTCATCTGCTTCAACGGTAGTAAGACGTTCATCATGAAAAGTAATGGGCATGCCGGTACGCCTCTCAAGCATCTCGGCAAACTCTCGTGTCTTTTCCACACGCTCGCCTTCGGTCCCGTCAAGATTGAGCGGGAGTCCCAGCACTATCTCCGAAACCTCCTCTTCCTCTATGATCGCCTCTATCCTGGCAAGAGTCTGACGCAGTTTCGTCGGACGTTCCCTGAAGATGATCTCCTTCGGACGCGCATTTAAAAACAGCGGATCGCTTAACGCTACCCCGACTGTTTTATCTCCGAAGTCCAGTCCCATTATCCTCATTCGTCAATTTCTTCTGCCCAATGGTTATTTATGATATATTCCGTGAGCATCTCCTCAACAAGCTCGTCCCTTTCAGCCTTCATGATAATGCTACGGGCATTCTTATGACTGGTTATATATGTCGGATCTCCCGACATGATGTAACCTACGATCTGGTTCACGGGATTATACCCTTTTTCGGAAAGAGCTTCATACACTTCCTTAAGGATCTGCTTCACTCCGTCAGCTTCTTCGTTCTGCACCTTAAAGAACTGAGTATTATTAATATCTGTCATATATTTTCCCTCTCCTGCGTACACATATTCTTTGATTATAGCCTACTTACGTCAGTTTATCAATTGAGCAAGGAGCCTCTCATCATCAAGCACGCCTGTTACTTTCGCCTTATATATCTGTCCGGCAAGATCTTTTTCCGTCATATCCTCAGGCATCTCCACAGCGATCATCACATACTCCGGTATAAAGCCCTGCATATAACGTTTTCCGCCAGATTCCTTCTCGTTTTCAAAGAGTATTTCCACCTCTTTTCCGATAAAGGATGATCTGTATCTGTCCTTCAGATCCCTGCCAAGTTTCTCGAGTCTTCTGCTGCGCTCTTCCTTCACGGCATTAAGTATCTGCCCCTTCATGGTAGCTGCAGGAGTACCGTCTCTTTTTGAGTACCTGAAGATGTGCATTTCATAAAATGAGACCTTTTCTACAAAGCTGTATGTTTCTTCAAATTCTTCATCAGTCTCTCCCGGGAATCCCGTTATTATATCCGTGGTGAGTGCCGGATCATCAAAATATCTTCTCAAGCGCTCGGTGCATTCAAAGAATTCTCCGGTATCGTAATGTCTGTTCATCCTGTCAAGCACGGTATCCGAACCGCTTTGGAGAGAAAGATGAAAATGAGGGCACAGCTTCTTAAGCCCCGCGATCTTTTTTACAAAATCCTCATCCATAAGTCTGGGTTCAACGCTTCCCAGCCGTATACGTTCCACTCCCTCTATCTCGTCTATGCTCTTTAAAAGCTCATAGAGCCTGTCGCGTCCGAAAGTATCGGCGGGTATAATCTTCCCCTTTGCATCAAAATCTGTTCCGTAGGCCGAGAGATGAATTCCGTCTATCACAAATTCCTTAACCCCTTTTGCGGTAAGCTTTTTGATCTCCTCACATACATCCTCCGGACGTCTGCTCCTGACACGCCCTCTGGCATACGGGATCAGGCAGTAAGAACAGAACTGGTTGCAGCCATCCTGCACTTTTATATATGCCCTTGTATGACCGTTTATTGTCGTAAGCTGCATGTCTTCATATTCTTCCGGCTTGCTCAAGTCCTTTACGTATTTCTTCTCAAGCCCAAGCTTTCCCGAAAGAATATCCGCAACCTTTCCTTTCATATCATTTCCGATCACGATATCAGCGCCCTCGGGCATGCCCTTCTCACTGTTTACCTGTGTATAGCATCCCACTGCTACCACCACAGCCTCAGGATTCAGATTCTTCGCCCTGCGTATCATCTGACGGCTTTTCCTGTCCGCTATGTTTGTGACAGTACAGGTGTTGATAATATAAACATCAGCCTCTTCTTCAAACGGCACTTCCGTATATCCGTTTTTAAAAAGAAGCTCTTTCATCACATCTGTCTCGTATGCATTTACCTTGCATCCTAAGTTGTGAAATGCCGCTCTTTTCATAGTCTTCTCCTAAGCCGGTCTTCTTGACTTAATCCTATACATGTTTTAAGATGATAACAGTTAATGAACATTATACAAGGGGGTAACGTAATATGAAGAAAACAGAGATCCTCATCGATTCCATCGACAAGGTTAAAGCCTTCGTGAATGAGATCTCCAAGTTTGACTGTGACTTCGATCTTATATCCGGACGATATGTCATTGATGCAAAATCCATTATGGGTATTTTCAGTCTCGACATATCAAAGCCCATCGTTCTCGATATTCACGAGGAAAATGAAGCTGAGCTGGATAATATAATGCAAAAGATCGGGCCGTATCTGGCTAAGTGATCATCAGAACTTAACAAAGACTTTTAAAAATGCGAAGCGAAAGCTTCGCATTTTTTTATATCTTTATGATCTCTCTGCCGCTTACTGCTCTTTCAAACATTTCATCAATATCATCAGAGAGGAAATTCTCATGCTTTCTGATCCGCTCCGGTGAAGGCTTTGTAACGGGATGCTTGGCAACCCATATTGTACAGCAGTCTTCAAAGGGAAGAATGGAGGTTTCGAAGGCTCCTATCTTTTCCGAGATCTCTACTATCTCCTGCTTGTCAAACCCTATAAGAGGCCTGAATACCGGCAGTTCCTTAACCACTTCATTTGTGACCTTAAGCGATGCCATGGTCTGGCTGGCAACCTGTCCGATCGACTCGCCTGTGATAAGGCCCTGGCAGTCATTATCAAGAGCTATCCTCTCAGCTATCCTCATCATATATCTGCGCATGATGATCGTAAGTTCCTCATGAGGACATTTCTCGTAAATATACTTCTGTATCTCCGTGAAGTTTACTACATGGAGCCATATATTGCCGGCATATTCCGAAACGATCTTTGCAAGATCGACAACCTTCTGCTTTGCTCTTTCGCTTGTATAAGGCGGAGCATGGAAGTATACCGCATTGAGTACCACGCCTCTCTTGGCTATCATATATCCCGCTACAGGTGAATCGATACCGCCCGAAAGAAGAAGCATCGCCTTGCCACCTGTACCTGTAGGCATTCCGCCGGCACCGGGTATAACGATCGAATAAAGATATATCTTCTCTCTTATCTCGACATTTATCATCACATCCGGATCGTGTACATCGACACTTATCTCCGGGAATGCTTCAAGAAGTCTTCCTCCAAGCTCTGCGTTTATCTCCATGGAAAGCATGGGATAATCTTTCCTTGCTCTTCTTGCATGCATCTTGAATGTGAAATTCTTATCCGGATACTGCTCATCCACATAAGCGATCACTTCTTCTGCAAGCTTATCAAAGCCTTCATCCTCAAAGACCTTTACAGGACATATGGCTGTGATACCGAAAACCTTTTTAAGAGCTGCAAGTGCTCCGTCATAATCAAAGTTGCCCTTTGCTTCAACATTGACTCTGCCTCTGGTCTTCTCGACCACAAACTCTCCGTCAACATCCTTAAGAGCTCTGCGCACCTGTTTAACGAGTGCGTCTTCAAATAGATTTCTGTTTTTTCCTTTAATCGCAATCTCTGCGTATTTGATCAAAAAAGCCTGAAACATTATATTCTCTTAATACTAAAAAGCCTGTCCGCTTAATCTGTTTTTAAGTTCTGTGTACTGCTGCTGGCTGATGGGTATTAATACTCCGTTGCGCATCGTAGCCTGATAGCGCTCTATATTCTCAACCTGCGAAAGATTTACGATATATGACCTGTGACAGCGGAAAAACTGCTTTTCCGGGAGCATAAGCTCCAGGTCCGATATCTTCATATGAGCTGTCAGCTTCTTATCCTGAAGCGTAAATTCCACTTCTCTGGCCTGACTCTCGCAGAAGATTATATCTTTGTAATCAATGTTATAAAATTTACCTTCACAATTGATGGCAAGACCGTCCTTCTGCTTTCTGTTCCTGTAGGAAAGGAGCAGCGCTTCCTTAAGCAGCTCTTTGTCCACGGGTTTCTTCAGATAACGGAGTGCCCTTACTCTGTAGCCATCAAGGGCATAATCAGATGTCATCGAGATAAAGATGATATCCAGCTGCTCGCCAAAATCCCTGAGGCGCTCGGCAGCTTCTATACCATTCATTCCTGTCGAAAGGATATCAGAAAGAAGGCAGTCAAACTGCTGCCCCGGCTTGCTGAGGATATCAGCCATCTGACCGATATCATCAAAAGTGCATATCTCATAAGATATGCCTTCTTCTTTCATTATCTGCTCTGTGAGCATCTTGTTTAACTGCAGTGATGTGGCTTCGTCGTCACAGATTGCTATCTTAAACATAAATAAATACCCCCGGCATTATCTCGCCTATTATAGCATAAAAGTATCATCTGTTCATCAACTTTTGGAAGGGTAAAAAATCTTCCTGAGCATTGAGAGTATATTTGAATATGTTGTCGTCATTTCTTCATGATGATCCCAAATATATGTTATGTCACCTCGCTTTGCAGCTCTTTCAAGGCCATATGCCATATCCGCAACATCCAGAGCTCCTACCGACTGGCTTGCTCCCTTTATCGAATGAGCTGTCACGGCATAATTGTCCATATCCTCTTTCTCATAGAAATCATTAAGAAGATTTATCAGATTGGATGAAGCATAGGTTTTCAGCAGTTCTATATAACCGTCAATATTTCCGGCGCAGTTCCTGATACCGGTGGTTGTATCTATTCCCTCAAAGCGTTCGAGCAGCTCATCCTGCGGAAGCTTGTTCCACGGAACCTGTGCCTCCCTGCGCTCCACTTCCTCAAGCGTTGTACCTGCAGGGAATATCTTTGCAGCAGGAAGCCATTTTCTCAATATCGCAGACAGCTGATCGATTTTTATGGGCTTTGCGATATAGTCATTCATTCCCGATTTGAGCAGCTGTTTATCAACACCCTTTATGGCATTTGCGGTAAGTGCAATGATCGGAACGTTCTTTGCATAGTTGCCTTCAAGTTGTCTGATATTCTCTGTTGCTTCGGCGCCGTCCATATATGGCATCATATGATCCATGAAGATGATATCATACGAAACAAGATGTCTTGATACCAGATCTATAGCCTCACGTCCGCTTTCTGCCAGATGTGCTTCAAAGCCAAACAGCTTCATGAGTTCCTGCGCAACCTGTCTGTTCACCTTATTATCATCAACGATAAGAACTTTTGCCTTTGGTGCCACAAAATCAGCGGTATATCTGTTTCCGGGCACTATGTTCTCAAGTCTTGTTATCTTCATGTCATTAGGTGTAGAGTCGCTTATCTTCTGCGGTATCACCACAGTAAATACCGAGCCTCTTCCGGGCTCTGATTCAACATAAATGGCGCCTCCCATCTCATCCGTAAGCTTCTTACAGATAGCAAGACCAAGACCTGTACCCTCCACATTCCTGTTCTTTCTCGTATTGATCTGGCCAAAAGCCGTAAACAGTTTATCAAGGTTTTCTCTTGAGATACCTATTCCGGTATCAGCCACGATCATTGAAAGAATGCCCTGGGGATTTGAATATGTCGTATCTTCCTTCCAGGTAACTGTCAGCTTTACAGATCCCTTATTTGTAAATTTTACCGCGTTGTAAAGGATATTGATGAGGATCTGACGCACTCTGTTGGCATCACCTATGAGCTGTCTGGGAAGATTGTTGGGGAGATCGAGCTGCAGTTTCAGATTCTTATCACGCATACGAAATTCTATGATGGTAACCACATCCTGAAGCATCTCGGAGAAATCATAAGGTTCCTCTATTATCTCAAGCTTTCCGGAATCTACCTTTGAGAAATCCAGGATCTCATTGATGATCGAAAGCAGGTTCTCGGATGACCTCTTTATCACTGCAACATATTCCTGCTCGGTGCTGTTGCGGCTTGTCTCTTCAAGAAGCTCTGCCATACCGTATATCGCATTCATGGGAGTTCTGATCTCATGGCTCATGTTGGCAAGGAAGTTGGACTTGGCTTCCAATGCTTCATTTGCAACTTCCGCCTTTTCTTCCATCTGCCGCTTGTAGCGGTTTATGCTGTAGGTTATGAAAACAGTACCTACGCCGGCAAACGCATACATGGTTATATATGCCACATACTGTGACATATCAAAAAAGTCAGTTATTACTTCCGGCTGCAGTATCCCTATTATTATCAGTATCGCAGACGAAACAACAAAATACTCCGTAACTATAAAGCCATTTAGGAAAAGAACGATATCGATGCCCATCGCAAGGAACATGAATACAAGCATTGCCTCAGTATGCGAAGCTGTGCAGATATAATAAAAACTTGCGATCGACGAATACATAAGACAACGTATTACCACCGCCTCGTTTGTAATTTTGAGCGAAAGAAGGAATACCACCAGGACAGGTATCAGACCAAGGCCGACAAAAAAAGCCCTTTCCGGTCCCAGGGACGAAAGCACATACATTATCTGCAGAAGTACCGCGCAGAGAAACTCAACTATGAATATTGTCACATTAGTTTTAAATGGAAGCATGATCCTCTCCCCTTATCAATGCCTTGTGAATCTTCTGAGTTCCGGAAGCAGTTCCTTCAACGCCTCCGCAAGAAGGTCAATCTCTTCTTCCTTTGTAAACACCGACATTGAAAACCTGAGCGTGGAATCCAGAAGATCCTGTTTAAGGCCTATATTTGTAAGTGTGTCTGACGGTGTGCTCTTATGTGTTGCACATGCACTTCCCGCTGATACATATATACGCTTATCTTCAAGCGCATGAAGCAGAACCTCTGCCCTTACTCCCGGAAAAGATGCACTGAGAATATGCGGTGCACCGTTTACTTCATCATCGTAAGCAGGTCCGTTTACAGTCACTCCCTCAATCTCAAGCAGACGCTCTGCAAGTCTTCTTTTAAGAGAATACATTTTCTCCCTGTCACTATCAAAGTTGTCATACAGAAAACCTGCTGCATAAGCAATGCCTGCCGCGCCGGGAACATTCTCGGTTCCGGAACGCATACCGTTCTGCTGGCCCCCTCCGAAAATGATAGGGTCTATCTTTGTCTTATCTGCAATATAGATTATCCCCGTCCCTTTTGGTCCGTGTATCTTATGTCCGCTTATGCTCATCAGGTCTATGCCGGCCTGATGGGGATATATCCTTGCCTTACCAAAGCCCTGCACCGCATCCGTATGAAATGTGACTGAAGGATATTTATCCTTAAGGAATTTACCTATAGCCTCTATAGGCTGAACAGATCCGACCTCGTTATTCGTGTGCATTATAGAAACAAGTATAGTATCATCCCTCATCGCACTCTTCAGATCATCTAACGAAACCAGACCTTTTTCATTTACGGGAAGATAGGTTACACTGCAGCCTTCTTCTTTCTCCAGATATTCCATTGTACGAAGCACTGCAGGATGTTCGATGCTTGAAGTGATAAGATGTTTTCCCTGTCTTCTCTTGGCACGCGCTGTTCCGATGAGTGCCAGATTATCACTTTCTGTTCCGCCTGATGTAAAGAATATCTCTGTCGGCTTGCACCTTAATATCTTTGAAAGTGTTTCTTTTGCTTCCCGCAGATATCTCTCCGATTCCACGCCTTTCATATGTGCGCTCGAAGGATTGCCATAATCCTCAGTGAATATCTTTGTCATGAGTGCTGCCGCTTCCGGGAGCATCATGGTCGTTGCTGAATTATCAAGGTATATTTCTTTCATACTGTCTCCAATGCATACATAAGTATTGAGAGTACCGTCATTCCGGCAGTCTCTGTGCGCAGTATCCTGCGTCCGAGGGATACAGGAGTTATTCCCGCATTCCCTGCAAGTTCTATTTCTTCATCGGCAAAGCCGCCTTCCGGACCTATGAACACAGCCGCCTCCGGCTTTGTATCTTTATTCCCTGCAAGGCTCTTTACCCTGTCCACAAAAGCTTTCATGCCATCCATTCCGTTTTCCAATTCATACGGTATTGCAGAGGCGTTCATCGAAGCTGCCATATTCACTGCTTCAGACATAGTCATCGGAAGTGTCACTTCAGGTACAATGGCACGCTTGCTCTGCTTTGCCGCAGCCTCACTTATCTTCTGCCAGCGTTCTTTTTTTGACGCCGCTTTTTTAGCATCAAGCTTCACCACAGCTCTTTCGGTAGCAACGGGCACTATCCTCACAGCTCCAAGTTCCACTGCTTTCTGGATAATGGTATCCATCTTATCTGATTTGGGCAGTCCCTGAAAAAGTGTTATACCGACAGGAAGCTCCACTCCATCTTCTTTAACAAAGAGCAGATCACAGATGATCTCATCATCCTTAATTTCCTTTATGGAAGCCCTGTATTCATTATCATCCGCACCGTTCCCTATGCTTATCTCTTCTCCGGGTTTCATGCGCAGTACGTTCTTTATATGATTGACATCCTCCCCTGTTATAACTATCGTATGACCGTTTATCTGCGAAGGACTCACAAAAAAATGCTGCATATCTTACTTCTTTCTTCCCGTCACACTGCGCCACTCGCCCTGCGCAGAGATATCGATAACTTCAAAACCGTTTGCCTTCATTGTTTCGGCAACCGGTTCCTCCTTGCCTTCTATTATTCCCGAAGTGATATAGATCCCGTCTTTTTTTATAAAACGCGGTACCACGGGAGTAAGAGGCACAAGCACATCTGCAAGTATATTGGCGGTAACGATGTCGTAGGCCTTAATTTTTTCAAGAACTTCCCCGCATACTTTTTCATCACCTATAACATTTCCGATGATCAGATCAAACTTCCCCGGATCTATGCCGTTCTGCTCAAGATTATCCGCAACAGCGGCCACTGCACAGGGATCAAGATCGGTACCGGTAACATGCTTTGCGCCGAACATAAGTGAAAGGATTCCGAGTATGCCGCTTCCCGTTCCCACATCAAGCAGCTCAGTTTCAGCATTCACATATTTTCTGAGTGCCCTGATGCAGAGCTGTGTAGTCTCATGCATGCCCGTACCGAAAGCTGTTCCGGGATCTATATGAAGAGTCATCTTATCCTTATCTTCATCCTTCTTCTTTTCCCATGAAGGGATCACAAGTATGTCATCTATATAGAACTGATGGAAATACTGCTTCCAGTTGTTTATCCAATCGATATCTTCAGTCTCGGAAACCGTTACCTTTCCCGAGCCTATATTAAGAAATTCCGAGTCAGCACTCACCACTTCATCGATCGTCTTTAATATTTCTTCCTTAAGTGCAGCCTTCTCTTTTTCATCTTCCGGTGATTCCTTGAAAAAGCTAAGGTAAGCAATACCATCATCCGCCTCCGTTTCCGGCATGATATCCACAAACATCTGCTCTTTTTCAAGCGCAGTGAGAGGCCTCTTATCTTCTATCTGCGCACCTTCAAGACCGCAGTCATAGAGATCGGATATAAGTATATCCTCAGCCTCTTCGGTTGTTTCTATCCTGAATTTAAGCCACTTCATTATTTATCTCCTTATTTCTATTATTTACCATTCCCATTCTTCAAAAAATCTTCTCTTCTCGCCTTCCCTTGCATGCCTTCTTCCCCATTCATTCAATGCCGCTATGGCTATGAGTATGGTGCCGGCTATAGCGAGATAGATCATCCATGCCACTTCTTTCCAGAATGTTGCCGAAAGGTATATCGCGATACCTATGATAGATGCAAGTCCAAGGAAAAACCAGAGTTTCTGTTTCTTTATAAAAGAGAATACAAATATGAATATCGCCGAAACACCTACTATCAGCAGATCCATGGTATCTCCTGATCCGGCAGCCGATATTCCTTCAACAACTAACGCAGCTGCTACCGCAATGAACCATATCATCCTTAGTGTCTTATCATCTGCCGGTTTTATCAGATAACGGAGTGACAGCACATACAAAAGTATGATCGAGAGATAGAATTCCGTATGTATCCTGTCCGGCAGACTTACAAACTTAGTTGAACAAGCGATTGAAAGTGCTATCAGGAATCCCGATACGGAAAAGATCACGGAATTGGAAATTTTCAACCTTCCTGCAAAATTAGCTACCATAAGCGCAAGCACTATACATACCAATGTTGCGGTATGATCCGCAGGATCCGAAATATTGAACAAAAGCAGAGCCGGCATAAATGCCAGATAATCCAGTCCCTTTTTTGAAATGATCTCGTTTCTGAAGAATACTCTTCCGATGATCGAAAGAAGTATCGGTATTATGCAAAATAGCGTCGCCTGCAGCGAACCTGATATCACATCCGAAACTTCAAATACATTTATTATTTCCAGCAGGAATACTAATACGGGAATAATAGCAGGGAATCCAAAGCCGGTAAAATACATTGTAAGCCCTGATGCAACTGCTGCAGTGATTATAGTCACATCATATGTAAGATCTTTCCTGAGTCCGATCATAACGATGAGCATAATACATTGTATTACAGAGCTTATTATCTTTATGCTAAATGAATATCCGCTGCCCCTTCCATCCTTGAAAAACGGAATGAATGCAACTGCAAAGGATACCAGAACATAGAGCACAGCAATTATAAAACATGCTGTAAATCCGGCAAGCGAACCTTCAAATCCTATCGTCAGGCTGCTGATTGCAAAAACAGGAAGCATCGAAAACATCGAAACCACTGCTATCATTCCAACAGTCATTATATTGGGCTTTTGCGGTTCTTTGGTGTTTACAAAAACACTGAGCAGAAGCAGAAGTGCCGTAAAAAACAATCCAAATGAAACTGCAATCAGAGGGAAGCTTCTCAGATCTATCGATTCAACACTCAGCCTGCCATATTCATCGAAATAAACAAACAGCCCCGTCAAGATCAGCAGTATCATCGTCGTTTCACTGAATACTCTTAACGCGATATCATTATTTCTGAAATGTCTCCATCCGATAAATACAGCAAGCATAATATCAAACACAATGCAGAGTATAATATATTTATATATGTTATCCATATTTGGAATGCGATCAAAAAGCATAACTATGCCTGCATAATTACTCATGCCGCATATGATCGAAAGGATCCCCCTCTCTACATTGCTTCCTGTTTTTATGAATGCATACATTCCTGCCAGTACTGCACAGGCAAAACATAATAAGATAAGTGACCATTCATCCTCATACACATCAGACACTGTAAATAACATAAGTGCAACAGGTATGAGCACATGAGACACAGGCGTATCTGTTCTGGTAAGGAAATGGATAATGATAATAGCCACTGCCATACCGACCATAAAGAATGCATATACCATCTCGTACGACGCGTACGACGGCCGGATATAATCTGTGAGAAAACGCATGACAGACAACATCACTGCTGCTGACAGAAAGGGCAATGCATACAGTCCCCACGAGCCTTCTTCAGACTTCTTTGCATATATCCCAAATGATACTTCCGATATAATGATACCTGCTGTTACACACATATCCGCATCAAAGGCTGCAATTAACGCAGCACCTGTAGCTATAAAAGTTATTATCGAAGCGTAGGTCCTGAAAAATTTTATTTCTTCCGAAAATGATGTCAATGCAATGAGTCTTGTGATAAGTGAAAGGATCGCTATAGCTATAAATACTGATTCGATGCGATTTACCTCATGATGGTATCCGCCGGGGATGCCCGCCTGGGCCGCCAGAAATACCACCATCCAGGAGAAGCCCAGATAGATCATTCCGTAATATGCACCGGATCTGAATATAAACGCACCGACAGCTGCCGCAGCCGTAAAGCCAAGCATTGCTACAGCCGTGACCAGAAAACCGTTGTCGCCTTTAAAAGAAAGAGTCTCACCCAATAGTCCCAATGCTCCCATACCGGCGATCAGTATAGGGGTCAGCAAGCTTCCCAATGTATAAAAAGCAAAACCTGTCTGTTTTAACTTAAGGACGCTTCCGGATAACCATGACAAACCGAACACGATCATGAGTGCGACAACAAGAGCTGTCGCTCTTGTTGAATTTGCCATCGAATTCCAGGTTGATGAAAGAAATACTGCAGCAGCGATCGTAAGAAGCAGAACACCTGCTCCGAATACTATATTGATACTGCTGATAGTCTTAGACTTCGGTCTTACCTGTTGAGAGCCCATAGATCCTGACATCTGCGCTCCCTGCATACCTGTCATAGGCCCTGACATCTGCCCTGCCTGCATACCTGCCATAGGACCTGACATCTGCCCTGCCTGCATACCTGCCATAGGACCTGACATCTGCCCTGCCTGCTGAGCAGCCATAAAGCTTAATCCCTGCGCATTATTAACAGCCTGCGCATTCCTGGCAGCTTCTCCAAAAACAAACGGCTGACTTCCCGAATAAGCAGGATCTATTAAACGGTTGCCTTGTTCAGGCGAATGATCTTCCTTGACGGGATCAAGAGAAGGAAATCCGTTCTCCGGCTTGACAACGGGAATCTCCTCAAGTTCGATATAATACTGGGCCAGATCTCCATAGCTTCCGTCAGGCAGTCTGAAGCCACCCTGAAGAGTTCCAAACTGCTTGAATCCAAGCTTCTCATAAATCTGTATATACTCGGAATCATCACCCGTAACCGCATTCAGCCGAAGGATCCTGAAACCACGTGAAGCCGCCTTGAACATACAGTTTTTAACAAGAGCTTCACCTACTCCTTTATCTCTGTATTCTTTATCTACAGCAAATAAGGCATCTGCGATATGCTTGCATCTTCCCAGATTATTGGACTGAAGAATATAAAGACCACAGAGTTTACCGTTCTCATCCTCTGCAACAGCAGTAAACAACTGTCTTGCAAAAAAGTATCCTGCCGTATTCAGAAGAAGAAAAGTATCATGCGGAAATACATTCCCCTCTTCAATAACCTGATTCCAGATATCTGTCATCAATCGCAGATCTGCAACATTGTATTGTCTGACCCTCATAACTATATCCCTCCAAAACGAAAACAATACTCGTTCTTCATATCTGAAACATACCTTTTATTATACTATAAATCCACGCTCACTGCTATTTTCACTGCATTAATAAAAGCCCCTTCAATGACCGATACATCGAATATTAATTACCTATCCGTATCCTTGCATGATGGTCCGAATGCTTCTTCGTCGTCAATCTCAGATCCGCAAAATATCAAATAAACAAAAAAAGACTTTCATGTTCATGAAAGTCTTTCAGAGGTGCCAGACGGATTTGAACCGCCGATCAGGGAGTTGCAGTCCCACGCCTTACCACTTGGCTATGGCACCATAATATTTATTCTTAATTTTCCCGAAGCTGTTTGCGAAGCCACCATTGCGGCGAGCTTTTACTGCTTCCGGGAAAGTTTTGCGCTCTTTGCAAAACTTTGAGCAATTTAGAAAGTCTTGACGAAGCTGCCACTACAGCGAGTCTTCAAAACCTTCAGCGTAAGAATTTCGAAGAAATTCTTACATTTTCCCGAAGCTGTTTGCGAAGCCGCCATTGCGGCGAGCAATTACAGATTCGTGGAAAATACGCTCCCCGAGTTGGGCTCGAACCAACAACCCCACGGTTAACAGCCGTGTGCTCTACCATTGAGCTATCGAGGAATAAATATAGAGATCCTTTACGGGTCTCTCCTCAAAAAACTAATAAATACATTTATTAACTGAATACAAAGAATCGAAAACTTAACATCATCAGAAGAAACCCTCGACCTATTAGTAACCATCCGCTGAATGCATTACTGCACTTACACTCTGGCCCTATCTACCTGATAGTCTCTCAGGGGTCTTATTACCTTAAAGGTAGGGATATCTCATCTTGAGGGGGGCTTCACGCTTAGATGCCTTCAGCGTTTATCCCTGCCGGACTTGGCTACTCTGCCATGGCGTTGGTCGCCAACAGATACACCAGCGGTCCGTCCATCCCGGTCCTCTCGTACTAAGGACAGCTCCTCTCAAATATCCTACGCCCACGCCGGATAGGGACCGAACTGTCTCACGACGTTCTGAACCCAGCTCGCGTACCGCTTTAATGGGCGAACAGCCCAACCCTTGGGAC
>ATWC01000003.1 GCA_000421045.1 Lachnospiraceae bacterium NK4A179
ATTAGTATCAGCCTTCTTTGCTGCAGGCTTAGCTGCTGTCTTCTTTACAACTGCCTTCTTAGTATCAGCCTTCTTTGCTGCGGGCTTGGCTGCTGCCTTCTTAACAACTGCTTTCTTATTATCAGCCTTCTTAGTATCAGCCTTCTTCGCTGCAGGCTTGGAGGCTGCCTTCTTATTATCAACCTTCTTTACTGCAGGCTTGGAGGCTGTCTTCTTTGCATCAGCCTTCTTATTATCAGCCTTTTTAGTATCAGCCTTCTTTACTGCGGGCTTAGCCGCTGTCTTCTTTGCATCAGCCTTTTTAGTATCAGTCTTCTTGACTGCCTCAGGCTTTGAAATTTCTTTCTTATCAGCCTTCTTGCTTTCAGCCTTTACTGTAGCAGCTTTTACAAGCTGGGCTCTGAGAAGTTCACGCTGCTCATCGTGGCTTAAGCCGCCTGTATTGACTACTTCAACCTTAACAGGTTTTTCGGCAGGCTTAACTGCAGGTGCGGCTTTTTTCTCCTCATCCTGCGGCTTTTCTTCCGGCACCATCTGAAGGAATGCGATAGCATTCTGTTTCATTATACTGCCGTTCTTTTTAACCTCTTTTTTTACTTCTTTTATTTCTTTTTTAGCTTTCTTCTTGTCTGCCATTTCAGACTCCTTCCGGATCAGATCATCTCCCCAAAATCTGCAGTCAAAACAATCCGTATTATTGTACAATCTTTTATGCGATTTGTAAAGAATTATAGGTGAATCTGACAATCTGATTCAAACAAAAAGCAATCTGTACGGCAAAATAATAACATAAGTATTGCGGAATATCACATTACCGGTGCGGTTCCGGCTCCCATGAAGCCCATGATGACTAAGGCCAACACCAATACACCCAGCACTATGCGGTACCAGGCAAATACCTTGAAATCATGTTTCTTAACGTATCCCATCAGGAATCGGATGGATATCATCGATACGATGAAAGCAACCGCTGAACTAACACATAAAACAGCTATCTCCCTGAATCCAAGGCTCATGCCTTCGCTCAAATATTTAAGCATCTTCAAAAGACTCGCGCCGAACATCGTGGGTATGGCAAGGTAGAAAGTGAACTCCGCAGCTACCGTTCTTGAAAGTCCGAGCAGGAGACCTGCTATGATCGTGGCCCCCGAACGGCTGGTCCCGGGCAGAGCCCCGGCGATAACCTGCGCAAGTCCTATGATAAGGACTGCAGGGATTGTTATATCCTTTATATCTCTGACTGCGGGTTTTTCTTTCCCTTTAATGATCTCAACCACAACAAATACGATACCTACGACTATCAGCATCACCGCTACTATGATCGTCATTACAGGTGCCGTAACAGTTTCGATCAGATCATCAAGCAGCAAACCGTATGCAAGACCCGGGATACAGGCAAGCGCGATCTTTACCCAGAGCATAAATATGTCTTTTCTTATCACAAGGGGACTGCCTAATATCCTCCAATAATGCTCTTCCAGATCACCGACCTTACGTTTCACTTCTTTATCCGGATTCTCAATCCCGAACGGCCATATCTCCTTAATAAATATGACCACAACAGCAAGTATTGCACCCAGCTGTATCACCACGTCATAAAGCTCCATGAAGGATGCCTTTGCTGCTGCATCTCCCGGAAGATCAAAACTTATAAAATTACCTAAAAGGATAAGATGTCCTGTACTGGATATAGGAAGCCATTCGGTAATACCTTCAACAAATCCAAAAACTACGGCTTTAAGTATTTCTATCAAAGTTTCCATATATGTACTCCACGAAGAGAAATCCGCGTATGCGGTTTCTCTGAGCTGGCAAATTGGTGCGCACGCCGAAGGCGTCTTTTTTTCGCACCAATTTGGGTTTGAAAGAAATGTATCAACATTTCTTTCAAACTTTACCTGCCGTATTCTTCCTTCACAAACTTCTCAAGAACGGGAAGAGATCTCTCCACCTTCTCCGTATCTATGCAGTATGCCATACGGAAAAAGCCTTTTGCATGGAATGAATCACCGGGTACAAGGATAAGATCATATTTCTTTGCCTTTTCACAGAAGGCTTCTGAAGACTCCTCAAGTGCCTTGGGGAAAATATAGAAAGTTCCTCCGGGCTTAACAACCGTGAATCCGAGTTCTGTAAGCTTGTTATAAAGCAGGTTCATATTGGTCTCATAAACTGACAGATCACTTGTAAGGTATGCACATCTTGCTGCTGCCATCTGTATGATAGATGAAGGGCAATTGTGTCCGATACCTCTGGAGATCTGCACGCACATAGGTACGATAAGATCAGCATCCTTTGCAGCAGGATTGACTGCTACATATCCGATACGTTCACCGGGAATGGAAAGTGACTTTGAATAGCTGTAGCAAGAGAGCGTGTTGTCATAGAATGTTGATACATAAGGAGCATCAGCACCCTGGAAGACTATCTCTCTATAAGGTTCATCAGAGATAAGGAATATCTCATGGCCGTATTCTTTCTGCTTAGCATTAAGGAACTCGGCAAGTCTCTTCAGCGTTGCAGAAGAATATGCAACACCGGAAGGGTTGTTGGGTGTATTTATGAGCACTGCCTGAACATTCGGGTTCATCATGCTCTCAAATGCATCGAAATTGATCTGGAAGCTCTCGGTATCTGCAGGAACAACCTTGAGAACTGCGCCGGACTGATTTATGTAAGGAACATATTCCGGGAAATAAGGCGCAAAAGTGATGACCTCATCTCCGGGGCTTGTTACACAGCGTACTGCATGAGCAATAGCAGAAGCAGCTGCCGAAGTCATGAATATGTGCTTCTGCTCATAAGGAATGCCAAAACGCTTCTTTAAAGATTCTGCGATCTGTGTCCTTGCATCAGGATTTCCGGGATTGGGGCTGTATCCATGAAGAGCAGATGATGAGAGAGTCTTTGTAAGCTCTCTTATCGCCTCATTGAATTCCTCAGGCACGGGCACTGAAGGATTTCCAAGACTGTAATCGAATACGTTCTCGTAACCTATTTCTTTTCCTCTCTCCTGTGCATAACCGGCAAGTGCTCTGATAACTGACGGTGCACTTATCATATCCTTATATTTCTGTGAAAGCATTTTTTCTTCCTCCTTAATTATTGGAACCGTTTATTCTTGTTGCAATACGGTTGAATTTACCTTTCCATTTATCCATTTGTTCTTTTGCTTTCTGATCACGTTCATCTTTCTTCCTGTTAAGGACTATCTGATAATCCGGAAGATCAAGTTCCGTAAGCAGATCGGCAAAGCGATCGCTGTATTCTGAACTGAATATCAGCTCAACCCTTCTGTCTTCCGTACATATCCTGTTGAACCTGACTGCCTTATGAAGATACAGGGGATCACCTTTTCTGTTTATTGAAGCAATATCTATCTCAAGCGGCTTCCTAAACCTGCGCATGCGCATAAGACATACGCCCGGATTCTTATCCACAAGCCAGAGCATCTCTCTCTTCTTTAATATCCCGTAATGATCGTTCATTGAGAAGATCGGTACTGCAAGGACCACATCCGGATATAGCTTTTGCGCCTTTCTCGGGAACTTCTTATGCACAGCCTGTGATGCATCTCCGTGATGGAATATCGCTTTCATCAACGGCTGGATATAAACATATTTGTAATATGTCATCATCACTGTCAGTATGCGGAACAACACAATCCCGACTATCAGAAGTATCACACTGCAGATGACGCTCAGCACCGGACTGAATATCTGAAGCGCAACCAACACAGCATGAAGGATCATCTTCAGTATCTCTGTTACCAGATTGGCTCCGTTTACAGGTATCGCCACTGCTATAAATTCAACTGCATCGATACAGTTGTAGATGACCATATATACAAGCGCATTGAAAATTGCACTCATCACCGCGATCACCGCAAGGATCATATAGCTGAATGCGGTCATATATTTCTTTGCGGGCTGGGCAGGATCTGCCGCGCTTGCTATTTCCGTCTGCGCGAGAGGGAGGAGCGAGAGCGCAACCGTCACTACATAACCGAGTGTCTGCTCTATCTTATCAACTGTGGCTTCGGAAAAAGCCTTGGCAGCTGCCACCGAACGCATCACATACAGCGCTATGGTTATCACGGTTAGTATGACTGCCGCTGTGGGATTGGAAATGGGCAGGGTTTCCGCTGTCCTCACAAATGGAACATTCTCCAGCATATCATCAAGCTTTATCAGCCATTTGGTATTAGGAAAATAAATATGTGAATTCTCAACCATCCCGACAACCGAAAGGACCGCCAGGGTTGCAGTCGGATTTACCGAGGTGGTGACAGTCGTTGAGAAAATACCGGCATAATACTCCATATTCTCGCCGAGCGTTGTATTCACCTGTGTTTCGGTATCAGCTGCGATATCCGCGCTAAACGCCTGACGACCACCGGAAAAACATACAGCCGTCACCATAAATACAAGTATGGCGGCCAGAAATCGCCAGTATCGTTTGTTCTGAGTAATGAATTCTCTGTCAGGCATTTTGATCATACCTCTCTTTGCTTGATCACATGGCGTATTATAATTTGTATATCAGTTAATGACAAGGCAATACGGGTCACTCTTCAATACTGTAGTATAATACATTGCGGAGGAAACGTTATGCAATTTGTTATTCTTACAGAAAATCACAGTGACTGTGGCTATGCATTTGAACACGGACTCAGTGTATATGCTAAAACCGATAAACACAGACTGTTACTTGATTCAGGACAGACAGGTATCTTTGCTTATAATGCAGCAAAGCTTGGAATAGATCTTACACAGGTCGATACAGCGATCTTAAGCCACGGGCATTACGATCATTCCGGCGGACTGCTCACATTCAATTCGATCAATCCGGATGCTCACATTTACATGCAGGCATCAGCTGACGGAGAATTCTATAACGGTGAAAGATATATAGGCGTTGATAAGAAACTGCTCGCTCTTCCACAGGTCATAAGATTAAACGGAGACAAGATCATCGATGAAGAGCTTTCCATCTTTACCGGTATCAAAGGCAAAAAGTACTGGCCCTCAGGAAACCGGCTGCTTAGCAGGATGGAGAACGGCCAAAAGATACAGGATGATTTCAGACATGAACAATGTCTTGTCATAAGCTGCCGCGGAAAAAATGTTCTTCTTTCAGGCTGTGCACACAATGGCATACTCAACATACTGGACAGATATCATGAAATATATGAAGACGATCCCGTTGCCGTGATCAGCGGTTTCCATATGATGAAAAAAACAGAGCATACCGATGAGGAAAAAGAACAGATCCGCAACACGGCTTTTGAACTTATGAAAACAGAAACTGTTTATTATACAGGCCATTGCACCGGCGAGCCTGCATTTGAACTCATGAAAAAGATCATGGGAGATAAACTTATACATATCGGTGCGGGAATGAGGTTTGAAATATGAAAGAACTGGTGATAGACAAGGCCGGAAAACTTGGGATACATCTCACAGACGAGCAGGCTGACAGATTTGTGAGATACTACGAACTGCTCATTGAATGGAATGAAAAAATAAATCTCACAGCAGTTACGGAAAAAGATGAAGTGGCCGTAAAGCATTTTGAAGACAGCCTTGCGCTTGTGATGCTGAGGGATAATGATATAGTAAAACGCATTATAAAAGGCGAAAGTGTAAAGCTTATAGATATAGGCACCGGAGCAGGTTTCCCGGGACTTCCTTTAAAGATCGCTTTTCCGAATATAAAGCTTACACTCCTTGATTCACTCAACAAGCGCATCAACTTCTTAAACGAAGTGGTGAATGAACTGGGGCTTAAGGATGTGGAAACACTTCACGGAAGGGCAGAAGATTTTGCAAAGCCCGGCGAAGGAAGAGAAAAATATGATCTGGCAGTATCACGTGCCGTTGCAAATATGTCTTCTCTTTCAGAATACTGCATACCCTATGTTAAAAAGGGCGGATACTTCATTGCATATAAATCAGAGGAATACGCAAAGGGGCCCGAAAAAGAAGAGGCTATGAAAGCAATAAAGGTCTTTGGCGGTGAACTCACCGAAGTAAAGGAATACCGGCTTCCTGACAGCGATCTGTTCCGCTGTTTTGCTGTGGTAAAAAAGAAAGAACCCACACCTAAGAAATATCCGCGAAAGGCGGGAACACCTTCAAAAGATCCCATTAAATAAAAGAGAGGTTTCGTACTAATCACTTAGTACGAAACCTCCTTATTCTTACCCGCTATCAGATATTTGTATCTGATACAGTCTCAACAGCAGCTTCAGGTGCTGCCGCTACCTTAACTTCATTTGTAACAGCCTGTTTTACTGCTTCAGGTGAAAGACCTGTTACGTTGATATTCTTGTTTACCTTTGCATCATATGTGCCTGCACGCATGATGTCTGCAAAATCAACGCCTGTTGCTTCTGACATGGTATCAAAAACCTGCTTCATAACTACAGGAAGGCTTCCTGATACCTGTGAAACACCACTTCCGCCTTCTCCCGAAGTACCATAGATGTTGACCTTGTCGATGGATGCAAGAGGCTTTGCGATCTCGGCAGCCATATCCGGCATGATCTTTACCATCATCTCAACGATAGCTGCGTTGTTGTACTTCTTGTAAGCTTCAGCCTTCTTCTCCATGGACTCAGCTTCTGCAAGACCCTTTGCACGGATCGCATCAGCTTCTGCGATACCCTTTGCCTTGATACCTTCAGCTTCCTGAACGGCTGCATACTTAAGAGCTTCAGCCTGTGCCTTCTTAGCTTCGGCATCCTTCTCCTGCTCGTACTTTCTTGCTTCAGCTTCACGCTGTCTTGTAACCAGTGCTGCAGCTGCTCTCTGCTCTGCTGCATACTTCTCAGCATCTGCCTGCTTACGGATAGTAGCATTAAGAGTTTCTTCCTGAACGGCAACTTCCTGACGCTTCAGTTCTGCATCACGCTCAGCCTTTGCGATCTGGGCATTAACAGTTGCTGTCTGGATAGCTTTCTGCTGTTCCTGTTCCTGAATGGAATATGCTGCATCAGCTTCAGCACGCTTCACATCGGATATTCTCTTCAATTCTGCCTGCTTGATAGCCAGTTCGTTGTTTCTCTCAGCGATAACAGTCTGTGACTGAACTTCTGCCTCGTTTGCTTCCTGATTTGCCTTAGCCTGTGCAACTTTTACTTCCTTGTCAGCATTGGCTTTTGCAATGGCTGCATTCTTGGCGATCTGGCTCATGTTGTCCTGACCAAGGGCAGTGATGAGACCGTTCTCATCTTCGATCTTCTGGATGTTGCAGGATATGATCTGGATACCAAGTGCATTCATATCCTTCTGTGCTTTTTCCTGAACCTCATCACCGAATTTCTTACGGTCGGTATTGAGTTCCTTCAGATCTACGGTACCGATGATCTCTCGCATGTTACCCTGAAGAGAATCTGTAAGAGCTCTTACGATATCGATCTCCTTCATGTTCAGGAAGTTCTTTGCTGCAAGCTCGATACCCGAAAGGGTCTTGGCCTCGGGTGTTCCATCAGGACCTTCAACCATGATGGTTACAGGTTCAGTCATAACCCTTACCTTTGCAACTGCATCGATATCTACACCGATGAAGTCATGTGTGGGAACAAAACCGTTTGTCTTGATATCGATCGATATCTGCTTGAGCATCAGAGCATCTTTTCTTTCAAGGAAAGGTATCTTGATACCGGCACGTCCGATAAGTATCTTCTTTTTCTTTCCGAGACCCGAAATGATGTAAGCCATATCAGGCGGAGCTTTTACATATCCGGATGCAAGTATTATAAGCACCAGGATTATCGCAACTACTGCGATGATGATTGGGATCAATGTGTTGATTGGCATAGTCTCCTCCTCCTCTTTTTTTGTACTATGATCGTATGAATTATGGATGCATATGCGTCTTAATCCATTGGAATCATTATATCATTTAACCTGATCAAAATAATCCGCTATTTTCGCGAGATAGACATCATAAATGCTCAAAAGGAAAGAATTAGCATATCCTCGGAAGACCTTCTCCGCGCAGTATATCAAGGCTTCTCTCACCTCCGAGCATAGTACGCATGATCAGTTTCTTATTTCTCTTCTCTTCGTTCTTTACTTCACCGATAACAGCGGCATTTTCACCGTAACGGCTGCTCTTTATAAGTTCCAGAGCTTTGGCTGAATATTCTGCCGGCAATGTGAGCACCATTTTTCCTTCATTTCCCATATACATCACATCCGTGCCCATCAGTTTTGCAAAATCCTTCACCGCTTCCGATACAGGTATGCTCTCCTCATCAATATAGAAAGTCTTTCCCGAACTTTCGGCGAGTTCCTTGAGAACAGTCCCCAGACCGCCTCTCGTCACATCTCTCATCGTATGGATCGGAATACCTGAATCAACAAGTTTTTCGGTCATCTCCACAAGAGGAGCATTGTCGCTTTGCATATCACTTTCTATATTCAGACGATGCGAAAGTATTGTGCAGTGATGATCGCCCATGGTGCCGGATACGATTATCACATCACCTTCCTTGGTATTTGCTGCAGCAATATCAGGCGCCCCGTCAGGTATAAGACCTACACCTGCAGTATTTATATAAAGCCCTCCCTTGCCGTCTATAACTTTTGTATCACCTGCGACGATGTTTATATTTGCTTCTTTTGCGGTATCTGCAAGAGACTGAACAACCCTTTTCAAAACATCGATCTCAAGTCCGCTCTCAAGTATGAATCCGCAGGTAAGATACCTTGGGATCGCGCCACGCATAAGCAGATCGTTTACGGTTCCGCAAACACAGAGCCTTCCTATATCTCCTCCTCTGTATTCAAGCGGTGTCACAACAAAGCTGTCCGTGGTGACCGCGATCTTTTCAGATCCCTTTACAACCGCGCTGTCCTCCATAGCTAGCAGGGTCTCATTTGCAAACGCCGGTGCAAATATACCGTCTATAAGTTTTTTTGTTTCACTTCCACCGCTGCCGTGCGCTACTGTTATCACATCTGACATGTTGTTACTGCTCCTTATATCTTTGCGGAATCAAGGAATTCCTTCAGAACCCTCATGGCTTCTTTGTTCTCACCCTCGGATAATATTAATACTGTATGATCCTCATAAGTAAGACCGACAAATGCCGCACCCTTGAAGTCCGGCTGATCCGGAGTGGGCTTTACGATAATGCCGGGAATACTCTGTACCATACGGAATTCCATATCTCTATTACTTCGATTGATGATTATCTTTATGATATTGCTGTTATATGCAAGCACATCATGATCTACTTCTTTACCGAAAACATTTTCTTTTATGACCATAAGAAACATGCCTTCTCTTTTGTTGCTATCCGGATCGTAATCCTCAGGCATGATCATATAGATACATTCGAGCTGGTCCTTCACATTATTAGGAATATTAAGCGCATCCATAATGCCGCTGTATCCGCCCTTCATCAGATAACCCATAGCCTGCGGACTGTCATCAAAATTCATATAGCCCTCCGGGATAGTAAATTGCACACCCGAAATTTTGATATTCCTTGAGGGCTGATAGATATCGGAACACATTTTCTTGAAATCTTTTACGTAATTGTAATCCGTATCATCTCTCTGACGAAGCCTTGCAGTGAAAAGTCCGTTCTCTGACGGAAGCGCATAAATAAGTCCCTCTGCCCATACTCCGTCATCTGAATAGATATAATCAAACAATATGCCTTCACCTGCTTCACATTGCATTTTTCTGGAAGAAAGAAGCTTAAACTTGTTGGTCTCTCCCGGATTGTGAATTGCAAGCCACTTTTCTTTTTCATCCTGAGAAGCATCAAGACTCAGCAGATCATTTTCATTCGTATATCCTTCAACAGCCATATCCGCTCCGCTCTCGGCAGAAGCAATAACCTTTTCATCTACATGCTTCACTTCCCAATAGGAAGGAACCTGCATCTTGAAACCAACAGCCTGAGCAGATACATTACCTTCGCCGTCCTTTTCATATTCCTCTTTTACGGCACGGTAATCTTCATTCTTAGAATAATAGGTAATATCAACCTTCGCATCTTTGCTGAATTTCTGTTTCTTTGAAAACTCGTGAACTCCGTCTATCTCTACCTGCTTAACTTCATTGTTTCCCTGACTCTCATCAGCGATCGCAAGTTCAATGGCTTTGAAATTGATGTTTTCAAAACCGGCATCCCTGAAGTCCTCTTCAACTTCGCCTCTCTTCATATTCACCACGTTCTCTGATGATAATGGCGCCTTTACGCTTCCGCAGGCTGTAAGCAGACATACAGATACAGATGCAAAAAAAAGACCTGCAAGATTTGATTTTTTCATTAATACCCCTCTCTTTTTAACCGAAGAAGTCAGGCACCAAAACAGCACCTGACTTCTTAAAAATGTTGCAATTTTTAATAAACGTCAGAATTGTTCAGCCCAGGCTTTAAGTTCTTCCTTTGATGCATTTACCGGAAAGCGTTTTCCTTCATATATATTCGCACCTCTTGCAGAAGGACCTATCTCTTTATTGGTATGACCCATCTGACTTGATCCTGATGTGGCAAACGGAACTATCGTCATGCCGCGCAGATCATACTGTTCAAGGAATGTGCATATGATCGTGGGTGCAACATACCACCAGATAGGAAAGCCTATAAATATAGTATCATACTGGTCTATATTCTCAACAGAATTTGCAACGGCGGGACGTATGGTCTTGTCGTTCATCTCTATGCTTGAACGGCTGTTTCTGTCCTGCCAGTTAAGATCCTCTGTCGTATACGGTTTCTCGGGAATTATCTCATGCAGATCGGCATCTATTGAATCAGCAAGCGTCTTTGCAAGTTTTCTTGTGTTTCCGGTAGCAGAGAAGAAAACAACCAGCTTCTTTCCGCCTCTCTTTATCTGTATCCTTTTGTAATCAGGCTGCTCCTCATGTTCATCGATATAAGCTATTTCTGCAGCATACTCTTCATCATCGATCTCACCCATTGCATGACACATCTCAACAGTATCACGATCATTGAGGATAAGCTCGCCATTGTCATTCTTTCTGTACAGATAGTTCGTTCCAACAACTTTACCGGGCCATGAATCATTCTCATCTACATTAATTCCATGTACTTTATTATCTTCAGCCATAGTCTTAACCTCTCCGTTTCGTTTCGACATATGTTTCGCGGGTTCCAAGGTCAAAATCCTCATTCAAGCAGGCTTGATTCGGATTTTGTACTTCGGAACCGTTATATCATTATATATCAGCCCTCTGAAATATCAAACTCATATGCAACATCGTAGGCAAATACGTACAGTTTTGCGCCCACGAGGATAAATTCATCGGGAGCCTTGTCAAGCTTGATCTTCTGAACCGTCTCACCGGTCTGCAGATCCAGTTCGTAAAGGTAATCTTTTTCATCGGTAAAACCGTAGCCGCAGATAAGAGAACTGTCTGTAATAACGAAGTTATTTGCATTTGCCACCAGCGGATCGCTCCTCCAGATAAGCTTTCCCGTATCCATATCGATAGCCACTATATAGCTTGAATTGGGATTGCTGTTGGAATAACCGTTATACTTGCATTCCACATAAAGTACATTTCCACGTTTTACAGCATACTGTACATACTGATTCATGTGGCCTTTGCTGTATTCACCTGCCTCATCATCAGGGCCGTTCATCACATAATTCAAATAGAAACGGTACACTTCACCGGTGTTATCATTAGCCACTTCCAGAGTCTGGAAGTCATAGAAATAGTCCACCTCATCCATCGGTGTGAATACCCAGAGATCCTCATCGGTATAAGGAAGGGACTGATTGATAAAGCCATGTTCAATTTCCCAGTCATCAAGGAACTTGTCCTTGTAGCTTTCCTTCTTAACAAACTCTATGGTTGAATGAAGTTCATCGGGTGTGCTGTTAACGCTGAAATGTTTCCAGCTGGGGTTTTCCGGCGTGTATTCAACCATCTCCGGAGCCGTATAATCAACTTCTCCATCCGGTAAAGAAGTATTCCTTATTTCCGTAAGCGTCGCCATGCTAAGCGTCATATCCGTAAGGTAATCTTCATTAAATCCCTTTGCTTCATCAGCAGTAAGCTTTACTAAAAAATCGCCTGCAGCATAGCATCCCAGCACATAAGTAGGGAAATACACATAGTATTCACCGCCGTAACTCGTGACAATGAGATTGCCGCTTTCGGCCTCATCCGAGATCACATCCTTCATTTCTTCGATATTTTCATATTCACCGTACAGGTTTTCGCTGTAATATTCATCAGCTAAAAGAGCGTCATAAACAGCAGTGACCGCAGCATCCCTATCGGTGATAAAATCGTTTGCATCAAGAACCTCACCTGTCTGACTGTCTATGCTCACGTAAATGCTGTTGTAGGTTCCATGCGCACCGCCATGAAAGTCATCATAGGCCCCGCCTATGACAAAAAGCTTATCATCAAAACGAAGAAGATCCTCATCTGTATACTCATAAAACGGAAGCATGTTGATGCCGCCATCATTTGCGGCATCCTCGGCCATACTTACCATTTCATCCATTCCGCCGCCATCAAGGAATTTCTTATCCTCATCCCTGCGTTTTTTAAGCACATCATTAAGCTTAGGATACTTCGCAGCCATCTCATCATTCAGCCAAAAATATGTTCTTCCGGCTGAAGCAAAGCATGTTCCGTCTTTAGATCTGTATTGTTTGATCTGATGTTCTATAGTAACAGGCTTAACTAACTTAGCCTCCTCTTCAGAAGCAGCCTCTGTGGGGCCTTCCGCCTCCTTGGTTTCAGCCGCACTTACTGTCTCTTCGGTGGCTTCAGCAACTTCTGTTGAAGCCACTTCGGTTGCAGTAGCCTCTGTTGCCGGCTCCGCAGGCTTTACTGTAGCTGTTCCGCCTTTTGTACATCCTGTAAATGCAATCGTTACAAGCAGCATTAAAGCTATATATCTTTTTTTCATGACCGCTTCCCTCCGAATAACAATATACAGTTCTTATTATAGCATGACGCAATGCTTTAGGTGTAACTGATAAAGGCCTCAGCGCTGAAATCAGCCCCTGCTTTTCCGAAGCTTTTTATACATGATCCGGGCTTTTTCCCGATCTTATCTTTATGAGCTTCCATGAAGCTTTCTATATCTTCCGAACCGGCAAATCTGTGATATACATACAATGCCCTGTCTTTATATTTTCTGATGACAAGCTGGCCGCCATGCGGATCGTTATATGATCCCGGTTCCGATATGTTTACGATCGTACTTCCGTTTTTGATGATATCAGCCGCTTCTTTATAAAACGCTATGCTCTCATCAATTATCTTCCACTGTGCATCCGTCAGATCATTGATATCTCCCGAAAGACCCATACGTCCTAAGAATGCCGCGCATAAGGAATAATATAATCTGTCATCACTGTCAGTTGCTCTGAACACGGCCCATATCTGATTCTGTGAAGGCTTTACCAGATAATGCAGATTGGCTGCGATTATCGGAAGTGCGGGTATCTCATGTGCATCCGAGAAGCTTGCCATGCTTGATAATTCCATCATCGAAGGCTCAAGCCTGTGGCCGCCGCTAGAACAGTTTTCTATGACCAGTTCAGGTATCTCTTTAACCATCTGTCTGAAGAAATCCTGAGTCTTTAATACTTTCTGCCTCAGGTTCTCTCCCATGCCGTCAGGCCCGTCACAGCCTGTACCAATGGTATCGTTGTAATCGACCTTTATATATCCGAAACCGTTTTCCTTTAGCGCATCTATAACATATTTTTTCAGAAATGCCTGCACGTTTTCTTTTTCAAGATCAAGAAATCTGCGGCCGCCAACGGTTAAGGGCACTCCATCCTTTTTTATGAGCATCTCTTCATCGTTATAGACTCTGCTCTTCATCCCTGCTGTTTCAAATTCATACCATATTCCCGGTATCATGCCTTTTGAACGTATGTAGTCAGTTACGGGCTTTAAACCATTCGGGAAACGTTCCTTATTCACATCCCAGTTGCCGCTGTATTCCCACCAGAAAGCGCCTTTATCCAGATACCATCCGGAATCCATCACCAGATACTGTATACCGTGCCCTTCAAGCTTGTCGGCGATCTTTATCATATTTTCTTCCGAAGGATCTCCCCATGTGGCGCAATATTCATTGAAGGTGATCCCCATCTGATCATCAACGGGACTCACGGCAGGATGCTGCGATCTTACAAGCTTGTCACACACTTCTTCAAGCGACGAGCCTTCGGCCACCACTGCTTTTGGTGCATATACAGTCTCGCCGGGGCTTACAGTTTTAGTAAAATGACCAAAATCCCTGTCTGCTATGCCGCCTGCAAGCGTCACTTTTTCATCATTCCTTATGATCACTTCGATCTGCCAGGATGCGGGAGAGTACAGCTGCACAGCCGTAAATTTTCCCGTGCGACTGTCTTCGATCGCCGCAAAAGGAAAATATCTCCGCACGGGCATGCTTCCAGTGTTTCCGTATTTTTCTATTCTGTATGCCAGATGACTCCAGGAGTATTCCAGATTCAGATCACTTAAGCGATCTGTTTTGTGACGGCCTTCCGCCGACCAGAATGATGTGAAGCGGTGAAGTGTGTCTCCTTCTATGTCTTCGATCACAAAAGAATCAAGCATCTCAAGAGTGCATGGCTTAGTACCTTTGTTTTCAACAACAGTCTGCACATGCACCGCACCTGTCTCTTCGTCAGTTTTCTTTATAACAGAAAGCACCAGACCGTTATCAGATCTTTGAACATCCTCATCATCTGCTTTAAAACCAGTCATCGTGCGGCTGTTGATCATTGAGAGTCCGCAAGAATAAAAACCCTCGTATTCGTCACCGGTTACCTTAAGCTGAGAACTTATCTTCATTTGTAAAACCTCCGGGATAGTATTTAAAATCTGATCGAAATGCTAAACATCCCGTTATTATGATCAGCTGAAATCTTTCCGCCCATTTTTTCCGTAAGAGCTTTTGCGATCGAAAGGCCTATGCCTGTTGAATTCTTTCCTGTGTTTACAGTATAGAAGCGGTCAAAAAGTTTTTTTACATTAAGCTCATTCAATTCTTTAGCGTTGTTACTGAAACGAATCTCGCCGTCATCCGTAAGCTCTATCTTCAGTTTATCTGCAGTATACTTAAGAGCATTACTCATAAGATTGGAAAGAATCCTGTCGACTGCGGCAGGATTCAGTTTCCTCACTATTTCATTTTCGGTTATATATACTTCAGGCGTGATACCCTTTTCAGTAAGGGCGCCGTAATAATCCATCAGACAGTCTTCCACCATCTGATTGAGCCTCACATCTGACAGTTCAAGCGGTTTTCCTATATCATCCCTGAAAGTAAGCGAATACTCAAACAGTTCATCCGTAAGATCCTTCATATAATGCGCACGGTCATCGATTATCTTAAGATAACCGGTGACCTCTTCCGACATTTCCTTACAGTTTTTTCCTTTTATCATATCCAGATAGCCGATGATGGCTGTAAGCGGAGTTCGCAGATCATGT
The DNA here is from genome assembly GCA_000421045.1 of Lachnospiraceae bacterium NK4A179. Lineage (GTDB taxonomy): Bacteria > Bacillota > Clostridia > Lachnospirales > Lachnospiraceae > NK4A136. The sequence continues at coordinate 15,475 of ATWC01000003.1, forward strand.
GAGATATTTATTATCGTGCGTTTCAGTTCCGCATCACCCTGCACATTCAGCTCATACTTGGCATGCATCTTTTCCTGAGTGCGGTTTAGCTCGGATACCAGTTTTCTTATCTCACCATCTCTGGATGAGGTTCCGATCTTTGTTCCGGAATTCATCTCTTCCCGCGATGAAAACTTCATCCGTATCTCACGAATGGATTTTCTCATCACCATAACTTTTATAAAAAGAATGATCGAAATGATAATGCTGATACCAAGCACTGCTGTTTCCATAACCGCCTCTTCTTTTGAATATTTTTACTGGATCTCTTTTTTGTTTAATATACTGATGCCAAGATATGTGAATACCGCAATCTTTAAAAGTGAGAGTACAATGCTTCCGATAAACGGAAGATGAATTGCATCTTCTCCTGCTCCAAGGTAGATTGAAGAAAACCACTGTCCCACAGCTGTCAGGTTATATACTATTTTTGCCACAAATTCCAACGGTGTTTCATAAAACACCATGCAGCATAAATAATTTGCTAAAAGCATAAAATTAAATGTCAGATAAAGAATACCTACGCCCGCAAACGAAGATATATACTTTTTTGAAACACACATTCCTATAAAAGTGAGCAGTGCAATGATGCCGGCTACATAAAAGAATGTACGGAAAGCATATCCGATAAAAGCAGCATCTATATTTGCACCTGCCGCATCACCTGCAATGATCCATACAACTATCATCACTGCTTCTGCGATCAGCTGTGTGATAAGGTGTGAAAAGTATATCTCTGCTCTGCTGTGACCGGCAGCTATCTTATTTTTAATCACACCGTCAGAATATTCAACACATATAAAGGCTCCGCTGAAGATGCAGAAAAAAGCGATTATCGCAGCACTGAGTATCTGCATCATATTGTTTGCGGCTGCTACCGAAAGTATGCCCGCAAAATGCCCGGTCTTTACTGCTATGAATGTGATCACAGCTGCAAGGATAAGTCCGATAATATAAAATATATTTGAAAATAATCTTTTAAGATTAATTTTAACCAGATTTTTCATTTTTGTATTCTCCCATTATGAAAGTTCTCTTCTGTTAAAAACGATCAGTCCGACTGCCAAAGATATCACAGTCAGCACGGCTATACCTGTCGCATAGCTCATTCCGTCCCATCTGGGTGTTCCCTGCAGATACATGAAGGGAACAAATCTGTCGATCACTGTATATGCTTTTATCTTAATATCCGAAAGATTGGACACACCGTCAGGAGGATACAGATAATTTAAGATCACCGTTGATGTAACTTTGAATGCCAGTGCCGTGATCGCAGGAATTATGTATGCAGCTTTTGTACCTCCGAATATAAATACCAGTGCCGTAAAGAATACAGCCAGCGCACATCCAGAATAGATATATACTGAAATATTTACCAGGAAGATCTCAAGCGGCATGCTAAACCCACCGGGAAGGATGAGTGAGATGATGATAAGCACCAATGCATCAAGAAGCTGCACGGCTGCAGAAACTATCGCAGAAAAAATGCATGCTGAAAGGAATATGGAACTCCTTTTGTTTCCTACCGCCAGACGGTTTTTGATGGTTCCGTCTGTAAAGTCGCCTGCTGTGAATATGGCCGCAAATCCCGCCGTAAACACTGATACTACTTCGGCAAAGCTTCCTATGTTTGTATCTACCGTTATATCGTTTATATCCACATCCATCGCACGATATACAAGAAAGAAAACTACTGCATAAAATATTGCATATGACACCGTGAGAGCAATGATCGCGATCCAGACTCTTTTTGATGCGCAGAATCTTTTGATGTCACCTTCAAGCATTTTCGGCATTGTTCTCACCTCCAAGAAGTGAAAGATAGAAAGATTCGAGACTTTCATCTTTTTCTTCTGCCTTGATCAGTTCACATCCGGCATTTGCAAGCGTAATAGCAAGCTTGCTTATGGTCACATCGCTGAATACATCTGCCGTGCTGTCGTCTATCATCTTGTATTCGATATGCTGCTCATCCATGGTGCGTGCAAAGATCTCGCTGTCAGAGATCTTTATCCTTATGCACTTTGAACACTCTTTTTCGAGTTCTTCAGCGCTCATCTCGCGTACAATGCAGCCGTTATCTATGAATCCGTAATGAGTAGCTATTCTGGAAAGCTCATCAAGTATATGGCTTGAGATAAGTATCGTTATTCCTTTTTCATGATTAAGCTTAAGTATCAGCTCTCTTATCTCGATTATTCCTTCAGGATCAAGACCGTTAACCGGTTCGTCAAGAATGATGAAATCAGGGTTTCCGCAAAGAGCAATGGCGATCGCAAGGCGCTGGCGCATACCAAGTGAAAAATGTCCGGCATGCTTCTTTCCGGTATCGCTTAAACCTACCAGTTCAAGCAGCTCATCTATACCTTCATAATCAGGAAGACCGAGATTGAGGTACTGCATCTTAAGATTATCAACTGCTGTCATATTTTTATAGATAGCAGGATTTTCGATGATAGCACCGATGCGCTCTCTTGCAGTGCTGAGCTCTTTTGTGTTCTGGCTGTTTACACCGAGAAGGTCAAAAGATCCTGATGTAGGTTTCTGAAGACCGCAGATCAATCTGATGAGAGTTGTCTTTCCGGCTCCGTTCCTGCCTACAAACCCGTATATCGATCCCTTGGGGATATTCATATTGAGATTTTTAAGAACCTGAACCCGACGGTAGTTTTTGCAAAGATTGTCAGTTTTAAGTACGTATTCCATGTTTCGTTCTCCTTTTGTTTTATAGTAAACGACAAAACTCTTTTCGTTTTGTCGTTTGCTGCGCCGGATTTTGGCCGCTAAAAGCGGCATATTTCCTTTTAAAATCCGTGCGCTTTATATATCACAAACCGGATTATGAACCATGGACGTCAAGAAACCGGCCAAAAAATAGTCAAAAAATCGTCAAGATTGATCTTACAGGTGAAATTTGAATCCGACGCCATAAACAGCTTCAATATAATCCTTGCCGTTCACAGTCTGCATTTTCTTTCTGATATTGCTGATATGTTGTTTTAAAGACCTCTCCGTACAGTCCGGCGTTTCATCGGCAATACGATCAAGAATGGTATTACGTCCAAGCGGTCTGCCGCAGTTGAGCATAAGAAGATGAAGAATTGCTGTTTCCGTTCTGGTAAGTGATATCTCAGATCCTTCAACTGTAACACACAGCAGATCCTTATCCAGGCTAACCTCCCCCTGTGTCAGGATATTCCCTGTATCTACAGCTACTGCCGCACTCTTTCTTAACTGTACGGCAATCCTTGCCTTTAACTCACTCACTTCAAACGGTTTGGTAATATAATCCGCAGCACCGTTCATAAGCAGATTTACCTTATCCTCGGTGCCGGTTTTTGCACTCATTATTATGACAGGAAGATCCTTTATCTTCTCAAGGACCTCTTCACCGGTCATACCGGGCAGCATCAGGTCAAGAAGCACCAGATCTGGTCGCTTTTTTTCCACTGCAAGCACCGCTTCCGTTCCCGAAAAGGCTCTGGTCACTTCGTATTCATCCTTCAGCGCCTCTTCAACCATATCTCCTATATACATGTCATCATCAACGATAAGAATATTTTTCATAATAGAGCTCCCCCTTTTTTGCAATATCGATTTTAGCAGATTTAAGCCCAACTTGCAGTTCATTTAAAAACTTGACCATATCTTGACCATCATTTGACCGCTTTCTTGACTGCATTATGTTTATATATCACTGGTCAAAACAAAAATAAATACACAGGAGATCCTCATAATGAAGAACAATTCAACAAAGAAACATGTAAGAACAGGAACAATACTCATAGCAATATCATTATCACTTGTTCTGATAAATGCTCTGGTCTACGCGGTGATCATATATGCGCCGGAGATACGATCCAAAAAGAATATAGACGGTCTTGAAGCAAAGGCAGTTCCCGTTAATGATATTTACATCCCCGATGATGCGGTTGTTATAGGACTGGGAGAAGCAACTCACGGCAATGTTGAATTCCAGGAACTGAAGCTGCAGGTACTGCAGGAAACCGTTGAACGTTACGATGTGGGATCCATCTCAATGGAACTTGATTTTGGAACAGGTATAGCGATCAACCGTTATGTGCACGGCGGATCAGGCGATCCCGCACTTCTTGCAGAGTCCACAGGTTATCCCATCTACGATACAAAGCAGATCGCTGATCTGATCCGGTGGATACATGACTATAATCTTACATCAGAAGATAAAGTTTCTTTTTACGGCTTTGATATGCAGGCGCCCATGTATGACCTGCCCTACATCGAGGAGTTTTGCAATAGATATGCGATCCTTTCCGCTGAAGAAGTGACTGCAATGTATTACGGACTTAACTGGGAAAGCCACAGCGTCAATAAAGAATCAGAGAAAGCTTCTTATGATGTTATACGAAGAGTGGAAGCAGAATTAGTCGATAATGCAGATAAATATTCAGATGACCCTGATTACCGTATCATACTTCAGGCGTGCAGAAGTGCTCTGTACTGCAGTAAATTCGACAATATAGATTCGGATTCAGAAGATGAAGAGAAATCGGGAATGGAAATACGTGACCTTTCAATGGCTGAAAATATCAGATGGATACAGGAGTATGAAGCTGATCTCGGACACAGCCGTATCCTTATTTCTGCACATAACGGCCATGTAGCCGCTTCCGGACAGGAATTCAAAGCAATGGGTAATAATCTGAGAGACTTCTACGGAAGCGGATATTTCGTTATCGGAACGGATTTTTATTACACATCAGATAATATGAACATGTTCGGTGCATCGACCGAAAGAAGCGATGAACATTTCTGCTCAGCTGACCCTCTTGCAGAAAAGGCAAAAGACTATCCCAACGGGGAATTCTATATTAACTTCAGAGACCTGAAGGAATCTGACGGTGAGATCTATACTGTTGCACATTCACCGATGATGATGGGTTCGATCGGTGAAGGCTACCAGCCTATGTGGCACCTGATGCCCTCATACATCCGTGGAAAAGAGGTTCCCTCCAAAATCTTTGATGCGATGATAATGGTATATGATGCCACTCCTATAAGAGTAGTGCATCAATAACTGTATGCTGTGTTGCAGCTTCCTTCCGGTGATACCATGCAGGCACCCTGCGGATTCTCGGGTGTGCAGATCTTTCCAAAGAGCGGACATTTTTCCGGCGGCATGAGCCCCATGATAACCTTATCGCAGCTGCAGGCCTTGTTTCTCTTTTCATCTTCCGAAAGGCCTGCACTGCCTGCATCGAAGGCAGCATAACTTTCGCGGATAAGATACCCTGAACCCGGCACGTTTCCTATACCGCGCCACACAGCATCCGACTTGCAGAAATATTTATCTATCAGTTCCTGCGCTTTTACATTTCCGTCATGATCAACAACAGACTGATAATTATTTATTACCACTCCCTCTCCCCTGTGCTTTACAAGCATTGCAATGGATGCGAGAAGACCCGGGCCGTCAAAGCCTGAGACAACAAATGGAAGAGAATATTTCTCTGCTGCTTTTTCAAATACCCTGCTGCCCGTGACCACGCATACATGTCCAGGTGCGAGAAATGCATCTATCTGCGCACCTGAAGAACAGAGCGTATCCACTATCTCCGGCATGGTCTTTAAGGCTGTGAGAAGCTTTACATTTTTAATATTCTCTTTGATAAGAGTATCCAACAAAAGTGCATATACGGGAGTTGTGGTTTCAAAGCCGATCGCTGCGAAAACATATTTCTTATCCGGTGCTTCTTTTGCTATGGCTACCGTATCCATCGGAGAATAGACCATCTTTACCGATGCTCCGCGACCCTCTGCTTCGCGCAGTGATTCACGGCTTCCGGGAACTCTCAACAGGTCACCGAAAGTAAGTACCGTTGTGTCAGGCTTTAACGAAAGCTCTATAAGCCTGTCAACATATGAACTGGGCGTAACACAGACAGGGCATCCCGGGCCCGATATCAGATGGATCTTCTCTGACAACATGCCGGGTATGCCATTCTTTGCTATAGCGCCCGTATGACTTCCGCATATTTCCATTATACGTATATCCGGGCCGCTGTATTCATGCAGATATTTTTTTATCGCTACAAGTTCGGTATTGTTACTCATATCTGTTGCTCACAACCTCCAGTTGCATATAACCTTCAGGTATTTTGTATCCCTTCTTGTTCTGCAGTTCAAGAGTATCTTTCTTTATGATATTTCCGGACTCATCCTTCACTTCGCCCATCATTACTTCGAAAGTAACTCTCCCGTCATGAGTGATATCTGTAATCTTTAAATCAACACTCCCTATGCCGATATAGTCTCCTTTGAGACACTCCTGCTGGGAATAAAATGCATCCGATATATCAGATTTATTATATGCTCCATCCACAGCGATAGTTGCCCATGAATGTGTATCTATATATTTTTTTATACCACCTATCATAATGATCGCGAACAGGCCTGTAATAACAGACAGGACAATTAAAACTATTATTAATCTTTTCTTTTTCATCAGCAGTTTTCCTTTGGATAGATACAGAAAAGAGCCCGGAAATCCTTATCTTCCGGGCTCTCAGATACATCTTTCAAATGATAATAAGCTTTAACCATCCAGTTCTTCGGCAAGCTTTACCCATTCATCATACTGCTCATCCGATACTTTCTGGAGGATGCAGCCGGCATGAACGAGGACCCGTTCTCCGGGTGCCACATCCATAAGGCCCGTACGTGCTTCAATACGACTTCCGTGAAAATCCACCAAAGCTATATTTTTTTCATTATCAATTGAGATCACCTTACCGGTATTAGCAACACACATTATGCTTTATCCTTTGAATCATCTGCAGCTTTCTCTTCAGGCTTTGCAGCTTCAGGCTTAGCTCCGCCTTCTGCGGCAGCCTTTGCTTCTGCAGCCTTCTTGGCTTCCATTGCAGCCTTGGCTTCAGCCGCTTTTTTAGCCATCTCTTCACGCTTCCTTGCTTCCTCGGCAAGCACTTCAGGTGACTTTGTAAATGTAACATCACCCTTTTCACTGCCGGGTTCCTGATAGCCTGCAACCATTGTCAGGCAATGCTTCGGGCACTTCTCAACGCAGAAACCGCAGGCTATGCAGTCAAAGCGATTGATAGTCCATGTGCCTTTTATCTTATCGACTGAAAGCGTTCCGCAAGGACATGATCTTACACACATGCCGCAGCTGATGCAGTCGTCGATGCTTATCTCTATATGGCCTCTCGTGCGCTCTTTGTACTCGGCGGGCTCCGCAGGATACGAAGTTGTGACCGGCTTTGAAAACATATTCTTAAGCGCCGTTTTGGCAAATGTCATTACTGCCATTTTTCTCTCCTTATCTCTCTGTACAGCTGATGCAGGGGTCAATAGTTACAACAAGTATTCCCACATCCGCATAATCAGCGCCCTTAAGTGTCTCACAAAGACCTGCAAGGTTTGCAAACGTCGGTGTGCGGACTCTCATTCTGTCGAGATTGGGAGTTCCATTACCACGGATGTAATAATCTGCCTCACCGCGAGGCTGTTCTATACGCATGAAATACTCGCCATCGGGATTGCCCTTAACAGCCGCAGCAATCTCTCCTTCAGGTATCTTTGATATTGCCTGACGTATGATATCGATCGACTGGAATATCTCACGTATACGCACATCACATCTTGCATAGCAATCGCAGTCATCAGATGTGATCGGCTCCATATCGATCTCGCCGTATGCGGCATATCCGCGCATACGCATATCTGTTGCTATTCCGCTGGCTCTTGCAAAGGGACCTGCACATCCGAATGCATGTGCCTGCTCTTTTGTAAGGATACCTACGCCTTTCATACGTGACTGAACTGAATAGTCATTCATGAAAGTCTTCTGAAGGCTCTTTGTCTCCTTCTCAACAAAATCAACGGTCTCGAGTATCATCTTCTGCATCTCGGGAGTGATATCCTTAAGCACACCGCCCACCTTGTTAACCGAAAAGATTACACGTCCGCCGGTTGTAAGTTCGATCGCATCAAGAACCTTCTCACGTACTCTCCAGCACTGATAGAAAAGGTTTTCAAATCCGAAGGCATCAGCCATAAGACCTGCCCAGAGCAGGTGGCTGTGAAGCCTTGAAAGCTCAAACCAGATAGTTCTTAAGAACTTTGCCCTGTCGGGAACTTCAACATTCATCACATGTTCAACTGCTTCGCAGTAGCCATAGCCGTGACCGAAGCTGCAGATACCGCAGATACGTTCTGCAACATAAGCCATCTGGTTGAAGTCTCTTTTTTCTGTAAGTTTTTCAAGACCTCTGTGAATAAAACCGATGGAAGGAATAGCTTCAACTATCTTCTCATCTTCGATCACAAGGTCAAGGTGTATCGGCTCCGGAAGCACAGGGTGCTGGGGACCGTAAGGTATTACGCTTCTCTTGCCCATTTTTATGCCTCCTCCTTTTTCTTCGGAACAAAAGGTGTCTCCTCTTTGATCCGGTATAATTTGTTGTGGAAATCAGGATCTATCACTTTGATATTAGCTCCGAAAAGCTCGCGCATCTCATTCTCATAGAATGCAGCATACGGGAATATACCGCTTATGCTGGCAACCTCTGAATCCCTCTCGGCTTCCTCAAGTGAAACCCTGTATGTGAAAGCATCATAGGTCGTATCATCAACAAAGGAATAAAGCAGTTCAAGCTTGCTCTCCTTCTTTACCCATGCGGCACATGCCTGTGAAAGACGCAGGCCTTTCTCTTTCATCTCCATTGCTCTGATGGGGAGCTCCGCAGCTGTGATGGTTATTATCTCATTCTTTCCTTCTGTTGCATTCATGCGTTACTCCTCCTTTCCTGCTTCTTCTTTTTCTTCGGAAGAATCTTTTTCTTCCTGTGAGGATTTTTCATCCTCGCCGCTTTCCATCTTATTAAGTCTTTCCTGGAAAATACCGATGCCCTTTACGATACCGTCAATGATAGCCTGGGGTCTTGCTGCACATCCCGGAACATACACATCAACCGGGATCACCTGATCGGCACCGCCAAGGATGTTGTAACATTCCTTGAAAACACCGCCTGTGCAGGCACATACGCCTACGGCAACCACTACCTTCGGATCTGACATCTGCTCATATAACTGCTTTACAACAGGTGCGTTCTGAGTATTTATACCGCCGGTGATGAGAAGTATATCTGCCTGCATGGGATCGCCGGTATTTACGATTCCGAATCGCTCGGCATCATAGACCGGTGTGAGGCAGGCAAGCACTTCGATATCGCAGCCGTTACAGCTCGATCCGTCATAATGCATCACCCACGGAGATCTTGTGATTTTATACATATCTTCGTCCCTTTCTTAATTGAACATATAAATTAAAACTAAGAAATTTGTTCCTGCAAGTGCCAGAGTCACACCCCATGAAAGCTTGATCATAAGATCCGACTTCATACGCGCTGAACTGTTGTCTATAAGTATCTCGAGGAAATATACAAGGAACACAACGATCACTGCCGCAAGTATGCTCCAGAGATTCTTGTTTAAGATGAACAGCGCTACCATACCCATGAGGAATACTGTCTCGTACCACTCTGCAAGTGTATATACCGCAAGATTCTTGGCACCGAGCTCAGAAGTGATACCCTTTACTATCTCCTGGTTGGGATGATGTGATGTGCTTATATCAAAAGGTGACTTTCTCATCTTGATCGTAAGTATGAATACGAATGCGATGAACACACCGGGCATATAAGCTATGGGACTGATATCCTTGCTAATGATATCGGCTGTGTTGAAGCTGCTGCTTACAACATAGAATGCAACGCAGGTGAGCAGTACGCAGGGCTCGTATGCAACCATCTGAAGAAGCTCACGTGTTGCACCGATATTTGTGTAATGAGATCCGGTCACAACAGCTGTGAAATAAAGGAACATTACTGCTGTTGAAAGGATGAACATGCACATAAGCAGGTCCATTCCAAGGAACATCATTCCGCCTGTAAGTATTATAAAGAACAGATATGAAAGCATCATGAAATCCTGTGAAGGAGCCACATGGATGGGATCCTTGTGGAGAAGCTTTCCAAAATCATAGAACGGCTGAAGAATGGGAGGTCCCACACGTCTCTGCATACGAGCCGAGATCTTTCTTCCGATTCCGTCAAGCAGACCGCCGATCAGCGGAGCTAAAAGTACATAGCAGACAGCTATTATTATCTTAATCGTCATATCACTCATAACAGCCCTCCGATCACAAAGCCCCCAAGTAAGCAGAATATTATGATAAGAGCTGCACTTGAGATGATCTGACTGGGAACCATAAGCTTATCAATACCCAGCATTTTTTCAAAATAGTAATTGGAAATATAAAGGCCTTTTTCCTCGCCCATATAATCAACGAAGCCGTCATTCTTTCCTGTATTGATACCACCCATATATGCAAGCTTCTTTGTGGATCCGTTGTTCTTCTCCGAGAAGTAGAGCACAAGAGGGATGATAAATACGAGCATCAGGATACCTACAAGTATGTAAAGAGTGGATCCTGAAATGGCAGGCTCTGCTACGCTCATAAGATCTGTTGATGCAAGCATAGGCTCAACATAATAAGCAGATACTGCAGGAAGACCTGCACAGAGGAGCACCATGATCAGTGCGTGTATCCAGAAAGAAAATTTCTCTCCGCCCTCTGTCACGTCCTTAACTTCCTTTGTTTTGTGAGGATGAGCGATGAGCTTGCCCATCCATTTGCTCCAGTAAAGTGATGTTACTGCACTGCCGAAGACGATGAAGAGCACGATAAGTGCGTTCTTTGCATCTACCATTCCCTTCAGTGCAGACCACTTGGAAATGAGCATACCGAAAGGAGCAAGGAACATTCCCGTGATACCGATAAACATGAACATTGCCTGCTTAGGCATCATGTAAAGCAGTCCATGGAAATCTTCCACATCACGGCTGTGAAGTGAATTCTCAACAGCACCAACAAGCTGGAAGAGAAGTGACTTTGAAACCGCATGGAAGAGCATAAGGAATACGCAGGCCCATACTGTTTCGGGTGTGCCTATGCCGGCACATGCAACCATCAGTCCGAGGTTTGAAATGGTGGACATCGCAAGAACCTTCTTCGCATCGCTCTGGGAGATTGCCATGAATGATGCTGCAAGGAATGTGAAGCCGCCGATAAATGATATGAATGATCCTACAATACTGCCGCTCATGAGGGGAGCGAGTCTTATGAGGATATAGATACCTGCCTTAACCATCGTTGCACTGTGAAGCAGTGTAGATGAAGGTGTGGGGGCTACCATGGCACCCAGCAGCCATGTTGAAAACGGCATCTGTGCCGACTTGGTAAGTGCGGCAAATGCTATAAGGAAAACAGGGAAAAGTGCTATGCCTGCATACTGAGGTGCACCGGTTATGATCTGTGATGTGAGCGTAACAAACTGCCTGCATGAAAGGCTTCCGCCGTTACTTCCACCGTACAGATAATAGAAGAAGATAACACCGCCCACAAGAGCAACTCCACCGAGCAGGTTCATCCATAATGCGCGGAAAGAGTTGTTCACCGCTTCATCACTTCTTGTATATCCGATAAGCAGGAATGAGCATACGCTTGTGCACTCCCAGAAGAAGATCAGCCATACAAGGCTTGCGCATGTTACGAAACCGAACATCGCACCCATGAACATAAAAAGAAGTGCGAGGAAATAATTTCTTCTGTCCTGCACTTCTTTATGGTGTTCGTGATAACCTTCCATGTATCCGACTGCGTATAAAATAATAAGGCTTCCTATGACTCCTACAAGAAGGATCATGATCATCGCAAGCTTATCGAGGAAAATGTGTGCCATCTCCTCCTTGGCAGCGGTCTCTTCAACGTAAATAATAGCCACTGTCGGAATGACCGAAAGAAGGCTGATCCAGTACTTCTTATACTTAAAGCACAGAAATACCACAACGACAACGAGCAGGATCTCACCGCCGAGTATCACATAATCCGCGATCTCTGTATCAGTGAACAGACTCGCTGTTTCGAATGATCTGTTTATTCCCTGAGCCGCAAAAAAAGCGACCGAGGTGATAAGTATCACCACAGCGCCTATCCGCGCAAACGCATTTCCTATTGCCTTGTTCTTACCTGAAAGAAGCAGAAACACGGAAATAAGAAAAGGGAAACAGATCAGAAAGGGTACTGCATAATCCAACATTTTAAAACCTCCTGATTTTCCTTTTCTGTTTGTATTTTCCGGGCAGGAACCCCCTCCCCGGGTTTCAATATAGTTTACACTTTATTCTAATTTAAGTAAAGTGAAATAACCGCTTATTCTATGCATTTTCGAGAACTGCTAAGGCTCACTTTAACACAGTCAGATATGGCTGCCGGTGTAGGAAATTTTACTAATACATTTCCTGCATATTTTTGAGAACACGCTTACGACCAAGCGTCAGCATGGGGATATCGGCCGCGATTATCACACCAAGAACTATGAAATGATCAGCCACTATGCCTATATGAACGAATTCATATGACAGAAAGGCTATGGCACACAAAAACAGTGCAATAAGCATTGCTACAGCCATATTGAAGAAGCTGTTTAAATTGCCCCTTAAGGCGCTGTATTCATCGGACCATTCGGTATAAGGTGCCGAACTGTCCATAAGTAGACCTGTCATCACCGAAAGCAGGAGCGCTGCCAGTGAAAGGACTATATAGAAGACCATGGTGGGTGCTGGGATCTTTAAGTAATACGCTGCCACTAGTATGGCAGCTATCACTGCCGGCCAGGTCAGTAAGATACTTACAAAGGCTTTGGCCCTTAACTGGGCACTGAAATTCATGGGCAGATATTTGATGACATCCGCATGAAGCCCTTCTCTTGTAAATGCAGTGGAAGCAAGCGAGTTCATGGCACAGGCTATAAAAGAAACGGCTATCACTGCAAGAAGCACTATCAGCTCAGCACGCGGATAGGTTCCATCAATATACATCTCTATAAAATCATTCATTCCGTCACTGTTCCTGTTCAGATAAAACAGGATAAACACGCCAAAGGGCCAGAGCAGATTGATATATACACAATTTGAAGCATATGCGCGTGTTCGTGTGAGTATCTTCAGTTCCTTCTTCAGATATGAAATAAACGGGTCTGTTACCTTGAATCTGAGACCGTCCACATCGGCAGCCTTTTTCTTTTCTCCAAGAGCAGCGGCATTATACAGGCATGCGGGATAGAGCTTTCCGCCTATGGCGAGCATTGCATAAAGTGAAAGGCTCGTAAGGCCCAGATACAAAAGCAGATCTGAAATACTTCCTGTCTCTATCGCTCCCATAAGAAACGGTGTGGTAAAGAATATCCTGTTGCATACTGTCAGAAAGAGGTTCCTGTCCCCGGCAACCGAATCCATATAATTCTGCATATTTATGCCTTCCATACCGCTGAAGGAAAGGAAAAACAATGCTACAAACAGAAGGAGCAGCACAGTCGATGAATGATAGAATATCTTTCTGCTGTGAACACCTTTTAAAACCAGCATAAGAAAAAAACTTAAGAGCACGCAGTAGATAAGCGGAAGCATAGGTGTTAAAACCGTGCCGATCACAACGGATATTATCTGTACCGGGCCTAACCATGATGCCACCCCCAGGTTTTGATGGGCAGCAACCATATAACCGATGAATACTGAAAGGAGTATCATAAACTCCATTACGCTCTCTGCCATATAGGTATGAAAGAAGCGGCCTCTAAGTATCTCAACCGGCTTAAACGGAAGCGGGATAAGATGCTGAAGGTCTGCTGAGAAAAACAGTACGTTAAATATCACAAGAAGTGAAAAGACCAATGAAAATATCGATAAAATGTGCAGCTCCGTCGCAAGGCCGTTCATCTGCGCACCTTCGATAACGAAACCGCCGGGCAGTGTCAGACCTTCTGCGCTCATCATGGAAGTGGAGAGCATATAACTGACTAACCCCATAGCCAGACAGCATGGGATCATGATGCAGGTAAGGGCAATTATACCTAAGGACATATAGATATGCCCCTTCAACCCTTCACTTGGCATAGACATTTCAGAATTCTTTGCAAGCGTTTTAAAAAGCACATTGGAAGCAGAAACATCTTTTTTCATATGAACATCTCCATAAGACCGCAGTAACTGTATTAATCATATCAAAAATATGACCGGATATGCGATAAAAAACCGGCGGGGAAGATCCCCGCCGGCAGGTATTTTGGTTTATCCGTTTGTTTGTATCAGGATCACGGAGTTACGACAACGGTTACAGACTTCTTCTTGCCGAGGTAATCAGCAGTGATCTTAACCTTTGTGGCAACCTTCTTGCCCTTCTTCTCCTTAACACCTACAACCTTGAACTTACCGTCAGCATCAACTGTAACGTAGTTCTTATTGTTTGATGTCCAAGCGATGTCCTTGTTATCAACAGCCTTGCCGTTATTCTTGATGACTGCATTTGCACTTGCATCAAGCTTCATAGCAAACTGTGTCTTCTTGGCACCCTTTGTGCCTAAAGGAGGTATAACGCTGTTGTTGCTTGCATCCCTAACCTCGCCAACTTCAAGCTTTGTGCCCTTAGCTGCCTTAGGTCCGATAACGATGACTACATTTGCGCTTGCATCAGGATTGCCCCATGCTGCAACGCCGATATTGATCTTTCTGGGAGCTGTAAGCTTGCCGCCCTGCTCCTTAACAGAGATCTTCATCTTGCCTGTGCCCTGAAGCTTGTTTGAAGAAGCATCAACATTAATGAATTCCTGATCTTCAGGAGATACAAAGAATACAAGTTCCTTTGCAACTTTCTTATCATCAAATTTAAATTTTGCTGTTACAGACTTTGCTGTAACCTTGCCCTTCTTACTTACAGTATACTTGTTCTGGAGATATAAAGCTTCTTTTACGGGTACAACCTTCTTAGCCTTATTCTTTACTAATACTGTATATGTAGCCTTAACTGTCTTAGCTTTTCCCTTTACCATCTTAACAGCTGTGATCTTGATCTTGGTCTTACCTACACCTACAGCTGTAACGGTTCCTGTTACAGGATCAACTGTTGCAACAGACTTGTTTGTTGAATCAAACTTGAAGTCTGAGAATGAACCCTTAAGGTACTTCTTGATCTGATTCTGAGGATCAACAGTATATGTCTTAAGTGAGTTGTCTGATGCATCTGCAAGGAGTGTTAATGTCTGCTTTCTTGCGTTGAAGAAAGGAAGGTCATCCTGTGCAGCACGCTTTACTTCTTTAACCGGCTTATCTTTTGAAGGCTTAATATCTGAATAACCGATCAGACCGGTCCTTGAATAAGCATAATATCTTCCGTCAGCTTTTCCTCTTGCAAAAACTGTTACGATGTCATCTTCTTTGAAAACTGCAGTGATCTTTTTCTTTGCAGCGGCACCGAAAAAATAATATATATTACCACTCTTTGTAAGATCACTGGGACTTAAAGCTACCTTCTTAGTAATATCATCAGGTGAAGTAAGTATTATCTGTACATCTGACATAGAGCTTGATATCTGAATATAATTAATTGCGTTATAAGCCTTATTCTTTTTATCAACTTCTGATGTTACTCTATCCGTATTTATATAAATATAATTTGAATTAGTTATATTTACTGTCTCCTTTTCACCATATTCTGATGAATAATACGGATTACCATTATATCTAACCACCTGAGAACCGGCTGCTACAACCTTAACATAATACTGACGTAATACATCTTTCTTTGCTATACCTGAGAAATAGAATAATTTGCTTCCCTTGCTTGCAGGCTTTGCAGTAGCAACTTTCTTATGAGCATCAGAGCAGTCATAAAGCTCTACACTAAGATCAAACTCACCGGCAAGAGATGTGCTTAACGAAGCATAAAATTTATTATCTGTCTCATTGTAATAAAGGTTTGTGCCACTAAGAACAAAATCCTTATAGATAGTAATAGTATCGCTTGTATGTCCACCCTTCATCTCGCCAGTTATAGAATAACGACCTATTCCAAGCTTTGATGTATCTATTGTTGTGGTATATTCAAGCCTCTGTGCATCAGTTTCTTTTGTTACCTTAGCTGTTCCAATATTAAGTGTCTGTATTTCCTTACCGGTATTATCAATAATCTTTACTACAGGAACTTCTTTAGGATCGAGTTTATTAGATTTAGCGTAATCATAAACAGTGATCCTGTAATTCAGAGTCTTTCCGGTTTTAACATAATTGGCTTCTGTCTTGTAGCTGCTGTCTGTATATGCTGCACCATATACCGAATCAGTAGCTTCATAAACTTGTTCAACAGCAGTTAATATTTCATTTATATATGTATCTACAGTTTTTGTCTGACCATCATCTGTATATGTGCACCAGAGATGCACGCTGTAATAATCTATCTGAGGAACAAATGCCGCTCCGCTCATATCTGTAAGATTCAACTTTACTGCTGTTCCGGGGCCTGCTGTTACTGTTCCCTTGGCAAATGCATTTACGGATGCATCCGTGCTTAACAAAACATTGTATGTTGTATTGGCAAGTTTTGCAGGGGTATAGAATTCAACCTTATCTGTCCTTCCGTTGTAGATGAAACCATAAGGACGATCTGTTGAATAAATATATTCTGTATCATCCGTGATCCTTGTATCATCAGTTGCAGAAACTTTAACTCTTACAGATGTAACATCATTCCATGAATCCTTCTTGAACTTGTACACCAGATTTCCGGTAGAATTAAACTGCCAGCCTTCAGGTGTTACTTTCAGCTCTTCATCATTATCATTTGTAAACTTAAAGCTCAGTTTATCAGGATCAAGGGCTGTTCCGCTAACTGCGATATATATATAATCGCCAGTGCTGTCATACTCACTTATATCATATACACTGTAAAGAACGGGCTTATCGCTGATCTCAACAGTACCCGCAACAACCGGTGCACTGCCGTCTTCAAATTCAACATAAACATCATGCTTGCCTATAGTATTAAAAGCGTAATTAAAATATAATCTTGCGTCAACAGTTGTGCCATAATCATATATGCTGTTTGTATCCTGAAGCTCTGCAGTTACAACATTGCCACATTTAAGAACAACATTCTTTATTTTCTTACCTGTTTTGTTATCAAGGTTTATATGAATATCTTGATCCTTAACAGAAGCATACTGTACGCCTCCGTTAACGCTCACGGACCCTTTTGCCTCATCTGCAAAAACATCCGTTACAACCACATCGGAATCAACTTCATCCGCATCAAAAAGCGGAGCGACTGCTTCAGGAGTACCGTCTTCAGCCAGTTCCACTGCTTCTGTTTCTACAGCTGTGGTTGTATCGGCTGCCATAGTAAACATAGGCAGATCGGATACGATCATTGCTGCTGACAGAAGAACCGCAAGGATCCTTTTTTTCATCTTTTTTCCTCCATCATATTGATAGTTTTTGTTTGCCACAAAGGCAAATTAATTATACCCCTTTACACTCTGTATTTTCAAGAAATATAGTGGACGGGCGCACATCCCCCGGAAGGCCTTTGCTTTATAAAAATTGCAGGGCCATTTCCTATTAATTAAAGTAAAAAAACCGGCGGGGATCGCTCCTCGCCGGTCATTATTACTTGTTATAATCCGTCTGTATCAGATTACGGAGTTACTATAACGGTTATAGCCTTCTTCTTACCAAGGTAATCAGCTGTGATCTTAACCTTTGTGGCAACTTTCTTGCCCTTCTTCTCCTTAATGCCTACTACCTTGAAGGTACCGTCAGCATCAACTGTAACGTAGTTCTTGTTGTTAGAAGTCCAAGCGATATCCTTGCTCTCAACAACCTTGCCGTTGTTCTTGATAACTGCATTTGCGCTTGCATCAAGCTTAAGCTTGAACTGTGTCTTCTTAGCACCCTTTTCGCCTTCAGGCTTGATAACGCTGTTGTTGCTTGCATCCTTAACCTCACCAACTTCAAGCTTTGTGCCCTTAGCTGCCTTAGGTCCTAATACTACAACAACATTTGCGCTTGCATCAGGATTACCCCATGCATAAACACCAACGTTGATCTTCTTGGGAGTTGTAAGCTTGCCACCCTGCTGCTTAACAGAGATCTTTACCTTACCTGTGCCCTGGATCTTGTTTGAAGAAGCATCAACATCGATAAGAGCCATATCTTCGGGAGCAACATATACTGCAAGCTCCTTAGCAACAGTCTTGTCATTGAAAGCAAACTTTGCTGTTACAGCCTTTGCAGAAACCTTGCCCTTCTTGCTTACAGCGTACTTATTCTCAAGGAATAAAGCTTCTTTTGCAGGAGCAACCTTTGTAGCCTTCTTCTTTACAACAACCTTAACTGTAGCCTTAACTGTCTTTGTCTTTCCCTTTACTGTGGTATCAGCTGAGATCTTGATCTTAGCCTTGCCTGCGCTCTTAGCCTTTACAACACCTGTAGTAGGCTCAACTGTTGCAACAGATGTGTTTGTTGACTCATACTTGAAGTTTGTGTAAGAACCGTTAAGGTACTTCTTAACCTGCTTCTGAGGATCAAGCTTAACTGAATTCTCTGATGCATCAGCAGCAACATCTGAAAGGAGTGTTACTGTCTGCTTCTTACCATTGAAGAAAGGAAGGCTGTCCTGAGCCTGAGCCTTAGCCATAACATCTGATACAGCTACATCATCAACATCGTATTCTGTACCGTCTTCAACCTGTTCAACTGCCTCTGTCTCAACAGCTACTGCTGTATCAGCTGCCATTGCACATACAGGCAGGTCTGCTACTATCATTGCTGCTGAAACAAGAACCGCAAGGATTCTTTTTTTCATTTTTCTTTTCCTCCATCATAAAATAGTGTATTCACAAAAAACAAAGTTATTATACTCCTTTGTACCCTGTAATTTCAAGGAATATTTCTTCAAGATCTTTTCCGTCGTGTTTTTTCTGCAATTCATCAACAGTTCCCTGGTAAAGATCCTTTCCGTGATTGATGATAAGTATGTGATCACAGAGCTTTTCGGCCACTTCCAGGACATGGGTCGAGAAAAGGACACTGTTCCCGGCTGCGGCGTGTTCCTTCATAAGATTCTTGAGCTCATATGCTGCAGAAGGATCAAGACCTGTCATGGGCTCATCGAGTATCCAGGCCGGCGGATTATGGGTAAGCGCGGCGATCACCATCAGTTTCTGACGCATGCCGTGTGAATAGCCCCTCATCTGTTGCATGAGCGAATCGGTCATGCCAAAGCGCTCGGCCAGATCCTTCACCCTCTTTTTCCGTGCATCCTCCGGTATCTTATATATATCAGCAATAAAATTGATATACTCAAGCCCCGTAAGCTGAAGCATGACATCCGGACTGTCCGCAACATATGCAAATGACATCTTTGCCGCAAGCGGATCCTTTACTATATCATGTCCGTTGATCACAGCCTTGCCTGATGCAGGTTTAAGCACTCCGGTAAGCATTTTTATGACCGTAGTCTTTCCTGCTCCGTTTGGTCCTGCAAATCCGACGATCTCGCCCTTTGCTATATGAAAGCTCAGATCGTCAACCGCTTTGAAATCTTTTCCGTAAGTAAATGATAAGTTATCTGCTTTGATCATAGTCAGAAAATCTCCTAAAAGCGTATGTGTGCACCTTTGTGATATAATAACACATCATGACACTTACATTCATCACAAATTACATGACGCCTCACCAGAAGCCGTTATGCGATGAACTTTACAGGCAGCTCGGCGATGATTTTCATTTTATTGCCGTTGAAAAAATGGATGAGGAACGTGTAAAGATGGGCTGGGGCGAAGATATGGATGATGCGCCCTACGCCTTTTTTAATGATGACGATTATGACCGTAGCAACCGTCTCATGCGCGAGAGCGATGTGGTCATATGCGGCAGCATACATCAGCTTTATATAGAAGAGAGACTCTCACTTCATAAACCCACTTTCCGCTATTTTGAAAGACTTTATAAAAAGGGACGCCTCTACGGGCTGAATCCTTCAAGCCTTAGCAGAAAGAAAAAAGAACACGCTGCTTACAAAAACGATCCCGTGTATCTGCTGTGCGCCGGTGCATATACTGCCGGTGATTTCGCACTCTCAGGCTCATATCCCGGAAAGAAATACCGCTTTGGATATTTCCCTCGCACCATCGAATTTAAAGACGGAGAGCTCAAGGATCTTAAGAACAACCGTGTTCCCGAGATCCTCTGGAGCGGCAGGATGCTTGACTGGAAACATCCCGGCGCTGCAGTATTTACCGCTATCCATTTAAGAAAGAACGGCATTCCTTTCCATATGACCATTATCGGAGACGGAGAATGCAGAAAAAATGTTGAGCTCACTATACAGGAACATAATCTGTATGAAGATATAGAAATAAAAGACTTTATGAAACCCGAGGAAGTAAGGGAGATCATGGCCCGCTCGGATATATACCTGATGACAAGCGATACAAACGAGGGTTGGGGTGCGGTCGTAAATGAAGCGATGAATGCAGGCTGTGCAGTTGTGGCTTCAAATGCTGCAGGTTCAGTTCCTTATCTGATAAAGCATGAAGAGAACGGGCTTATATATAAAAGCGGCGACTTTAAGCAGCTTGGATATTTCACGGCCAAGCTTTGTCTTGATAAGGCTTTAAGAGAAAAACTCGGAAATGCTGCCGAAAACACCATACGTTCACTCTGGAACGAAAAAGAAACTGCTAAACGTCTTATAAATACCTGTGAAAATCTGCTTAAGGATAACGGATCGGGAAACATATTCCTTTACGAAGACGGACCCATGTCAAAGGCGCCTGAATTATGAAACTTGTTTTTTTATCCAACTATTTCAACCATCATGAAAAACCTCTGTCGGATGCGCTTTTTGCACATCCCGGTATTGAATATACTTTCATACAAACGGAAAAGATGGCAGAAGAGCGCGTACGCATGGGCTGGGGCATTGATACAAAAGACATTCCATATGTAAGATATTTTGATGACGATCCTGAAGGAAACCGCGATCTTGTCATGAATGCGGATTGTGTCATTTTTGGCGGTGTGGATGACGAAAGCTATATCATGCCGCGTCTTGAAGCACGAAGGCTTACTCTCAGATATCAGGAACGCATCTATAAAGAAGGCCAGTGGAAATTCATATCTCCCCGCGGTCTTAGGAAAAAATACCACGATCATACGCGTTTTAAGAACGATCCCGTTTACCTGCTCTGTGCCGGAGCTTATGTCGCATCTGATTTTTCACTTATACATGCTTATCCGGGCAAAAAATATGTCTGGGGTTATTTTCCCGAGTTCATAGAACATGACATAGATGCGCTGATCTCATCAAAAGAAGAAAATGAACTGCTCTGGACCGGCCGTATGATAGACTGGAAACATCCCGATGCTGCGCTTAAGTCTGCGCTGTATCTGAAAGAAAAAAACATATCCTTCCATCTGACCATGGCAGGCGGAGGTGAACTTGAGGACTCGCTCAAACAATTCGTTACAGATAATGGTCTTGATAAATTTGTTACTTTCACCGGATTTTTAAAACCTTCTGAGATACGTACTCTTATGGAAAAAGCCTCTGTCTATATTTTTACAAGTGATGAAAAAGAAGGCTGGGGTGCCGTTGTTAATGAAGCAATGAATTCAGGCTGTGCCGTTGTAGCTTCACATGCAGCAGGCGCTGTTCCTTACCTTTTAAGACATAAAGATAACGGTCTTGTCTACAAAAGTGGAATACAGAAGGAACTGGATTTTTATCTTGAAAATCTTCTGAAAAAAAATGAACTGCGTTGCAAGCTCGGCAAAAATGCTTATCATACGATCGCAGGAAAATGGAATGCATCCTACGCCGCAAACCGTCTTGCAGACTGGCTTAAAGAAATAAAAGAAACTTCTGTTGAAAAAATACCCTCACCCATGGATATGGCTGAATGCATATCGCCGGGTAAGGGTTATGATTTTGCTCACAGGGATCTCTGATGCTAAAGCATCAATACTCAGGCATCCGATCTGGCAAATGAATTCTTCATACAGTTGCTGGATTCTTTAAGAACATTGGCAAGAGCCTTATCTGTCTCTTCTTTCACCATAGCTGCAAGTTCTGCATTTGCTTCATCAGGATCGAATTTCTTCATCACATCATATTTATTGATTATCTCATGTGATCTGGCAGCAACTTTATCCTTATATCTTTCAATATGGATCTCGGTACGCGCAAAATGCGGATCTGCAAGTGCACCTATGATACGGCTTGCCCAATAGAAGTTATCGGTACTTACGGTATCTGTCGTATTTGCAAGATACTTAGGCACAACGGTTCCTGCTGAATAAAAAGGCACAGTCACATTGAAAACACCTGAACCGAATGATATCCATTCAAGTCCGCGCGCATCATTCGATGCATACGGACGTATCTGCACAAGTCCCATAAAATCAGTCCTGTTCACGCCTATGGGCCTGTACTTCACATCGGAACTTTTTCTGTAAGGATCGTACGGCGTTCCCTGGAAATGATCCGCAAGTATCCTTGTGATGTCTTCAACAGTTATCTTCTTTTCGGGTTTTAAGCACCAGGGAATATCATCATTCTCAGGATTAAAATCAGCGCCTTCTCCGTCCCACTTATAGGTTCTGGGATTCAGATACCTTTCCACAACCCATGCACGCGGTGTGTTATAAATATGATCCGAATCATCGTGGCTTCCGAAAGCCGCACGGGCATTGAATTTCCCGTCTGTTGAAATATCAAGGTGCGCATTCTCTATAAAACTCTTCATATCCTTTGAGCACATATAATTTTTCTGTGCACCTAATGCATCCTTCAGATCAAACTCATCTATACCAAGCTGGTTGGGCATCACTACATACATATCATCGGGCACACGCTTTGCGATCCAGTGATGACCGCCTACAGATTCAAACCACCATATCTCATTCACATCTGAAAAAGCTATGCCGTTCATTTCGTAGGTTCCGAATTTTTCAAGCAATGATCCGAGTCTTTCAACACCTTCCCTTGCAGTCTTGATATACGGAAGCACAATGCTGACCAGATCCTCTTCGCCAATACCCCCGGCAACTGCTTTCTTTCCGCCGGCTGCGGGTTTATACACAACAAGAGGATCTGCACCAAGTACTCTCGCATTTGATGTGATAGTTTCTGTTGCCGTCATTCCGACATTCTTTTCATTGATGCCGCAGGCCGCCCACACACCTTCACCCTTTAAGGCATTGGGTACAGATGTATATTTCAAGGGTCTTGAAGGAAGCGGTATCTCACAGTGTGAGAGTACGGATTTATAAACTATAGGCTGATCCTTCGGAAGCACTACCCTTATCTTCTTAGGGGTGTAGCCTCCCGCTCCGGAATCATCATTACGCGCTATCATGGTTGAACCGTCATAGCTTGCCTTTTTTCCTACAAGTATCGTTGTACAGGGCATGTTCCTTACCTCCTTACAAATGCTATAATGCACCTTATGAGTGCAAAGATCATTTCAATCGGTGAAGCGGATTACGGATGTGAAGAGAGACCCGAAGGTTCGCCTCTTAAACTAAGCCTTGAGATAGAACAGGACGGCAGGCGTTTCTTTGTGGAAAAGCCGGCATCTCTTGTTGACGGGATGGGGCTTAAAGAAGGTCAGATCCTTACCGATGAAGCCTTATCAAAGCTTAATTTATCTTAATATTCTATCATACTTCTTTACTGTAAATTATTTGTACACATAATGTGTATAAATCGGTTTACAAAATATTTTTAATATCTGCGATATTTTCCCAATATAATGCATTGTAGTAATTGTAAACTACAGGGTTTAGATAAATCACAAAATTTTCACATTTAAATAAGTAGATTTTATGTAAACTCTATGTTATACTTCTTGTGGTTTATTTTATTTTTAACACAATATTTAGGGAGAGACTAAGGTATGAAGAAAAGTTTTTTAACACGTGTACTTGCATTCGCATCTGCCATAGTGCTTTCTGTTACCCCGGCTCAGGGCGCTTTTGCGGCAGGAGCTGACCCGTACACAGATGCATCCGGCGATTCTGTTGAGGTTACAGATGCGGTATCGGAAGATGCCGAGGACGGGATCGAAGCAGAAAATGTAATGGCCAGCGGCGAGTACAAGAAGATCAACGATACAGAAGTTATCGCTGTAAATGACAAAGAAAAGCATTCTCGCAGCATACAGTGCGCAGTAAAGGGAACTGTTAAGTCAATTTCCAACAACAGCGCTGCCACAGTAACCAATTATATCAACGATATCAGAAAGCAGAACGAAGGCGACAAGTATACAAAGATCGAATGGAGCGGTGAGCTTCAGATGGCTGCCCTTCGTCGTTCAGCAGAGAGAGCGGTACGTGATGCACAGACTCGTCCCAGCGGCGCTACATGGGATACCGCTATCAGCAATGAGTGCAACGGCTTCGGCAACAAAAAGGAGATCCGTATCAAAGTTGATTCAGATGATCCCATCCAGACTGCATTAAAAGTTATCGTTGATAAGAAAGACGGCGATTACAATGATGAATATAAGGCAATCTATAAAGGTTCAACATATTCTTATATCGGTATTTCCGCTTTCAGTACTGAAGGCAATAACAAGTACATCGTTGTCATCACTCTCGGCGGTGGCCTTACAAACGGCAGCAACAAGCCCAATAAGGGATATTTAAATCACAACGGATCCAGATATATCGGATTATTTGTTAAAGCTGACAGCGATCATGTCAGCAATTATGTGGTAACTCCCAAGCAGCTTTCTTTCAAGACAGGCGACAAGCCTAAGCAGCTTTTCATTCAGGCTAATCTTAAGACAAGCTCCAATGGCAATAACACAGTTGCCGGTGTCATCTACAAGTACGACAATATCACCTGGAAAGTACAGAATGCCAAGGTAGCAAGTTTTGATGAACCGGCAACACCCGGAAAGATCTTCCCTAAAGCAAGCGGAAGCACAGCTGTTGAAGCAACAATAACAATACCTGAAACTGATGGATTTACAACAAGAACAGCTCTTGGCATGGTCAGTGTCAGAGCAGGTCAGGTGGATATCTCAAAGAAAGGTGCCATATCCATCAATCAGATCCCCGATCAGATCTACACCGGTGAAAAGCTCATGCCTGAAATAGAGGTTTCCATCGGTGGAACAAAGCTTGTTGAAGGTGATGATTATTCAGTAACATATGCAAACAACAAGAATGCCTCAACACCCGGCAAGCCTGCAAAAATAACCATCAAGGCACTCTCAAACAACTTAAAGGGAACACTTTCTTTTGCCAAGTCACATGACAAGGCCCTTACATTCCAGATAAAGAAGATGGATATCACTGATGCTTCCAAGAATGCGATCGATGGATCCATAAATCTGGTCGTTGCCGATACAGTTGTTAAGACCAGTGGAAAGAAGTTAAAGCCTTCCGTACAGCTTTACTTAAACGGAACAAAGATAGCAAGATCAAATTATGACATTCTCTACTATGCTTACGGTGCCGATCCTTCAACAGCAACCAAGACACCTCGCAAGTGGAATGGAACAGATGCTTCAGGAAACATCCTTATCAGAGCTAAGGGCACAAGCAAGTGCATAACAGGATCAAGAAGTGCAACTTTCCGTATCGTAGGTCATGCACTTACAAATGATGAGAAGGCTACCAAGTTCACAGTTGATTTCAAGAATCCTGATGATGCTTTAGGTATCGTTTACACAGGAAAGTTTATCGAGCCCAAGGTTATAGTAAATGACAGGAACGGTTCATACCTCACTGAAGGAAAGGATTACACTCTCTCATACTTTAAGAACCTTAAGAAGGGCACAGGTACCATTCTTATAAAGGGTATCGGAAATTACAGCGGTATCAAAAAGAAGACCTTCAAGATCATCGCATGCGGCAGCAAGAACAATGATCCTGAACCCGCAGGTGTAGTTGCAAAGGTTGCAACAAATGCGACCTTCACAGGTTACAGAGTAAATGCTCCTGTTGAAGTTACATATAACGGTATGAAGCTTCGCAATAAGAGAGATTACACATTAACATACAAGTTCAACAAGGCAGTATCGGATGATTATGACAAAGCAGAAGTTACTATCAAGGGCAAGGGTAACTATGGATTCCTGATCGTAAAGCGCTTTGACATCACACCTCACGATCTCTCATATGATGCTGAGATTCTCATTGAAACGGTGCCCAAATATAACGGCGTAAGCAATGTTGAACCCAAGCCCGTTGTATATGTAAACGGTGTTAAGCTCGAATATGATGTTGACTATACTCTTGAGTACGGCAACAACAAGATCGCAGATGACAAGACACAGGGTATCGGTACCGTAAAGGTTATCGGTAAGGGCAATTACAAAGGAAGCAGAACAGAACAGTTCCCTATGTACAAATAAAGGATAGCAATAAAGAGCCGCGGCAGCGATGCCGCGGTTTTTTATTTCCTATAAATTTAAAAAAATCTTTTTAAATATATCTATGGGCTGTATACTTTACATGCTATGAAAACAAAGATCATATTTGCGCCGATGGAAGGTGTCACCGGCTACATTTACAGAAACGCTCATAAAAAATTCTATGGCGGTATCAACAGATACTGCTCACCTTTTATACCTGCCAGAGCAGAGGGGGCGCTGCCTCCGAAATATACTAAAGATATACTTCCGGAAAACAATCAGGATCTGGAGATGCTCCCGCAACTTTTGACAAAGGATCCCTCTCAGTTTATTCATTCCGCTAAGCTTATTCATGAAAAATACGGATACAGTCAGGTGGATCTGAATCTAGGCTGTCCTTCATCTACCGTCGTATCACGCGGCAGAGGCGCAGGAATGCTGGATGATATTGATGCATTGGACAGGTTCTTTGATGAGGTCTTCAAAGCAGACGGACTTCCACTTATCAGCATAAAAACCAGGATAGGCATTTCCTTTGTTTCTGAAGCAGAGGATCTGCTTAAAGTATATAACCGCTATCCACTTGCTGAGGTTGCCGTTCATCCAAGGCTTAAGGATGAAGGCTATATGGGAAATGTACACCTTGATGTATTCGATATGTTTTACAACGATTGCAAACATCCTCTTATATACAATGGAGATATAAGGACTGTTTCCGATTTTGAAAACATTTCAAAAAAATATCCTGATCTTAAAGGGATCATGATAGGCCGCGGCCTGCTTGCAGATCCCGCTCTTGCCGAGAAGATATGCGGGATAAATGATAATACCGATGAATTGCAAAAGCTTGAAACATTTCTTTCTTATGTCTATGACTCATATTTTGAAGTGTTTAAAAGTGAAAAGAATTCACTTTTTAAATTGAAAGAGCTGTGGGCAAACCTTTCCACACGCTTTGCAGATGATAAGTATAAAAAAAGTCTTTCACAGATAAAAAAATCCAAAAACATCGCCGAATACCGGGCTGCATGCACAATGTTCTTTAATATCTGAGGATTTTGTGCTATAGTAGGACAGTCTCGGAGGCATTATTAATATGAAAAAATTTTTTAAAACTTTGGTGATCACACTGATCACACTTCTTATATTTATAAGTTCACTGCTTGTTTTTACGGTTATATGGTTCAGAAATACATGGGATGAAGGTCTTGGTATCAATGAGATACTCTTCCAGCTTGAACTGCTCGAAGGCACCGGAGGCGGCATGTTTGCAAGCTTTGCTCTAAAGGCTCTGCTTCCCGCGGTAATCCTTACTGCAACTATAATTATCATACGTCTTGTTATTAAAAAGAAAGAGAAAAGATCAGCACCGTTTTTTGCTGTATCAACTCTTGCAACCTTTGCTGCTGCTGTATTTGCAGGCATTGTGATCTGGAACCAGCTTGGCATCGGCGATTATTACGGTATAGGTCCTTCAACTGCCGCTGCTGCGGATGATTATGTTCCGCCTGTTATAGAAACCATCGATGTTTCAGAACTTGAAACAAAAGTTTCATCAAACGATGCTTCTGCATCTGATGATACAGCTGCAAAGGAAGTCAATCCCTGGGCTGATTTCATGATCGGTCTTTCTCAGGAGATGACACCCTATGAACCCCTTGAAACATCTGACTTTGTAAAGAATTACTATGTTGATCCTTCAACTGTACAGATCACATTTCCCGAACAGAAACGTAATCTTATCTATATAATCCTTGAATCCATGGAAGTTACATATGCCGATCCTTCTGTAGGCGGCGGTTTTGAGGAAAACCTTATTCCCAATATTACTTCCTTGGCGCAAGAGAATGAGAATTTCACAGCTGAGTATGATAAGGGTTCCGTGCTTAATGGTGCTTATGCTTATAACGGATCAAACTGGACCGTTGGCTCAATGTTCGGACAGACCTCAGGTCTTCCGCTTCAGACAGGATCCATCGGCCGCAACCAGTTCTCAACACAGGATCATTTCTATCCTACAGCCACTCTGCTCGGAGATATCCTTAATGATGCCGGCTACAGACAGATGCTCTTTATCGGTTCAAAGGCTACATTTGCCGGACGTGACAAGCTTTTCACTGATCATGGATCATACGAGATAAGAGATTATGATTATGCTAAAGAAAAAGGCTTAGTAAGTGACTATATTTTCTGGGGCTATGATGACCAAAAGCTTTTCTCTTATGCAAAAGATGCACTTACAGAAATGTCTGTTTCCTCAAACGGTCAGCCTTTTAACTTCACCATGCTCACTGTTGATACACATTTTCCTAACGGATATGTTTGTGATCTGTGTGAAAAAGATCATGACGATCAGTATTCAAATGTCATAAGCTGCTCTGACAAACAGATCTATGACTTTGTTAAATGGATACAGGCTCAGGATTTCTACGAAAATACAACCATAATAATACAGGGCGATCATCCTACAATGAACAGCACTTACTGTAACGATATCCCCAAAGACTATAAGCGCAAAGTCTACACCTGCGTTATCAATGCACCTGTTGCTCCGGTCCGCAAGGCTTACCGAGAATATTGCATTCTTGATATGTTCCCGACAACTCTATCAGCTATAGGCGCTGAGGTAAAGGGCGGCAGGCTTGGTCTTGGCACAAGTCTCTATACCAATCAGCTTACTCTTACTGAGCAGCTTGGCTATGATACTGTAAGCAGATCTCTCAACAGATATTCAGGTTTCCTTGCCCAAATGGCTGATATAAAGGCTCTTCCTAAAACAGCACCTGCCGCAACAACTTTCATTCCAATGAATGACGGATCCGTTGCAGAGATAGATGAAAACGGAAACATATTGAGAGTGATCCCTGCAGATCAGGTTGCAGCTGCTGCGGCTGCACAGAATGCTGATCCGGCTGCTGCACAGCAGACCGTACCTGCCGATCCAGCTGCAATCCCGCAGACTGAAATCCCACAGGCCGATCCCGCTGCAATAACGGTTCCGGAGCAGACTGCTGTTGAAACAGTTCCGGAGGTTCCGGCAGAATAAGCCATGCATGAGATGAGTTATGTGGTGCGGGTCGTAAACCTTGCACTGAAAAAATGTGAAGAAGAAAAACTCACAGATATAAAGAAGATCGTGGTTTCCATTGGCCAGATGGTCGGTATAGAACCCTTCTATATGGAAAAGTATTATTCACAGGCAATAAAGAATACCATACTTGAAGGTTCTGAAATAGAATGTGAAATACTTCCGGTCATCGCAAAATGTGAAAACTGCGGAAAAGAATATCATCCATCCAAAGACAACGATTATATGTGTCCTGAGTGCGGATCCGGTACCGCTAAGACCATACAGGGCAGGGAATTTATACTAAAACAGATAGTTTGCGTTATGTAAACCCTGTTTTCAATTTTCAGCATTTAAAAGCATATAATTCCACATTTACACACAAAAAAAGGAGTACAGAGCTTATGTCAGAAATCAAGATCGTAGACCTCAAAGCCAATGTTTTAGAAGACAATGACAAATTAGCAGAGAAAACAAGGGAGCGATTGAACATCGAACATACGTTCTTATTGAACCTTATGAGCGCTCCCGGCTCCGGCAAGACCACCACACTTACAAGACTTATCGAAACACTTAAGGATGAGATGAAGATCGCGGTTATGGAAGCCGATATCGATTCCGATGTTGATGCGATCCGAATTAAAGAAGCCGGTGCTGAATCCGTACAGCTTCATACCGGTGGCATGTGTCATCTGGATGCCGATATGACCTGCCAGGGTCTCGACTCCATAAATTCAAAAGACTATGATCTGGTAGTTCTTGAGAATGTTGGAAATCTCGTATGTCCTGCTGAATTTGATACAGGTGCTACCAAGAATGCAATGATACTTTCCGTTCCGGAAGGTGATGACAAACCCCTTAAATATCCGCTTATGTTCCAGGTAGCGGATGTAGTCATCATCAACAAAACCGATGTAATGCCTTATTTTGATTTTGATCTGGTAAAAGCTAAGAAGAATATTCTTATGCGGCATCCGGGGATAGAGATCATCCCCGTCTGCGCAAAGACCGGCGAAGGTATAGATAAACTTGCCGATTGGATAAGAAAAGAAGTCAGAAAATAAAGATCAGAAATCTATTTCAACATTTCCCATTTTTGCTTCAGCTTTTATAGGAATGCCGTCTTCGACGGCATTTTTATAATTGCGGCCCTCCTTATGTCCGTCTACTCTGATCTCGCCAAGATCGGTTTTGGCCGTGATGCTGTAGCTGTCCTTATCTTTCATGCAGTCTATATCAACATTTCCCATGCTGCTTTCAGCATCCAATGATGTAAAAGCCGTATCATCAACACCTATGCTTCCGGCATCACACTCAATGCTTGCACTGCCCAGGTCACAATTCTTCACATCAATATTTCCGGCATTCATTTTTATATTTGATTCATTAAAGAATGAGTCTCTGATAACAAAGTTTCCGGCATTTAATTCCAGATCAAATTCTTCACATTTGAGATCCTTTATATTCAGATCACCTGCATTCAGATTAAGATCTGCCTCTTCCAGCATGATATCGGGATTTATCTTAACTTCAATCTCAGATACTACACCATTCAGATCTAAATTGAACTTATCATTCTTTTTCTTCTGCTTGATCTTCAGTTTGCCGTTATCGTATTTGATAGTGGGAAGAAGTTCTTCATCTCCTTTATATAATATTTCTATACCGACCGCACTGTTATCGGAAACGATCCTGACAGCTCCTGCTTTTATATCCATATCAAGAGCTGTTATTTTCTCTTCGGCCGAATCATAACTTACGGTTTCAGAAGACTTTGAACTGTTACCTGTATCTACCTTTATTCCGTCTACCGCATTAACATTTACATCGGTACCACCTGTTTCTACCTTTATTCCGTCTACCGCATTA
The DNA here is from genome assembly GCA_000421045.1 of Lachnospiraceae bacterium NK4A179. Taxonomy (GTDB): domain Bacteria; phylum Bacillota; class Clostridia; order Lachnospirales; family Lachnospiraceae; genus NK4A136. Next base: position 46,774 of record ATWC01000003.1, read on the forward strand.
ACATTTACATTGGTATCACCCGTTTCTACCTTTATTCCGTCTACCGCATTAAGATTTACATCCGTATCACCGGCTTTTACCTTTATCCCATCTACAAAATTGAGTTTTACATCAACATCATCCAGATCTACATCAATGCCATCGCCACCAACTGATGAATTCTTTATCAATTCTTTTGCATCCTCGGTCAGGGTGGCTCCATCATAATCTTTAATAGCATCTATTGTCTCGATCACCTTTGCCGTTGAAGTTTTCTTATTTGAATCCTTTGTTATCCTGGGCAGGATAACATGTACACCTATGCCTATGACCACACAGGCAAAAGTTACGATAGATAATACTGACAGAAACAATCCCTTTTTCATTTTGTTTTCTCCTCCTTTGAACTGCTCTTAAGAACACTGTCTATGATCACAAGTACGATAAAACCTACAAGACCCCAGGGCCAGACTAAAAGTGCTATTCCCCACTTGAATGTAAGGAAGCCTATTATAAGAAAGACACACAGAACCGTATACCAATATACCGATATCACTTTGCCGGTCCAGGTATTATTTACCTTCTCTTTACCCGGGATAAACTCGCCTTCCATGGTCCCGTTTTCGTTAAGCTTAAGAAGAGTCTCATAAGCTCCGGACTTTATGGATGTGTTGATAATGAGAAAAACGCCGGCTGCTATAAATAAGAACATCAGCATTGCTCCAAAATCCATTGCTCCGTCCGCCACTATCGCGGGAACCAGACTTACAATACAGAGAATGATACCGGCCGAGAGCATTACAGTCTTTGTATGTTCATATCTCTTCCTTTCTTCTCTTATATAATCAGTAGTCTCCACATCAAGTATACAGTTGCCTTTTCTGATATTTTCATATTTTTCATCTGACCTGGTCCCTTTTACAAAGATCACGATCGCGGCAGCTATGATGATCAGCATAAATATAAGACTTAACATATTGGCATAGTTCTGGCCGATCATCATAAACATTCTTAAAAAATTTGATGATGCGGCTGCACTTACCGAAAGGATACATAACATAACTCCAAGTGCTATCCTTAATCCTCTTTTTCCGCTTTCTTCTATAAAACCTTTGGCATCTTCAAGTGAAAGAATATCTCTGGTATCTTCTTTCTTGGCCTGAACTTCTGAGCTGATTCCCAAAGCTTCAGCAAGTTCTTCCAGGTTTCCAAATTCCGAAATGATCACCCCGACAGCTTCATTCTCAGATTTTCCTTCAGCAATGAGGTCTTCATATCTGTCTTCCATCATCTGAAAAAGTTCTTCCTTGGCCTTATGTACTTCAGGCGTGGCCGGAAGCTTCATAAACATATTGTCCAGATAATTTTTTATCGTTTCCATATTTTAATTACCCCTTTTTATAAATCTACCGATCACGTCTCTTGTCAGATCCCATTCTTCACATTTTTCTCTATAGTATTCTTTCCCCTCATCTGTGATACGGTAGTAGGTTCTCTTTTTTCCGCCGGAAAGTACATCATCGGTAAATGAAACTATGTATCCGTTTTTTTCCATTCTGGTAAATGCCGAATAGAGAGTAGTTTCTTTTATGATATATTTGCTGTCGGTAATCCTGCGGATCTCTTTGGAGATTTCATAACCATAGGAAGGTTTATCATATAATATGCAGAGGATCATTGTATCGTTATATCCTCTGATGACATCACTGCTTATTTCTGCCATAGTTGATTTCCTCCACGAAGAGAAATCCGCGTATACGATTTCTCTGACTCTGATTTTACTATGCCTATCGTACTACGTTAGTCGTAGTATGTCAATCTTGAATTTGTTTCACGTGAAACATTCAGGTTTAATCAAAATTTAACCACTAAATCTTGTCAGATATGTTTCACGTGAAACATAATGTGGTAAAGTGCCTGTGAAACAATATAAAACCTTGACTGAAGCCCTCTTTTACCATACTATTGACCTTGTACAGAAGAAAAAAGGAGAGAAAAATGACCAAAATCATTACTATAGCAAACCAAAAAGGCGGAGTTGGCAAGACTACAACTGCCGTAACCCTTTCCGCAGCACTCGGTGAATTAGGAAAACATATCCTACTTGTAGATATCGATCCTCAGGGAAATGCGACGACTGGTTTTGGTGTGGATAAAAATGAGCAGGAAAACACAGTATATGAAGTGATCATTGGTGACTGTGCTGTTAACGAAGCGATCATCAAAGATGTTGTACCGTTTGTTGATCTTATGCCTTCTAATGTAAATCTTTCAGGTGCAGAAATAGAACTTACTCAGTTTGACAACAGAGAATACCGATTGAAAGAACAGCTTGATTATATTAAAGGCAACTACGACTTTATTTTCATAGACTGCCCTCCTTCGCTTAATACACTAACACTTAATGCTATGTGTGCATCCGAAACTCTTCTTGTTCCTATTCAGTGTGAATATCTTGCACTTGAAGGATTAAGCGATCTGATTCAGACAATTAATCTTGTAAGAGAAAATCTTAATGCTGATCTTGATCTTGAAGGAATCGTTCTTACAATGTACGATGCAAGAACTTCTCTTTCGGAACAGGTTATGGAAAGTGTAAGAGAAACATTTCCGGATAAAACTTATGAAACTGTAATTCCAAGAAATGTTAGACTTGCCGAAGCTCCTTCATTTGGAAAACCCATAACCATTTATGATCCAAAGTCTGCCGGAGCTGAAGCATACAGAAAACTTGCCAAGGAAATGCTTAAATAATTAATTGCTTAAATCTTAAATAAAGAAAAAATATATAAAGAAAAGGCTGCGGTAGTACCGCAGCCTTTTGATTTATTTACCCATACAGAATTTTGAAAAAATCTCATCCACAAGATCTTCACCCACATCTTCACCAATGATATAACCCAAATGTTCATAAGCACTCATCAGATCGATAGAGAAAAAATCCTCCTGCATTCCGTCATCAATACTTTTTTTCACCAGCTGAAGTGAATCATATGCCTGATCAAGTTCTTTTTTATGTCTGGCATTTGTAATGATTATCTCATCATTAAGTCCGTGATCCGGATCCTCAAAAAACTTTTCCGTTAACTCTTTAAGTTCATCTATACCTTCTCCTGTTTTTGAAGATATCTTTATAACAGGAAAAGAATTAGTTAAATCTTCCTTTATCTTCTTTTCATCAAGTACAGGAGGAAGGTCTGATTTATTAAGTATGATAACTGCATTCTTATCTTTAATGAACTCAATGATCTTTTTATCATTCTCATCGATCGGAACAGAAGAATCCAGTACGAAGAAAATCATATCAGCTTTATCAGCCTGTTCAAATGCCCGTTCCACTCCTATCTTCTCGACAGTATCATCTGCATTTCTGATACCGGCAGTGTCTATAAGTCTTAACTGCAGTTTTCCGAAATTAACATTTTCTTCAATACTGTCTCTGGTCGTTCCGGCTATATCCGTCACTATAGCTCTGTCATATCCGGAGATATTATTTAATAATGAAGATTTTCCTGCATTTGGCTTACCTAATATTGCAGTTCTGACTCCATCCTGCATAATTCTGCCATTATCATAGCTATCCTTCATATCCGAAATTGCTTTTGAAAAAACAATAACCTTTTCCTTAAGTTTTTCCGGATAGCCGGTAAGATCATAATGTTCAGGATCATCCAGAGCTGATTCGATATAGGCAGTTTCAAACAGGATATCCTTTCTTAATGAAATGATCCTGCTTTTAAGTCTGCCCGAAAGTTGATCCATGGAATTTTTTAATGCGTCTTCATTTTTGGAATTTATAAGACTCATCACTGCCTCTGCTTCAGACAGATCCATTCTTCCGTTTAAAAAAGCCCTCTTTGTAAATTCTCCTGGTTCGGCAGGACGGACTCCGGTTGAAAAAATGATCTCAAGTATTTTTTTTGTAATATAGAATCCACCGTGACAATTTACTTCAACAACATCTTCACCTGTATAACTGTGAGGACCTCTCATTACAGAAAGCATAACTTCATCTGTTTTTTCAGGTAAGGATTTTCTGATATCGTAAATAAATCCATGACGAATGGAATTATTAGGAAATTCAGAAATCTTTTTTCCGGCACCCGTAAGAAAGATCTTATCAGCAACATCGATAGCATCTTTGCCGCTGATCCTTATCACACCTATACCGGCCTGAGTCATTCCACTGCATTGTGCAGCTATAGTATCATTTATATAATCTTTATTAAACATTTTCACCTTTTAAAAAGACCGCCCCGGTTTTCCGGAGCGGTCTGATTTCTACAAAAGATCAGTGAGCGTTCTTTAATGTAACAACTACCTTACGATAAGGCTCTTCACCTTCAGAATGTGTTGTAACATATCTGTCATTCTGAAGAGCAGAATGGATGATCCTTCTTTCATAAGGATTCATCGGCTCAAGTGCTACCGGTCTGCGATTTCTCTTTACCTTAAAAGCAATGTTCCTTGCAAGCTTCTCAAGAGTTTCTTTTCTGCGCTCTCTGTAATCCTCGGTATCAACCTTTACTCTTACATAATCATTCATGTTCTTATTTACAACAAGACTTGTAAGATACTGAACTGAATCAAGAGTCTGTCCTCTCTTTCCGATCAGAAGACCCATATCCTCACCTTCAAGATTTACATTGAGAGTATATTCCTCATCAAATGCACATGTGATCTTAGCATCAACTTTCATAGCATCGAAAAGATCTGTAAGGAATTTCTGTGCTTCTGCAGTAAGCTTTTCCTGATCTTCGGGTGAAACAGGCTTTACGGGTTTTGAAGGTTTAGAATCAGCAACAGGTGTTTCCTCATTTGCATTTTCATCCTCAAATCTTCTTCCTCTTCCGCGTCCGCGTCTTGCATCTCTCATCTCTCTGTCGCGACGACGGTTTTCTTTTATCTCTTCCTCATCATGTTCTTCAAGAACATTCTTTTCACGGAGCTTCTCTACCATTTCGGCATTTGCTTTTTTCTCAGCTTCTTTCTTAGCTTCCTGCTCCGCATTCTTTCTGTCTATCTCTTCCTGACGTGCAGCCTGTTCAGCTGCAGAAGAAGCAGCCTGTTTTTCTTCAAGTTCCGTAAAAGATTCTTCTTTAACACGAGCTTTGATCACAGCATTTTTAGCTCCGATGCCCATGAATCCTGAACTGCCTTCTTCAACTACTTCATAATCAAGACGGTCACTGGTTACACTGAATGTCATGCAGGCATCTGTTATGCAGTCATCAACTGTTTTAGCTTTGAATTCTCTGAAATCTGCCATCTGTTTTCTCCTCTGATAATGTATCAGTTAATTGTTGTTTTTCTCGTTATAGTTCTTGACCATCGCAGCCTTGGAAGCAAGTGAACCGGGCTTTGAAGAATTCTTATTATAGTATTCTGTTGAATCCTTGATATTCTTTTCTACCCTTGCTTTTTTGGAAGCTTCACTTTCAACAGGTTTAGATGAACCAACATTTCTGGTATTGATCTTTGCATTTGTTGAAATCTGCTCTACGGGAAGTCCCTTTTTCCTGCGTATTTCATTGGCTTTCTCAACATTTTTCTTGATCATGGCATCAACATCCATTTTATCAAGATGCTTGTTTACTACTATCTGTATGATACTTCTTACAACCGAACCGGTTATCCAGTAGATACCCATACCTATAGGAAGAGAAAAGCAGAAAACTGCTGACATGAGAGGCATGATATTGTTCATAGTCTTCATAGATGAAACCATGGGATTCTCATCTGCCTGAGGTTTCTTACTATCCTGATTAGGCTGAGGCATAAGTTTTGTGTTTATCCACTGTGTTGCAGCTGAAAGAAGGGGTATTGCAAGAACACCTATAATGACAGCCCAGTTTTTTGCATCTCCGAGTGCCCATTCAGATTTTATAACAAAACTGGGAGTAAGTCCTATATTAAGACCTAAGAAAGAATTGTACTTAGCAAGCTCTGTTGAAGTAGTAAGTGCCTGATCAGCTAATGAAGGGAATTTTTCAGCAACTTTATCCCATTCAGCTGTAGATGCTCTGTTTAAGATATCGATAACAGTATTTTTAGTATATTCGATACCTTCGGCAGTATCAGCACCGAAAAGTCCGTTGCCGAACTGTTTCTGATAATAAGCAAATCCTGTAAAATCTTTAAAGAATTCCTTCAGTTCCTCACCTGAAGAAGAAGCTACGATATTGCCTACAAGAGGATTGAAAACATTCTTGATACGTGTAACATAAGCAGGCATATTGTAGATAACTCTGTAAAGAGCATAAAGAATAGGGAGCTGGATCAGAAGCTGGATGCAGCTTCCGGAAGGATTAACTCCGTATTTCTGATAAACCATCTGCGTTTCCGTCTGCATCTTGGTCATGGATTCCTGATCCTGGCGACCCTTATACTTTTCGCGGATTGCAGTAAGTTCCGGATTCATTTTATTGGAAAGTTTTGAAAACTTCTGCTGTTTTACAGTAAGCGGAAGTAAAAGGACATATATAATGACTGTCATTATTATGATAGCCAGTCCTGCACTGGGATAATCAGTGAAAAGTCCCAGAAACCAGAAAATCCCCTCAAGTATTTTTCCAATTATCAATGAAAACGGACGCAGTATTAAATTGGTATTCTGTGTCAGCAGCATTAATAATCTTCCTCACAATCTAAAATTTTCTTTCTAAAATCAGACCCGGTATTTAGATTTTATCCTGGTCTTCATTCCCGAAAGATCTTCCGGTACAGGATCATATCCCCCTTTAGAAAAAGGATTGCATCTTAAAATACGCCAAAAAGCAAGCACAGAACCTTTAACGGCTCCATACTTCTTTACGGCTTCAAGCCCATACTCCGAACAGCTCGGATAATACGGACACTTTGTACTCTTCATAGGAGATATGAATCTTCTGTACAAATTGATCAAATTAATCAGTAAAAACTTCACTGTATAATTCACCTTTTAATATGATGAAGCTTTGCAAGATGAAGAATAGCACTCTCACTTTCAGCATATCCTATACCAACAGCGCTTTTCTTTACTATTACGACGATGTCCAAACCACTATTGAACACTGCTTCATTCCGTCTATAGCTTTCTTTGATCAATCTTTTCATTCTGTGTCTTACGACACTGTTACCTGTTTTTTTACTAACCGAAATTCCCAGTCTGTTGCGTCCTGTTCCGTTTTCTGACACATACATAACGTAATATCTGTTGGACGCAGACTTTCCCTCACTATAAACTTTTTTAAAATCTTCGTTTTTCTTTAAACCTTCTGAGAATTCCATATACATAAGAAAAAGGGGTCACCCCAAATTGGTGACCCTTAAGCTGATAATACTTTTCTTCCTTTTCTTCTTCTGGCAGCAAGTACCTTTCTTCCACCGGGAGTACTCATTCTTGCACGGAAGCCATGAACTTTGGATCTCTGTCTGTTTTTAGGCTGAAATGTCATCTTCATGATCAGAACACCTTCCTTTCTATTTAATTTTTAATCATTTATCGTATTTATGTCAGAAAACATCAAGTGCCATTATATTAGAACAGATTGTCAAAGTCAAGCAAATTCGCGTGTTTCAAGGCCTTTTAGAAAATCTGTAAATGTTTATTTTGTGGAAAAGTTTTTTTAATTTTTTTTATTTCCATATATTGGGAGTTATCAAAAATCTATGCACAATATGTGGATAAAAACATATGTTCTTTTTTAGTGGTGATATTTACATAATTTTATCCACTTAATGTGGAAAAAATGTTGATAAATGTTTAAAAAAATTTCAAAAGCCTTATTTTTAAGGGTTTTTACACTGTTGTTTATTGTCGATTCTTTATTCACAGTTAAAAAAATGATTACTGTTATGAAATTATATGTAAACTGGTTATACACATACTTATCCACTTATCAACATTTTTTTAACAGTCCATGTGTTTGATTTTTATTTTACTATGTTTTATTATAAGCACACGAACAAATAAAGAAGGAAATAGTTATGAACGATACAGAAGCTCTCATAAGATCTACATGGGAACAGATTAAGGAAAATATCAGAGAGGAAAACGATATCACTGATATTGCCTATAATATATGGGTTAAACCTCTTCAGTTCTACAGCTGCGAAGGTAATATATTCACAATCCTCATACCTGATACAAATACCGGTATGCTTGATTATATAAGCAAAAACTATACCAACTGTTTTCAGGATGCTCTCTATTCACTTCTTTCAGAAAAGTATGAAGTTGTTTTTATCTTAAAAACAAAGGATACTGAAAATACAGGCATAAGTGATAAGGAAAGCGATAGTATTTCGTCAGGATCCTATACTCATGATGAGGATGAGGTCAATGAATCAAACCTTAATCCAAAGTATCGTTTTGAGAATTTCGTTGTAGGTTCAAACAATAACCTTGCACATTCTGCAAGTCTTCATGTAGCTGAATCTCCCGGAAAAGAATTCAATCCCCTTTTCATATACGGAGGATCAGGTCTTGGAAAGACCCATCTTATGACATCAATAGGCCATTATATTATTGAACACAGTAATATGAAGGTTCTTTATGTCACATCCGAACAGTTTACAAATGAAGTCATCGAATCTATTCGTTTTGGTCAGACAGGATCTGCCGGATCTACAGCTATGACCAAATTTCGTGAAAAATATCGTAATATTGATGTGCTGCTTATCGATGATATCCAGTTCATCATAGGAAAGCCTTCTACCCAGGAGGAATTTTTCCATACCTTTAATGCACTTTTAAACAGCGGAAAATCCATAGTCATAACTTCCGATAAGCACCCTTCTCTTATGAAAGAGCTTGATGAAAGATACCGTTCACGTTTCTCCAGTGGTCTCTGTGTTGATATACAGCCTCCTATATATGAAACAAGAATGGCAATTCTCCAAAAATATGCGGGAAGTCTTAATATAAAAGTATCTAATGACATAATCGACTATATAGCAAAGAATATCAAATCCAACGTCAGGGAACTTGAAGGTGCCTTCAACCAGATCTACGCCAAGTCAAAGCTTGACGGAGATGAATGCGAAATGACCCTGGAAAATGCCATGGATATCTTAAAGGATACCATTTCACCCAACAGACCCGCTGTTGTAACTGCTCCTCTTATACTTGAGGAAGTAGCAAAATACTACGGAATATCTCCCGAAGATATCACTTCAAAGAAGAGAAATGCTGAAATAGTCCTTCCCAGACAGATTTTTATGTATCTTTGCAGAGAAATGACAGATATAACACTTAAGGGAATAGCTGCTCTTCTTGATAAAAAGGACCATTCAACAGTTCTTCACGGCTATAATAAGATAAGTGATGAAATAAAGACCAACTCCGAACTCAGGGAGACAATTGACCTTATTATAAACAATATTAAGTCATCCTGAACGAGTTTCTTCTTATATATAATAGTAAAAATTAAGACATTTTTAAACAAAATGGTTATTACTTGTGTTTAATATATGTCTTTTATATGTGAATTGAGTGCTATAAATTTATCATACGGTCTTTTAAGCCTTTAAAACGTCTTTATAAGCTGTCTGTTTTTTCAAAAATAGTCCCCTATTATTCACAACTTATTCTTTTCATTATAGGCCTTTTTTTGTATAATATTTAAGGTTGTTCACATATCAACCGTCCCTATTATTAATACTATAATTTATATAATAATTATGATGGAGGATAACGAATGAAGATAACAGCTTCCAAACAGGCTGTACTTAATGGAATAAGTATTGTTTCCGGTGCAGTTCCCGTTAATACTACCATGCCTATACAGAAATTCATACTTATCAGTGCATCAGGCGGAAAGATAACCTTTACTGCCAATGATTCTGATCTTGGTATAGAGACTGTTGTGGAAGGAAGTATAGAAACTGCAGGAATAGCTGCTATAGAAAAAGGCATGTTCATGGAAGCTGTCAGAAAAATGCCTGATGGGGAAATGAATATTGAAGTCGGAGAAGACTTCACCATGCATATAAGAAATGAAGAGCAGAAGATAGATCTTTCAATAAAGGGAAACTCAGGTGAAGATTTCACTTCTCTTCCTGATATAGAGAAAGAAGAACCTATAGAGATATCCATGCTTACTTTCAGGGATATGGTAAGGCAGATCATATTCTCTATCAGTACCGGAAATGAAAGCAACAAGGTTATGAGTGGTGTTGACTGTATCATATACGGAGATTATATGAGACTTACCACTCTTGATGGACACAGAGTATCGATAAGAAATGTCGATTTTGATAAGGAATATAAGAAACAGGAAGTAATAATACCCGGTAAAACTTTAAGTGAGATAAGTAAGATACTTCAACCTGATGCTGAAAAGAAGGTTTTGATCTATATTACAGAATCTCATATAAGTTTTGAGTTTGAAAATACTGTTGCTGTATCACGTCTTATTTATGGCAGTTATATAAATGTCGATAAGATGATCAAGTCTGAATTCCAGACAAGCATCAAAGTAGATAAGAAAAAACTCATGGAATGCATAGACCGTTCTACTCTCTATTCAAAAGAGGGAAACAAAAAACCGGTTATCATTGATGTATTTGATGATGAACTTGAGATACAGGTTGCTGCCACATATGGTGGACAGGACGAACATATAGATATTGAGAAACAGGGCAATGATATCAGGATAGGATTTAATCCTAAATTCATTCTCGATGCCCTTAAGGTTATAGATGATGATGAGGTAAGTATTTATTTTATTAACTCTATCTCCCCTCTTTACATAAAGGATGCGGAAGAGACATACATATACATGATACTTCCTATCAATCTTAATTAAAGTGATGAAGAATATAAAGATCAAAGATGAATATATAAAACTCGGACAGGCAATGAAACTTGCCGGACTTGTTTCCGAAGGTTTTGAAGCAAAGCTTATTATTGCTGACGGAAAAGTTAAAGTCGGAGGAGAAGTATGTACGCAGAGAGGGAAGAAACTTTATGAAGGTGATTTTTTTTCCTTTGAAGGCGAAGATTATGTTGTGGTGCATTCATGATAATCAAGTCCCTTGAACTTGAAAATTACAGAAATTACAAAAGCCTGAAAATTGAATTTGATAAAGGCGTAAATATACTTTACGGAGATAATGCCCAGGGAAAAACAAATATCCTCGAATCTATTTATGTATCTGCAACTGCAAGGTCCCACAAGGGTGCAAGAGATAAAGATATAATAAATTTTGATGCAGAAGAAGGACATATAAAAACCCTGCTTGATAAAGACGGTCTTGAAAGACGCGTTGATATGCATTTGCGTCGTTCAAAATCGAAGGGTGTTGCAGTTGATAAAGTAAGGATAAAAAAAACAGCCGAACTGTTAGGAATACTGAATGTTGTTTTTTTCTCTCCCGAAGATTTGAGCATCATAAAAAATGCTCCTGCAGAACGCCGTAAATTTGCAAATATGGAGCTGTGTCAGCTTGATCAGATTTACCTCTACAATCTGAACAACTATAACAAGATAATGACACAGAGAAATAATATCCTTAAAGAGATAAACTTCCGTCCCGATTACAGGGATATGCTTTCTATTTATGACAGCCAGCTTATTTCTTACGGAAAAAAACTGATAGCAAGAAGACATCAGTTTTGTGATGAGATGAATTCTATACTTGAAAGTATTCATAAGAGTCTTTCCGGAAATAAAGAAGTGCTGGAAATGCGTTATGCACCTATGGTAACGGAAGATGAATATGAGGACAGACTAAAAGCTGATACAGACAGGGATATAAGATACAAGATGACATCAGCCGGTCCGCACAGAGATGATTTCGTTTTTCTTTCAAACGGGATAGATCTAAGAACCTACGGATCACAGGGACAGCAGCGTACAGCTGCACTGTCTCTTAAACTTTCAGAGATAGAACTTGTAAAAAGAATAACAAAAGATAATCCTGTGCTTCTTTTGGATGATGTACTTTCGGAACTTGATTCCAACAGGCAGACTCATCTGTTAAACAGCATAGGTGATATACAGACCATCATCACCTGTACGGGTCTTGATGATTTTGTAAATAACAGATTTGAATACGATAAAGTTTTTAAGGTAACAGAAGGCACCGTAAGGAGTGAGAACTAAAATGAGTGAAGAGATAAGAGACGAAGGCAGAGAAGTTTTAAAGGCCATAAACAATATGACTGAAGAAGAAAAAGAAAAAGAAAATGCTGCCGAAGTGGAATCCGAAAAAGTTGAAGGACCCTATGACGGTGACCAGATACAGATTCTTGAAGGACTTGAAGCAGTAAGAAAACGTCCCGGTATGTATATAGGTACCACATCTGAAAGAGGACTTCATCATCTCGTATATGAGATAGTTGATAACTCTGTCGATGAGGCTCTTGCAGGATACTGTAAAAATATTTTTGTAGATATCAATCCGGGTAACTATATCACTGTTACAGATGACGGACGAGGAATACCTGTAGGTATAAACCACAAAGCAGGAAAGCCTGCTGTTGAAGTGGTATTCACGGTATTACACGCCGGCGGTAAATTCGGAGGCGGAGGATACAAGGTATCCGGTGGTCTTCACGGAGTAGGTGCTTCAGTTGTTAATGCACTTTCTACATGGCTTGAAGTTGATATCTATCATGAAGGACAGATATATAACCAGAGATATGAAAGAGGAAAGGTTTGCTATCCCTTAAAAGTTGTAGGTAAATGTGATCCTGATAAGACAGGAACAAAAGTTACTTTCCAGCCTGATCCGGAGATTTTTACAGACAGTACTGTCTATGATTTTGATACTCTTAAGAAACGTATGCGTGAGATGGCTTTTCTTACGAAGGGTCTTAATATCACACTTACCGATAAGAGAGATGATGGCGGAGACAGGGTTGAATCTTTCTATTACGAAGGCGGTATAAAGGAATACGTTAAGTATCTTAATGAAGGCAGTTCTGCTCTTTACGATAAGATAATGTATTTCGAAGGAAAGAAAGAAGGCGTTTATGTAGAAGTTGCAATGCAGCATAATAACGGCTTCAATGAAATCATAAACGGATTCGTAAATAACATTAATACTCCTGAAGGCGGTATGCATGTTGAAGGTCTTAAGACATCGCTTACCAGAATATTTAATGACTACGGAAGAAAAAATGAAATTCTGAAAAAGAATGAGGCAAATCTTTCAGGTGATGATGTCAGAGAAGGTCTTACGGCGATCATATCCGTAAAGATCGAGGATCCTCAGTTTGAAGGTCAGACAAAACAGAAACTCGGAAACTCTATCGCAAGGACTGCTGTAAGCGGAATAGTAAGTGAACAGCTTACTTACTTTCTTGAACAGAATCCTGACATAGCAAAGAAAATAATAGATAAAGCTGTAACTGCACAGCGCGCAAAAGAAGCTGCAAGAAGAGCTATTGAAGCCACAAGAAGAAAGACTCCTCTTGATGGTGCGGCACTTCCCGGAAAACTTGCAGACTGTTCCGATAAAGATCCGAAGAACTGTGAGATATTCATAGTCGAGGGAGATTCCGCGGGCGGCTCTGCTAAGAGTGCCAGATCACGTGCAACACAGGCTATACTTCCTCTTCGAGGAAAGATACTTAATGTTCAGAAAGCAAGACCTGACAAAGTATTTGCCAATGCCGAGATAAAAGCAATGATAAAAGCATTCGGTACAGGTATTGATGAAGAAAGCATAAAAGGCGAGCTTGATGAAAAAGATAAGTTTGATATCAGCAAGCTTCGTTATAACAAGATAATCATCATGACCGATGCCGACGTGGACGGTGCGCATATCGCAACTCTTATGCTCACCTTCCTTTACAGATACATGCCTGAACTTATCAGACAGGGACATGTGTTCCTTGCACAGCCTCCTCTTTACAAACTGGAGAAAAACAAAAAGGTATGGTATGCATATTCGGATGAAGAACTTGCATCGATAATAAACGAAGTCGGAAGAGATCAGAATAATAAGATCCAACGTTACAAAGGTCTCGGTGAAATGGATGCAGAGCAGCTTTGGGAAACAACAATGGATCCCGAGCATCGCATACTTCTGCGCGTAGGTATGAAGGATGATGCAAAATCAGAACTTGACCTCACCTTCTCTACTCTGATGGGTGATGAAGTTGAACCCAGAAGGGAATTTATAGAAGCAAATGCAAAGTATGTTCAGAACCTTGATATCTGATAAAAAGAAAATAACTGTACTGATATCAACCGTACTGTTTTTTCTTATAGCCCACGGTCAGTGTTTTGCAGGACGCCTTTACGCACATGATTATCTGCTAAGCATCTATAAAAACGATGCTGCATGGCAGGTTGCTTTAGGCAGGATAGCCAATCCTTTTCTTGATTTTTTAAGAGGTGCTGTTTCCGTACCGTGGCTGATAGAATGTCTGATGTTAATTTGGACATTGTTTTCCGTTTATTTAACGGTATCGCTCTTTGAAATAAAAAATAATTTTGCAGTATGTCTTATAGCAGGTATTGAATGTTGCAACATAGTCTTTACAACGGCCAATGCTTCATTCATACCGTGGTCAGACTATTATGCTCTTTCGCTTTTTCTTTCACTTCTTGCAGCATGGTTACTGAGAAAAAAAGAAAAGAACAAATGGCTTGTGAGACTGGCAGCGATATTGTGTCTGACAGTTTCACTCGGTGCTTATCAGGCTTATGTTTTTGTTTTTATCACTGTGTATCTTATCCTATTTACAAAAGATCTGAACAGTGATGAAACGAAAAAAAAGATATTCCTTAAAGCCTTTGAAGGTGCAGCGTGTCTGATAATTGCAGGGATCATATACTTCGGTGCATGGAAATTTCTTCAGAAGGCACTGGGAATCTGGACAGCAGACAGCTATAACGGTCTGGCAGGATTGGGTGACTACAGCGGTTATTCATTTACCCAGCTTATCATGCTGACATATGAAAAGTTCATCAATTTTTTCCTCAGTCCTGAACTTTTCATATCATACAGATTTCATAACAGAAGTCTGAGTGTTGTATGGTATTGGATATTGTTTGTTACAAATCTTGCAATATTGTTCTATATCCCGGCAGGTGTGCTTTCGAAAAATCTTATGCTTCCGGATAAGAAAGATAAGATATTAAGAATGATAATGCAGACAGTATGCTTCATCATCCTTCCGTTTGCGATGAACGGTATCTGCATCGTTTCAAAAGGAATGGAACATCCGCTTATGATATATCCGTTTTTATTCGTATATATCTTTGCAATATCACTCTTTGATGAAATGATCACAGATGAAAAACAGTATCTGAAAAAAGTCAGTGTGATCCTGACATTTGCGCTGATAATATGGACACAGATAATAATATCGAACCAGGCATACTACAAAAGAAACCTGCAGGAAGAAGCAGCACAGTCTCTGATGAACAGGATAGTGATGCAGGTTGAACAGACAGACGGTTATATATACGGAGAGACGCCTGTCGCATTTGTAGGTAACTTTGAAAACTCACCGTACATAAAAGATATTGAAGATCTTGAAGATATGAAGATCTACGGATTCGGAACATCTTCACTTTCATATGAGGGACTTGATTACTCATATATAAAACATGTTCTTAATGTAAATATGAACTTGGTAAGAACAGACAGAACTGATCCGAAAGTCAAGGCAATGCCCGAGTTCCCTAAAAAGGGTTCTGTAGCATTTATAAATAATATCCTTGTGGTTAAGATAGCGGATGATCCGCAGTAAAAGAAAGGCCGAATAAAATGGACGAAATAAAATATGACCAGATTCATGAAGTAGACATGAAGGAAACAATGGAGAAGTATTACATCGACTATGCGATGAGTGTAATTGCTTCCCGTGCTCTTCCCGATGTACGCGACGGACTTAAGCCCGTTCAGCGTCGTATACTTCACTCTATGATAGAACTGAACAATACGCCGGATAAGCCTCACAGAAAATGCGCGCGTATCGTCGGTGATACAATGGGTAAATACCATCCTCACGGAGATTCCTCAATCTACGGTGCATTGGTAAACATGGCTCAGGACTGGAACCTGCGCTACCCTCTTGTAGACGGTCACGGAAACTTCGGTTCTGTCGACGGTGATGGTGCAGCTGCCATGCGATACACTGAGGCAAGGCTTTCCAAGATGTCTATGGAAATGCTCCGTGATATCCAGAAGGATACGGTTGATTTTGTACCTAACTTTGATGAGACAGAAAAAGAACCTACAGTCCTTCCTGCAAGATTTCCAAATCTTCTTGTAAACGGAACAACAGGTATAGCAGTAGGTATGGCAACTAACATACCTCCTCACAATCTTCGTGAAGTTATACGCGCAGTTGTAAAGATAATAGACAATCGTGTTGAGGAAAACAGGGAAACTTCAATTGACGAAGTTATGGATATAATTCCAGGCCCCGACTTCCCTACAGGTGCAACTATTCTCGGAACACGCGGAATAAAAGAAGCATATCGCACAGGCCGCGGAAAAGTTATACTCCGAAGCGTTGCAAATATGGAAACTCTTCCTAACGGAAAGACTCAGATCATAGTCACAGAGTTTCCTTACATGGTAAATAAGGCAAACACTATAAAGAAGATCGCTGATCTGGTAAATGAAAAGAAGATCGACGGTATTACAGCAATACGTGACGAATCCAACAGAGAAGGTACACGTGTTGTTATTGAAGTGCGCAGGGATGCAAATGCAAACGTTATTCTCAAGAAGCTTTACAAGCATTCCGATATGCAGACCACATTCGGTATCATCAATCTTGCTCTTGTGAACAATGAACCTAAGGTTATGAATATGCTTGAGATACTCAATCATTATCTTAAGCATCAGGAGGATGTTGTAACAAGACGTACCAAGTATGATCTCAAAAAAGCTGAAGAAAGAGATCACATACTGCAGGGTCTCCTCATAGCTCTTGATAATATTGATGAAGTGATCTCAATAATCCGCGGCAGTGCCACAACACAGGAAGCCAAGGATAAGTTGATGGATCGCTTCGGACTTACAGAGCTTCAGGCAAATGCTATCGTCGAGATGCGTTTGAAGGCTCTTACAGGTCTCGAAAGAAACAAGCTCGAAGATGAGCATGCACAGCTTATTAAGCAGATCGCTGAATGGAAAGCAATCCTCGCAGATGAAAATCTCCTTCTCGGCGTTATCAAGACAGAAATATCAGAGATCGCTGATAAATACGGTGATGACAGAAGAACAACCATTACCTATGATGATTCGGAAATAAAGGATGAGGAACTTATCCCCGTTCAGAATACAGTCATAACCATGACTAACCTCGGTTATATAAAGCGTATGAACGTTGATGAGTTCAGAGCTCAGAACCGCGGCGGCATGGGCATCAAAGGTATGACAACAATAGAAGATGATTATATAGAGGATCTGCTTATGACCTCTACGCATAATCATGTTGTATTCTTCACCAATAAAGGACGTGCATATATGCTGAAGGCGTATAAGATACCTGAAGCAGGAAGAGCTGCAAGAGGAACGCCTATCATCAATCTTCTTCAGCTTCAGCCGGAAGAAAAGATATCAGCTGTTATCCCTATCGGCGAGTTTGAAGAAAACAAGAATCTTTTTATGGTCACCAAAAAAGGTATCATAAAGAAGACAAGCATAATGGATTTTGCAAATATAAGGAAGAACGGTCTGGCTGCCATCACCTTAAGAGAAGATGATGAGCTTATTGAAGTGAAGCAGACAGATGAGGATACACATATCTTCATAGTTACCAAAAAAGGTATGTGCATACGTTTCCTTGAAAAAGAAATAAGACCTCTTGGAAGAACTGCAATGGGTGTCATCGGAATGGATATTGATAAGGACGATGAAGTAGTCGGAATGCAGCTTGATCATCAGGGAGATTCACTTCTCATTGTTTCCGAGAACGGTATAGGAAAGAGATCCGATCTTTCTGAATTCAAGATACAGCACAGAGGCGGCAAGGGTCTTAAATGCTACAAGATCACCGAGAAAACAGGTGATGTTGTGGGCGTGAAAGCTGTTACCGATGAACATGAGATAATGATGATAACAACAGCCGGTACTATCATTCAGGTTCGTATGAGTGAGATACCTGTTCACGGACGTATCACTTCAGGTGTGAAGATGATGAATGTGAAGGATGATGTAAAGGTTGCCAAGATAGCAAAGGTACGTGAGCGCATAGAAGATGCGGATGTTTCACAGACCAGCGATGCAAACCCTGAAGTTAATGATGTAAATACTGAAAGTGAAGACAGGCAGGATGATCAGTAATTTTATAGACGAAAAATTTCTGCTTCCCGTCGGCGGATCATTAGCTTTTATACTTACGATAATAGCTATCATATTATTCAGAGACAGGCTCCCCCAGGATGTGGGGAGAGCCTTTGCAGTGAATGGCGCCCAGTCCAAGGGTAAAGCCAGAGGTGCAGGAATAATATTTGTTATTGTTTATATCGTTTCCAATCTTATTTTTATTCCTTTCGATATTGAAAGGAGCTGTTATCTTACTCTGTTTCTTGCAGTGATGTTTACCGGTTTTTTTGATGATGCTTCAAAAAAACCATGGGGAAATCTCACAAAAGGAATTCTTGATTTTGGTATAGCGGCTCTTACAGCTCTCACCTATCTTTATTTCAATGAAAACACCATAGAGCTTATACTTCTCAAAACGGTGATCACTATACCCCTCTGGCTCTATATGATATTGATAGTTTTCTTCGTGTTTGCCAGCATCAATGTGGTCAACTGTTCTGACGGAGTTGATGGGCTGTGCGGATCGCAGACGATACTTGTGCTTGCTTCTTTTCTTTTACTTAAGGACAGGTTTACTGCAGGTACACTCTCTTCCATTTTCCTTTTTATAATGGTACTGCTTGCATATCTGTGGTTTAACACAAAGCCGAGCAGCATTCTGATGGGTGATGCCGGGTCAAGGACACTTGGTCTTCTGCTTGCGGTGATCTCATTAAAGAGTCATGCTCCCCTGCTCTTCATACCTTTTGTATTTGTAATGATAATAGATGGAGGTCTGGGACTTTTCAAACTTACGGTCCTTCGTATAGAAAAAGGTGTATTCAAGATCAAAGAACCTAAATTCATGAAAAAGATCAGGACACCAATCCATGATCATGTCAGAAAAAATCTGCCGGAAGGAAAAACATGGTCTGATCCTCAGGTGGTCTGGAGATTCCTTATAATACAGGCATTGATATGTGTGATGACCATCATGATGATAAAAAGTCTTTGACATATAAATAGTATGTATATATTATAGTCATTGTTTTTGGGAGATATGCACAATTTGGAGGAAACTATGAAAAATAGAAATCTTTATATTACAGCAGTACTTGCTGCAGTCATGCTTACAGCTTGTGGACCTGCCGCATCATCGGCACCCGCAGCAACAGAAGCTGCAACAGAGGCAGCAACGGAAGTAACCGAGATAATGGAACCGCCTGTAACTGAAGAGACAGAGGAACCCACAGAAGAATCTGCACCTACGGTAGCTCCCGTAACCACAGAAAAGGCAACTGAAGAAACAACAGAGCCGACAGAAGCAGCAGAAGAAACAAAAGAAGTAGAAGAACCGGCAACTGAGGAGCCTGAAGAGCCTGTAACAGAAGTAACGGAGGCAACAGAAACAACTGCAGCAACAAATATCCCCGCTACCCTTTCTGCTGCAGATTATCAGTCATATTCAGGCGGAAACCTTTCTGCACTCGAAGCAGTTCTTGGTACTAATCATACATGGGAAGTAACAAAGGGATGCCTGGTAGATGGCGGAGATATGGGTCTTGCAGTATGGACCGCAGCAGACGGATCTGCTATCACAGCTCAGTGTGAGATGAATGCAGGCTCAACTGAATGGATCGTTAAGTTTGTTTTCTAATTGTAAAGAGGAAGATAGCCATGACATTTGTAAAATTTTTAAGAAAGGCAGCATGTGCTGCATTTGCAGGAATAATACTTGCAGAGAGTTTTTCGATTAATGCTGCCGCTGCAGTGCCGGCTACTGTATCTCAGGAAGCTGCAACAGTACAGATACCTGATTACAGTCTTTATATGTATGTTTTCGATCCCGAGTATTATGCAGCAAAGTATCCTGAGATAGCTGCTGCACTTGGTTCCGATAAGGACAGACTCTATGAGCATTTCATGGTAGTTGGCCGTTATGAGGGACGCAGAGGCTCAAGGGAATTTGATCCTGTATGGTATTCAAAAGCTTATCCTGAAGTTGCTGCAGTATGCGGTAATAACTGGGCCAAGTATTACGATGATTATATTGGAAGAGGAATGAAAGCCGGAAGAGACGGTTCCCAGGAATACAGGGATGCAAGACTTGCCGGTGAGGCCGAAGCTGCAAAGGTTGCAGCAGGCGCATTTACGATGGGTCCTGACGGAAATACATATTTTGTAGCTCAGGGCGGTATGGTCATGAAAGGCTGGATATGCTATGGCGGATCATATTATTATCTTGATCGTACAACCGGCATCATGCATGCAGGTGATAAGGTAAACGGAATAAGCCTCGGTGCTGACGGTAAAGCTGTTCTTACACCCTATGCTGCAGAAAAGATCCCCGTGATGATCAGGGCAAGACAGATTGCCGCAATGATCTCCACACCGGCTGACAGCTATGATATGAAATTAAGACGTGCTCTTGCATGGTCAAGACAGTTCGATTATATCCTTAAGGATTCATACATCGGAGAGCACAGAAAGTCATTCAATTGCACAACAGCTCATTATGCAAACAACCTGATCAATGTTGACGGAAAGCAGGTTGTGATCGGCGGAGATTGTTATGCATATGCATCACTTGCAGCATATATCATCACAGAGATGAATATCGGTGATGTTTATGTTGAAGATGACGGTAAGCATGGCTGGCTTGAGACAGGCGGATATTTCTATGATCCCGGTCTTATGCCTACAGAAAAAGGCTTTTATGAATACTTTAAGATAAAGAAGTCTGCTCAGTACAGACGCAGGAATGCCGAAAAGATCTGACGGGAGATAAAAGTGGTTTTCAGTTCTGCGATATTTCTGGCTGCATTTCTGCCGATAACATTTATACTTTACTATCTGCCCTTCGGGATCAGATATAAAAATACCGTGCTGGTGATCACCAGCATGGTTTTTTATGCTTTCGGGGAACCTGTGTATGTGTTTCTCATGGCAGGTTCCGTATTGATGAATTATATTTTCGGCGTTGGTATATCTGCAAATAAAGAAAAACTTAAGATCAAAAAACTTCTTCTTGCTCTTTCGGTCATATTAAATGTTTCATTGCTTGGTGTGTTCAAATATGCGGGTTTTTTTGCAGAAAGCTTAAACGGGATCTTTAACTGCAATATCCCCGTTCCGCAGATCGCACTTCCCATAGGCATTTCATTTTTCACCTTTCAGGCCATGTCTTATGTGATAGATGTCTACAGGGATCCTTCGCAGGTGCAGAAAAGTTTTCCGAAGCTCCTGCTCTACATTTCATTTTTCCCTCAGCTGATCGCAGGTCCCATAGTCCGTTACCGTGATATAGACAAACAGCTAAGCAGCAGACCTGTTGCCGATGCACATATGATAGTGACCGGCATGCAGCGTTTTATCAAAGGTCTTGCAAAGAAGATGATCATTGCAAATACAATGGCTGTGATAGTTGATAAAGTCTATGGCCTTGATATGAGCAGGCTTAACGGTGCAGTTGCATGGATGGGTGCCATAGCATATGTTTTCCAGATATATTTTGATTTCAGTGGATACTCTGACATGGCAATAGGTCTGGCAAGGATGTTCGGTTTTGAGTTCCTTGAAAATTTTGATCACCCCTACTCTGCCCTGACCGTAAAAGAATTCTGGCGCAGATGGCACATCTCACTTTCCACGTGGTTCAGGGAATATGTATATATTCCACTTGGAGGAAACAGAAAAGGAAAACTGCGTACAGAGATAAACAAGATAATAGTATTTTTCCTTACGGGTTTCTGGCATGGCGCTAATTGGACTTTTATAATATGGGGTCTTTTCCACGGATTCTTCCTTATACTCGAAGATAATATCCTTCCGGTGAATAAGTTAAACGGAAGGATGCAGAAAGAAAAAAAGAAAACACCATTTGTTACTGCATTCTTTCTCAATATATACACCATGCTCGTTGTTATCACGGGTTTTGTATTTTTCAGGGCTGATGATATAGGACAGGCATTGATCATGATAAAGCAGATGTTCACGGGCTTCTTCCCTTCATATGAGTCACTTTCATATGTGTGTGAACAGGCATCGCCTTTTAATATATTTATCGCACTGCTTGCGTTTGTATTCTCCTTCCCTGTTTCGGATATTTTAAAGAACAGACTGGAAAAAAAGAAATATGCGGAGCCTGTAAAGGCAGTATGCAGTATATGTCTTCTTGTAATATGTATCATGAGCCTTGCATCCGCAGCATATAATCCGTTTATTTATTTCAGGTTCTGAGTATGAAGAATAAAAAAACTGACATCCTTTATATCGTGATCTTTATGGGGCTTCTTTTATCCCTTATTGTTTTCATGCCCTTTTCTTCATTTGATGCAAAGACTGAGAAGAGAAATGCGGCTGAGTTTCCGAAGGCAGTGAGCGAAAACGGTGCTCTGAACCTGAACTTTTTTGATGAGCTTACAGATTATATGAATGATAATTTTGCTTTCAGAAAACAGCTTGCCACAGCAGATGCGCTTGTTAAAGCAAAGGTCTTTGCTTCTTCAGGAAGTGAGAAGGCCGTTGTCGGTAAGAACGGATGGCTTTATTATACCGGCTCCATGGATGATTATCTTGGACGTGATCTTATGGATAAGAGAGAGATAAATGCAGCTGCAAAGGTGCTTAGCCTTATGCAGGAAAATTCAGAGGCTCAGGGAAGAAAGTTCCTTTTTGTCTGTGCGCCGAACAAGAACTCACTCTACCCCGAGAATATGCCTGCGAGATACCTGCAGAACAGATATCCTTCCAATTATGATAATCTTCGCATCGCTCTTTCCGAAAACAAGGTAAACACCGTCAGTCTTCACGATGCTTTCCTGGCAGATGAAAGGATCATGTATTTTGAACATGACAGTCACTGGGACAATGAAGGTGCGGCCTTTGCGGTTGATAAGATACTTGGTGCTCTGGATAAGCCTCATTATGATTATTCGGATGAACCCTGCACGCTTGAAGCTGTTCACAGGGGCGATATCATGGATCTGATCTATCCTTCATGGAAAAAGATGGATGAAGATCATATATATGAAAAAGAACATGAATATACATATGTTAATCCCGTGGAAAGTGTTGAAGATATACTTATAATCACACAGACACCCGGTAAGGATAATGCTCTGCTTATGTTTAGGGATTCCTATGGCAATGCCTCTATCCCCTACATCGCAGATGAATACGGAAAAGCGCTTTTCTCAAAAGGTGTCCCCTACAACATGTCACTTGGCGCATCAGTTTCTGCCGATACGGTTATAGTTGAGATAGTTGAAAGAAACATCGCATGGCTTATGGAATATGTTCCTTTCATGGAAGCACCTGAGAGAAGCTATGGCGGAGAGGTAAAGGAAGCCGTATCAGATCTGTCATCGATAAATATGGAAGATAAGGGTGCCAATATGGTATTCTACGGAACCCTCGATCCGGAATATGCAGATGATCATGCGGAAGTATACATTTCCGTAAAAACACCGGACGGAAACACTAAGTATTATGCTGCTTTCCCCTCTTCCTATACGGAAGTGGAAAATGCGGATGAAGCAAAGTACAGTTATGGCGCTTATATAAATAAAGCAGTATTGCCTGCAGGTTCGGAAGTATCGGTCCTCAGCCGCAAAGGCAGCGGTCTGTACAAACTTTCATTTCTAACACTGTAGTGATATACTAAACTCTGTATGTGCTTAGGAACTGAAGCGAATTACTTAACAAAACCATATCAGGAGTAATTATGGCTGAAACAACAGATAAAAAAAATGGCAAAAAGAAACAGGCTCTCGGTAAAGGATTAGGCAGTCTTATAAGTAACAAGATACAGCCTGTAACGCCTGCGGCCGCAGCTTCATCTTCAGACAAAGAAGGGCGCATGACAGTTCCTATCGACAAGATAGAACGCAACAAAAAACAGCCCAGAAAGACTTTCAATGAAGAGTCTATAAGTGAGCTTGCCGAGTCAATAAAGCAGAAGGGTGTTCTTATTCCTCTTCTTGTGGTAAGCAGAGGCGACCATTATGAGATAGTTGCCGGTGAGCGCAGATGGAGAGCTGCCAAGAAGGCAGGCCTTAAGGAAGTTCCTGTTGAAGTCAGGGAATTATCCGAACAGGAAATTGCCGAGATCGCGATCATAGAGAACATTCAGCGAGAGGATCTGAACCCGATCGAAGAAGCACAGGCTTACAAGAGCCTTAAGGATGAGTTTGGATATACCGATGATGAAGTCGCTATGAAGGTTTCAAAGAGCCGTGTTGCCGTTACAAACAGCATGCGTCTTTTAAAACTTGATGAGAGAGTGCGCCAGATGGTATCTGATGGTAAGCTTTCTACAGGACACGTGAGACCTTTAATAGTAGTTGAAGATACTGACAAGCAGGCCGAGCTGGCACAGACAGCAGTAGATATGAAGCTTTCCGTGCGTGAGGTAGAAAAGCTTGTAAAGACTTTCCGCAGTAAGCCGAAGGAAAAGACAAAGAATGATTTTTCCGCTTACCAGCTTCAGTATGATGAGTATGCCGGAAAGTTAACTGAGAAGATCGGTTCAAAAGCTTCTGTTGTTCTTACTGATAAGGATAAAGGAAAGCTTGAAATAGAATTTTACGGCAGCGATGCTTTTGAAGCACTCTATACGCTGCTTATGAAACAGCAGTGAGGTGGTTATGAGCAACAACAGTCCATTATTTACGAAGATAGGTCTGGGGAATCTCGATCTGGGTATACTGCTCATAATAGCCTATGTTCTCATCATAGTTGTTGTAGTCATGTTTTTAATCATGACCGGAAAATACAACAGACTCAAGTCAAGGTATGAGAGATTCATGATGGGATCAAAGGCTGTGTCTCTTGAAAAGGATATCCAGGAACTCACTGAGAATGTAAATATTCTTATAGAAAATGACCAGACCAACGCCGATGATATAAAAGAACTTTACAGAAAGCACAGAAAAGCATTCCAGAAGATGGGGCTTGTTAAATATGATGCTTTCAAGGAAATGGGCGGAAACTTAAGCTTCTCACTTGCACTGCTTGATGAGAACAATGACGGTCTGATCCTTAACTCAGTGCATTCAAGCACAGGATGCTATTCATATACAAAGGATATTAAGCAGGGAAAATGCAACATTGAACTGTCCGCAGAGGAAAGTTCGGCACTTGCACAGGCTCTTGCAGGAATAAAATAAATCAAATGTAAGAAAAGAGGATACGAAGATGCTCGACATTAAGTTTTTAAGGGAAAATCCGGATGCAGTAAAGGAAAATATCAAGAAGAAATTCCAGGATGATAAGCTTCCTCTTGTTGATGAAGTTATCGCCCTTGATAAAGAGAGACGCGAGTGCCAGCAGGAAGCTGACAATCTTAAGGCATCACGCAATACTCTTTCAAAGCAGATAGGTGCGCTTATGAAAGAGGGCAAGAAGGATGAAGCCGAGAAGGTAAAGGCAGAAGTTCAGGCAGACGCAGACAGACTTTCAGAGCTTGATAAAAATCTTTCCGAACTTGAAGAGAAAGTAAACAAGATCATGATGGTGATCCCTCAGATGATCGATCCTTCAGTTCCTATCGGTGAGGATGATACTCATAATGTAGAGATCGAAAAGTTCGGCGATCCTGTTGTTCCTGATTTTGAGATACCCTATCACACTGAGATAATGGAGAGTTTTGACGGTATCGATCTGGATGCGGCAGGACGTGTTGCAGGAAACGGATTCTATTATCTTATGGGAGACATTGCAAGGCTTCATTCTGCAGTCATCTCCTATGCAAGGGATTTCATGATCGACAGAGGATTCACATACTGCGTACCTCCTTTCATGATCCGTTCAAATGTTGTAACAGGCGTTATGAGCTTTGCCGAGATGGATGCCATGATGTACAAGATCGAAGGAGAAGACCTTTATCTTATAGGTACCAGTGAGCATTCTATGATAGGTAAGTTCATCGACCAGATAGTTGATGAGGAAAAGCTTCCCTATACTCTTACAAGTTATTCACCCTGCTTCCGTAAGGAGAAGGGTTCACACGGTATAGAGGAAAGAGGCGTTTACCGTATCCATCAGTTTGAAAAGCAGGAGATGATCGTTGTCTGCAAGCCCGAAGAGTCACCTATGTGGTTTGATAAGCTCTGGCAGAATACAGTTGATCTCTTCAGATCACTGGATATCCCTGTACGTACTCTTGAGTGCTGCTCAGGTGACCTTGCAGATCTTAAGGTTAAGTCTCTTGACGTTGAAGCATGGAGTCCCAGACAGAAGAAGTACTTTGAAGTGGGCAGCTGCTCCAACTTAGGTGATGCACAGGCCAGAAGATTAAAGATAAGAGTTAAGGCCAAGGACGGAAACAAGTATCTTGCACACACTCTGAATAATACAGTAGTTGCTCCTCCCAGAATGCTCATCGCATTCCTTGAGAATAACCTTCAGGCAGACGGTTCAGTCCGCATCCCTGAGGTACTCAGACCTTACATGGGAGGAAAGACAGAGATCAGAAAAAAATAAAAATCAATAAAACAGAGGGGAAAAGCATTAAATGAGAAAGAAGAACAAAAGATTTACCGCGCTCATACTCGCAGCAGCCATGCTAGTTTCAGTATTCACATCATTACTGCCGGAAACTCACGCGGAAGCTGCAGGCATAGCAACAGGCATTGATGTATCAAAGTATCAGGGCCCCATAAACTGGCAGGCAGTTAAGAATGCCGGTGTTACCTTCGCGTTTATACGCGTAGGAAATACCACCTCAGGAGTTGATCCGTTTTTTGCACAGAACATGACAGGTGCTGCAGCCGTTGGTATCAAGACAGGTGTTTACATTTATTCAAATGCCAAGAATGCAGCTGAGGCACAGGCTGAGGCCGGAATGGTGCTGCAGCTTATAGCTCCTTATCAGGTGAGCATGCCTGTGGTCATCGACCTTGAGAATGATGTGCACAAGATGATGACACCGACACAGAATGCGGAAGTTATCAACAACTTCTGTGCGATCATCGAAGCAGCCGGCTATTATCCCATGGTATACAGCAACAAATACTTCTTCACACAGAGGATAGCACCTGTTGCATATGACAAATGGGTAGCACAGTATTCGGGAAGCTGCGATGTTCCCGGAGCTGCCGTATGGCAGGCAACAAATACCGGAAGCGTGGCAGGCGTAGCCGGAAATGTTGATATAGATTATCTTTTCAAGGACTACAGCAAGCTGATCGTTCCTAACGGCTTTGCACAGAGAGGCAATTCTATCAGATTTTACGAGAATTACATGCTCGTGAGAAACCGTTTTGTAAGCTGGAATGATGCCGTATATTACATTGACGGCAACGGATGCCCCTTAACAGGCGGTAAGACACTTCTCGGAGACGCCTTCTATTTCTTCGCACCTGACGGAAAGATGTATACAGGAATGTTCAAGGCAGAGGAAGGCACGTATTACTACGACGTAGACGGCAAGCAGAAGACCGGTATTGTACAATATGATGGAAATATCTATTACTTTGATGAAAATACAGGTCTTATGATCACCGGTCCGAAGGAGATAAACGGACAGGTATTTATGTTTGACGAGAAGACCGGTGCCCTTGTAATGTAAAAAGAGTTTGCATTTTAAGGCCAATTCGGCTATTATATCTAAGTCTGTTTGCAGACTATATTCTGATACCAAACAGAGATATTGTTACAGACAGACAGTTTGTTTCTGTAGCTCAGCAGGATAGAGCGTTCGCCTCCTAAGCGAAAGGCCGGCGGTTCGAATCCGCCCAGGAACATGTGTGTTAAAATGAGCCACGCATGAATCCTTCGAGTAAGAGCCAAGTGTGTGCTTGCACAACACTTGGCGGCTTATGAGAAGGATTCATATGCGGCGAATGCCGCATCATCTCGCGTGACGAATCATGCAGTAAGCATGATTCGTCATGCGAGATGATATGCGTGGCGTATGCGGTAACATACCTCGTGTGTATGCATGCGAGATGATATGCGTGGCTCGTGCATGAGCCATGCGTGTCACACGCGTTTTCTTTTGTTTCTAGGGAGGAAATTATGAAGAACAGAATGAAAGTATTAGCCTGCATATTTGCAGCAGCTATTACTGTTGTAGGTTGCGAAGGCCTTGGCGGAGGTGCAGAGCCTACTCCTGAAGTGGTTGAGCTCAATCTCGGAGATAATACCGGCACTGCTGCAACTGAAGCTACGGATGGTACACCGACTGAGGAAGTGGTTGAGGATGAGCCTGTTCCCGATGGTATGTACAGAAGTGAGCTTACCAACGAGATCATTTCAGAGGATCTTAAGGATCAGCGTCCTGTAGCCATAATGGTCGATAATGAGACATATGCATTCCCTCATATCGGTCTTAATAAGGCAGACGTTGTATATGAGATCATGAACAGTACACAAAACGGACGTATAACACGTCTTATGTGCCTTGTAAAAGACTGGAAGAATATCGAGCAGTTTGGTTCGGTACGAAGCACAAGACCTACAAACTTCATGCTTGCAGGTGACTGGAATGCGATACTCTGCCATGACGGCGGTCCTGTTATCTATATCAACAGCTTTGTTGCAAAGGATTATACAGATAACTTAAGCGGCGGCTTTGCAAGATATTCAAACGGCAAGGCAACCGAGTTCACAGAGTATGTAACGGCTAATGATTATACAAATCCTTCTACCGGAAAGTCATATGATGGTCTTGTAAAGAGAGTTAAGGATGCCGGATACAGTGAGACATACAATTCATACTATTCCGGAAGCAGTGATTTCAAGTTTGCAAAGGGCGGCAACAGAAAGCTTGATGACAGCAATGATGACTGCACATATGTAAAGCTTCCCATGCAGCATACCGGTTCCGAGCTCAAGTATAATGAAGAAACAGGAACCTATGATTACTATGTATATGGTGATCCTCATACGGATCCTCTTGATGGAGACAAGATCCTTTCTTTCAAGAACGTGATCCTTCAGAAAGCCGATTTCACACAGCTTGATGATCATGGCTATCTTATTTACAACATTATCGTAGGTGAGCCTTGGGATGGATATTACTGCACAAACGGCAAATGTGAGGAGATCATGTGGGCCAAGGTTGCAGAAGAAGGAAATACCTATTACAGCGTGAAGGATACAGGCGATCCTCTTGAGATCAACACAGGTAAGACATACATCTGCCTTGTACCTGATGATCAGTGGAATGATCTCGTGATCAAATAAGAGATAATTAAGAATTCAGAAAAACCGGTAATGATAAGCATTGCCGGTTTTTTTTGTGCGCTGTGCAAGACCGGCTGCATACATGAGAGCACAGAGAGTGGATGAAAAAGAAGCT
Organism: Lachnospiraceae bacterium NK4A179; assembly: GCA_000421045.1. GTDB lineage: Bacteria > Bacillota > Clostridia > Lachnospirales > Lachnospiraceae > NK4A136. Next base: position 76,262 of record ATWC01000003.1, read on the forward strand.
GAGAATCCGGACAGACGTGCCACATCCCTGCTCATGAATTCTTCCGGAAGTTCCTTCCTGCATTTTTCCGGAAGGAAAGAGAGATAATCAGATGGTTTATCAAATGAAATGGTCCCGAGAATCTTTACGGGTATTCTGTCTGCCTTGTCGGCATCCCTCTTTCCGTATTTTGCATTTCCGTTGTATATCCTGTATTCCTCACAGTCAAGAAGACAAAGCTGCAGATGCAGATGTTCATCTGTCAGATAATCCTTTATACGAAGCAGTTCTATCACTGCATCATAAGGTGAACCGTGCTTTGAAGAAGTGCGCGGCTTTAACATGGTTCCATCGTTTTTATCTATATAGATCAGTTTTTTGTTTATGCTTATCGGATATACGACAGTTACTTCATATTCCGGAAGAAATGCCGAAAGCTTGGGACGAAGATGTCCGAAATTGCCGGATTGTATCTCAAATATCTCCCCTTCCCTGCAGGCATCGGCAACATAGTTACCAATATGTATCTCGTGATAATCCTGATCGGGAAGATAATAATATTTGAGAACGGAATGCACGCTCTTTTCGCCGAGTGTTCCTATGCCTTTTGCAAAGCCGTCTCTGGGGATCATGCATTCACAGGCTTCATTAAAAAGTTTTTCGTCAGGAGGATCAATAATGAATCCTTCCAAAAGATCATTTCGCATGAAGTGATTATAAGACATCAATGCAAGTGGTATCAATTGTTTTTAAATAGGTCCAAAGTCGCTTTGATACCTGTGTCATGGTATAATATTGTGGGTTTTTATAGGAGAATGAAATTATGAAAAATTTAAAACTGATATTTATTTCGACTGTGGCCGTTACTGTGACTTTAGGAGCAATCCTGATCTTAGTAATATATTTAAATGCAACAAATGCGGAGAAGAAAGAATCTCCTGCAGAGGAAGTGGCTTCTGTGAATATTGAAATAAGTGAAGCGCCTACAGAGCCGACAGAAACGCCTGACGAGGCAACACCTACCGCAGCACCGACTGAAGTACCTTCTGAAAAGACTGCTTCCCCTACTCCGACAAAGAAGACGGAAGCCAAAGCTACCGAAGTTGCCAAAGCAACAGAAAAGGCGACCGAAAAAGCAGAGATAACCGAAGCTGCCGTGGCAGCAGAACCTGTAGCAGCACTGCCTGCAGGTTCCACACCTGTTGCCGTTCACGGTGCGCTTAAGGTAAGCGGTTCGCATCTTACAGATAAGAATGGAAACAATTTTCAGATAAAAGGTGTTTCAACACACGGTCTTGCATGGTTTCCCGGATATGTGAACAAGGAATCTTTCAAAACTCTCCGTGATGAATGGGGAGCAAACTGTGTGCGCCTTGCAATGTATACAACGGAATATGGCGGATACTGTGAAGGCGGAGCCGATAAGATGAAAGGCATTGTTGATAATGGCGTAAGCGCAGCCACGGAACTTGGCATGTATGTGATCATAGACTGGCATGTGCTGCAGGATAAGGATCCCAATGTGCATGCAAAGGAAGCTGTTGCTTTCTTCAGTGAAGTGTCAAAAAAATATGCCGCCAACAGCAATGTCATCTATGAGATATGTAACGAACCAAACGGTGATGTTGGCTGGGGAAGTATCAAAGCCTATGCCGAGCAGGTTATACCCGTTATCAAAGCAAACGATCCGGATGCCATCATAATAGTCGGTACACCTACCTGGTCACAGGAAGTTGATAAAGCTGCAGCCGATCCCATTACCGGTTACAGCAACATAATGTATACTCTGCATTTCTATGCCGGTACACATAAGGACAGTTTGAGAAATACTCTTCAGGGGGCTGTAAACAAGGGCCTGCCTGTATTTGTAACAGAGTTTGGAACCTGCGATGCTAGTGGCAGCGGCGGCAATGATTTTGCATCAGCTGATGCATGGATCAGTCTTCTCGATAAGAATGGTATAAGCTACTGCATATGGAGTCTCTGTAACAAGGCTGAAACCTCGGCACTTATAAACAGTTCATGTGATAAGACAGCCGGCTGGTCCGAAGCCGATCTTTCCGAAGCAGGCAAGTGGTATGTAAAGAAGCTCGGAAATAATGTAAAGCCGGGATCACTTAATATAGGCGGTCCTGCAGGAAACAAGGCCGATGGTGCAGGCAAAGAAAAAAATGATCCTAAGCCCGGTCCCGCACATGATGCGGTAAAGGCAGATTCAGGAAACACATCCATCACTCTGTCAGAGAGCAACGGATGGAATGATGGAAACAAGGATTACCATCAGATCGATATCATCGTAAAGAACAAAGGCGACAAGGAGATAAAGAACTGGAAAGCCGTAATAGATTTCGGCAAGGATGTGGAGATAGACCAGTCATGGAATGGAAAGTTTAATGTAAGCGGATCAAAGGTAACAGTCACACCTGCAGATTTCAATAAAAATGTTCCTGCAGGCGGAACTGTTGATGCGGGACTTATCATAAAGTGTTCAGGCCCGGTAAAACCGTCTGTGACGGTGGAGTGATTCTGCCATGGATCTGCTTTCTTCAGGGATCATCATATTTTTTCTGCCTGCTGCACTGATCCTTTATTATGGCGCAGGTCATTTTATCAACAGGACCGCACAGAAAATGATACTCTGTACGGTCTCGCTGCTGTTTTATCTTTTTTTCGGATACATCCCGTTTCTTATCATGTTTGCGGAAGCGCTCGCAGACAGATACTTATCCGTAAAGCTGTCAGAGAAAAAATCGAAAGCACTGCTTGCTTTTGCCATTTCGTTAAATGTTCTGGTGCTTTTACTTTTTAAATATCTGAATTTCTTTGCGGGCAATGTCTCGTTACTTGCAGGTAAGGCTTTTACACCCTTTGATCTGATAATGCCTGTAGGCATAAGCTATATAACTTTCAGTCAGATAGCTTATCTTGTTGACTCATACAGAGGTGAGACAAAAAATGTGAGCTTTATCGATTATATGATCTTTGTATTTTTCTTTCCAAAGATCATGCTGGGCCCCATCTGTCTTCATGAAGATATCATTCCTGCTCTGAACGATAAAAAACGCTTTAAGATAAATCCCGAGAATATGGGAATAGGCCTTATGCAGTTTACCACGGGCATGGCAAAAAAGCTTTTGATCGTTCCGCATTTAAGCAGCTCTGCTGACTTTGGTTTTGCATATATACCGAATCTTACATCAGCGGATGCCTGGTTTTTTGCAATAGTATACATGCTTCAGATCTATCTTGATTTTTCGGGCTATTGTGATATCGCCTGCGGTATAGCAAAGCTGTTCAATATAGATCTTCCGATGAATTTTGATTCGCCTTATAAGATGATCTCCGTAAGCGATTATTGGGCAAGATGGCATCTTACTCTCACAAGGTTTTTAAGAAAGTACATTTATTTTCCGCTCGGCGGAAACAGAAAAGGAAAGTTTCGTACATATGTTAATGTCATGATCATTTTCCTGATAAGCGGATTCTGGCACGGTGCAAACTGGACATATATTTTCTGGGGCGGTCTTCACGGACTCTGCATGGTATTTGAGAAGATGTTTAAGAAAGAGCTTGAAAAGATACCGACACTTATCAGATGGATCGTGACAGCGCCTGTTATCGCGCTTCTGTGGGTATTCTTCCGCTGTGAGACTATAGGTGAGGCTTTTGAATATATCCGTAAGATGTTTTCGTTCAATTCTATTTTGCCAAGCCCTGTTTTCTGTGCATCGCTTGATTTCAATGATGTGCCGTTTATACAACAGCATCTGAATATAGCCATGCCTCTGTTTGTTGCAGCAGTTTATGCCGGCTGTGTGTTCATACCGAATATCAGCCGAAGGAAATATAAAGCAAATACGTTTAACCTGATCGTAACGATTGTGCTGTTTGCGCTGTCATTTATATGTATCAGTGATGTGACACCATTTATATATTTTAAATTTTAAAAAATGTTAAAAGAGTTTTCCTGGAAAAAATGGTCCGTGGCGGCCTTCACAGTAATATGCGGAATGATAGTGCTTGTAATGGTGCTGGTCTTTGTTTTCGATCCCTTCTTTCATTATCATGCTCCTTTGAAAGGGGTGCCTTATATCCTTGATAACGAGCGCTATCAGAATTACGGCATAGCAGCACATTTTGATTATGATGCTTTCATTACCGGAACATCCATGTGTGAAAATTTCAGACCTTCACAGGTTGATGAGCTGTTTGGAACAAACTGTGTGAAGCTTACAAACGGTGGCGCATTTTTCAAAGAAACATCAGATATGGAAGCTTATGCGATGAAGAATAATCCTGATGTGAAGATGATCATCCGCTCTGTGGATCTTGCATTTGTATTTAACGAATGGGATTACAGAAACCCGGAAGTGCCTGATCCTGAGTATATGTATGACAACAATCCTTTCAATGACGGTGATTATATATTCAACACTTCTGTCGTAACGGATTATCTGCCGCGTACGATACAGCGCACCTTAAACGGTGATACTGCTGATACATTTGATGAATATGGCAATTTTGAGGACGAACTGACTTTCAGTAAGGAGGCGGTTTTGTCCCACACATCTCATCCTGCCCGTAATCCTGAGCAGAGAGGGATGACGGATGAGGAAAGGGAAGAATTAAGAGTAAGCATAGAAAAGAATTTTGTCGCAAATGTTAAAGCTCATCCTGATGTGCAGTTTTATTATTTCTTCCCGCCCTACAGTGTGCTGGGATGGTACATAACCTATATTTCCGATGGAAAATATTATGCCTATACCGAAGCGATGCGCATGATATCTGAGGAAATGATCCAGTATGACAATGTACATCTGTTTACCTTTGATGATGCATATGATATAACGACAAACCTGGATAATTACGGTGATGCAGGTCATTACAGTGCTGAGATAAGCGACTGGATCATTGAACAGATGGCAGCAGATAATTACAGGCTTACAGAGGATAACATCGACAGCCGTCTGTCAGCGATAGAAAAGTATTATTACGAACTGGACTATGAAAAATTTTATGAGGAATAAATAAACTATGAATAAAAAAGAACCTGTCATAACAGATGAATGCATGAAGACAATGTTTGAATCGCAGTATCTGAATGTTTATGACCTTCAATATATGGAAGGCAGGCATTATTACAATGCAACAAGAAGAAAGAGAGAAGATACCGCTGTCCTTAAGTCAGAAGAAGAATACCTTCATATGATACCCGATGCTGTCAGCTGCTTTGTGATAGTTAAGGGCAGCGAAGATAAACTTCTGCTTGCAAAGGAATACAGGTATCCTACGGGACATTTCATACTTGGTGTGCCTGCAGGCCTTATAGACAGAGCAGACATTGAGATAAAGCCGGATCCTGAGCAAACCCGTACAGAGGCACTTATAAAGGCGGCAAAACGTGAGCTTAAGGAAGAAACCGGGCTTACAGTATCGGACGTATCGGTCGTGAATCCGCTTGTTTTTTCAAGTCCGGGCCTTACGGATGAAAGTAATGCACTGGTGAAGGTGACCATTTCGGAGGAAGATCTGAAAGAACTTACCCAGAGTGGTGCTGAAGCTTCAGAGGTTTTTGACGGATTTGAACTGATCGACCGAAAGTTGGCAGAAAAACTTATAAAAGACGGTGTGGATGATGAAGGTCATTCCTATTCTGTTTATACATGGATGGCCCTTGTTTTCTTCCTGTCGAAGTTGTAAATATTACTTGCTAATGCTATTATTAGATGTTAAAACAATACGTAATCAATAAGACAGGGGAGGGAATATACCTATGGATAATAACGCAATGGGTGCAAAGATATCTGACGAGGATATGCAGTGGTCACAGGCTGCACTTCGCGATATAGACAAATTCTTTGCAACAAGAGTCATAGGACAGAAAAATCTTGAGCGAGCTCTGGTATCGGCCCTTATTGGAAACGGCCACGTGCTTGTCGAATCTGTACCCGGACTTGCCAAGACTACGGCTGCCAGAGCTCTGGCAGATGCTGTTAAGGGTAAGTTTTCAAGAATACAGTGCACACCGGATCTTCTTCCGGGCGATATCATAGGAACCCAGATATACAGACAGGATACAGGAAGCTTTGAGACAGTTCTCGGCCCTGTATTTGCGAACTTTGTGCTTCTTGATGAAATAAACAGATCAAGTGCAAAGACACAGAGTGCCATGCTCGAGGCCATGGCAGAGCGTCAGGTAACCATCGGCGGAGTTTCCTATCCTATGCCCAAGGAACTCTTTATCGTTGTGGCAACGCAGAACCCCATAGAGCAGGAAGGAACCTATCCTCTTTCGGAGGCTCAGTCAGACCGTTTCATGATAAAGGAGACGATCTTCTATCCCACACCCGAAGAAGATGTATCTATCATCAATCTTGTTGAGAACAGGGAACAGAAAACAGAAGAGCTTTCACCTGTGATCGATGTTACGGAGGTGCTGAGACTTCAGCAGATAACAGACAACGTTTACTGTGATGATGCGATAAAGAGATACATAGCTGCGATAGTTGCAGCTACAAGAAATGCCGATACGGTTCTTCCTCAGGAACTCAGAGGATACGTTAAGCTCGGAGCATCACCCAGAGCCATGATAGCTTTCCTGAAGATAGGAAAGGCAAATGCGCTCATGCAGGGCAGAGCCTATGTTACACCTGATGATATCAAGATGGCAGCACACGGCGTTTTAAGACATCGTATAGCTCTTCGCTATATTGCGTCTGCCGACGGAGTTACTCCCGATATCGTCATCACTAATATGCTCAACTCTATACCCACTCCGTAAAGGATAAAGAAGTTATCGATGGCAAAGGCAAAAGAAAAAAAAGAAAAAGCTAAACCTGAAGTAAAAAAGATGCAGAGGATCAGGCCTAACTATGAGGCTTTGGACAGTTTGAGTTCAATGGTCCACTTTATTCAGTACGGCCGCACTTTAGACAGAAGTGACGGTGCTTTTCCGTCTGTCTTCAGAGGCCAGAGCATGGAGTTTGAGGATCTGAGACCCTATGTGCCCGGAGACAATCTCCGTGATATGGACTGGAAGTCTACTTCACGTGCAGGTATCCCTATGGTAAGAAATTATGTCGGTGATAAGCGCAAGCAGATCATATTTATCGCAGATACCGGAAAGACAATGAAAGGAACCATGCCTGACGGAAATGATAAACGTGAATGTGTTATGCTCTCACTCGGTACGGCAGCTTATCTTTCGATGAGAAGCGGTGCTGATATAAGCATTATTTGCGGTGATGACTGGAAGAGCCGTCTGAATCATTTTGAAAGGGGCGGCGGATATTTTGAAGAGAGCATGGATCTTATGCAGCATGCCCTGTTTAAAGATACGGAAAAAAAGGTTGAATGCCCTGAAGTATGGGAAGTCATAGACATGATACTTGATATGCCTCTCAGAGGTGTATCCATTTGTCTTGTGACGGATCTGAAGGGTATGTATGATATTCCGGAAAAAGCGCTCAGAGCAGCTGCCTCCGGAAGGGAGTTCTATGCTTTTGAGATCTCGGACGGAACTTTTGACAGAAGAAATTATTACGATGTTTTATCCGACCGTTTTATCCCGGGTTTTTTTAGCAGGAGTAAAAAACTGTCAGAAGAGATATGGAAGAAACAGGAAGAATATCAGACTCAGGTGCGCAACAAGTTAAGAAGATGCGGTGTGGTCTATGCATATCTTGAGGATGAGAAGGAAATTCCTGAAACGGTTACTAAAGTATTAAACGGGGAGATTACAGACTGATGAAATATTCCGTTGATCTTCAACCGGCTATGATGGATGAATTATATTGGTTTTTCTTATGGCTTGGCGTTCTTGTCGCTATGGTCATGCTTGTGCTGGTTTATAGAAGCCTCCATGCAAAGGTATTGGAGTTACGCATAGCGAAGATGAATGCACTCAAGAAAAAGCTTCCGGTCATACCGGGTGCATACAGGATGATGTTCTTAAAAGATGCCGCATATGCACGTCTTAATCTGCTTGAAAGATCGCAGCGTGAAGGAAAGCTTACCATACGTGATACATGCATCGGTATAAGTGCCGTTATAAGAGAATTTCTCGCCAAGGCAGCAGGAAGAAATGCCGATTGTCAGACCCTGTTAGAGATACGTCAGTGGAACAGGCCGGAGGTTGTTATGTTTATAGATGGTATATATGATGCTGAATTTTCAAGAATGTCAGTAAAAGATACAGAAAGACTTTTCAGAGAAGCAAGAAAGCTGGTGTTATCATGGAAGTAATAACACTTCGTCATCCCGGATTGACCACGGCACTCTCGATACTTGTGATCCTTGGGTTTGCAGCTGTTCTCATATTCCGTATATGGAAGATGAGAAAAGGCATAGATGAAAAAGAACAGGCAAGACTTAAGGGAACGGCTACCATGTGGATAGCTGAGACTCTTCCGGGATATAAGCGCAAACGCGCAACTTATATCATACTTAATGTTATAGGGTTTGCCGGACTTATCATGAGTCTTTTAAGCTGTTCATATCTTATGGGACGTCCCAGCTATAATAAAGAGATCACAACAGGAGTGCAGAGAAGAGATATCTATCTCTGTCTTGATGTTTCATATTCTCTTTACCAGCTCAATTATGATTTTGTCGACAGACTTGAAGAAGTAGTCAAGGGTCTTGAAGGCGACAGAGTCGGCATCTCCATATTCAATACAACAACAGTGCAGTATATGCCAATGACGGATGATATGGAGTTCACTGCTGACAAGCTTGAAAAACTGAAGAAATATTTCATTCTGCAAAAACAATATGTAGAGCTGTATGAGGATATGGACAGCTATGACCTGATGAACATGAGCGAAGAAGAAATGAAGCAGTACGATAACCTCAAAAACCAGCTCAATGCATATGAAGCAGGTACTATCCTTAATAACTATTACAAGGGAAGTTCACTCATAGGAGAGGGACTTGCAAGCTGCCTGTATAACTTCCCTTCGCTTGGTGATTCGGAAAGAACACGTGTTATCATCATGGTAACGGATAATGCACAGAGTAATCTGATGCCTCCGACTGTAGAGCTTCCCGAGGCATGTGAACTCTGCAAGAAGAATGATGTTACGGTTTTCGGTATCTTTCCTCCGGAATCATCAATGAGATTTCTTCAGGCTGGTCAGACGCCTGAAAAGCTGAGATCGGACATGCAGAAGAATATAGAAAAGACCGGAGGCGCATTCTATATTGCGGCTGATGATTTTGATACCAGTGACATCATAAAGAAGATCCAGGCGCATGAAGCCATGCAGGTCGATCAGATATCGATGACACGTACGCTGGATGATCCCAGAAAGGCCATAATCCTTTGCGTACTCGGATTTTCGCTTTTTGCTGCGATCAAGGGGGTGGGAGCATGATAAAGTTCGATCCTGTTTTATCCCCCGTGATACTGGTGATAATCGTACTGATCCTTTTCGGTCTGCTCGCATTCGGTGCCATAAGGGCAGTAAGTTCACCTGTACGTAAGATAGTTACTGTATGCGTATCTGCATTGCTTTGTCTTTCAATACTACCGTTTGCCCTGCGCCCTATGGTAAGGAGTGCAAATGCACAGTATAAAAGACCCAATCTGGATGTTCTCTTTGTCCTTGATACGACTATCAGTATGTGGGGTGAGGATTATGCCGGATACAAGTCTCGTATGGAAGGTGCTCAGGAAACCATCAGACATATAATGGATGAGCTTAAAGGAAGCTCGTTTGCACTTATAACTTTCGATGACAATAGTGAAGTGCGTATGCCTCTTACACAGGACTATCAGTCGATCGACGATGCAATGAGCGCTATCCGCAATCCGAGCAAGTATCTTGCAAAGGGAAGTACGCTCAATGCTCCGCGCGATGACATGAAGTATATGCTTGAGCGAATGGGCAAAGAAGAAGGTCATGAAAGAGTGGTATTCTTCTTAAGTGATGGAGAGATAACAAACGGAGAGAGACTTAGCAGTTTTGCCGATATCGGCCAGAAAGTAGATTCGGGAGCTGTACTTGGATTCGGTACTGCAGCAGGTGCCAGCATGAGAGACGGAAACGGTTACGGTGTAAAGGATCCCGAGTCCGGAGAAACAGCGAAAAGCTGCCTTGATGAAGCTACGCTTCAGCAGCTGGCCAATGATCTGGGTGTGAAATATGTGCATGTAGATGATCCGGATGAAGTGGATCCGGTTGTGAACAAAGCGCTTGTGGGAGCTGAACAGATCCTTGATGAGAGAGAGGATCTGGATTCCTATGATGATATTTATTATATCTTTGTTCCTATATTCATGATTCTTTTGCTTACGGAGTTGTTCCTGTTCAGGGAGTAAGAGCTCAGAGAAACCGCATACGCGTATTTCTCTTCGTGGAGAATAAATATGAAGCTGAAGATTAAAAGTGAATCAGATAAGTTAAAAAGTCAGTATATTATCTTTAATATACTTCAGTTCCTTGCTGTGCTCGCGTGCATAGCTACTTTTGTGTTCTTTATAATAATGGGTGTCAGGCTTTTGGTTAACAGTCTTTATGTTGCCGCTGCATCTCAGGATGTTTATATTGAGGCACCTGAAAAAATGATAGGAAGACAGGTAACATTTCTTGATCGTTATGTCACAAGATACAATATCGGTAACGGCAGATATGCCGCAGGTGATTATGACAGTGCCGTAAATAATTATGAAAAGGCATTAAGCGAGGGAATCCTTGGAGGCAGGAAGTGCAAAACATGTGTCAATCTTGCACTTTCACGTACCAAGACCATCGATTTTGAAACTATCTACAGCGAGTTTGGCAAGTTTAAAAAAGGCCAGGATATAGACAGGGAAGCTCTGATAAATCAGATAAAGGATGCGATCGGTGTACTTGAGGATGCTGGTGAGGATCTTACCGCAAACGGATGTACCGGTGAGGAACCGGATATGTCGATCCCCGAAGAAGACAGGGAGACTGCAAGACTTCTAAAAGAAGATATAGATAAAGAGATAGAGGAACTCAAGAAGATGCTCGCCGAGCTTATGCAGGGTGGAGAAGGCGGTGATTCCCAGGGAGAAGAATCTCCGGATGGGGGATCCGGAAGCGGCAAAAAGGCTTCCCAGAACGGATCGGGCGGAACCACATCCAGAGAGGATAAGATAAAGGGAGAGCTTGAGAAGCAGCAGCGCGAAGCTATGGAAGAGCAGAGTGAAGCTGAGGAAGATTACGAGTGGTATAAGGAGCAGAACGGCCAGAATGAAGGCGGTCCTGACGGAGACAATCAGGATGAAAACAGCCAGGGCGGCAAAGATAAGCAGCAAGGCGGTTTTGGCAATGATCAACAAGGCGGCGGTGGCGGACAAGGCAACGGAGAAGACGAAAGCGAGCCCGATGAGGATAAGATAAAGCCGTGGTGATCCTTTTAGTAGATTATGGAACAGATTTCATTATTTGATATAGACAATGCAATGCCGGAACCTCTGGCAGAAAAACTGCGTCCGAGAAACCTTTCCGAGTATGTAGGACAGACACATCTTTTGGGAGAAGGAAAATCCCTGCGCAGGCTGATAGAGAGCGACAGTGTTTCCTCGATGATACTCTGGGGACCTCCAGGAGTGGGAAAGACAACGCTTGCCCGTATAATAGCCGGGCGTACAAAGGCTGACTTTGTGAATTTTTCCGCGGTGACCAGCGGTATTAAAGAAATAAAAAAAGTAATGGAAGATGCCGAACTCAACAGAAAGAGCGGCAGGGAAACCATTCTTTTTGTGGACGAGATACATCGTTTCAACAAGGCACAGCAGGATGCTTTTCTTCCCTATGTGGAAAAGGGCAGTATCATACTGATAGGCGCCACTACGGAGAATCCTTCTTTTGAGATAAACGGCGCTCTGCTTTCCAGATGTCATGTTTTTGTGATGCATGAGCTTACGCCTGAAGAAATGGTGACGGTGCTTAAGCGTGCTCTTAATGATGAGAGAGGCTTTGGCACAATGGATGTAAATATATCTGACAGTATACTTGAGAATACGGCCGCATTTGCGGACGGGGATGCAAGACGTGCCTTATCCACTCTTGAGATGCTTGTTCTTAACGGTGACATTGGTAAGGACGGATCGATCACAGTGACCGATGAGACCTTTGAACAGTTCACCTCAAGAAAGTCGCTTCTTTATGATAAGAAGGGCGAGGGTCATTACAATCTTATTTCCGCTCTGCACAAATCCATGAGAAATTCCGATGCGGATGCATCGGTATACTGGCTTGCAAGAATGCTTGAGGCCGGTGAGGATCCTATCTACATAGCAAGACGTGTAACAAGATTTGCCGCTGAGGATGTGGGACTTGCAGATCCCGAGGCATTGAAGCTTGCTGTATCGGCATTTGAAGCATGCAGACTGATAGGTATGCCGGAATGCAGTGTGCACCTGACAGAAGCTGTGGTCTATATGGCACTTGCACCCAAGTCAAATGCCATGGAAGTTGCCTATAATGAGGCAAAGGAAGATGTCGCAAAACTTCCGAATGCGCCGGTCCCTCTTCATATAAGGAACGGAGAGACTTCTCTTATGAGAGAGGCAGGTTACGGAAAGGGCTATAAATACGCTCACAATTATGAAGGCGCGGTGACGGCTATGCACTGTCTTCCCGATGAACTGCAGGGAACAGAGTATTATCATCCCACGGACAGGGGCTTAGAGAAAAAATTGGGGGAACGATACGAAGAATTAAAGCAATGGAAGGCTGTTCACGAAGATGACTGAAAAAACCGCGACCGGAGATAATAAAGCAAACGGAAAGATAAAAGGAATAATATGCATACTGTTGGCTGCATTCGGGTTTTCACTTATGACATTCTTTGTAAGGATATCAGGGGATGTTCCGACAATGCAGAAGGCATTCTTCAGGAATGCGGTTGCCGCAGTCATAGTTCTTATACCGATATTAAAAAGTGAAAAGAAATTTTACATACCCAAGAGCAGTTGGAAGGATCTTTTCTTCCGCTGTTTTTTTGGAACATCAGGTCTTATCGGCAATTTCTATGCCATAGACAGGCTTCAGATCGCAGATGCCAATATGTTAAACAAGCTTTCGCCCTTTTTTGCGATACTGGCATCGATCATCATCTTAAAAGAAGTCCCTTCAAAATTTGATGTGATAGCAACCGTGATAGCTTTTATCGGGGCTGTCTTTATCGTTCGTCCGACAGGAGGCATGGAAATGATCCCTGCGCTCGTGGGGTTGTATGGCGGTTTCGGAGCCGGTGTGGCTTATACCTTTGTAAGGAGCCTGGGCAAGAAGGGCGAAAGGACCGAGATAATAGTGTTCTGTTTTTCATTCTTCTCATCACTGGTGACACTTCCGTTCCTTATATTTGATTTCCACCCGATGTCATTAAAACAGACAATGTTCCTGATCCTTGCAGGAGTATTTGCAAGCCTTGGGCAGTTCAGTATCACTACGGCCTATAAATTTGCACCGGCCAAGGAAATATCTGTATTTGACTATACACAGGTTATATTTGCCGCGATCTTAGGTTTTACCTTCCTTGGAGAAACACCTGTCCTGTTAAGTTTTATCGGATACGCGATAATAATCGGTGTGGCGATCGTCCGCTGGCGCTATACGCTTAAAAAGGGATGAGACCAGTTTTAAACTGGACGAGATGCTAATTTTAGTGGATAATATCATTGAGGGGGATTTTTGGATCAATAATCTGGGGGATGGCTGGTTATGTCAAATGGTACGCCGGATATGATGTCGACGGCGGCATCGATCATTATCGTCGATCTTAATACTGCAGATTACCATGTGCTTAAAAAGCACTGGACTTTTTCTGATGATTATACCGGCGGAGTCGGATGGGACTCCGCTGTTAAATTATTTACAGACAAAGAGCTTGTACAGGAAGAAGAAAATACGGCTCTTATGGATCATTTTCTTATTGCCGGAATGCGTAAAGATCTGGCAAACCTTGAAACACTTCTTGTTATCGATGTGCTCAAAAAGGATGGTATCTGGTGCAGACTCTCTGCTGTTCCTTCTGCTGTCGATGAAAACGGAAAGATCAATTCAGTTACCGTAACCATTTCAAATATCACCGAAGATATAAAAAGAAAATATAAAGACGAACAGATGCGCAGGCGTTACGTAGCCCTTCAGGAGGGTATGAGCCGCATTCATGATTCGGAGTTTCTTCTTAATCTCGATGAAGATACTTACCATGCATTCAAGCTTCCCGAATCAGTCGGTGATGTACCGATGGATGGAAAGAGATCATGGTTTGTTGAATATTTCCTGAATCTGCTTAAGGGCGAGACTGTTATATCTGATAACTATGAAGTAAGTTTTCCTGAGATATCCAAGAAGCTTCAGACAGAATGGCTTAAGGCCAATCTCAGGGATGAGCGTCTGGTGGAGATAGATTACAGCAGAAAGAGAGATGGAAAAAAGAGATGGTTCCGTATGACTTTATTTGCAATAGCAGATAATGAGGCAGGCGAACCTTCACAGGTCATGATGGTTACTACTGAGATCACGGAAGCAAGGGAGCAGGAATTCAAGTATCAGGAAGCTCTTAAGGAATCCGCGAAGGCTGCTGATATTGCCAATAAGGCAAAGTCTGATTTCCTGTCACGTATGTCCCATGATATCAGGACGCCGATGAATGCCATTCTCGGTTTCTCATCGCTTCTTATTGATGAGCGTTATGACAGTGTTCAGGTTGAGACTTATGCAAATAAGATACTTGCATCAGGTGAACAGCTTCTTTCACTGATAAACGATGTGCTGGATATGTCCAGGATAGAATCCGGAAAGATGGATCTTTCAGTCAGACCTTTTTCTTTTTCACAGATGATGGATACGGTTTCCGGAATCATAAAAGAACTGGCAAGAGCAAAGGATCAGAATTTCATCTGCAATATGCGTGGACTTGAAGACAGGATATATATAGCCGATGAATCAAGGATCTCACAGGTGCTCATCAATATCCTCAACAATTCCGTAAAGTATACGGATAATCAGGGAACCATTTCTCTTTCAGTCAGTGTAAAGCCGATCGAAGGAAGCAGAGCAAAATATGAACGCGTAAGATTCATTATCGAAGATAACGGTCAGGGCATGTCGGAAGAATTTCTTCAGGAAGCTTTCGAACCGTTTTCAAGGGAAACCCGTGCAGGCACACGTTCTTCGCAGGGTACAGGTCTCGGGCTTTCGATAACAAAGGATCTTGTCAGTCTTATGGGCGGTACCATAGATGTCAAATCCTGGGTTGGAGAAGGTTCGGTATTTACGATAGAGATACCCATGGCTCTTCCTGAGGAGGGATCTTCAAGACAGCTCTCAAACAGGGATGCGGACAAGTCTTACGACAGTATATTTAATGGCCTGAATGTTCTTGTATGTGAAGATAATACTCTCAATTCAGAGATAATGGGAAGGATTCTCGAGATGAATGGCGCACATGTCACACCCGCATATAACGGACGTGAGGCGCTGGAAATATTTAAAGAAAGCCGTGACGGCAGGTATGATCTGATCTTTATGGATATACAGATGCCTGTCATGAATGGATATGAAGCAACAAAGGCAATAAGAGGAAGCAAACGTCCCGGTGCGGAAACGATACCTATTATTGCAGTAACAGCAAACGCATTTTCAAATGATGTACGTGATGCTCTTCTTGCAGGTATGGATGCACACGTTTCCAAGCCCGTAAATATTGAAGAGATGAAGAAAACCGTAGCAAGAGTATTTTCGGCAAAGAAGGTATAAGATGTATTATTTTATTATCAATCCCGCATCGGCAAAAGGTAGCGGACGCAACACATGGAATGAACTGATGCCTCTCATAGAAGAGGAACATATACCTTACAGAAGGTATTATACGGAAAAAGACAGAGGTGCCGATCTGATAATGGAGAAGCTCCTTGGCAAGGATCGTGACGAGATCACGGTATTTGTAATGGGAGGTGACGGTACAGTCAATTCTTTCCTTCATGGAATGAGAGCTTATGAAAAAGCTCATCCGGATGATGATCCGTTCAAGAGAGTAAAGCTTGCATATGTTCCGGTTGGTTCAGCTAATGATATGGCTAAAGCTCTTGAGTATCCCGAGAAACCGGCAGATGCATTTCTTTCCGTAATGGATAAGTTAAAAAACGGAGCATTCAGGAAGATGGATATAGGAAGCCTCACATATATCGATCCTGAAAGTGAATCGTTAAAAGATGAAATAAGATATTTTGCCGTAAGTTGCGGAATGGGTTTTGATGCATCCGTATGCGCAGAGGCAATGAATTCAAAAATGAAGAAAGTCCTTAACGGTATAGGACTTGGAAAGTTAAGTTACGGCGGAATAAGCATAAAGCAGCTGATGACATCTCATATGCCGGATATGGAAGTAATAACAGACGGTGAGACAAGGAATGTGAAAAGCTGCATGATGGTTACCGTGATGAATCATAAGTATCAGGGTGGAGGCGTTATGTTTACGCCTGATGCAGTTGATGATGACGGAAAGCTTGATTTCCTGTATACCGAAGAAATGAAAAGGGCAGATGTTGCAAAGATACTGCCCAAAGCCTATAGTGGTGCTCATGTCGGAACACCGGGTATTGTGATCGGAACTACGGAAGAGATACGGATAAAGAGCCCGGATCCGCTTTATGTTCATACCGATGGAGAAGTTGAAACCAGAGCAAAAGAGATACTGGTGAAAGTCTGTCCGGGGAGGCTCACGTTCGCCGGTTAAAGGAGAACGATGTACAGTTTATACTATTTTGATACCTGCGCTCTGTGGGTGATGGTAGCAATAATAACATCGATCGTTTTGCGGCGCATGTATAGAGGTGCAGTGAACCGTATCTATCTTGCACTTGCATGTCTTGAACTGTGCACAACTGTTTTTGATATGTTCAGATGTGCTCCGCTCACTATACTTGGTGAGCTGGGACAGTCCGGTATTTTCAGAACAGTGATGTGTTACAGTTATCTCTTTCTGCTTGCCTCAAGCATGCCGCTGTTTATGGCTCTTATTGCGTTGATGACAGGAACCTGGCAGAAACTCAGGCGTAATGCTGTCGTCGGCTGTCTGTTTTTTATCCCTCTGATCCTTTTTTATATCCTGATAATATTAAACATCCGTACTCATTGGCTCTTTGATTACCAGTATGTGAGTGATGAGCTCACATATCAGCAGGGAACTTATATGTTCGTATATGAACTGTTCATCGTTTATTTCCTGATCTATTCTCTGGTATGGCTTCTGTATACGGAAAAACGCATGTCTTTCAGGAAATATATCGCTCTTCTTATCATCTATCCCATAAAGGGTTTTACTATAATGATGCAGATACTGGTTCCGCAAATGATGGTTACGATGTTTGGATCTGCACTGTCAATGCTAATAATCGCATTTTTTGTTTTCCGTGCAGATGAGGATGTGGATCAGGAAACAGGTGCGAGATCGCTCACTTCCTTCGATAAAGATATTGAAAATATATTTTATACAGGGGAAGAGGCACTGGTCCTTTTTGTAAAGATCGCGAATGATGTGTCCATCAGACAGATGCTGGAGCACAGGGTTTATCGTGACATGATAAAGAGGATAGCTGAGGTAGCAGAGCCGCTTACGAAGAAGAAACGCGGAAAGAAAAAACGCAGATCGGATTTTTACTATCTCCATAACGGTCTGTTTGCCGATATCATTACAGGCGATAATGACAGCTTATTGGTTGATGAGGAGATAGAAGAGATCTCCGAAAAGTTCAAGACAGGTTTTCCTGTGGATGGTGTTGATATTCAGCTCAGGGTATGTTTTGCAGGAGCATTCATTCCCGAAGATGTGGATAACGGAATACAGTTAAGACGTTTTTCCGAAAGCTTCCACAACATGGTACAGCCCTGGGATCTGGTTATGTATTCCGAACTGGCTCCGGACAGGGATTTCGTTATACTGAATAATATCGACCGCATAGTGGCAAAAGCCATAAAGGAAAAAAGATTCCAGATGTACTATCAGCCGATTTATTCACTTAAGACAAAGTCTTTCCGGACTGCTGAAGCGCTTATAAGACTTAATGATCCTGAACTTGGATTCATTTCTCCATCTATATTCATTCCTGCTGCAGAGAAGAACGGACAGATCATAGAGATAGGCGATTTTGTGATAGAGGATGTGTGTCGTTTCATTTCTACAGAGAATCTTGCAGAGTTAGGTATAGATCATATAGAAGTGAATCTTTCTGTTGTGCAGTGCATGCAGGGAGATATGGCTGAGAAGATAAGAAAGAATTTTGAAAAGTATAAAATTGTACCCGGAAAGATAGATTTTGAGATTACCGAAACAGCGACAGACAGTGCTTATGATACGGTCTTAAAGACCATGAATGATATTTCGGTTTACGGAGGAAGTTTTTCGCTTGATGATTACGGTTCGGGCTATTCGAATCTTCATCGTGTGATGTCTTTCCCTTACAAGACGATCAAGATAGACAAGAGCCTTACCGATGAGGCCGAAGATGAAAAGAAGCGCGGAATACTTCTTGAAGCCATACATCTGATCAAGAGTCTTGATGCTGATATCATTGTTGAGGGCGTTGAGACAAAGGAAATATCAGACTGGTTTGAAGCAAACGGATGTGATTTTATCCAGGGATTCTATTATGCAAGGCCTATGCCTGAAAAGGAATTCATTGAATTCATGAAGACAAGGGCGGTACAGAGAAAGCGCTGAAGGTTTAAAGAAGCATCAGCGCAAAAAGATAAAGAGGTATAAGGAAGAGCACGTTCACTGCCGTAAATCTTATGAAATACGGCATGCGTGCTTTTTTATCGTTCATGGCAATATATTTGTAGGAGATGAGGCTGGCCATGGATGCGATGAGTGTGCCAAGACCGCCTATATCACAGCCGTAGAGCAGTGCTTTCAGATCACCGGTAAATCCTGAAAGTAGTATCACACACGGTACGTTGCTTATCACCTGACTCAGAAGTGCGGAAACCATGAGTTCGCGACCTTCAAGAAGTGATTCTAAAGTAGCAGCAAGAGCCGGTATGCGGCTCATGTTACCTACAAAGATAAAGAATGCGATGAATGTGAATATCAGAGAATAGTCTGTCTTAAGAACGCGTTTTTCACCATCAGCGATCACTGCAGCAATGACGGTGATCGTAAGCGGAATATACCAAGGGATAGAATTATATAAAACAGTAAGTATGTTCAGAATAAAGAGGACTGAATAAAGCAGGATCTTTTTCTTTCCGTGTGCATTTCTCTTACCGGTCTTAGCAGGTTCATTTCCCGAATCCTTTCCCTTTCCTGCGATCTTTATCCATATGAGTGCGGTCAATACGATAAGGACTGCTGATGCAGCAGTAAGCGGAAGCATGAGCATTAAGAATTCAGGAACAGAAACATTCATCTTGTAGTAAAGATAAAGGTTCTGAGGGTTTCCTATAGGTGTGAGCATGCTGCCAAGGTTTGCGGCAACTGTCTGCATTACCGTGACAGGTATGAGGTAATGCTTCTTTCCGGATGTGGTCATCAGTTCTATGGTAAGAGGTACAAAAGTTATAAGCGCCACATCATTCGTAAGAAACATCGAAAAGAAAAAGCACAGCCCTATGAGCATCATACATATACCGGTATCATTCTTCACATGTCTGATAAGGAAGCCTGCGATATCGGAAAAAATGCCGAGATGTTTGTAGCCTTCCATTACTAAGATCAGACCTGTAAGTATCGCAAGAACTCTCCAGTTTATATATGAAATATATAATTTATCGGGATGCACGAAAAAAGCCGAGATAAAGGCAAGTATTATTGCCACTGACAGTACGGTTTCGGCACGGAAAAAATCTGCGGTTTTCTTAAGAAATTCTTTCATACGAGGGGCTAGTATAACACAAATTTATAAGAATTCAAAAGTAATTTTACATGTCATGATGGTATAATAAAAATCGACCTGAAAATCTACACTTAACGAATAGGAGGACAATGACAATGGCAGGAAATAACAAGTATGCCGGAACGCAGACCGAGAAGAATCTGGAAGCAGCTTTTGCAGGTGAGTCCCAGGCAAGAAACAAGTACACATATTTTGCTTCTAAGGCTAAGAAAGAAGGTTATGAGCAGATAGCAGCTATTTTCCTTAAGACAGCCGATAATGAGAAAGAACATGCCAAGATGTGGTTCAAGGAACTGAACGGAATAGGTGATACCGCAGAAAACCTTGCAGCTGCAGCAGACGGTGAGAATTTCGAATGGACCGATATGTATGAAGATTTTGCAAAGACAGCTGAGGCAGAAGGCTTTAGTGAGCTTGCAGAAAAGTTCCGTATGGTAGGCGAGATAGAAAAGCATCATGAGGAACGCTACAGGGCTCTTCTTCATAATGTGGAAGCTAAGGAAGTATTTGAAAAGAGTGAAGTGAAGGTATGGGAATGCAGGAATTGCGGACATATCATCGTAGGAACAAAGGCTCCGGATGTATGTCCTGTTTGTGCTCATCCCCAGAGTTACTTCGAAGTTCACGCAGAGAATTATTGATATTATATACTGCTGACTTCCCACCCCGTGTGGCCTGGTCTGACGGTGGAATCGTTCGCCAAGCAGTTCTTACGAAAATGCCCCAAATAATTGGCTTTTTCCGGAACCGTTCACACGCCACATCCATGTGTCGTTGTTCACTCGGCCCGCCATCCATGGCGGCCCGTTCCTGATGAATCTATGCATTTTCGAGAACAGCTAAGGCTCACTTTAACACCGTCAGACCAGGCCACACGGGGTGGGAAGTTTAGGAATATAAAAAATATAGTCAAGATCTAATTAAATGCTGTGCGGGTGTCAAAAGGAATTTATGACACCCTCATCATTTTTATACAAAATATCCCCAAAATGTACTATAATTTAAACAAACTAAGCAAATTTCGCAATAAATCGGTGCGAATGAAGACGCCTTCGGCGTACGCACCAATTTACCACATCAGAGAAACCGCATACGCGGATTTCTCTTCGTGGAGGTATTTACATGATATTTGTGCCTGCCGAAAAACTTAAAGTAGGAATGAAGCTCGCAAAGCCGATCTTTAACAAGAGCGGTGTGCTTCTTTATGACCGTGATACCCGTCTGAACCGTCAGGGCATCATCAGTATTAAGAATTTCAACCTTATAGGTGTATATATACTTGAACCGGCAGAACCGCTGCCTCCGATGACAGAGGAGGACAGGGCGTATGAGCGTTTCCAGACAATGGGCGTATTTTCATTGCGTGATGCGATGAATGAGATACGCGACAACAGAAACGAAAAGCCTGCAGAGGATCTGGCTGATGAGATCATACGCAGATATGCCAATCATGCCGGCAAGATCACATTTAATCAGAATCTCAGAAGCCCCGAAGATAATGTTTATAAGCATTCTCTTAACACGGCTATCCTTGCTGCGGCAACCTACAGCAGGCTTGCATCAGATCCGGACAGACAGAGGGCAGTAGTACTTGCGGCCCTTCTTCATGATATAGGCGCACTTGATATCCCTATGGCTGTAAAACAGAAAAATACCGCAGATATCACGCCTGAAGACAATGAGATTATGGATCGCTGCCGTACAAAAGGGCATGATTTTCTTCTCGAGAAGACATCGATCGACACAAGTGTTACAAGAAATATAGCCTTACTGATAAAAGATATTAAGGACAGACACAGCGGTGTTATAGGCTACAGTATTGTTGCAGATATGCAGGTTGAGGCACTGAAGGTTGCCTATTATTTCGATGAGCTCACTGCCATGAAATACGGTGAGGATCCGAAGTCTGATATAGAAGCCTACAAGATATTAAGGCATCCGAAGAATCATATGAACCAGCAGGCTCTTTTGGCACTTACAGGTGCGGTAAAGATAGTTCCTGTGGGATGCTGCGTTACCTTTACCAACGGTGATAAGGGTATAGTGCTTACCGAAAATGAGGATGATATACTCAGACCTTTTGTTCTTTCTTTCCGCAATAACAAAATTTTCAATCTTTCGGAAGGAAAGGTATACGAAAAATTCCAGATAGCGGATGTGTTAAAGACAATGGATAACCGCTACATCATGACCGATGAATACGAAAAATACAAACAGGCGCTTAAAGACGGAAAGGAAAAATCCATAAGTTTTGAAGCCTGACGATAGAGAGGGAAGATATGCTTCGTGAAAGTTTATGCGGCGACGGCTGGACCATAAAGGAAAAAGGTGCTGCCGGCGGTTATCCCGCATCTGCACCATGTTCCGTGCTTTCGGTTCTTATGGAACAGAAGCGGATAGATGATCTGTATTACAGGGAAAATGAAAAACAGGCTTATGCCTGTCTCGAAAAAGATTATGAATTCATAAAAAATTTCAGCGTAAGCGGGGAACATATGCAGCAGGACTGCGTGGACCTTGTTTTCTATGGTATTGATACCGTCGCAGAAATATATCTCAACGGAAGTAAAATAGGCGTCACAAAGAACATGCACAGGACATACCGTTTTGCGGTAAAGGATACGATGAAAGTCGGAGCCAACGAACTGCGCATTGTATTTGAGTCACCCTTAAGATATATAAGAGAATTCAGAAGTGATGAAAATAAGAGTACTGATTATGCTCCTACAGGCTGCACTCCGGGTGCACAGTACATCCGCAAGTCAGAGTGTATGTTTGGCTGGGACTGGGCTCCCAAGCTTCCCGATATAGGCATATTCAGGGATATTGTTGTGGAGAGTTTTTCAAAGGTAAGGCTCGGAGATGTTTATTTCAGTGAGGATCATTACGAGGACAGTGTTATCCTTCATATAGATCCCATACTTGAGTATACGGATTCCATTCCCGTAGAGCTTGTGGTATCTGTCACCGGTGAGGAAGATAAGGTGATAATGACAAGGATGCCGGAATCAGGCACGGAGGTTTCCGAGCGCGGTGAGAACGAAGTGGTGATGGAGATCCATTCACCCCAGCTCTGGTGGCCGGCAGGATATGGTGACCAGCCGCTCTATACCGTAAAGATCACACTCAAGAAAGCAGACAAGATCTATGATGAAAGAGAATACCATATAGGTCTGCGTACAGTTGAGCTTATCAGAGAAAAAGATGATTACGGCGAATCCTTCTGCTTTGCGGTAAACGGCAGAAAGATATTTGCAAAAGGTGCTGATTATGTGCCTGAGGATGCTATATATTCACGTATGTCAGACAGAAGGACGGAGCGCCTCATAAGAGATGCCGCTGCGGCCAACTTCAATTTCATACGTGTATGGGGAGGAGGCATATATCCTTCAGATGCATTCTATGATGCCTGTGATAAATACGGAATACTTGTATGGCAGGATCTTATGTTTGCCTGCAATCTGTATGAACTTAACCGGAAATTCGAGCACAGTATCCTTTCCGAGATACATGACAATGTCAGCCGTGTGAGACATCATGCATGTCTTGCACTCTGGTGCGGAAATAACGAGATAGAATCGGGCTGGTGCAACGGTACCTACGAGGGACAGGCACCTGCTCTAAAAGCTGACTATATAAAGCTTTTTGAATATCTGCTTCCGAGAGCTGTGGCAATGGATGATGAATATACACCTTACTGGCTTTCATCTCCTTCATCCGGCGGCAGCTTTGATGATCCTGACGATGAGACAAGAGGCGATTCACATTTCTGGGATGTATGGCATGGAAATAAGGGGATCGACGAGTATAGGAATCATGTGTTCCGTTTCCTTTCTGAATTCGGATTCCAGTCTTTCCCGCTGATCAAGACAGTGAAGAGCTTTACAGGTGAAGTGGACAGAAATATCTTCTCACCGGTAATGGAAGGTCATCAGAAGAATCCTTCCGGAAACGGAAAGATACTTACGGCTATATCGGAAAACTTCAGATATCCCAGAGATTTCGTGCAGTTCCTTTATATCAGTCAGATCATGCAGGGACTTGCAGTAAAGACCTGCGTTGAACATATGCGTCAGAACAGAGACAGGTGCATGGGCACGCTTTACTGGCAGTTAAATGATACCTATCCTTCGGTATCATGGTCATCCGTGGATTATTACGGAAGATGGAAAGCCCTTCATTACATGGCACGCAGATTCTATGCGCCGGTTGCCGGAAGTGTTGAGGTAAACGGCACGGTAGTACAGCCGTATGTTGTTAATGATACGCTTGATATGATCTCAGTCAAAGTCAGGGTTTCTTTAAGGAGCATGGACGGTAAGGAGATCACGCACTATCTTGAAGATGTGAAGCTCAAGCCCGAGACAGCTCTTAAGCTTAAGCCCAGAGACTTTGAACGTCAGATGGAAGACAATTTCATTCGTGATGTATTTGTCAGTGTTGATTTTGATTTTTCAAACGGAACATCTCAGAAAGAGACAGCGGTATTTGTTCCTTACAAATCACTTGGTCTTAAGGAGGCAAATATTGAACTTGCCGTTGATGAGACCGAGGATGTATATGAAGTGACAGTAAGCAGCGATGTGTTCACTCCATTCGTTATGATAGATCTTATGGAAGGTGACGCAGTATTTTCTGATAATGTGGTGTCGATCTACAAGGATTGTCCTGCAGTATTCAGGGTAAAGAAGGATGATATAAAGAATGCGGATATCCGCTCTGCAAATGACCTTCTTGATGCGCTTGATATCTACACGCTTCAGGGATCCTTTGATATGGGAGACGCGGTTTACTGATCTGCTTTGGTAACTTCTGTATAACCGTTACAGTTAAATTCTTTTCCGCCAAAATAATTATTCATCTGCCCGCCTCGCACTACCAGTGCAGACGGGCTTTCTAATATATCATCACCTGCAATGAAAGCCATATTTCCATTGTTTATAAAGATGAAACCTTTTCCTTCTTTGTCTTCCTTATCACTTTTTACTGCATCCTTTCCTGCGCGGACTCTTATGGTTCCGCCGAAGATGCTTACGCTGTCATTTCCCTTAAGTCCGTTCTTTACGGATTGAACATAGATGTTTCCGTTCATGATCTTCAGATCATCTTTTGTTCCGATACCATTCCCGCATTCAGTCTTTACGGTAAGGCTTCCGCTTCCTCCCAGAGTCAGGTCGCAGCGTGAAAACAGGCAGGCAGTGGGCTTTTCTGATTTGTTTTCGTAAGTGTATTCGCCTGTTTTGATAAGGTAATTATTGGTGTCGTCTTTGGCGATGACGGACGCTTTGTCAGCTTTTTCAATATCAAGAGGGGCACTGAAATCGGAAGCTATAAAGGCATTGTCAAGAATGATCCTGACCTTTTTGTTATCGGGTCCGTCAACTTTTATGCTTCCTTTTCTCATGGTTCCGGATATAACATATATTCCGCCCTGTTTTATGGTGATAACGTTATCTTCAACATTTATGCAATCTTCTATATTTACTTCATTGTCAGAACATGAACATACAAGTGAACCTTCGGAAAGATGCAGATTTATTGCTTTTTCAATGTCTTCATATTCTTTTCTGTCAAATTTGGAAACCTTGACGGTCATGTTATCGCTGACGGTATATATCTCATCTGCACTGTTTTCTTCTGAAGCGGCATCAGCCGTATCTGCACTTATTGCAGAACTAACTTCAGAACGTAATCCGGAAATATGATCAGCGATATCAGAATGTATTTTAATGTGATACATGCTATTGAACTCGGTCGGCTGGCCGGCTGCCAGTGCCGCAGCGGTATTGGGATCCTGAAGCAGCTGCTGTATAAGAGCGGGATCAACAGGCGCCATGATATCGTCTGAGGGCATGGGAGTATCGCTAACGGTATATGCAGGAGCATGTCTGTTGAAATCCTCCATGTGTATACTTGTATCTATCCAGTTGTATCTCTTTTCTATGAAGCGTTTTACAGTGTCGGCGGAATTAACGTTGCTGTAGGTTCCCCATCTTCTGTCATTTAGTGCGCGTGATGATTCAACAAGCGCGCGGTTTCTGCTGATGGAAGAATATGCAGCTTCCATCAGATCTATCTTTTTCTCGTCCCAGCGTTTCTGTACCTTTAGCATGAAATCATCCGATTTATAAAGATAAGACATCCAATGTCCCTGCGCCCTGTCATAAACCTGCTCGGCTGATGCCCAGTATGCATATGAGGTGTTGTCATAAGAGAAGTTTCCGTAGGCTCTGTCAAAATCCCATACGGGACAGAGTTTCAGTTTCTCGCCAAAAGGCTTGTACATAAAGGTGCTTCGCCATAAGGCGGAGTCCGTGTTGCAGGTCATTTCCATTATGATGAACCAGTCTACGAAGGAATCCACGTCAATATACTGATCATATCCCTCACCTGCGACGATCGCTTTGTCTGTCGCATCGATATAATCCTTTACGTAAGTAAATTCCTCTGAATTTTGTTTTTCCGGTTCGGGATAGTGAAGGAAAAGCTGCGGTGTATGCGCTGCCTGGTAGTAATCTTTGGCATAGGTATGAGGGACTCTTAAGTCTCCGCCACATTCCAAAAAGAAAGGTACCTCATCATACTTGGATACCATATTATCGGAAACCGGCTCCTCACCTAAAAGAACAGGACCTTTGGGAAACAGGTCCACTTTGTCGGGACCCATATCGATATGTTCCGAAAGAATATATATCCCCCTGTAGTCACCGTTTATATATACATTTACCGGTACCTGCTTTGGTGTATAGTCAAGATTATCCAATACGCGTGACATATCCATCGAGACAGGATTGCGTATGAAAGAGCGGTCTATGTAGCACGGTATGAGTGCGTATTTTTCTGCAGGCGTCCATCCGAGAATGGATACGGGATCCTCCAGATTCAGCAGATATGCCTTCTGCGGGAAATACCACCAGCTGGTGTTGCCACGGCCTCTTATCTTCATTGGATAGGTGTTTCCGTCAAAAGTCACATTTCCGCTGGCTGTCTTGTAACGGTCAATGCTCTGTGAAGGATTGTTTAAGTCTATCCTTAATTCATCAAGTGACACACTTTGATCTTTAATGGAATTTAAGGATGCGTCTTTCTCTGAATATCTGTTTCCTCCAAGTGCATATCTTATGTTTCCATTGGAAAAGACAGTTACGTCAGGTTCTTCGGATAATGTAAAAGGTGCTTCCGTGTCTGAAGCAATACCGGATAAAGGCAGTATGGAATCTGCCTGGAGCTGATCTTTTTTGGCTTCGGCTGCGGAAGTCTGCCCGGGCGCATCCTCATTTGCAAATGCTCCCGCAGGGCACATGTCTGCAGCCTGAGCGGCAAGAAGTATGATCGTAATTATTCTGTAAAATAATTTTTTTGTTCTCATTCTATATCCGCGATCTTCCATTCATTGTCTATACGTACAAAGTAATATGTATTGTCAGTATCATCCTTTATTTCCTGACCATACATGTTCATTGTCTTTGTGAAAGATATCCTGCATGAAAAACAGTCTTTGGAATAAACCGTATATTCGGAAACACTGTCTGATATAAAGGCTGTGCCCGTATGAGCGACAATGATCTCCATGTCCTGTCTTCTATAGGTTTCCGCAAGTTTCAGATATTCGGAATCTTCGGGGAAAAGCGGTCTTATGGGATCTATGCTCGCTACTGCGCCGGGAAGGTCTCTTGTAAAGAAAAGGGAATAAGTATGTGCCATATCAAGAACCTTTTCCTTCAGGTCTTCCGGCATAGCCGGTGTTTCATAGCCTGTTTCAAATGAGAGATTTCCATTCCCGTCATCTGAAGCTTCACAGTTTATTATTTCACCCGAAGCGTTGCATATACTTACGGAAGGTGTATCCATAAAGCCCGGAACCTCCATGGTAACTATCTCGGGGATTTCGGTATATTTCCTGCAGTAATCAAGTTCGGGCATGGATACGCTTGCAGTAATGTGATCTTTGGAGATTTCTTTTCCGTTTATGTAAGCAGTCATACCCTGGGGCATGGAAACCGTGACAGAATGTCTGTCATCATTTCTCTCAACATAAAGGTTTACCGGCTTCCATTCGGTTATCTTAAGGAATATAAGTCTTGAATAACTGTCACCCGGAATTAGTTTTGCATCGGCAAAGTGTTTACCGTTAACAGAGAAGGCATATGTAAACGAGCCGTCACTGTAATCCTCGCCTGTCATTGTGTACTTTATATCTGCATTTTCTGCAGTGAGAGCAGAGTTAAGGTTTGAAATGTATTCAGAGTCTGTCTCGTATTCATTGCAGGAAATGCTTTTTTCAACAGGAATGGAAAAGCCTTTGATCACTTCTTCCATGTAGTCGGTGTCTGCTGCTGCAATTTCTGTCTTCAGGCCCGAAGCGTGAAGTGATGCCGTTATCTGTTCCATTATCCGCTCAGGCTGTGAAGCCTCATACTGTATCAGACTTTTCCTCGCATGCAGCACCAGAAGGAATACCAGAACGATAAGCAGCACGGTATAGCTCAGATAAACGGTCTTTATCGGAGAATTCTTTTTTTCGATATCCTGTCTACTCACCGGAATCCTCCTTCTTTACAGCTACAAAGGCTGTGGGTACGCGCCTTGAGGTGTCTGCATATCTCATATGGGTTGATGTGATGGAATAGTCTCCGTCAAAATAAAGAGATGATGAACTGCCTCCGTCCAGGTTGGCAGCAGTTACTGCACCGTATTTCATCATTACATTGATAAGGTCTTCACCTGTGGCGCCCAGATGTCCGCCTGTGCCTCTTCCGTCTGTGCAGAGGAAAAGAACCGTGCCGTCGGCACACTGACCGATGGCGGTCCTGGGATTTGCCCCGGCACCTCTTCCTCCGAGGGTAACAGGTTCTCCGTCTATTATGAGTTTTGTGAAATGATTGATGTTTCCGCCTGATATGTCCTTAAAGGATGCTGCATCCCTTATGCCGTGTTCCTTTACATAGGCTTCAAAGCCACCGGCACCCATTCCGCCCAGTTCCTTTACGATCAGCTTGTTATCTTTGTCAAAACCGACCATTACATCGCCATAGGAAGGCCCGTTAAAGAGTATCTTGCCGTCTTCCACTACAACACCCACGGGAAGTCCCCCCCAGTTGGTGCCTGAAGTAACATATTCACCGGCATTTATGCCTGCGAAAGCTCCGGACTGAATGCAGTGTTCGCCGACAGTGAGGCCGTTTTTATCCCGTTCGGGGCCCGACCAGGGATATGAACTTGAGAGCTTTACACATGAAGGGTCTTTGATTATAAGAAGGTTTGCTGCAAAAGTATGAGCCTTTATGGGCAGCAGAACAAAGCCGTCCCCGTCAGGGTCTTCAGCAAGTGCCTTGTCTATCTCTTCAGATACAGCAGGTATGTTTGGAGATATGCTGTCCGCAGAAGCGTCAGTTTCAAGATTCAGATTGACTACAGGTATGTTTTCTGAGCCGTCGTCATTGCGGTCAGTGATTTCCAGAACTTCTTCATCTGTCAGATACCAGGATATGACAAACTTAAGCCCTCCCGTTTCAAGCATCGTAGCCACAAAGGTTTTTCTGGCTGACGGAGAAGGGCCGTTCACGAATAACCACATTATCAGATATAGAGCCAGGATGATGGCTGCAAGTGTTGTTAAAAGGAATGCGGCAAACCATCCTGCGCCCCGAAGGAATCGTTTCATTAATTTATGTAACCTCGCCGCAAAACGGGGATATATTAGCACAATTGGAAATCATGTGCAAACAATGGTATAATCTATCCGTTTATGGGATAGTTTTTGGTGGAAATGGCCCGTATCATCTGCAGGCAAAACCACCACAAATAGTATATTTCAAAGGAGAAAATGAAATGAGCAAGGTTACATTCGATTATTCAAAAGCAGCTCCGTTTATCAAGGATCATGAAATGGAGAACATGAAGAAGATTGCCGAAGATGCCAAGGAGCTTCTTGTATCAAAGAAGGGCGCAGGCAATGATTTCTTAGGCTGGATCGATCTCCCTGTTAATTATGATAAGGATGAATTTGCACGCATAAAGAAAGCGGCTGCAAAGATCCAGAGCGATTCGGATGTGCTTGTTGTTATCGGTATCGGTGGCTCATACCTCGGTGCAAGAGCTGCCATCGAATATTTAAGACACAGCTTCTACAATGTATTAGACAAGGAGCAGAGAAAGACTCCTGAGATCTATTTCGTAGGAAATTCGATCAGTTCAACATATCTTTCACATCTCCTTGATGTGATCGGAGACAGAGATTTCTCAATCAACATGATCTCAAAGTCAGGAACAACAACGGAGCCGGCCATTGCATTCCGTATCCTCAGAAAAAAGCTTGAGGAAAAGTATGGAAAGGCTGAAGCAGCAAAGAGGATCTATGCTACAACTGACAAGGCAAAGGGATCATTAAAGAATCTTGCAAATGAGGAAGGTTTTGAGAGCTTTGTAGTTCCTGATGATATCGGCGGAAGATTTTCAGTACTTACAGCAGTAGGTCTTCTTCCCATTGCTGTATCAGGAGCAGATATCGATAAGCTTATGGAAGGTGCTGCAGCAGGCAGAAAGGCAGCGCTTGAGAGCAGCTTCGAGGATAATGATGCAGTTAAGTATGCTGCTATCAGAAACATCCTTTTAAGAAAGGGCAAGTCAGTAGAGATCCTTGCAAACTATGAGCCTTCGGTACATTTTGTATCAGAGTGGTGGAAGCAGCTCTACGGTGAGTCAGAGGGTAAGGACCAGAGAGGTATTTTCCCTGCAAGCGTTGATCTTACAACAGATCTTCACTCAATGGGTCAGTACATTCAGGACGGCGCCCGCATCATGTTTGAGACAGTTATCAATATTGAGACTCCGAGGGTTGAGCTTACTATCGAAGAGGAGCCCGTTGATCTTGACGGACTTAACTACCTCACAGGTAAGACCGTTGATTTCGTAAACAAGAGTGCTATGAACGGAACCATCCTTGCTCATACAGACGGACAGGTTCCCAACCTTATGATAAAGGTTCCCGAGGTTAATGAATTCTATCTCGGCGAGCTCTTCTACTTCTTCGAGTTCGCATGCGGAGTAAGCGGATACATCCTTGGTGTTAATCCTTTCAATCAGCCCGGTGTTGAATCTTACAAGAAGAACATGTTCGCTCTTCTCGGCCGTCCCGGTTATGAAGCTCAGAGAGATGAGCTTATGAAGAGGCTCTGATAATGAAGATTGTCATACTTGAGCGAAACAGTGTAGGTGCCGATGTTTCGATGGCACCGATAAAAGCTTTCGGTGATGTGACAGAGTATACGGATACAACCCCGGAGACTGTGGCCGAACGTATTGCAGATGCAGATATAGTCATCGCAAATAAACTGCCCCTTAATGAGTCTACTCTGAAGGATGCGGCTAATGTAAAGATCATCTGCGAGTTTGCAACAGGTTATGACAATATAGATACCGAATACTGCAAAAACAGAGGGATAGCCGTATGCAATGTAAGCGGCTATTCAACTGAAGCAGTTGTGCAGCATACATTTGCTCTTTGTTTTTATCTTCTTGAGCATCTGCCCTATTATGATGAATATGTAAAAAGCGGAGCGTATTCTGCGCAGCCGCTTTTTACCAATTATTCAAAGCATTTCACCGAGCTTTCCGGAAAGACCTGGGGTATCGTGGGAATGGGTACTATAGGCAGACGTGTGGCAGAGGTAGCAAGGGCATTCGGCTGCAGGGTAATGTATTATTCAACGGGCGGAAACCATGTGGTCGACGGATATGAAAAGGTGGATTTTGAAACTCTCCTTGCACAGTCCGATTTCGTATCGCTTCACTGCCCGCTCAATGAGAAAACAAAGTATCTGATGGACAGCAGGGCTCTTTCAATAATGAAGCCCTCTGCAATACTCATAAATGTTGCGAGAGGAAAAGTTGTCAATAATGCGGATCTTGCGGCAGCACTTGAAAATAAGGAAATAGCAGCTGCAGGACTTGATGTGATGGAGGAGGAACCGATATCATCCGATAATCCTCTGATGAAGATCAAAGACAGTAATGTACTTATGATCACCCCGCATATGGCATGGGCGAGCACGGAAGCCAGGATAAGATGTGTGGCTGAATGTGCTGAGAACATTAAAGCTTTTTTGAATAAAGAATCGAGGAACAGGATAGTATAGTATATGCCTGAGGCAGAGAAAGAGGTAAAAACAGGTAGTTTAAAGGATAGGGTGCAGCATTTTGACAGAAGACGTGCGAAGTATCACGGGATCATTCGGGCTGCATCCGTTATTTTTGTTCTGATACTACAGATAGCCTTTATAGCCGGTCTTTCATACTGGATGCAGACTGACGGTCTGAAAATATATTTTGTTGTCGAGCTTCTTTCCGTTGCGATAGTATTCGGCCTTGTAAACAGTGAAGCATATAATCAGATGTTCTGGGTCGTGATACTTTTAGTGCTTCCGGGCTTTGGCTTTATACTGTACTTCTTCTGGGGAAGTATACGAAAAGATTTTGTTGTGAACTCAGGCCTAAGGAAACGTGAGGCAGCGGCACTGGAGAGACTTCCGGATAATAAATGGCAGCTGGAAGAACTTGCGCAGGTTCATCCCAACAAGATCCAGATCGCAAGGTTCCTTGATAAAGAAGGCTTTCCGATATACCAGCATACCAAGGCGAAATATTATCCTATCGGAAATGCCGAAATGGCAGAGGATTTCCTGAAAGATCTGAAAAGCGCCAAACAGAGTATTTTTCTGGAGTTTTTCATAGTATATGACGGTAAATGGTGGCGCGATATTGAGGAAGTGCTCATTGAAAAAGCTGAAGAAGGTGTAGATGTCAGGGTCCTGATAGATGATTTCGGAAGTATTTTCATGGACACGGTGGCAATGAAGAAAGCCATGAAGGCAAAGGGGATAAAGTTTGAATTATTCAATCCCATCAACCGACGTATCACCTCGATCAACTTTAACTACAGGAATCATCAGAAGATAATGGTAGTTGACGGCACCATAGGTTATACCGGTGGATGCAATCTGGCTGATGAATATGTGAATTATATAAAACGATTCGGCGGATCGGAATGGAAAGATTCAATGGTCCGTCTTGAAGGAGAGGCTGTCTGGTCACTTACCAATATCTTTATAATGATGTGGGAAGACAGTACCGGCAAAATCGTTGAGGATATTGACCGCTTCAGGCCTTTATGGGAAGTAGATGACCAGGGTTTTATACAGCCGTTTTCGGGTGGTCCGCACAAGGCGCCGTACAATCCCGTTGAAGGTGCTTATATGCGTATGATCTCCAAGGCCAGAGATTATATATATATAACGACTCCTTATCTTGTACTTGATACAAGGATGTCGGATAATCTTATAGATGCTGCAAAGAGTGGAGTTGATGTCAGGATAATCACTCCGCATATCTATGATAAATGGTATGTTTACATGGTAAACATATCCAACTACGGAAAGCTTCTTAAGGGCGGAGTAAGGATATACGAATACCAGCCCGGATTCATCCATGAAAAGGATGTGGTATCGGATGATGAATGCGCGATATGCGGTACCATAAATCTTGATTTCCGCAGTATGCACACACATCATGAGAACGGAGTCTTCTTCTGCCGTTCCAATGTGGTGCAAAGCGTAAAGGATAATATATGCGCTTCGCTTGAAAAGAGTGAAGAGATTACATATGAACAGTGGCATAACAGGCCTGTTTCACAGAAGATCATGCAGTGGATATTCAAACTTACAAGTCCGCTGCTTTAGAACCAACTATGGAGGCGATTATGAGCAGGATGGGTTTTGACAACGAAAAGTATCTTAAACTTCAGTCAGAAAAGATACAGGAGAGGATAAAGTTCTTCGGCGGAAAGCTCTATCTGGAGTTTGGCGGAAAGCTTTTTGATGATTATCATGCATCCCGTGTACTTCCCGGTTTTCATCCGGATTCAAAGATAAGGATGTTAAGCAAGATGAAGGATGATGCGGAGATAGTCATCGTCATCAATTCCGGAGACATAGAAAAGAACAAGGTCAGAGGCGATCTGGGAATAACCTATGATATGGACGTGCTCCGTCTTATCGACGCCTTCCGTGAATACGGTCTGTATGTAGGAAGTGTTGTACTCACACAGTTTTCTGCACAGCCTGCTGCGGTTGCTTATCAGAAAAAACTTGAGGCTCTTGGCATAAAGGTATACCGTCATTATGTGATCCCGGGATATCCTGCAAATATACCTTTTATCGTAAGTGATGAAGGTTTTGGAAAGAATGATTATATAGAAACATCCAGATCACTTATCGTTGTAACGGCACCCGGACCAGGCTCGGGAAAGATGGCAACCTGTCTTTCACAGCTTTATCATGAGTATAAGAGAGGCGTAAAGGCCGGTTATGCTAAATATGAGACATTCCCTATCTGGAATATTCCGCTTAAGCATCCTGTGAATCTTGCATATGAAGCAGCAACTGCTGATCTTAATGATGTGAATATGATCGATCCGTTCCATCTTGAAGCGTACGGAGAGACAACCATAAATTACAACAGAGATGTTGAGGTGTTCCCTGTTCTGAATGCAATGTTTGATCAGATCATGGGCGAGTCTCCTTACAAGTCTCCCACTGATATGGGTGTAAATATGGCAGGCAAGGCCATCATCGATGATGAAGCGGTAATGGCAGCAGCAAAGGCCGAGATCATAAGACGCTATTACAATACTCTGTGCTTAAAGAGACAGGGTATGGCAGATGAAAATCAGGTTACAAAGATAGAGCTTCTTATGAAGCAGGCAGGTATCTCGATAGAAGACAGACCTGTTGTGGGAGCTGCACTGTTAAAGGCTGAGATGACCGGCGGTCCCGCAGCAGCCATGGAGCTTCCTGACGGAACTATCGTAACAGGAAAGACTTCTGATCTTCTCGGAGCTTCTTCAGCACTCCTGCTTAATGCACTCAAGAGTCTTGCGGGTATTGATGATGAAGTGAAGCTTATATCTCCGGAAGTCATAGAACCGATACAGACATTAAAGGTTGATTATCTTGGCGGACACAATCCCCGCCTTCATACAGATGAGATACTTATAGCTCTTTCCGTATGCGCCGCTACCGATGAAAAGGCAAGACATGCAATGGAACAGCTTAAGAATCTCAAAGGTACGGATGTGCATACGAGCGTAATGCTTTCATCTGTTGATACAAATACTTTCAGAAAGCTCGGAGTGAACCTTACCTGCGAGCCTCATTACCAGACAAAGAAACTTTACCACGGCTGAAAGGGTTAAATGAAAAAGCGTATAGTCATTGATTGCTTCAAACTGGTCAAAGGTCAGGGAAAAAGCATAGGAATATATAATTGTGTTAAAGGTATTCTGAAATACCTTGCTGCAAGGCCTCATGATGATCTCGAATATATCATTCTGGGAAATACTTATAATGCAGTTGATTTTGATATTCCGGGCATGCGCTTTATACCTGTGACAAAGTATGATCCCACTTCAAAAGCTCATGCTCTTATCTGGGAACTGTCACTTGTAAATCCTGCAGTTAAAAAACTGAATGCAGATGCAGTGTTGTTTCCGAGAGGGTTTGCGGCTGCATCTCATCCGGTGAAGGATATAGTGCTGATACACGATCTGATCCCGCTCTATTATAGGGATCACTATCCTAAAGCCCTCGGCAGGGTGCAGAATGAGTATATATGCAGAAGGCTGGAACAGTCTGCACGTACGGCATCACATATCATCACTGTTTCTGATTTTTCAAAGAATGATATAGTAAACCGCTTCGGAACGGATCCGGATAAGATAAGTGTTATATACCACGGGATGGAAGAAAGTCCTGCTTTCAGGTGCAATGAAGATAGCGATTATATAATTGCCGAAACATCTATGCTTCCGCATAAGAATGCACGCGGTATACTGGAAGCCTACAGCAGATACCATGCTCTTTGTGATGCTGATTCCGGGACTCCGCTTCCTCTTAAGATAGTAGGCATAGATGATGCATTTTTAAATGATAATCTGAAGGATGATAAGGCCAGGGCCGATATCGAATGCTACAGATATATAGAATCTGATGATGAACTTAACGGTATGGTAGCCGGAGCAAAGCTGTTTCTGTTTCTATCGGAAACGGAGGGCTTCGGATTTCCGCCGCTTGAAGCTATGCAGGCAGGAGTGCCTGTCGTATGCTCGAATGCTGCTTCGCTTCCCGAAGTTACGGGAAATGCAGCAGTTACGGTTGAACCTTTCGATACGGAAGGAGCGGCAGCTGCGATGTGCAGTATACTTGAAGATAAGGAAAAAAGCAAAGAACTTATAAGACTCGGAAAGCAAAATGTAAAGTGCTTCAGCTGGGAAAAAACCGCAGAGCAGTATGAAGATGTTTTAAGAACTGTGGTTTTTAACGGCGTATAACGGAGGAAAGACTATGATGAAGCCTGACTTGAAAAAGCCGCTGAGAATGCATGACGGTAACGGCGGCAAAGGAAATCAGAACGGAAGTAACGACAATAACAATAATGGAAGCAGTAATGATAACGGAGGACATTCACCCAGCATTATGGTGTTTGTCATCGTTACCTTCCTTGCATTGCTCCTCATAAGTTATTTTGTGGGACGCACTTCAGCACAGAGTGAAGAGATCACATATGATAAATTCATTCAGATGGTCAAAGATGGCGAGGTAGAAAAGGTTTCTATCGAAGGTGACCGCGTGATAATAACGGCCAAGGGTGATAAGAAGGATTCCGGAAATCATAACGGGAAGACCTATTTCACAGGACTTGCAGAAGATTCAACTACGGTAACGGATCGTATGCTCAGTGCCGGAGTGGAAGTAAAGAGCAAAGTCGAGAACGGATCGAGCCTTCTTATAAACATACTGCTTACATATGTACTGCCGCTTGTCATCATCTGGATCGCGATGGGCTTCATCTTTAACAGGCTCGGCAAATCCGGAGGCTTCGGTTTTAGTGTAGGCAAGTCAAATGCAAAGTTGTATGAAGGAAAAGAAACAGGTATTACCTTCAAGGATGTTGCAGGTGAAGATGAGGCAAAGGAATCACTGGTTGAGATAGTTGATTTCCTTCATAATCCCACAAAATATGCCAAGATCGGTGCAAAGATACCCAAGGGCGGACTTCTTGTAGGACCTCCCGGAACCGGTAAGACACTTCTTGCAAAGGCTGTTGCCGGTGAGGCGGGTGTACCATTCTTCTTCCTTTCCGGTTCGGATTTCGTTGAGATTTATGTAGGTGTCGGTGCATCGCGAGTAAGAGATCTTTTCCATGAAGCAGAGAAAAATGCTCCCTGCATAATTTTCATCGATGAGATAGATGCCATAGGACGCAGCCGTGATGCAAAGTTCGGCAGTGATACAGAGCGGGAGCAGACACTTAATCAGCTGCTTTCAGAGATGGATGGTTTCGATCCAAATAAGGGTATCATAATTCTTGCAGCGACCAACAGACCTGAAGTCCTTGATAAAGCTCTTTTAAGACCCGGACGTTTTGACAGACGTATCATTGTTGAGGAGCCCGATCTTAAAGGACGTGTTGAGATACTTAAAGTTCATTCAAAAGATGTGCTTCTGGATCAGACTGTCGATCTGGATGCCATCGCTCTTGCAACTGTAGGCGCTGTAGGTGCCGATCTTGCAAACATGATAAATGAAGCTGCGATCCTTGCGGTAAAGCGCGGCAGAGAATATGTAAGCCAGAAGGATATGCTTGATGCGGTCGAGCTGGTTAGTATGGGTAAGGAAAAGAAGGACCGCATACTTTCAAAGAAAGAGAGACAGGTTGTTTCCTATCATGAGACAGGACATGCTCTTATCCATGCGCTTCAGAAGCATACCGAACCTGTCCAGAAGATCACCATCATTCCACGTACCCAGGGAACACTTGGATATGTTCTTTCATATCCTGAAGAAGAGAAGTTCATGCAGACCGAGAAGGAACTCAGGGCTGAACTTGTCAGCTTACTTGGAGGCCGCGCTGCGGAAGATATAGTATTTGATACCATCACGACCGGTGCAGCCAATGATATTGAAAAGGCAACAAGGATTGCCAGAGCTATGGTCACACGTTTCGGTATGAGCAAACGCTTCGGTATGATGCAGATAGAGAGCTTGGACAATCAATACCTTAACCAGTCTACAACTCTTAACTGTTCTGATGAGACAGCAGCTGCTGTTGATGAAGAAGTGATGAAGATCCTCAAGGAAAGCTATAAGGAAGCAAAGAGGATGCTCAAGGAAAACAGGGATGTGCTTGATAAGATAGCTGCATATCTGATCGAGAAGGAAAACATCACCGGCCATGAGTTCATGGAAATCTACTGTAGGGAAAAGGGACTGCCTATGCCCGAAAAAAACAGGGGTGAAGAAAGTCTTGCCAAGATGAGGAGTGAGAGGGAAGAACAGAAGAAGAGAGAGGAACAGCTTTCTCCTGCCACGCAGCCCACATCTTTAAGGACAGATATTTATCCTCCTTTGAAGGAGGGACCTCTGCCGCAGACACCGCCTGTTCCTCCTGCAGTGGCTCCCGCTCCACCTGCTTCGGAGAAAGCTTCTTCAGATGATGAAGCACAGAACGAAGAAAAGGAGATGAGCGAGGAGGAAAGTTTTGCAGCAGAATTAAAGAAACGCTCATATCATGAAAAATCAGAAGACGACGGAAATAACAACTGATACCTCCGGGCAGGAAAAAGTCAGGGAGAAAGCTCCCGACCGCATACTGCCCGGCGGTTTTAATGTTACGGAAGAATTGAAAAAGCTGCCCGGTTCACCGGGGGTTTATATCATGCGCGATGAAGATGATACCATCATCTATATCGGAAAGGCCGTAAACCTAAGTAACCGTGTGCGCTCCTATTTCAGAGCGAACATTGGCAGAGGTCCCAAGATCGACCGCATGGTCAGCCTTATCCGTCGTTTTGAATATATCATTACGGATTCTGAACTTGAGGCTCTTGTCCTCGAGAACAACCTGATAAAAGAGCATGAGCCCAAATACAATACCATGCTCCGTGATGATAAGACATATCCTTACATACGCGTCACTGTGAATGAGCCGTATCCGCGCATCATGTTTTCCAGACAGATGAAAAAAGACAAGGCCAGATATTTCGGACCTTATACAAGTGCGGACGCTGTGCGCAGCACTATAGAACTGATAAACAGACTGTACGGTCTGCGTGACTGTTCCAGAAAACTTCCTCAGGATATCGGAAAAGAGAGGCCGTGTCTGAATTATCATATTGGGAAATGCTGCGGTCCCTGCATAAAAGACAGAGAGAGTGAAGAACAGTACAGGCAGAGGCTTTCAGGTGCCATAGATTTTCTGAACGGAAATTATGCTCCGGTGATAAAGCGTCTACAGAACAAAATGGAAGCCGCTTCCGAGGCAATGGAGTTTGAAGAAGCAGCATCTGTCAGGGATCTTCTGGCAAAAGTGCAGAGCATTGCACAGAAACAGAAGATAGAAGATATGAAGCTCGAAGACAAGGATGTGATAGCCCTTGCACGTGATAAGGAAGATGCCGTGGTGCAGGTTTTCTTTGTGCGCGGAGGAAGGATGACCGGCCGAGAGCACTACTATATGAAGCATTCCGAGGAAGAGAGCGAGGAGAGCATATTAACGAGCTTTATAAAACAGTTTTATGCCGGCACTCCTTTTATTCCAAGAGAGATATTTCTTCCGATCGAAAGCAGCGAGACAGAGCTCATAGAGCAGTGGCTTAGTGGAAAGAGAGGAAGCCGTGTTTACTTAAAAGCTCCGAAGGCTGGTCAAAAAGAGAAGCTTGTGGAGCTTGCTGCAAACAATGCAAAGCTTGTTCTTACAAAGGACAGAGAAAAGATCCGCAGGGAGGAAGGCCGTACAATAGGCGCTGTGCGTGAGCTTGAAGAACTACTTGGGATGGATGGGCTCGACAGGATGGAATCCTTTGATATATCCAATATAAGCGGATATGAGAATGTTGCTTCGATGGTAGTATATGAAAAAGGAAAGCCGAAGAAGAGCGACTACAGAAAATTCAGGATAAAAACTGTTGAAGGTCCTGATGATTATGCAAGCATGAAGGAAGTGCTCACGAGACGATTCGAGCACGGACTTAAAGAAATAAGAGAGAACAGGACGGACGGTCATTTTGACCGCTTCCCCGATATTATCCTGATGGACGGCGGCAGAGGACAGGTAAACATTGCACTCGGTGTGCTTGAAAGCCTGGATCTGCACATACCTGTATGCGGAATGGTCAAGGATGATCATCACAGGACAAGAGGACTCTATTTCAATAATGAGGAGATACCTATAGATAAGGACTGTGAGGCATTCAAGCTGCTCACAAGGATACAGGATGAAGTACACAGATTTGCGATAGAGTATCACAGGTCGTTACGCACTAAGGAACAGGTTCATTCCGTTCTTGATGATATACCCGGAGTAGGACCTAAGAGGAGACTGGATCTGATGAGAGCTTTTGCTTCGTTATCCGATATAAAGGAAGCTGATGTGGAAACTCTTATGGAAAAAGGCGGTCTTCCCCGCAACACGGCTCAGAGTATATATGATTTCTTCAGGAAGTAGGGTATAATAGCAATTTGCAGTATGAAGGACTTTAAGACATTAAAAAGTTTTATAAGGTTCGTGGTTAAGGTCGCGCTTATC
The DNA here is from genome assembly GCA_000421045.1 of Lachnospiraceae bacterium NK4A179. Taxonomy (GTDB): domain Bacteria; phylum Bacillota; class Clostridia; order Lachnospirales; family Lachnospiraceae; genus NK4A136. Next base: position 116,757 of record ATWC01000003.1, read on the forward strand.
GGCTTGATGGCGTTCGGAGTCTGGAAGTTTATCTTCTGGTATTTCTGGGAATATGACCGCGGTCCCGAAGCATACGCAAGCTCCTATCAGCGCGCGCTGTTAAGACAGATATATGCTCTTGAGGATGAAGACAGAGATCCGGAGATAATAGTCTTCGGTTCTTCTTATGTACCTTTCGGAATAGATACAAAGACACTCGAGACAACAGTCGGAGACGGAAGAAAGGCGCAGATACTGGGAATAGAAGCTGCAATAGGCGTGCCGTATCTTATTCATGTACTTGAAGAGACAGCAAAGCCTGGTGATACGGTTGTTTATATGTTGGGCGAATCAAATCCCGTAAATACCGATCTTATCTCGGTTTCGGCAGCACTTGAGCCTGATAAGGAAAAGCTTTTTGCGTTTTGGAAATGGAGAGATGCAAGTCTTCCGAAGTCATATCTTACATGGAGAAAGTTTTATGCTTTCATTGTAAGTCCCGTGTCCAACAAGCTTCTGGAAAAGTATTCAAAGAAGCAGCCGGTCTACAATGTCAGTTCCTTTGATGAAAACGGAAATATGACCGTTGAACGTATAGGCAGCGAGATGAGTTTCAATGAATCTCATAATGATGTGATCAAAATAGATGAGGTTGAAGAGGGTAGTATTGAAGCTCTTAATGAATTTGAAAAATGGTGTGCTGAAAATGATGTGGAATTTCTTATAACATATTCTCCCACTGTTGAAGAATCATGGCAGCAGTCGGATGAGATGTTTAAAAGTTTTGATGCAGATGTGGAAGCAGCAGTTAATGCCCCTGTTCTTGGCGGTTTTGAAGATTACACACTGCCTGCGGAATACTTTTTTAATCATGACCTCCATTTGAATTCGGAAGGTGCGGTAAAGTATTCTGAAATACTCGGTGAAAGGCTTAAGGAATATTATGGGCAGCGTTCTTTATAATATAATCATTCTTCCTGTACAGTATCTTATACAGCTTATTTTTTCGACCGTATGGCTTATGACATACAATGCGGGAGTTTCAATAATAGCAGTAAGTGCTGCGGTGAATCTTCTCTGTCTTCCTTTGTATAAAAGAGCGGATGCGATGCAGGAGGAGGAACGTCTCAGACAGGAGAAGATGAAACCCTGGATCGATCATATAGGAAAATACTTTTCCGGTGATGAGCGTTTCATGATGAGACAGGTATATTACAGGGAACAGAAGTATTCGCCTCTAAGTCCAATGAAGGGAATGGTTTCGCTTCTTCTGCAGATACCTTTCCTTATAGCCGCATACCGTTTTCTTTCAACACTTCCCATACTTAACGGAGAATCATTCTGGATATTCAGTGACCTTTCACAGCCGGACGGACTGCTGCGCATAGGTTCGCTTTCCATTAATGTGCTTCCGGTTCTTATGACAGTTTTTAATCTGCTTTCATCCGTCATCTACACAAAAGGACTTTCATTCAGGGAGCGACTTCAGCCTTATGTGATAGCTATAGCTTTCCTGATCTTTCTTTATCCCTGTCCTTCGGGCCTGGTATTTTACTGGACACTCAACAATCTTTTTTCACTGCTTAAGAATGTATTCTTAAAAGTTGTGAAAAATCCTGAGAAGGTACTTTCGATCATTTCGGCTTTATGCGGTGCAGCAATTTTGATCTGGTCCTTAAGCTCGGGTGCTCTCCTTAAGACAGTAGGTGCCAACAGGAAAGAGGCAGATGCCGGACATATAGTGCTCATAATCGCGGTGGTGCTCATCACACTCATACCGCTTGCAAAGCTGCTTTTTGGAAAGAAGATAAAACAGCCCGATCTTCCGGATATGGGAAAGGGACTTTGGGTGATATCAGGTATCTTATCCGCTGCGGTATTCGGAGGCATCATACCTCTGTCTCTGGTGGCATCATCAGCTGTTGAATTTGTTGATTACGGAACAGGCACAATGCCGCTTGATACGGTTCTTGTTCAGTTCTGTATAGCACTTGGCATATTTGTTTTCTGGTGGGGAGTTGTATATCTCACAGCAGATGAAAAGGGAAAGAAATATGTGACTATTGCTGCAGCAGCCATACCGCCCGTGATAGCAGTGGATTTCATGATATTCGGAAAGACTTTCGGAACGCTTTCAACAGATCTGCTTTATTCCGAGATGATCCATTACTCTCCTGCAAGACAGCTTTTAAATATCGCAGGCATCGTGATACTTGCCGCAGTTGTTGTTTTCTTTTGCTGCAAACATAAGCGCATACTGTTTCTGTCCTATGTTGCGCTTTCGCTTGCTGCATTTTCACTCTGTGCTTCTTCTGTTATGAAGGTAAAGAACGATCTTGCTAAGGCAGGACTCGACAGGAGCCTGACTGCATCCGCCTCATCTGAAACAGTGGAGCTTAAGGGATTCAGACTTTCCAGAACAGGAAAGAATGTTGTCGTTATCATGTTGGACAGGGCGATAGGAAGTTTCGTTCCCGATATAATGGAAGAAAGGCCGGAGCTTAAAGAAGGCTTTAAGGATTTTACATGGTATAAGCAGACAATTTCCTTTGGTGCTCATACCAATTTCGGTTCGCCCGAGCTTTTCGGAGGATATGAATACACACCGCAGTCAATGAATGAAAGAAGTGACGAAAGACTTGCGGATAAGCATAATGAATCATTGAAGGTCCTTCCTAAACTGTTTTCCGAAAACGGTTATCACATTACGGTCTGTGACCTGCCTTATGCCGGTTATTCCGAAGTACCTTCAGAGGAGATTTTTAAGGATATCAATGATACCGATTGCATATTCATAAATGACGGTCAGTGCATATCCTCTCTTTCGGAAGAAGAAAAGAGCGAGATAACAGCCTCTGGCGGCGGAAGGAACTGGCGTTTCTTCATGTATGAAGTGATGAAGTCGCTTCCCATTTCACTTAATAAGTTTGTTTACAGCAAAGGTAAATACATGTCCGTAACAAACATACCCACGGATTATATAAATAACTATGCGGCAATGAAGAGTCTGCCTGCACTTACAGAGATAAGTGATGATGAAAAAGGCTGTGTACTTCTCATGAACAACGAGATGACTCATGAAGTGGTGACATTGCAGCTTCCCGATTATACCTATCGTTCACATGCCTCAAATGATGAATATGCCGGAGGATATCACGGATTGTCTTCATGGCACACGGAAGTCAGAGCCTTCATGTGTCTGAATGACTGGTTTGATCTGCTCAAAAAAGAAGGCGTATGGGATAACACAAGGATCATTCTTGCTTCCGATCATGGTTTCGGGGAAGGTGCGATGGTTCTTGATGACGGATATGATGCACAGGCTTTCATGGCTCTTCTTCTTGTGAAGGATTTTGATTCTGATAATACAGAAATGACAGAGGATGATGAGTTTATCACTATAGCTGATGTGCCGCATATGGCAGCAGAGGGTGCGGTAAATGCGGCAGTCAATCCGTATACAAAAAAGCCGCTTGAGGCTGATGAGGCTCAAAAGGCAGATCCAAAGATCACGGGTTCCGAAAATTATGTGATCACGGAAAATAACGGCGATGTTTTTGATACCGGAAACGACTCCTGGTATAGCGTTCACGGTGATATTTACGATAAGGATTCATGGGAGATACTGGGTCCCGACAATGCCGCGTCAAATTGAAGTATGTCTGAAATTGCTGTATCATTAAGAAGATATTTTTAAATGCAGGAGGTTTATAAATGGCTAGTATTAGTCTGCAGCGTCTTATAGATAAATTCAAGATGAAAAACCTTACAGGAGAGATCAATATCGATAAGATAAAGATCACCCAGCCTGATATAAACCGTCCGGCTATCCAGATGACGGGTTATTTCGAGCATTATGATTCAACACGTCTGCAGATTGTAGGTTTCGTTGAGCATACATATATGCAGTCTCTTTCTGTTGAGCAGAAGACCAAAATTTACAACGAGATACTCAATCATCCGACACCTGCATTTGTTTTTTGCAGAGAACTTGAGCCGGATCCGCTCTTTCTTGAAACAGCGATCAAATACGGCATTCCTGTACTCAGCACATCAAAGGCAACATCGGCATTCATGGCCGAGGTCATCAGATGGCTTAATGCAAAGCTTGCTCCCTGCATTCAGGTCCATGGAGTTCTTGTGGATATATACGGTGAAGGCGTGCTTATCACAGGCGAGAGCGGTATCGGTAAGAGTGAAGCCGCTATAGAGCTTATCAAGCGAGGTCACAGGCTTGTAAGTGACGATGCCGTTCTTATCAGAAAGGTTTCCGAGGATACGCTGATAGGCAGCGCACCCGAAGTTACTAAGCACCTGATTGAGATCAGGGGTATAGGCATAGTGGATGTGAAGCAGATGTTCGGTGTATCGAGCGTAAAGGATGACCAGCAGATAGACCTTGTCATCAAGTTAAAGGACTGGTCAAAGGATCAGGAATATGACAGGATGGGTCTTGAAGAGGAGTACACCGAGTATCTTGGCAACAAGGTCGTAAGTCATACGATCCCTATAAGACCGGGACGTAACCTTGCGGTAATATGCGAATCGGCAGCCGTTAATCACAGACAGAAAAAGATGGGTTATAATGCCGTGGAAGAACTTTATAAGAGACTTCAGGCTTCAATGGCCGTAAAAGAAGAAGAAAACGAGGAGGACTGACAGCTATATGGGCAAGTATGTGTTTGGGGTAGATCTTGGCGGTACAACAGTAAAGATGGGTCTGTTTGATACCGATGGAAATGTACAGGACAAGTGGGAGATCCCCACAAGAAAACAGGATGCGGGAAAACTTATCCTTCCTGATATCGCTGAAGCCATTAAGAATAAGATGGCTGAGAAAAATATAGAAGCTTCAGATGTGACCGGTGTGGGCATCGGAGTGCCCGGTCCCGTTGACGGAGCCGGAATGATATATAAGGCACCGAATCTTGGCTGGGGTGTATTTTCCATAAAGGATACCTTAAGCGAGCTTCTTGGTGGAATGATCGTTGAAGCCGGAAATGATGCAAATGTTGCAGCTCTCGGTGAGATGTGGCGCGGCGGCGGAAAGGGCTACAGCAGCCTTGTAATGGTAACCCTCGGTACAGGCGTGGGCGGCGGCATAATAATAAACGGAAAGATCCTTACAGGATCGACCGGTGCAACAGGTGAAATAGGACATATCCATATAGTTGACGGTGAGCCTGAAACCTGCGGTTGCGGAAAGCATGGCTGCCTCGAGATGTATGCATCTGCTACAGGAATTGCGCGTCTTGCAAACAGAAGACTTGCAAAAGATGATGCACCCACTGTTTTAAGGAATGGTGATATCTCTGCAAAATCTGTATTTGATGCGGTAAAGAACGGAGATAAGGTGGCTATAGAGATTGCCGAACAGTTCGGTGATTATCTTGCAAAGGGACTTGCTTCGGTTGCCGCAGCAGTCAATCCCGAAGCTTTTGTAATAGGCGGAGGAGTTTCAAAGGCAGGTCCTGTGCTGTTTGATTATATAGTTAAGTATTATAGGGAATATGTATTCCACGGAAGCGCTGATGCAAAATTCACGCTTGCTGAACTTGGAAATGATGCAGGCATCTATGGTGCTGCAAAACTGGTGCTTTCTTGAATAAGCTCGAAGAAGAATTAAACAGACTTGCGGGCAGTGAAAATGTTCGCGTGAATGAGCCTATGGCTTCGCACTGTACTTTTCGTGCAGGCGGGCCGGCGGCTTATTTTGTGACTGCAGATACAAGGGATGCGCTTACGGCTCTCGTCAGGTTTCTTGAATCCTCAGGAGAAAAGTATTTTATCCTCGGAAACGGAAGCAATATACTTGTTTCCGATAAAGGCTATGACGGTGTTATGATAAGACTCGGAAAGGCCTTTGAGGATATTTCGCGTGACGGGGGCAGGTTGATCGCAGGCAGCGCAGCGCCTCTTGTAAGGGTTTCTGTATATGCCTCCGATTGCGGTCTGTCCGGGCTTGAGTTTGCATCAGGTATACCGGGAACCATAGGCGGAGCTGTTTATATGAACGCAGGGGCCTATGGAGGCGAGATAAAGCAGATCCTTGAATATGCTGATATACTTTACCATAAAGACGGTCATTCCTTTGTGCAGAGAAAAAGCGCTGAGGAGCTGGATCTTTCCTATCGCCACAGTTCTTTAAAAGAATATGCGGGAACGGTGCTTGAGGCATCATTTGTTCTTAAGGAAGATGACAAGGCTCTTATAAAGCAGAGGATGGATGAACTGAAGATAAAGAGGCAGGAAAAGCAGCCTCTTGAATACGGCAGTGCGGGCAGCACCTTCAAGCGTCCCGAAGGGTATTTTGCAGGAAAGCTCATAGAAGATTCAGGTTTAAGAGGTGCTTCATGCGGAGATGCATGTGTTTCCGAAAAACACTGCGGATTTATAGTCAATAAGGGAAAGGCTTCCGCATCCGAAATATACAGACTTATGTGCGAAGTGCAGGAAAAAGTCAGAGCGGATCATGGTGTCAGTCTTGAACCCGAGGTAATACTCCTCGGTAATTTCGCTGACTGATGACATAAGGAACAAGAACAGATACAGATGAGTGACGATAAAAAAGGAAAAATAATAATACATGTGGGTGATACATCCAACGTAGAGATCCAGACTGTAGAGTCAGGTCTTGAGGATGATGATATTCAGGTGGAGTATCAGGAAGCATATCAGGAAGAAGAGATCGAAGTTCCTGTAAAGAAAAAGAAGCGCAAGCATGAGAAAAGGGAAGTATATTTCGATATCCTGAGGATACTTGCCATATTTATGGTTCTTTATACACAGACAGACAGTTATCAGTTGTTTGCGGAATGTGTTGCGGGAAGCTTCGGATATATTTTCTTTATGATGCTTTCGGTTGCGGCATACTGCGGACCGTTTATATTCTTCATGATATCGGGAGCACTTCTTCTGGATAAGGAGGAGACTCTTTCGCAGGTATTTAAAAAACGCATATTACGTATGCTATGTGTGCTTGTGATCATAACGGTCATGTATTATTTTTCGGATATACTGGCCGGCAAGGACAAACTGGATATCCGTACCTTCTTTGGAGATCTGTATGCCAAGGAAAGGATCCCGGCACTCTGGTTCCTTTATACATATCTGGGTTTTCTTATCTGTCTGCCGTTCTTAAGAGCAATGGCAAAGAATATGACGGTAAAGGAATTCCTTTACATGACAATAATCGTATTTGTCATAAGCTTTGTATTTCCCGAGTTTGAGGATAAGATCTTCTACGGCAGATATATTTTCAATACAAACTTTTCTCTCGGGTGGCTGACCACATCGATAATCATCTATCCCATAGCGGGTTATTTCCTTCACAAGCGGCTGTCGACAGATATGCTGACAAAGCTGCTTCCCGTAGTATGGGGTGTAAATCTCGTGGTTATGGGAATAATCGTATACAATACCAAATACTATACGACCTATACTGAAAGTGTAAGATTATACACAGGTTATTTTTCATGGGGCTGCTTAAGCAATGCTTTTGCAATGTTCATGACAGCCAAGGTATTATTCTCGGGGAAGAAATTCGGACGCATTCCGGAGAAAGTGATCAGATCGGTTTCAGGCTGTGTTATGGGAGTATATCTTTTTCACCCCGCTGTCTTGGATCGTATCAAGTTCTTTGACAATATCGAGGCAAAGATATTCGGAGAGGTAACAGGTCCGATGAGGATATTCCCCTGTTTCTTATGGATAGGTGTCGTATTTACAGTCTGTCTGGTGCCTACATGGATCATCAGGCGTCTGCCATTTGCAAAGAAGATACTCTGATATGTCATTTACCGGTGATATCAAAAAAGAAATACTGGGTCATGAAAATGCGGCAAGGCACTGCCTCCTGGCAGAGACGGCCGCATATCTTTCGTGTTTGGGAAATCTGGATGACGGTAAACTTTCTATCGTGCCTGAAAATGATCAGGTTTCGGAAAGGATAGCATCACTGTTTTTTAAACTGTACGGGGTAAAGAGCTTTGAGATAACGGATGAAACAAAGCGTCTTGAAATACTTCATTCTGTCAAAATGACTGAGGGTATAGGTGATACGGTATCAGCGGTGCTCCTTAAGATGAGCTGCTGCAGAAGGGCAGCGCTTACCGCATGGTTTATGTGCATGGGATCGATAAGCGATCCAAAGAAGAATTACCACTGCGAATTTGCCTGCAGGAGTGAGGCTCAGGCACAGCAGATAATAGAATTGCTTTCGGACTTTGATGTGAGCGCTCACAGCATGATCAGGAAAGGAAGAAGCGTTGTTTACATCAAGGAGAGCGAGAGCATAGCAGAGCTTTTAAATATCGTAGGTGCACATGTAGCACTGATGGATCTTGAGAATCTGCGCATAGAGAAGGAACTGCGAAACGATGTGAACCGTGCCGTCAACTGCGATACAGCCAATGCCAGAAAGCTTGCCGATGCCTCGTCAAGACAGATCGAAGATATAAGGCTTTTAATGGATAACGGAGCATTTGCATCCCTTCCCGACGGACTTAAGGAGATAGCATCCGTAAGGCTTGAGAATCCTTATGTTTCGCTTGAAGAACTGGGAAAGCTCTTAGATCAGCCGATAGGCAAATCCGGGGTTAACCACAGATTAAGAAAGCTGTCCGAGGCTGCCGATAAGCTCAGAAAAGGGGACTCATAAAAGGAATACTACTATCAGCCCAAAGATCAACAGATGAGCGGGGTAGTAGAAATAAAAGAAATATTTGAGCTTACTTCCTTTGGTCCCGTTATAAAGTGCTATTGGCCATATGGCTATAAAGGCGAAGAGTTCCGAAGGCGACGAGATGAGGAGTATCGAGCAGGTTACGAGCATTGCCACGATACGGTTTTTCCTGAAAAGCCATGCGGCACATATTGCCAGTACTCCTACAAAAGAATAGTCGGTACGAAGGAAAAATGCCGCCACTGAAGCAGCTACCGTGAGCAATATGTATGAGACCCATCGTAAGGCGGGTTTTTCTGTTTTTTTATCCACTTCCTTCATAATGGCTATGGCGGCTACGGAAAGAGCCAGTGTAAAAAAGACATTCTGATCCTTTGGGAAAAAGAATGAATCATTATTTGCCATATCAAAAGGTATCTCTGAGATCAGGGCAAAGACAGACAGTCTTGCCAGATATTTCCAGATGTTCCTGGTGTAGCGGCAGCCTTCCGTAATGAGAAAGATATAAATGGGAAAGGCTATGCGCCCGATCAGGCGCATTATAATGTATAAGGATTTGTATTCCGGGTGAATGATAAAATCATTTGAAAGGGCATGATACATGACGGATGCGGCCACATGATCAATGGTCATCGTGATGATCGCTATCCACTTGAGAAAATCTCCTGTGAGTCCTGTTTTTTTTGCTTGTGAATTATCCTGTGACATATTGAAAAATGTAATGAATTGCTCTGTTTGTTTCCGAAACTCCCTAATTATACTACAAAATAAAAAAAGCTCCCATAAAAAGGGAGGATGCCGGGCAGATTGCGGATCTGCCCGGCATAAAATTATGAAAAAGTTTGATGTTTTCTCACTGGGTACCGAAAGTTGTTTGCTGTTTTCCTTTCGATGGTTAAATATTACGGTACAAAAATGGAGAAACATTGTGTAGAAAATAAACGTTACTAAAACAAAATGTTAACAAATTATGAATGTACATATATGTTGTATACAGTGTTATGTAACCCACAATTTTGAAGTTATTTGGTAAAATATTTTTGTTATGAAAAAGCTTATCCACAGTCTTGAATATGACGGGAAAAAATATGATCTGATGCTTTCCGATGAGCCTGATCATATAAGAGACTGTCTGAAAAAGAATATTCCCGTTATAGCTCTTACGGTAAACGGAAGAGGGGACCTTGGTTTTGCACCGTGGGCTGCCGAATCGGAGGAGAGCCTTCTGTCGGATGTTCCATATATGGAGAATGTGATAATGAGGAGCGTGGGGATACCGGAGACGGTATGTATGACGGAGCGGCTTCAGATACGTGAGCTTTGCACGGGGGATGCATTAAACGTAAGAAGGCTTTTTGATGATGCCTCAGACGGAGGATTCATCTCACCCTGGAAGGGAAGTGCCGATGAAACAGCCGCACTGCTTAAGGAATATCACCGCTATTATTATGACATGTACGGTTACGGTTATTACGGCATCGAGCTTAAAGGTAAGAAAGAGCTTATCGGGATAGCAGGTTTTAAAGGCATTTCTGAAGAAGAATTTGAACAGAAAAAACAGGATAAGGCGCTTGTTTTTAAAGAAATAAAAACCGGAACGGCGGACCGTTCCGATAATATGCTTGAGATGGGATATATAATAGCAGCACCCTTTCGCAGAAAAGGTTATGCAGCCGAAGCGGTAGGTGCATTGCTTGCCATGGAAAACGTAAGCGGATATAGCGTATATGCATTCTCAGATGCTAAGAATCCCGAAGGAAAGGGTTTCTTACTTGCGCAGGATCCTGGCCTTCATATCTCTTAATTTATATCTCCATTCCGGAAGGCTCTTGTATTCTTTATACCTGGCAAGTGCTGCTTCGGAAAACTGAGCGGTATCACCGTTTTCTATGCGTTTGCGGCAGTTGTCACATACGCCGCAGAGTTCATAATCCGTCGGCCGTTCACAGTTCTTTGTAAGTTCATATCTCTTTTTTGAAGCCTCATCAAAGAAATCCAGAAGGTTTTCTTCAAAATATGATTTGCATGGATTGCAGCAGCCGCAGGGCTTTCCATCAACAGGAGTAAAGCAGAACCATATCATTTTTACTGCCTCATCAAGGCCCTTTTCATGCAGGTCTTTTATCTCTTCCTGCTTTGTCATATCCCAGGTAACCGAGAACATGATGTTTCCAAAAAGCGTGTTCAGATCCTTATGTGACTTTTCGGTATCGACTTTATAGAACTCGTAACCGTTCTCCTGCTGCTTCTTAAGCGCTCCGTATTTCAGAACGACTTTTTTTACCTTGCCTTCGGGAGAGTTTGTCGCGGATATCAGTATGCCTTCGTGTCCGTGCTCAACCGCATATCTCTGGAGCCAGTCATACTGTCTGCCGAGCTTGAGTTTTGAGGTGATGCGGTAATAGGCATCGGTGATCTTGTTGTTCTTAGCGATCCTGTCAGTCTCATCAATGATGAGAGGAAGTATGACAGCCCTGGTGCGGCTGTCGTTTTTAACGTATTCGAGGATATCGTTTATTGCCTTTAATTCAAACTGCTCGGATGCTCTTTTATCTTTCAGATATATGGGCTGTATATTGATCTCATAACGGGAATAATATAAAACCGAGTAGGAGGAATCGAGTCCGCCGGTAAGGAATATATTAAGAGTATCCATCAGATAAGCCTTTCTTTGTTCAGAAATTGTACCGCGTTTCATTATAACACATAGCCGCATCAAGTCGACATAACATTGAAATAATGATAAAATATGCGTTGATTGGGCTGATTTAGGAATACAGGATCATTAAAGTTAAAGATGAAGAAAAGAACAGAAGAATTTCCCATAGACAGTTCCGTTCTCGCTGACTTCATCCGGGTCAATGAAAAACTCTGGAATGAAGATCACGGGGCAGGCGGTGATATATATATAAATCTTTCCATGGTCAGGATGCAGGTGGGCTGGATATTACCCAAGATCATGTTTGCAAAGGGACTGCAGGCAAAGAATGGCGGAGATGTCATAGCGATCACCTGGAGAGAGAATCCGTCTTTAACTTCATTTCTTGCATCCTTCGGTATAAAGCACTACTGCATAGAGACAGAAAACAGCAGACATCCTGTCATGCTTGCAAAGGCAGGCATAAAAACTCTGTCTGTCATCCTTTCATCGAAGACAGGTGAAGGTCTTCAGAAGATGTATATAGACGGCATTGCGGCGGGAAGATCCATTTATGAGGATATCATAAGGACTTCCGATCTTTCGACGATCCGGGATATACGTACGGGACTGTGCATTAAAAAAACAGCTCACATTCTCTGGATGTTCTATTCCCTTGATCAGTATCTGAAAAAGCATAAGCCGGCATATGAGATATGTGATGACTGCGCCTATCATGAGGCGATGCAGTCTGCGCTCTTTGATAAGCACGGAGCAAAGGTCTACAACTGCAGCGGTTCAGGTATCAGACCTGTTGCGATAAAGAAAAACGGTATGCCAATGAGAGTTGCCGAGGTGATGAACGGTAATCTCAAGCGTTGCATAAATGAACTTGATAAGAGTTATGAAGAAGAAGCCGTGCGCATCCTTGAAGAGAGGTTTGCGGGAAAGAACGGCAGGAATATAGACAGGGGTGCTTTCAGCAATAAGGCGGTATTGAACAAAGAAGAGTTCATAGAGCGCTTTAAGTTGGATCCTTCGAAGAAGACGGTTGTCATCATGGCGCATACATTCACGGATGCCGTTTACAATTACGGTGAGTATTATTTCCGTGACTATTATGACTGGACGGAAGAGACGCTTATCATGGCAGCAGCCGATACAAAAGTAAACTGGGTGCTTAAACCTCATCCCACAAGGAAAGCCTACCATGAAAATACCGATTCGATAGAAGCGCTGTTCAACAGATATGCGCGTGAAGGCATGGCGATACTTGATGACAGTATAAGTGCCGAGAGCATAAAGAATATCGCTGATGTGATAGTTACCATAGGCGGCAATGCGGGCGCAGAGTTCGCATGCTTAGGTGTACCGGTTGTTATTGTGGGAAAGCCTTATTACAGCGGACTTGGATATACGATAGAGCCGGCTTCACTTTCAGAGTACAAGGAAGTGCTTGAGAAAGCTGATGAGATAGCTCCGTTAACTGATGCTCAGATAAGTACTGCAAGAAAGGCATTTGCATGGAGAGGCAGCAAGCGTCTTAAGGCTGTGACCGAACGTTTTTCGGATGAGTTTAGCAAAGAAGTGAGCGGCAGATACAAGAAGATGTATGACAGCATGGCGCTTCAGTTTTTTGAAAGTAACAAAGGAACCCGGGATTACAACTCGGACCTGCTTAAGTATGTGACGGAGTATTTCTCCGGACATGATCCGAAGGAATGTGATTACTTCGTAACAGGCAGAGATTTAAGTTAAGCGGGAGGAGACAGTACAATGCCCGGCGAGGAAAAATTTTATGATGTGCCTGTGGTCATGTTTGTATATAAAAGACCTGACCTTACAAGAAAGAGCTTTGAAGCCATAAGGCATATCAGACCTTCTAAACTGTATATAGTATGTGATGGCCCGAAAACAAAGAAAGATGAGGCTGCCGTTAAAGAAGTAAGAGATTTTCTGGATACTGCAGTTGACTGGCCCTGCGAGGTACACAGGGATTATGCCACGCGCAACATGGGGCTGCGTTACAGGATACCGTCCGGCATAAAGCATGTGTTTGAGACAGAGGACAGAGCTGTATTCGTTGAAGATGACATAGAAGGATCCGATGAATTCTTCCGTTTCTGTCGTGAGATGCTCGAGCATTATAAGGATGATGAACAGGTCATGATGGTGGCAGGAACGAATATACTTCCGGATCATCCGACATTCGGCGATTATGACATATGCTTTTCATGCTTTTCTCATATTTGGGGCTGGGCTTCATGGAAGAGAGCGTGGGAAACATATGATACCAACATGTTATCCTGGCCGAAGCTTAGAAAAGACCGTACGCTCGAGAAGAATGTATTCAACAAAAAAGGATATGCATTCTATAAATGGATATTTGATGACCTTCAGTATCAGTGGTACAACTCATGGGGATACATATGGCTTTATCATATGCTCTCGCATGGCGGTATGGGTATAGTTCCAAAAAAGAACCTTGTGAATAACATAGGCATGGGTAATGCTGACGGTGAACACCCTGATGAAAATGATGAGCGCGTAGATTATGTGAGCAGTCTTCCGAAAGGTGTGATGTCGGATGAATACAGACTTCCACCTGAAATAGTAAGGAATACTGTATTTGATGAAGAGTTTCAGGATAAATATGTGCTGCCGGGACTTAAGCCGCTTGAAGCAGCAAAGAGATCGGTGCGCACATATCTTAATCACAAAGCGTTTTTGACTGTATGTGAAATGGAAAAGGACGCAGAGTATTTTAATAAATATATTCCGGATGAAAAGAAACTGTCGCCGGAAGAGATCAAATGGAATGACGGTGAGAAGTACCGTCAGATAGACGGAAAAACAATGCGCAGGGATGCCGCAGCCTACAGGAAATATAAAAAGAAACATAAATAAAAATATTAATGAACAGCAGAACTTTTATAAAAGAACTGAAGGAATACGGACCGGGACTTGTGATGAAGCATACGGTATCCAAAATAAAGGGTACCGAAGATGCGGAGCATGACTATATCATAAGTCTTCATAATCTCAGCACCGAAAAGGAGAAGGAAGAGGAGCTTGCGCATAACTTCCGTGAGGCGATGGGATATGATATGGATTTCAAAAATCCGTCTACTTTCTGTCAGAAGATATACTGGATGCGTCTTCACGGTGCGACAGACTTAAAGACCGTGTTTGCTGACAAGTATCTTATGCGGGATTATGTTGAAGAGAAACTTGGAAAAGGATATACGGTAGGTCTTCTCGGAGTCTGGGACAGATTTGATGATATAGATTTTGATAAGCTCCCTGACAGCTTTGTTCTCAAGGCAAATCACGGATGCGGATACAACATTATAGTAAAAGATAAAAATTCTTTTGATAAAAAAGCTGCAAAGAAAAAGATGGATAAATGGATGAAGACGGACTACGCTCTCATCCATCTGGAGATGCAGTATTACAAGATCCCCAGAAAGATCATTGCCGAAGAATATATAGATCAGATGGGTGATGAAGGCTCACTTTATGATTACAAGATACATTGCTTCGGAGGAGTGCCACTGTTCTGTCAGGTAATAGGCGACAGGGGTGTGGGCGGAAGCAAAGGAAAACAGGCATTTTACGATATGGACTGGAAGCCGGAGAATTTTTCTCTCGGCAATTATCCTCCGTTTGAAAAGGAGATAGAAAAGCCTGCAGCCTGGGAAGAGATGAAAAACTGTGCTGTAAAACTCAGTGCTCCGGTTGACTATGTGCGCGTTGATATGTACGAGATAGACGGGAAAGTATATATCGGTGAACTTACATGCACACCTGCAGGCGGCAATTTTCCAAAGATGGAGCCGCGTGAAACTGATAAGCTGCTTGGAGAAAAGATAAAGCTTCAGGAGATGGCCTGATGGGCAGATGGAAACCGAGCCGGGCGTACAGACATGATTACGCAGGCATTATCGATAAACTGCTTTATAAGATAAACCATAAGATAAGGAAGTCTGAAAAATTCAGAAATATGGTACTTCCTTTATATGCTTCCTACAGGCACAGGAATCACAAGCCTGATCCCGGGAAAACCGGTGATCTGTATATGACCGAAGAGCAGACAAAGGTTACGGGTTTCGGTCATGGTTTCGGAAGCTGGAGAGCGGGATATATAAACGCCTGTGAACTGGGACTTAAGTATGCCTACACAGAGCTTGTTTCAGAAAAGTGGGAAAAGACACTGGGCTTAGGACATGGCGAAACAAGAGCCGGAGACCTGTTAGCAAAGGGCTACAAAAAAGTGCGTCTTCCCTTTTATGACATGAATCACGAAGACAGCAAAGCTTTCATCAGTCAGATAATAGAGTCATATGCGGATGAAAAAGTTGTTTTCTACAACATAATCGAGCAGAGGAATTCTCTTGTAAGTGATCAGATAGGAAACGAATTCATCAGAAAAAAATTCTGGTCATCTCCTGCAAGAGATGAAGACAAAGTCGTATATGATGAGGGCAAGTTCAGCATAGCGCTTCACATAAGGCGCGGTGATGTTGCTGAAAGTGTTGCGGCCGGCAGAAAAGATCTGCTCGGTATGTGGCT
Organism: Lachnospiraceae bacterium NK4A179; assembly: GCA_000421045.1. Taxonomy (GTDB): domain Bacteria; phylum Bacillota; class Clostridia; order Lachnospirales; family Lachnospiraceae; genus NK4A136. The sequence continues at coordinate 132,629 of ATWC01000003.1, forward strand.
TGATAATTCATACTATGTGAAGCTTCTTGACCTGATACTTGGTATTACAGGTGAAGAAAAAACAGAAGTTTATGTTTTTTCGGAAGGGAAAGAAAGCGATTTCCCTGAATTTGAAAAGTATGGAAATATCAAATATGTACTTAACGGATCTCCGCAGGAAGCATTTATAAATCTCTGCTATGCGGACCTCCTGATAACCGCTTCAAGCTCTTTCTCAAGAGAAGCGGGAGATATAAACAAAAATCCAAAGCTTGCCACCGATAAACAAAAAGGATATCCACGTAACGGTGAATGGCTTTTGGTCCATGAAGACGGCAGTCTTTATGACGGATGCGAAGAGGCACTGGAAAACTATCTTAAGAGCGTAGAGATAAAAAATGAAAAAAACGGATAATCTGATAAGTTTTATAATTCCCTGCTACAGAAGCGAGAACACGATAGAAAAGGTTATCGATGAGATCGTTGCCACAGTAGCGGAACGCAGTGAATATGATTATGAAGTGATCTGCGTAAATGACATGTCTCCGGATGGCGTCTGGGATGTGCTGCAAAAAATTGCCGCGAAGAATGAAAAGGTAAAGCTTATCAACTTTGCAAAGAATCAGGGTAAACATTCGGCTCTCATGGCCGGACATGCAGCTGCTTCCGGTGAATACGTGGTTGATATCGATGATGATTTCCAGAGCCCTGTAAACAATCTCTGGAAGTTAATGGAACCGGTGGTCAACGGTGAGTGTGATGTGGCTATGGCCAATTACTTCAAGAAATCGGAGAGTCTGTTCAAGCGCTTCGGCAGCTGGGTCAATAAACGTATGATCGCATCCATGCTTGAAAAGCCCGTAAATCTTCACTGGGACAACTTCACTATTATGCGTCGTTATATAAGTGATGCGATACTTGAATACAAGAATCCTTATCCGTATATGGAAGGACTTATATTTTCGGTAACGAGAAATGTTCACATCGTTATGATGGAAGACAGAAGCCGTGCCGATGACAACAGCACGGGATACACCTTCAAGAAATCCTTTGATCTGTGGATGAACGGTCTTACTGCATTTTCCGTAAAGCCGCTCAGAGTGGCTTCAATGTTCGGTATCATATTTGCCGTTGCAGGTTTCATATGGGGCACGATAATACTGCTTCAGAAATTTGTATTCCATACCATAGAGGTTTTAGGTTATGCATCACTTGCATCGATCATGCTTTTTGCAATGGGTGTGATGATGATCATGCTTGGACTCATGGGTGAGTATATCGGCAGAATGTATATCTCGATGAATCATATCCCGCAGTATACCATCAAAGAAAAAGTAAATTTCGATAAGGAAGAAGAAAGCTGATAATGAAAAGAAACAAGACAATTCTTCTTCTGATCTTTGCGGTAGTATTTTCCATCCTGTTTTCGGCAGGCTTAAGCCGCTATGGCGGAAAGTATGTGACAGAGCTTGCGTCGACAAAGGAATACGGTTCCGAAGATATCGCAGTTCCTGTTTATGAGGGAAGTGACAGTACCGGACGTGAGATAAATGTCCCGTTCAACAGATTGGATGTCATATGTCTTGCCATAGCTCATGATGCGGATGCTCCTGTTAAGGCAGGTTCAGGGATAGATGTTGAATTGTTAAAAGACGGAGCCTCCGTTGCTTTGATCACGGGACCTGAGCTTCAGTCAATTTCTTTCTATCATGATCCTGATGGTTTATTTTCTACCTGCGGATACATGGAAATACAGATCCCTGATAAATATAACTTTGGCGAAGGAAAGTATGAACTTGTGATAAAAGGCAGAGCCATTTCTAAAGAAGATGGTTTTTCTGTTTTGTGTGATGAAAGCGGAAGCCCTTATGTAAAGATGAAAGGCGAGACACCGCGTCATCCCGCGGAAAGATATGTTTTCTGCTTTCTGTATGTGCTCGTGATCGCGCTTATCATTGTCAGGATGATCGCATACAAAGGAAGTCTTAAGAAGGAAAGGCTTGATGATGTTATAGTTCTTTACACGATACTTCTCTGCACCTTTACTTTCACATATTTTCATGACACGGAAATAATCTATGAGCAGGCAAGAGTTTTAAAGAGCGCCGTAAAGCACGGGCAACTTTTTAATTTTTATGACTATGCTCTTCAGAACAGCTATTACAGACTTAATGCGAACTACAACATACTTCTGTATGTGATAGCAGCGGTTTGTTTCCTTCCGTTTGATATCATGAAGAAAATATGCGGTGATATGCCGCTTATATACGCACATCTGTGGTTCAATGCGATCGTGGGCGTGATGTTTTATTTCACAGGGACACAGGTGCGCAGGCTTCTTAAGGTATGGAACATAGAAAAGGATAAGGCAGAGCTTACTGTACTTATCTATTACATGAATCCGATACTTCTCTTTGCAACTGTCGGTTTCAGTCAGCTGGATATCTTCTATATTTCGGCAATGCTTGAAGCACTGATACTTTTTGAAAAAGGAAAGACAGACAGGGCAAGTCTTCTCTGGTCATTATCAATAGCGATGAAGACCTTCCCTGTTATGATATTCATTCCTTTGCTTCTTTTAAGAGAAAAGAGGCTTACCCGCATCATCAGACATGCACTTGAAGCAATGAGTCTGTCTTTGATCTTCAGTATCATATACGGAGGATCGGAAGGCTGGAAACTGAACCAGCTTCACAGTGCACATTACAAAAAGCCTTTCATGAATATGCTTCCTGCCGAGAATGTGGGAATATCATTATTTGTGACGCTGTATCTGATAATAATGTTCATATGCTGGGCACGTAAGACAAAGGCTGACTATAAGAGCACCATACTCTGCTCTCTTGCGGTATATACAGTCTTTACGGTATTCATGGACTGGCTTCCCCAGTATCCGGCACCGATCGGGATATTCCTTGCACTTGCTTTTCTTATAGTGCCTGATCCTGTCTCATATCTTGGGATAGAGTCTTTCTTCTCATTGGGACTGCTTGGTGCAATATGGCTGAAATATGAACATGAAGTTGATAATTATATGGTGCTTTACGGAATACCGGGATTTAAGTATTCTTCGGAGACCCCGTTAACATTCAGCCAGTTTGCGGATAAGCTTTCGGGCTTTCCTTATAAGACAGAAGCGGCATCAAGTATGGCCGCAGCTGCATGTGTGTTCCTTCTTTTTTATGCTTACAGAGGGATGAAGCAGGAGAATAAGGGAAAGGCAGATTTCCTGGCAGGATATATTTATCTTCCTGTGATACCGCTGTTTGTTCTGCTTATCATATCCGGACTTGTTAGTTTTTCAAGCTGAGGTGGAAAATGTACAGCATTGCTCATGTTCTTGCATATTTTTTGAACGGAAAGGGCCATTGGCCCGAATATATCGACTGGTTTTTTGCTTCGGCTCGTGCAAACAGTACGGTTGATTTTTATATATTTACCGATGACCATTCGATAGATAAATGGAATGAAGCCCCGAACATCAATATCGTTCACATGAGTTTTGAAGAGTGTATTGACCGTATTCATAAAAATGTCGGAGAGGATGTGAATATCAAGACTACCAGAAAGCTCTGCGACATGAAGACCGTATATTGCAAGATTTTTAATGAGTGGGTTAAAGATTATGATTTCTGGGCATTCGGTGACTGTGATCTTCTGCTTGGAGACATAAGGAAAGTGTTCACGGATGAACTGCTTGATAAGTATGACAGATTTCAGATACTGGGTAATTTTCAGATAATAAGAAATACGGAAGAGATCAATAATAATTATCTGCTTAAGAGACCTGAGAATTCGAGACGTAAGGATTTTACCTGGGATTATGTAAAATCGGTTTCGAAGAATCAGGGCTTTGATGAAGGCGATGGTCTTCCGCTTCTTGCAAAGGAAAACGGTGTCCGCATTTATTGGACGAGAGAAAACTTTGCAAATATATATCAGGATTATAAATACAAAAAAATGCTTGATAATACCGTTCAGGAAAACACGCTTTTCCAGTACTGGAAATGGGAGAACGGTAAGATATACCACGTGGATAAATTAACGGGAAGAAAAAAAGAACGCCTGTATATTCATTTTTCAAACAGAAAAATGAAGAACCTTCCATACACGGGACAGTCGGAAGTGTATATGACCGTGAATTCAGAGTTTAAGGATCACATTGAATGGAAGGATACTTTTTGCGGAATGGATTTCTTCAGGGTATATGCAAAAAAGATCGTCATTTATATAAAGTGGCATCTTGATCATGCATTCGGAAGAAATAAGGACTGATCTAAGGAAATGGGAACTGTTTTATATAATATCATCATCAGCCCGATAGAAATGATCTTTGAAATGATCTTCGGGATAACATACGGTGTAGTATTCAGCTATGGTACGGATATAGTTATACTGAGCCTCGTAGTGAACTTTCTGGTACTGCCCCTGTACAGACAGGCGGATATACTCCAGAAGGATGCCGTAGATAAAGAAAAGAAACTTGAAAAGTGGAAGAAGCACATAAATAAGCATTTCAAGAGCGATGAAAGGTATATGATCCTTTCGGCTTATTATAAAGAGGCTGAATACAGCCCGATTCATCAGCTCTCGGCTTCGCTTCCGCTACTCATACAGATACCGTTTTTTATTGCTGCATATCATTTCCTTTCGAATAATCAGGATCTGAGTGAAGCGGCTTTCGGTCCTATCGCGGATCTGGGTTCGCCGGACGGACTGATAAAGATAGGAGCTCTTTCAATAAATCTGCTTCCGATACTTATGACAGTATTTAATATCATATCGGGAGCCATATATACAAAGGGAAGCACACTGTCACAGAAGATACAGCTGTATGGAATGGCGATACTTTTCCTTATAGTGCTTTATCCGTCTCCTTCGGGACTTGTATTTTACTGGACACTCAACAACCTGTTCTCTCTTCTGAAAAACCTGATAACCTCGCTTAAGGATCACAGGTTTATACGAGCGTTTATACTTTATATCTGCACCGTGTCAGTTGAGGCATTGATGATCTCTTCCAGATGGTGGGGAAACAAGAGACTTGTTTATATCGCTGTGGCAGCGAGCGCAACTGCTGTACTTTTTGCAGCATACGAGATCATAAGAAAGAAGCTTATTGAAAAAGGCCGTATAAAGAATACAGAAAATAAGAAGATCGAAAAAAGTGATCTGAAGGAATATACAAAGCTTCATTGGATAGCTGTGCTTGCGATGATCTTTATTACAGGACTTCTTATCCCTTCATCGGTGATAGGAGATTCACCGCTTGAATTTGTATCGCCGACAGTGCTTGCAGATCCCGGCATATATGTGCTTAATTCCTTCTTCAGGGCAGCGGGACTTTTCGGACTTTGGTTTTCGGTATATTTTTATCTGACGAGAAAACATCATGCTTCCGGGTTTGTGAAGGCAGAACTTGCAGTGGCAGGGATATTCATAACCGATCATATGTTTTTCGGTACTGATTACGGTACCATGTCATCACGTTTTGTGTATGACAATGATCCTGTGTATGTGAGATCTGAAATGCTTGTGAATCTGGCGGTCATAGCAGGTATCATTGCAGCGGTATTATTGATCTCGCGGTTTTTAAAGAAAGAAGTTTCCGGCAGAGTGTTCACGGTAGTATTCGGTGCTGTAGCAGCTGTTCTGCTTTTCATGTCGGTACTGAATATCGTTAAGATAAACAGAAAATTCGATGAGTTCATGTCATATAGAACTGAGTCGGATGTTCCGGGACAGAAGAAAGCCATACATTTTTCAAAGAACGGTAAAAATGTTGTGGTACTTATGCTCGATCGTGCACTTGGTCTGTACATACCATACCTCACCGCAGAGAAGCCTGAACTTAAGGAAGGTCTGGATGGTTTTGTATATTATCCAAATTCCATCGCTCATGGAAAGTCAACTATTTACGGTGCACCGGGGCTTTTCGGAGGATATGATTATACTCCGTATGCCATGAATAAGCGCAGCAGTATGAGCAATATTGAAAAGCATGATGAAGCGCTCAAGGTGATGCCAAAGCTGTTTTCGGAAAATGGTTTTAATGTTTCCGTGATAGATCCGCCCTATGCCGGTTATCAGGAAATTTCCGATCTGTCGATATATAATGATCTGGACGGTGTGGATGCATATCTTTCAAAGAGCATTTTTCCTGAAGCAGCCGGAAACAGTACAAGCTGGGAATATCTTAAAAAGAACAAGGGTTTCAGATACGCTGTATTCAGATGTGCGCCGGTTATCATAAGGGGCCTGATATATGATGAGGGAAATTATTATGATCCCATGAGCAGAGGGGAAGACGGAAGCAACGGCGTATACTATACGATGTCACATCTTATGGATATGACTGAAATAGACGACAGTACAGACAACAATATCCTTGTCATGAACAGTGATATCACTCATGAGCCGCGCTTCCTTACAAGGCCCGGATATCAGTTTGGAGACAGGTCGGGAAATCCTGCTGATCATATTGTCAGGGCTGATGACGGATCGGAGGTAAATATCGATCCAAAGAGTGTGCTGGAGCAGCATTATGATGCAAACATGTTCGCACTCATGAGGCTCACGGAATTCTTTGATGAACTCAAGGAACAGGGCGTATATGATAATACAAGGATAATCATAGTATCCGATCACGGAAGGGACAATAAAACCTATCCGGGAATGCTTTATGAAGGTGCGGTATGCATGCTTCTTGTAAAGGATTATAATTCAAGGGGAGCACTCAGTACGGATAATACTTTTATGACAAACTGTGATGTTCCTGCCATTGCGACAGAAGGTCTTATAGATGATCCGCATAATCCATACACCGGAAACAGTATAGATATGGAGCCCAAGAAAGAAAAGCAGCTTATAATAGCTTCTGATTACTGGGATGCATCGGATCAGACAGGAAACGTGTTTGAACTCGGAGAAACCGGATGCTGGTATAGCGTGCATGATGATATATTTGATCCGGACAACTGGGAAAAAGTGAGCGGACTTTGACGATGACGCGTAAAGAATTAAAAGAGACAATACTTAAAGAGAGAAACGGATACCCCTGTCTTAAGACAAGGGCTGAGAGAGTATACGCTTTATTATGTCAGGACAGGGATTATTATACTTTCACTTATCAGAAGTATTTAAGAAAGACAGAGTATTATTCTGAGAGGAAGAACAGCTTTTTCGGACGTATCGGATATATATACTGGAAGAACAAAAAGAATCGTCTCGGACGCATCATGTGCATAGATATGGGTGAAGGAGCATTTGAGCCCGGTCTGTATATAGGTCACGCCGGCATAATAGTCGGCAGTTCGAAGATAGGAAAGAATTGTAAGCTTCACGGTCAGAACTGCATAGGAAGTAATGTGACTATAGGTGATGACTGTGAACTGTGGGTAGGGGCAAAGGTAATAGGTCCCTGCAAGCTTGGAAATAATGTTACCGTAGCTGCCGGAGCAGTTGTGGTTGATTCCTTTGAAGAGGATGGTATTACACTGGCCGGCGTTCCGGCAAAGAGGATCAAGTGATATGGGTTATGCAGAAGAAAAACTGGACAGGAGAAATAATCCCCCTGTATTAAAGGAGCTTAACTATCTTCTTGATAAGAAGATGAAGCTTCGCACTTTATTTGTTTTCATAGTCATATCTCTTGGTTCCATGATGGATATGCTGGGAGTTGCGGTTGTGCTGCCCATAATAGAACTTGCAATGTCAGAGAAGGACGTGCATGAAAACAAGTGGGCATCTATGATCATGGATCTCACAGGTGTAGATAACAAAACCGATGTGCTGATCATACTGATTATTTCGACTATCGCTCTTTATATATTCAAATCATTCTATCTGGTATGGATGAACGCGCAGTCATATAAGTTTTCAATGGATCTCAGACGTACTATGTCTGTGAGACTGATGCGTGATTATTTCAAGCAGCCTTATGCTTTCTTCCTTAAGAAAAACACCTCCGAGATACTGCGAAGTGTCAGGAGTGATACAGGTGAATTATACAGCGTAGTAATAAACTGTCTGATGGTACTTTCAAACGGCATCACAGTCATAGGTCTTGGCGCGATAATGTTTTTGACCAATTTCTGGATGACCGTAATGCTGATGGTCATCATGGGTATATGCGCTGCTATCATATTCTTAGTCATCAACAGACGTTTCAGACATTATGGTGATGAAAATCACAGACTCAGTGCAGTTCTCATTCAGGAGCTCAAACAGTCCTTTGAGGGAGTCAAGGAGATAAGGATACTTGGAACAGAAAAATATTTTGTCAGATCCTATGAAGATAATTTCAAAGAACAGGCAAAGTATCTGACAAAGTTCAGTGTTTACAATACGATACCCAAGAATCTTGTTGAAGCAGCTGCAGTAAGCGGAATACTTCTCTTTCTTGGCGCAAGTATAATGTTTAATGAGAACAATGCAGATCTTATCGCTCAGCTTTCAACCTTCTGTGTTGCAGCTTTTAAGATACTTCCGGGCGTAAATGCAATATCACAGTATGTGAATACCATAATCTTCGGAAAAGCCGCAGTGGACCTTGTTTACAATGACATAAAAGAAATAGAGGAGCTTGAAAAGAAGAACGCAAAGCTCAGGGAAGAAGCCGGAAAGAATGGAAGTGAAGTTGTCTTCGAGGATTCGATCAAGGCAGAGGGTGTATCTTTCAGATATGAAGAAGCAACCACAGATGTATTCTCCGGTGTGAATCTCGAGATAAAGAAGGGACATTCTACAGCGTTTATAGGGCCTTCAGGCGGTGGAAAGACTACCATGGTCGATATCCTGTTAGGCCTGCTTGATCCGACAGAGGGAAAGGTTACTGTAGACGGCAGAAATATTAAAGATACAAAGTCATACTGGTATAAGCATCTTGGATATATTCCGCAGAATATCTATCTTACCGATGATACGATACGCAAAAATGTTGCATTCGGTATAGATGAAAAAGAGATAGATGATAAGAAAGTATGGCAGGCTCTTGAAGAAGCGCAGCTTGATGATTTCGTAAAAGGACTCCCTGACGGCCTTGATACAAAGGTTGGAGAAAGAGGAAGCAGGATCTCCGGAGGACAGCGTCAGAGAATAGGTATTGCAAGAGCTCTCTACAGAAATCCCGAAGTGCTTGTTTTTGATGAGGCTACATCTGCTCTTGATACAGAGACAGAGAAGGAAGTCATGAAAGCTGTAGACAGCCTTCACGGAAGCAAGACCATCATCATGATCGCGCACAGACTTTCGACCATAGAGAACTGTGATGAAGTTTACAGAATCGAAGGCGGAAAGGTTGAAAAGACCAAGGATTTTTAAATTGGGTATTGCATTGTAATTTTTTAGATGCTAATATACACCACAAGTCAAAGCAGAAGTCTTCTGCAAAAGGTATGCCGATTCCCGGACGGGAGGTTCCGTCGGCATGATCCCTGACAGTAACAGATGTGTTGTGAATTAAATAGAGTATGTATATTGTTTTGTTTTCCTTTTTGCGTTATGGAAAGCATATCTGCACTGTGATCATCTGATCATAGCGTTCCTCGGGGTATATCCCCGCTCAGCGGGGAATTCTTCCCTGCAACTGAAATTCTTTCGGGCAGGAACAATGTGAGGTTTGTTTACGGCAAGGATAATGCGCGTACAGTTGAAAAAGGATAAGCATGCATTATGCAGACTTAAAAACACAGGTTTCGATGTGACGGGAACTGCATATTTCAGTGAGTATGACACCTTTTTTGCCGGACCGATCATGGCGGGGTTGGGAAGCAAATCTAAAGGACTGCTTTGACTTCTTTTGACAAAAAATCTATGGAGGAAAAAGCGGATGAAGAAAAAAATGATAGCTCTCTGTGATAGTGACAGACATTATCTGGAAAGACTTCAGGAAAATCTTGAACAGAAGGACAGTTTCCCTTTTGCGGTGGATACCTATACTTCTGCGGATGCACTTGAGAAGAACATAGCCGATCACGAGTATGAGCTGATACTTGCCGCAGGTGAAGCTTTTGAGAAACTGAAGAGGAAAGGTACCGATTCGCTTGTGTTGCTTAAGGAAAAAGGTATTACAGACGCAGATGTGTGTTCGATCAGAAAATTCCAGTCTGCTGACGGTATACGCAAGGATATACTGGAGCTGTGTGCAGAAGGCGACGGAAGCGATGTGGTATTTGATAACGATGGTCTGAAAACAAAACTGATAGGTGTGTATTCTCCCGTAGGAAGAGACATACAGACATCATTCTCACTGCTTACAGGACAGTATCTGGCCAAAAAGAAAAGAGTCCTTTATCTGAATCTGGAACCGTTCTCGGGTCTTTCGGAAATGCTGGATAACAGGGTGGACAGGGATATCACGGATCTTATCTACTATCTTGTGAGCGGTAAGGAAAAACTCAGATACAAGCTGGAGAGTATGGTAAACAATATCGGCGGCCTGGATTATGTTTCACCTGCGTTTTCGTTCCTGGATCTTGGTCAGGTATCTGCCGAAAACTGGCTTCTGCTCATCAATACCCTTCGTGAATGCGGGAATTATGATTATCTGATCATCGACTTGTCGGAGATAATACAGGGGCTGTTTGATATCCTGAAAGAGTGTGATGTGGTTTATACGATAGCGCAGAAGGAAGGGCTTGGACCTGCAAAACTTGATCAGTATGAGAAACTGCTAAAGACTGAGGATCTCGATTCCGTGATAGAGCGTACAAGCAGATGTGAGCTTCCGCTGTTCAATGATCTTCCGTCCGGATTTGATGAGCTGCCGTATTCAAAACTTGCATCATACGTTAAACAGATAGTAAGTGAGGACTTATAAGAACATATGCGGTATAATTACAGCACTGATTAATTTAGAGGTGTGTAATGAAAAAGGTTTTTCCGCTCATATTGCTTCAGGTGCTCATGCTGATCATGTCACTTTCGTCGATCTGTTCAAAGACCGCCGCTTCGAAAGCATTTCCGAGTTTTGAGTTTATTTTATTCTATGGCATAAGCTTTATGATACTCGCGATGTATGCCATAGCATGGCAGCAGCTTCTTAAGATAGTTCCTCTTATGACTGCATATACAAGCAAGGCCGTTACGATATTCTGGGGTATGGTCTGGGGAGTCATGATATTTCATGAGACGATCACTTATAAGCAGATCATAGGATGTGTGCTGGTTGTTGCAGGTGTAGTTATTTACAATATGGCGGATATAAAGTCAGAAGATACGGATGAAAAAGACGTGAATAAAACTGAGGATAAGGAGGCGGCAAAATGATACTGTATGTAGCAATAATGCTGATTGGTGTATTTATCGCAGCCGCAGCTCAGGTTCTCCTTAAAAAATCCTCACAGATAAAATACAGTTCAAAGATCAGGGAATATCTGAATGTAAGAGTGATACTGGCATATACGATAATGGTGATCAGTTCTCTTATGTCTGTCTTTGCCTATAAGAAGGTGCCTCTTTCAATGGGCACTATACTTGGATCAACAAGCTATCTGTATGTAGCAGCGTTTGGTGTGCTGATCTTTCACGAAAAGCTGAACTTCAAAAAGATACTTGGACTTGTTCTTATAGTGGCAGGGGTCATAGTGTATTCCATCTAACATATAAATAATAATCAAGACAGGAGAGGTGTCAGGTATGTATATACTTATGGCTGTTTTTTGTGCGCTCTGCGTATTCTTTGATATGAAAAATGACAGGATCCCGAATCCGTTAACAGCAGTATTTTTTGTTGCTGCGGTGATACTCAGGATCATCGAAAAGGGAACGGAAGATATCCCGTGGCTCCTTATGGATACTGCTGCTGTATTCGCAGCTACGCTTATACTGTTTGGCTTTAAAGCACTGCGGGGAGGGGACGGAAAGATGATGTGTGTGATCTCTGCAATGTGCGGTATGAAAGCTGCTTTTATGATACTGTTTTTGGCAATGGCGATAGGCTCTCTGGCAGGACTTGTGAAAAAAGCAGTATCCGGGAAAAAAATAACGGAACTGACATATATTCATTTCAGTATTCCTGTTTCCATTTCAATCGCCTTATATCTTATGTTTCTTTTGCTCCTTACATCATGATATAATGGCGTGGGTGTGAAAAAGTCATTCTCAAATCAAAAGTTATGTAAAAAAGGATGATCATCATATGGCGTTGGTAACGGTGATAGTTCCTGTTCATAATGCTGAAAGGTATCTGAAGTGCTGCCTGGACAGTATTCTGGATCAGGATCATCCGGAAATAGAGATACTGCTTGTCGATGATGCTTCGGATGACGGATCCGGAAGGATCTGTGATGAATATGCATCTTCGCACAGCAGTATAAAAGTATTTCATGTGAAAAACAGAAGCGCGGGATTATCAAGAAATACCGGGCTTGCGAACGCACATGGTGATTACGTTACTTTTGTTGATGCAGATGACTATATTTCAAAACATTATGTATCCGCCATGCTTTCCGGTATTGAAAAATACGGAGCAGATGCAGCAGAATGCGGGAATGTATATATGCTTCCGTTAAAAAATATTTTCAGAGACTGCGACGGAAAAGATGTTTTCTTAAAAACACCTGAAGAGATCAAAAAGAATGACCGCATCTTAAGACATACTGCCTGGGGAAGGCTTTATCCGCGTGAAATGGCACAGTCGGTAAGTTTCAGTGAGCGCGAAAAGGGCGAGGATGCTGAGTATGCAATGGAAATGGCAGGGAAATGCAGAAGCCTGGTTATGATAAACAGCTGTCTGTATGCCTACCGCAGTTATCAGCCAAGCATTACGAGAAAGAAAAAGAACAATTCTTCTATCCTGAAAATAAAAAATGATATTGAAAACGGCAGGCCCTGGAAGGATGCGGCAGAGAAACTTCTTGAAGAGATTACGTATTGCGGAGAAGAGGAGATATATTACAGTTCACTCAAAAAATTAAGGGAAACCGTGCAGGATAAGGACCCCGATGAAAGAATGCTTAAAGAACTGGATAAAACAATAGAGGCCGGAAATACCGGTGCCTTTAAGAGAATGGTTAAGATCCTCAAAGGACGTGCGGCAGAGTTTGTGGGAAACATCAAAACAAAAACGGATTACAGATATAAATTATGAGATCAGTTGTTGATATAAAAGGCGGATATGGAAATCAGCTCTTCTGTTATTCCTTTGGGTATGCAGTATCAAAGGAAACGGGATCGGAACTTATCATAGATACTTCAATGCTCGACATGAACAATGTGAAAGACAGAAACTATCAGCTTGGAGTTCTGGGAATTACATATGATTCACATATCTCATATAAATATGGCAAGGATTTCCTGAGCAGAAAGACAGGTCTCAACAGATTGAGGAAAAAGTCTGCCATAGGTTTTGGAACTGTTGTATTTAAGGAAAAGGAACAGTATGTTTATGATCCTTCGGTATTTGAGATAAAAAGAGACACATACTTTGACGGTTTCTGGCAGAGCAGCAGGTATTTTGAAAAGTATTCGGATGATCTGCGAAAGATGCTTAAGCCTAAAAAGATTTCGAATGCTGCAGAGAAGCTTGCAGAAGACGCTCGGGATTGCCTGAGTGTTTCAGTACATATCAGACGCGGTGATTATGTGAGTCTCGGATGGACATTAAAAGATGATTATTACATAAAGGCTCTTGATATCATAAAGGAAAGATACGGTTCAGAGCCTGTTTTCTTTGTTTTTTCGGATAATAAAAAATATGCGGATGATTTCTTCTCCGCTGCAGGTCTTAAATACCGCCTGATGGATTACGAAACCGATGATGCCGTGAGAGATGATATGTTTCTCATGAGCAGGTGCAGTCATAACATCATGGCAAACAGTTCCTACAGCTGGTGGGGAGCATTTCTTAATGATAATAAGGATAAGACAGTGATCTGTCCGGAGACAGGAGTCTGGGGCGGTGATTTTTATCCTGAAGGATGGATGAAAGTTACGGCATCATCCGGTAAATGATGTGTGAGGGATATGATGAATAAGGTTAAAGGGCTTATATGTGCGGCATTATCGGCAATTTGTTTTTTTATGTCGTCTGCCTTCTTCCGTAATTTCATAACGGTTAATATTGGAAGCCGTGTTATAAGTGATATTGGAACCTATGGTCAGGTCTTTGATCAGATGTTGCTTACCTTTGCTCTGAGTGCTGCCATAGTGTTTCTTCTGGCTGCAGTATACTTTGTCTTTGATCTTTCTAAAAAGATAGATTTAAAGAGTAGGGACAGCATCATAATAATATGTGCTGTGATACTCATCCTGTTTTTTGTGGGAGAGAATATCTATCTTATGAAAAACAGCGACCTTACGGGTGGATACGGCAGCGAATTTGATTACGGAGATCATTTTGCTTCCGTGTATACGGCAGATAAGGTTTCATCCGGAAATTACCCTCCGTTTGCAAAGCTGTTTTATTCGATATGCCGTGATCAGTTTCCTGATGACATGCTGAATGAAGCAAAGCAGATGCAGGAAGCCGGGCAGAAACATGTCTACAATATAATGAAGTATTCTCCGCAGGGAATGTATTCGATATATATTTATTTCCTTCTGTCATTCATACCCTTCAATATACTCGTGTACAGGGCTCTGGATACAGAAAATAAGTATGCGAGGATGCTTATGACTTTTGCGCTGTGTTTCAGTGGAGTTGTACTATTTGCAGTACAGAGAGGAAACAGTATCATCATAGTTTTTGATCTGATACTCTTTTTCTGCATGTATTACAGGGATAAGAATCCGGTGATCAGGGAATGTACGCTGCTTGCACTTGCGGCAGCTTTTGGTTTCAAGTTGTATCCTGCGATATTCGGTATCGTTTTCATTAAGGAGAAGAAATGGAAGGAAGGTTTACGTGCGGCTCTGTACGGCATACTCTTTACGGTGGTACCGCTTCTTTTTCTCAGAGGATCCGCAGAGGATGCTGCCGTGCTCGGATCAAAGATAGCAAAATTCGGATCTGATATCATAGGTATAGGTGACTATTCGTTAAAGTCACAGTTGTGGATAGTTTATTCAAAGTTTTCAGATTCGGAGATGCCGTTTAAGATAATTTATATCGTGTGTCTCCTTATATACATAGCTCTGGCTGTATGGATGTTTATAAAAACCGACAGGAAATGGGTGGAATGGTTTGTATGTGCAAGTGCCTGCATCCTTATACCTTCACGTTCCTGGACGTATGTTTTGATCTTTCTGATAATACCCCTTATCGCACTTCTTTCGGAAAAAAAGAAGATTTTACCGGAATATGTATACATGGGGATCGTGATCTTCTTTATGATATATAACAGAGCCTGCCTGCTCCTGGCAAACAGGTATTCTGTGATACTTTTACCGTTACTGTTTGCCGCTGCGGCTCTGACCTGCAGAGCTTCAGTAAAGAAAAAGGAGAATAAGAGCCGATCATGACAGTAAAAGATTTCTTCAGACTTGTTCTTGTATATATTGTGTTGTTTCTTGTCGGAACAGCACTATATCTTGTGAGTTTCAGAATTCCTTTTGTAAATATGATAGATGTATTTTTTTACAGAGGCCTGATCGTCATATTTACATGCGGCGTGATAGTTTCGATCATAATGATGATACTCATGAAAAAGCCCGGGTATACCGGGCTCATAACAGTAAGGGATGTACTGCTTCTCTTTGTTATGTTTGTATGTGTTCATGTCGTGGTATTCACACATCTTCCGGTTACTGCCGACAGATCCATAACGGTTTTTATGCTTGGAACCATGTCTGACGGAAGTGAAAGGACCTATACAGAAGAGCAGATAGAGGATATCTTTACCGACAAGTATGTTGGAGATTACGGGGCATTTGAAAAACGCTTTCATGAACAGGTGGTAACAGGAACAATTGAGGATACCGGTGATGGGAAATACCGTATTACGGATGAGGGAATCAAACTCATGAAGATCTACGAAAAAACTGCCTGGGTTTACGGGCTTGATGATAAACTTATTCATCCGGGAGCTGAATAGCTCCCTTTTTTTGAGTGAAAAATCCATATTTAAAAACAGTAATGAATGGGAAAAAAGACAGATAAAATAAGGGCATTTTATGGAATTGTTACTCTGTATCTGATAAAATAATCAGTAAGACACACGAATAAAATAGCATATGGAACCGCCGGATTGAAGTGATACTATAGTAAGCGCAATAAGTAATTGTTCTTAAATTATTCGGAAAAGAGTATATGAATAGATCCAAAGACAATCGGGTTATAGAAAGAACGATAGATGATATCTCATCGGGAAGAAAACTTCCGGACTTTGCGTTTTTTTTCGTGCTTTTTCTATGTATTCTGGCTAACATAATAACAAGTGCAACGGCAAATACGAATTTTAACATGCTGATAGGGGGTGTGGAAATCCCGGTTTATGTATTTGCCGGTGTGTTCTCTTCAGTATCAAATATATGTATCATATTTATGGCTGTTCTGTTTGGTAAGAAAGGCTATTATTCATCACTTACCATTCTTCTTATACAGATTCCTTTTATTCTTATCGGTGTTGTAAAACATCAGGCTATCAACAGTATTCCGGGTATATTCGGAAACATTCTTGCTATCATCGCTATTACATGTATTTACAAATACAATCAGAAAGTTGATCGCTTTCAGAGTGAGATACAGTATCAGGCTGTTACGGATCAGCTGACCGGTCTGCCAAACAGTTATGCTGCCACAAAGCTTTTAAAAGATCTGATCAGTCACAATACGGAATTTGTTAATGTTACCATCAATATCAACAGATTTAAGAATCTGAATGAAACGCTGGGATTTATTGCAGGCAATGAGGCTCTGAAAGAGGTAGCATCGCGTTGGAAAGAAATATGTGAAAGCGGAAGTACGGGAACTCTTGATTTCGTAGCACATCTGTCGGGCGATGAATTTGCCCTTATCATCCGTAACTATTCTACGGAAGAGGATTATTACAATACATTAAAACAATATGAAAATGCAATGAATAAAAAGATAACGATAGATGGCTGTGATATCTATTTAACAGCCAGCTTCGGATATGTTCTCTGTCCGGCTGAGGCAAATACACTTGACACTGTCTGCACATATTCTACGGCTGCAATGCACGAGATCAAAAGAAAGAACAGCAGTAATCATATACTTCATTTCACCCCTGATCTTATCGAAGGAGATGAAAAGGTTGAGATGGAGACAAAGATAAGAAAAGCACTCGAAAATGATGCCATATTATTTTATCTCCAGCCGCAATTCTCGATAGATCATAAACTGCACGGCTTTGAGGCTCTTGCACGTATAAAGGATTCAGACGGAAAGATGATAAGTCCGGCTGTTTTTATTCCTGTTGCAGAGAGAGCCGGGCTTGTTGATAAGATAGACGTAATGATATTCAAAAAATCTGCGAAATTTATCGGCGAGCTTATAAAAAAGACCGGCCTGGATATTACATTAAGTATCAACGTATCCGTAAAACATCTGATGAAGAATGATTTTGTAGATGAGGTACAGAATATCATAAAGGAAGCCGGTTTGAAGCCTGAGAATCTTGAGATCGAGATCACGGAGTCAGTAATGATCGAGTCCATGGACAGAACTCTCCGCTGTGTAAAGGAAATTGAGAGCATGGGCATCAGGATAGCAATAGATGATTTCGGAACAGGATACTCATCATTAAGCTACCTGCATAATCTTCCCGTGCACATGATCAAGATAGACAAGTCTTTCATTGATGCGATGAATTCAAGTGAATCATCAAAGAAATATGTGGCCGCTATTATTTCCATCGGTCATATACTTGGATTTGATGTTATATCCGAAGGCGTTGAGGGAGATGCTCAGCTTGATACACTCAGGGAGATCGGATGTGATTACATACAGGGTTATATATGGGGCAAACCTCTTGATCCCGAAAAGGCAATGGAACTTGCTGTTGAGTGTTCGAAAGATAAATAAATCAGGAAGTAGACTTTTGCAGATCGGAGTCCTTGCTGCCGCGTTACATAACTCGAATAAATCAAGTATTATAATTCTATATAGATGATTTCCACCCGGAAGCTTTGCTACAACGTTACATAACATAAATTAATCAATTATTTTCACACTTAGGATAGAATCATTCTTTGAAAAGTCTGCCCTCATAATTTTATGTAATCCAACAGCAAGTAATCAGCTCTCCCGGATGATAATTATTTCCGAAAAGAATGAATTCTTCATTTTATGTAATTCAACAGCAATTTTTCTGCCCTTCTGATGATTCTTTCATATGAATTTTATTGCGATTATTTTACATAACGATCTGTTTTGATGATTCTTGCCTTTGAGCCGGGCTTCCCGGGCGAGGGCAAGATGTAACGGAAAGAGGCGATGATTCGGAATTTGGAGATCTGGACATAGGTGTCTAATTAATGAAATGTGGCATTTTCTCGCTTTATGTCGTGTTCAATTACGTTGACTTGTATTAAGCTGACAGCGAAAGGAGGAAAAATCAGTGGATCCAATTAAGATTGGTACTTTTCTGAAAACACTCAGGAAAGAAAAGAATTTGACTCAAGAGCAGCTGGCAGAAAAGTTGGGTGTGTCCAATCGCACAGTATCCCGATGGGAGACCGGAACGAACATCCCCGATATCAGCTTATTGTTGGAAATAGCTGAACTTTATGGAGTCACGATTCCGGAATTGATTGATGGAGAAAGGAAAAGCGAGAATATGAATGAAGAAGTAAAAGAAGTCGTTAGTAAGATGTCCGATTATGCAGAAACGGAAAAGACGACTATCCTAAAGAATGTTAGAACAGAGAGCCTGATGGGTGTTTGCACTTTGGCTGTGGTGATGCTGCTTGATATCTTTGGCATCCGTTCCTACAGCCAACTGACTGAAATGGTTTTTCTATACTGCCAGGTGTTTGTGTATGTATCAGTGGTGATGATTTTCTTCCATGCCACCGGTTTATTGTATAAATTTAAACATGGGGATAGAGAAAGTAGCTTGCCAAAACCATTTCTTTTTCTGATTGCATTGGCCGCTGCAGCCGCAGTTGCATTTGGAATATGGTTTCTGTTTTCATTGATAGGACGATAAACGGAGGTATGCGTGTGTATAAGATTTGTATGAACTGCGGAAAGAAATATGACTTATCAGAAAAGAAATGCCACAATCGAAAATGCCCTGAGTGTGGAGGCAAGATGAAAACTCAGTATTCGGAAGAAGAACTAAAGGAGATTCAAAAGCAGAATGATGATATGGTCGTAATCAATACCTTGTTGATGTAGGATAGTGTTTATGGAGATTGTAAGAATAAATTCAAAATACAAAAAAACTGTTTTGTTTATTACCATACCGATTGTCCTCGTGGCGGTTGTTGTGTTGCTGCTTCAATTCACCCGGTACGGTTATCTGATGACCCTACCATATCGGTCTGCTTTTACGGAAATTGATGAGCATGTCTATATCAACAAAGACTACGCCGGAGACAGACAGGAACTCATGGAAATGATTGGGCAGGCTAAGGATCGTGTAAATAATTTCTTTGGAGGATTGAGTTTTCAGGGCAATACGATCTTTATCATTTATGATGATGAAAATCTGAGGCGGAAAATCGGCGAAGATCATGCGGCGATTATCTTTAATTTCCCTTCCGAGGTACGCTATATTTGTGTATCTGATGAATATCTTGAACTTGATATTCTGGCACACGAGATCACCCATGCAGAACTTCATGCACGTCTTTCAGCTGAAGCACAAAAGACAATTCCGACATGGTTTGATGAGGGGATTGCTATGCAAAACGATTACCGCGAGAGGTACAGTGAAGCACAATGGACCCAGCAGACCAACAATGGGGAAAATGCTGTTGCCCTTGAGGATATGGACACGCCGTCAGAATTTTATGCGGGGGAAGCGGAGGACAGGCGTTTCCGTTATCTGAATGCGAAGCATGAACTCGATGTATGGATGACATCACATGGGCGGCAAGGTTTATTGGAATTGCTTGATAGGCTCAATGGCGGAGCAGATTTCAATACTGCATATGGAAGTTAATTTCCAATTTGTCGGGATCAATTCAAATTCGCCGGGATGAACGATAGAGCGTTATCCCGGAATTTATAATAGACACGATTTAAAGTCTTTGACAATATTCGAGTATACCATTGCAACTTGATTTGATTGGCGGTATAATATAATCGAAATTTATCAAAGACTTTTAAAATTCTGGAGTGAAAATGGAATACACAAGAGCTAAATATGTAGACCGGCTGGTTGAAAGAAGACAAAACGGCCTGATCAAAGTGATAACAGGGGCAAGACGTTCAGGAAAATCATATCTGATGAATGAATTGTATTATAAGTACCTTTTGGCTAGTGGCGTGCCAAGCGCCAATATTGTCAGGTTCGCATTTGATTCCGATGAGGATATCGATCTGCTTGATTCGTATTTCCCTAATGAGGAGACGAAACTTGAACAGAAAAATGGAATCTATTATATAAATGCCAAGAAATTTAGAGCATATATCAAGGACAGGACAAATGATAAAGACGATTTCTATCTGTTGCTTGATGAGGTTCAACTTCTGGATAATTTTATTGGTACCTTGAATGGTTTTCTACGTCATAAGAACTTAGATGTTTATGTTACAGGTTCAAATTCAAGATTTCTTTCGTCGGACATAGCTACAGAGTTTAAGGGCAGAGGTACAATTGTACATGTTTTACCGCTCTCTTTTTCTGAATATATGCAAGGGCAGACCATAAGTCCGCAGGAGGTATGGAAAGAGTATATTATAACCGGTGGAATTCCACTTGTTGCGCAGATGGTGGGAAGTGATGAAAAAATATCCTATTTAAAGTCTTTATGCGAGGAAACATATCTTAAAGATATAATAGCCCATAATAAAATAAAAAAGAAAACAGAACTGGCTGATACATTTAACATCATAGCTTCAACGATTGGTTCACCGGTAAACGTGAGTAAAATCACGAACACTTTTAAAAGTGTTATGGGAAAAGAAATAACTGATGACACGATTGGAAATTTTCTTGGATATTTTGAGGATGCATTCGTTATATCAAAAGCCAGCAAGTACAATATAAAAGGCAGAAAATATATTGGGGCTCCATTCAAGTTATACTTTGAAGACATCGGGGTAAGGAATGCCAGACTGAACTTCCGACAGATTGAAGAGACTCATATTATGGAAAACATCATATATAACGAACTTAGGTACAGAGGTTTTAATATTGATGTTGGAGAAGTAAACGTCAGCGAGAAGACCGAAAGGATAGATGTAAATGGAAAGTATATATATGCACAGAAAGCACTGGAAGTGGATTTCATAGCATCTAAAGGAGATATAAAATACTATATTCAATCAGCACTTTCGATGGATGATGCTGATAAACAGTTGCAGGAAAAGAGAAGTCTTTATTATATTGATGATTCCTTTAAAAAGATAGTTGTAGCAAAAACTGGATTAAAGCCTTCTTATGATGAAAAGGGGATTATGATTATTGATCTGTTTGACTTTCTTATGGATAAAGTTGAGCTATAGCATTTTAAATTGGAATACATTTTTTGTGGGGTGGATATAGGAAGACCTTTTTTTATCAGTTGTGAGATATGGGGAACTGCAAATAAGGTTTCAGAGATTATAAAAGACATCTGTGGGAAAATTGACATCGATAATTTCTCGATAAATCCATTTTCCGACGGTATTGAGAATGTTTGCATTGTTGTAAATTGTCATCCTGATGAAAATCTAATTCGTGGCTGGGGAAAACCGAGAAAATACATTAATTATCAAAAGAGATATGCAGACATTCGCTTACCAATTCCTTATGTTGAATTTATTTCGGCGGATTATGATCATCAGTATCTCATGGTGTTAAAGAATATAGTAGAGTCTATTAGGGTGATTGGAAATAAGTGTAAGAAAAGCAAAAAAGCCACTTTTGATAGTGAAGAATTGGTTAAAGTCATTCTCTCAAAAATGGAGATTTCAGAAGAAAGCCTAGATGAGGTTATAGGCGTGATTCCTGATGAAAAGTACAGGGAATTAAAAAATGGATGGTAAATAAAATCGGAATATATATAAACAGGTACTAAAGGAGCTTTTTATGAGCTTCTTTTTGTTTACTTCTAAAGAATATGACTTTAGTCATATTGTAGTAATTTCTTTTTTCACTACAAAGAAGAATTTCACAAGTCTATAATGAATCCAAATGAAACAAACAAATTGTGTTTATAGGAGAGAGTTGATGGATATGAACAAGATGATTTCTAAACTTGGTTCAGCAATCGTAACAGTGACAGTATTTCTATTTGCAATATTTCTTCTGATCAATTTTTCTATGGGTGGCTATTTTATCTGCCTTATCCTACCGATAGGTTTTATCATGATGACGGCAGGGCTGAATAACGAGTGCGAAGGTGACCGCAAAGTTGCTGCTAATATAGGTTTGATTCTGGCGGCGGTGTATGGTACGTTTATAATGCTTGTTTATTTTTCACAGCTGACTACGGTAAATAACGAACAATTGAATGAACAAGCGTCAAAGCTATTAGAATTCGATAAGTTTGGGCTTATTTTTAACTACGATCTGCTTGGCTACGGTGTAATGGCGCTTTCTACCTTCTTTACAGGACTATCAATGAAGCCTAAGAACAAGATAGATAAGTGGCTCAGAGCACTAATGATGATACACGGAGTGTTTTTCTTTAGTTGTACGTTTATGCCAATTACGGGAATGTTCGTGAGAATGTCCTCTGGTGGTAACGGAATCGGCGGAAGGCTTGCTCTTGTTGCGTGGTGTGTTTATTTTCTGCCAATTGGGATACTGTCACTTCTTCATTTTCGTTCAGAAAAATAGATATGCATAAGTTTTTCCACATCGTTTAGCAAAAAAAGTCGGTTGAAAAGGAAGCTGAATGCTTCGGAACCGGACGGCTGAAAAGCGGATATAAGGTTGAAGATATTCTTTGTATGCTTGGGGAAAGAAATAATATGGAATTGCATAATGCTTTAACTGATGCTGAGGATGAACTGCGCATTATAAAATATTTGCAGCATCCGATCAGAAAATATCCGGAATTATAGCTTGAATATATATAAATATAAGCACCGGTAATTGGGGTGTATATTAAAACATAAGAATACTAAATGAGTCATTATAGTATGGAAGAGGAGAAGAGAAATGAGCAGAGTTAATTTTGGAGCAAAACCCCTGATGTATCCGCAACCAGTACTTATCATCGGAACTTATGATGAAAACGGTGTGCCAAATGCAATGAATGCGGCATGGGGGATCACAACGGATTTTAAGGAGATCACCATCAGCCTGTCCGAGCACAAGACTACTGATAATCTTAAAGTCAGGAAGGCTTTTACCGTCAGCATGGCTACTGAAGATCAGGTCGTTCCCTGTGATTATGTGGGGATAGAGTCGGGAAGAAAGGTGGCTGATAAATTTGAGAAGGCTGGCTTTCATGCTACAAAGAGCGAATTTGTTGATGCGCCGCTGATCGATGAGCTGCCGCTTGCGTTGGAGTGTAACGTAAAGAGCTTCGAGGAAGGAATCCTCATCGGAGAGATCGTAAATGTATCTGCTGACGAGAGCGTGATTACTGACGGGGTGGTAGACATTAAGAAGTTAAAACCCATCAGTTTCGATCCGTTTGGGAATGCGTATTTCGGTGTGGGTGAGAAGGTCGGTGATGCCTTTAAGGCTGGAGAGGCGCTTAAGTAGGTTGTATATCAAACCATCATAAAAGAGAATCCTAATGGAAAGGATTTAATAAGAATTGATTTTCTAAAAGGATGAAGAAAGCGTATATGAAAAAAATAGGATTGGTAGGAGGCACCGGGCCTGAATCTACAATTATGTATTATAAAGAATTAAATTCCAGAATTGATAAGATCACAGATGGAAAGCATATGCCGGAGATCATTATTGAGAGCGTGGATTTCAGAAGAGCATGGGATTATGTTTCTTCGGGGGAATATTACCTTCTTAAGGAATATCTCTCCGAGAAAGTACATAGTCTGGAAAAAGCAGGCGCAGAAGTAATATCTTTGACGGCTGTGACAATGCATATTGTGTTTGAAGAATTGGTTAATGATACTGGTGTTTCGTTGATCAGTATTCCTAAAGCGGTCTGCAAAGAGGTAGAGAATAAAGGATATAAAAAGATACTTCTTCTTGGAACCATTTTTACAATGGAACAGGATTATATGAAAAATGATTTCAAGAACGCAGGTATAGAAGTAGTTATTCCTGATGAAAATGATCGGAATCTTGTGGCAAAACGCATTTTTGAGGAGTTGGAACTGGGAATTGTTAAGGAAAGCACATTAAAAGAGTTTCAAAGCATAATAGATAAAATGCGGGATCAATATGGTATTGAAGCAGTCGTACTGGGGTGTACGGAACTTCCTCTTTTACTGAATTCGGAAAATTGTTCTGTTCCGTGCCTGGACAGCGTTGAAATACACATAAATGATTTGATCCATGAGGCTTTATAGGGGGATATATTCCAGGATAATCAAGGAGATAGGATGAAAAAGATAATTGTTCTCGGCTGCTCCGGCAGTGGCAAGAGCACTTTTGCCGTACAACTTCAAAATATAACGAAATTGCCGCTTTATCATTTGGATAATATCTGGTGGAAACCCAATAGAACACATATTTCAAGAGATGAATTTGATAGAAAGCTTGATGATCTTGTTAATCGTGATAACTGGATTATAGATGGTGATTACAGTAGGACCTATGAAAAACGAATTGCTGCGTGTGATACTGTTTTCTTTTTAGATTATGATGTAGAAGTATGCTTGCAAGGGATTATAGATCGTGTTGGCAAAGAAAGAAGAGATATTCCGTGGACAGATAATAAACCGGATCCAGAATTGGTAAAACTAGTGAAGAATTATGAGACCGAGGACAAGCCTGTCTTAATTGAATTATTTAATAAATATTCGGATAAGGATATAATAATGCTTCATTCCAGGGAAGAAGCAAATGCCTTGCTCAAAAGAATTGGCAGCAATATGTGTGATTACTCCTATAAGAAAAGATAACTTACAGTTTAACGGAGGAAAGGGGGTTGTTATGAAAAACGTGACTATAAAGAAATTGTCCTTAGAATTAAAAGACGATTACCTTGATTTTTTTGATAATCGAGCATTTTCTGATAATAATCCCAATGGACCTTGTTATTGTACTTCGCCGAATCAAGATGAAAAAACTATAAAGCAAATGGTTAGTGAGTTCCAAGCGAATGGAGTAAAAGAAACCATTAGAAAATATGCAGTAGAGATGCTTGATAAAGGTAATATAAGAGGATATCTGGCGTTTGATGGTGATATATCAATAGGCTGGTGTAATGCAGCCGATATTGATAGTTACAAAGGATTTGTGCCGGATTTTGCCAGAGATAATATGTGCGGAAAAACAATCTCGATTGTGTGTTTTGAAATAGCTCCTGAATATAGGGGCCAAGGTATAGCTTCAGCATTTATTGAACAAGTATGTG